>DATMYR010000011.1:0-6935 GCA_035560815.1 Syntrophomonadaceae bacterium | reverse complement strand
AATGAATACTTTTATAACTAATTGGAAAAGCGTTAATAATGAGGAACTGTCAAAATTGAATAGTGCTTTTCAATCTTTTGCTAACATAGATTACAATAATTCCACTAATTTTGGAAAGTCATATACGAATTGTCTCACTTTTTTAAGCGATGCACTTTATTCGAAGTACACTGGAGTTACACTCGAAATGGATAATCCTGAAGAGCACATTGCCCAATTCGTCCAGGGTAGCCTTGATATTCTTGCTCAAAGTTGGAATAAGTTTGTTGATAATCTAAATACCAAACAAAAACAGGAATCTTATTATGTACCTGCAAGTAACAGGAATATAGTAGATACGAAAATATAATCCATTTCCATAGACTGCAAACCATCAATCATCTATCAGTCTCATTTCAAATACTATCGCTCCTTTAACCTTGCTTACCGCTTGCCAAATAATGGTCCTATCCGGTCAATGCGATTCGTCCAAATCCCCCCTGTATAGTTGGAAGGTAGTAGCTTAATATCAGCTGCTGTATCAAAGCCTTCGGAAAACTCCCCATCACCGGCTACAACAAATACACGTGTGTTTACGCTGTCCATTCGGTTCAGAAAGCGATCAGGCCATCCCCACAAGAAGTGCGCATATGTAAGGGGTATATGCAGTTCGGTATTCCTGCAGGATTCAGGAATGTACCCTATCCAGCCAACCGCAGCATAAGAAAGGAGTGCTTCCTTTAAAGTTGTCATGGACATAACTCGAAGCTGAGGGAGTCTTTGCTGCAATACCGCTATGGGCCTGTCTCCGCCGTATACTGCCAATTGAGTCAAGCGGGCTTTGCTTTGCTTGGCAAGATATTGAGCCAGGAGTTCCCCATCCTGTGCTTCATTTGTTTTAATGTGAATCAAAAATGAGCGTTCAGGAAAGTGAGTCAACACTTCGTCCAAAGAAGGCATAAGCCCGATTCCCTTGCCACGAAATGGGAAGGTTTGGCCTTGATCGGCTGTGTAATTGTAGCCAACATCCATCTGCTTCAATTCACTCATCGTATAATCTTTTACTGCCCCCGAGTGTTCAGTTCTATAGTTCAACTCTGCGTCATGAAAAACCGCAAATTGCTCGTCTTTTGTTGATTGGATATCGAACTCGACGATGTCAGCCCCAGCTTGAAATGCTGCTTCCATAGAAGGAATAGTGTTTTCAAGATAGGAATGCTCCGGTGGGAAAATCCGTTGGGCAGTATTGGTGTTTCCCGTAATCCCTTCCATACTGAAAGTTTGAGCCAGACCACGGTGCGCAAGAAGCAAAGGTTTTCCAAAACGGTGTTGAGCTAAAATCGAAGTATTATTCAAATAGATAAAGGCACCCAGTAATATTAACAACCATAGGGCTTTTCTCTTTCTAAATATCGTAAAATGCTCCATTGTATCCTCCGTATAATATGGCTACTTATTATACGACCACCTATTGGGGATCTTTCATAAACCAAAAAGTAGCCGGAAATTTTCAAGCCTCTACAGAAGAGTTAGAAGTACGTATATCCAATTATTGCACCCCCAAATTACGAATGGTAAGCTGTAATAAGGTGGATGTATCTCCAAAACATTACACTTTGATTAGTCCTCAAATACTATTCACACTATGTTTAATAAAATAAGGGGGATGTACAGTGACGAAAACAACAAAATTGATGTTTGTAATATTGATCAGTGCCCTACTATTTACTCAAAGCGGCATTCGATCCACTTCAGCGGCAACAATCCAGATTAATCCGGGTATCACTAAAACCAATCCAGGTAATATCTCCCCCAACAGCACACTGACTCTGCGTTCCCCCAGCAATCTTACTGCAGAATCTTCTGAAATCGGTAAAGTGGTCCTGCATTGGACTGACAATTCAACGAATGAGACTGGCTTCACCATCGAACGCAAATCAAGCAGTGATGATTCCTATTTTCCCATTGATAATGAAGGGGCGAACGTAACCACTTACGAACAAAACGAACTTTCCGTATACGCTGTTTTCCCTGGTGAAGACTACTTTTACCGTGTAAAAGCTTATAACAACAGCGATTCCTCTGGTTATAGCAATGACGTCCATATTCAGGTTATGTCCAATATCCCTTCACCCAGCTCTCCCGCGGCGCTGCGGGCCAAAGCCCTGCTGTCCGACGGGCGCTTGACCGTGCGCCTCTTCTGGGGAGATACGGCCAACAATGAGGACAAATACGTTGTACAAAGAGCCAAAGCAGGCGGTGGTTTGGCAGCTGTTGCTGAGCTTCCCGCCAACAGCTTCAAGTGGGAAGAACCAACCGATCTGGAACGTAAGGTCAAGTATACCTACCGTGTCATAGCCTATAACGCGGGGGGAGCAGGTCTTTCAAACACGGCCGATGTTGTGCTGCCGACCGGTGCTCCTGTCTATCCTGTATTTAATTATCCGCAAGCACTGGGATCGACTTCCATGGAACTAACCTGGAGTGACAATTCAGATAATGAAGACGGATTCAGGATTGAACGGTATGGCGATAAGCCTGCCAATCCGTTTACTGGAGTAGCTGAACCAGATCAAGTTTATCTACTTGACCCCAACGTAACAAGCCTGAAGATTACCGGTTTGCAGCCCCACAAGAAATACGGATTCAAACTCTGGGCTTATAACGCGGCAGGTGATAGTATATGTGCAATAGCTGATGGGTACACAGGAGCCCTGACTCCCACAGGATTGAATTTGAGTGTACAATCGCCCAATCAGGTCACGCTTACCTGGGCATCTGACGTTTCCTCTAATGGGTTCTCTATCGAAAGAAAAAAAGCCGGGGGAACTTATACAGAAATCGGAACAGCACAGGGAACTGAGCCCACTTACCTCGATTCTCTTTTGCTTCCCAATACGCAGTACTTTTACCGGATGCGATCCTGGTACCAAGATTCCTATTACAACCGCTACTGGTCGGATTACTCTAATGAGATTGGCATAACGACACCCGGACAGAGTACCAATTTCGTTCAAAATCCGAATAAAAATCAAGTGTTGACCAGTGTAAATATTAGTCTTAAGCTGGGCGATATTTCCTACCAGGTTAATGGGGAAACCAAAATGATGGATATTGCTCCAATCACTGTTGAGGGAAGAACTATGCTGCCCATACGATATCTTACCGAACCCCTGGGAGCCCAACTGGACTGGGACGAAAATGCACAAAAAGCGACTATATCCTTAAATAATAAAGTGATTGAAATGTGGATAGGGAAAAATACCGCCCGTGTAGATGGCCTTGAAGTTATGATAGATCCTCAGAACAGTATGGTTACGCCCTTAACCGTACCCCCGGGCCGGACCCTGCTGCCTGTTAATTTTATCTCTCAGAACCTGGGCTGCAAGGTAAATTGGGATCCGGTCAGTCAATCGGTAAGTTTAAGTTATTCAGAATGAGTCAAGGGACGATATTAGTACAGCTTGAAAAGACTCCCTTACAAATAATCTAAGACCGAGACCGGCTCCACCGCCTTCTCTGGTTCTGGACTTATCCGCCTTATAAAAGCCAAATATGAGAGGCAAATTCTCCTATGAGGCTTGTCAAGAGTGTCAACAGCCTGCCCTCCCCTTGATACAGTGAGATTAAAAGAGGACTTTACACACAGTCTGACGGGGTTGTTCGCAACTTTCTTACACAATTTAACAATGTATGCAGGAGATGTAATAAGAATAAAGAATCAATTAAATATGGGAATATCTATAGGAAGGGTGTTCTGTTTGAGGAGAATATGTTCAATAGTGTTAATAGTGCTCATTGTTGGTATATGTCCTGGATTACCAGTATACGCCGAAGATTCTATAGACACTCAAATAATGAATAATAATATTGATGGCATAAAAGCGCAGAAGGACCAAAAGTATGAAGATGCGATTCGCTACTATACCAAATCCATAGAGCTTGACCCCAATAATGCAGAAACGTTGATATGGAGAGGAAGCTGTTATTATTATCTGAAAAATTATAATGCCAGTTTAAAGGATCTTGATATGGCATTAATTCTAAATCCCAAGAATTATGAGGCCATTTACGATAAAGCATGTATTTACAGTCTTACGAATGATCAGACGTCATCCCTGAAATTGCTTCAACAAGTGCTAGTTATGGATAGCCGATGGAAAGAAAGGGCTATTAAAGATACGGATTTGGATAAGATCAGGGATTCAGATCTGTTTCAGAGTCTGACCGGAATTACTATTTTAATAGATGGAAAAGCCCTGGAAAGTGACACCGCCCCTATGGTTGTTGGCGGGAGGACCCTCGTACCCCTGCGGGCGATCTTTGAGGCCTTGGGTGCCAATGTTGAATGGGATGGAGAAAGCCAAACGATTCACTGCATTAAGGATCAAACCTCAATAACCCTACAAATTGATAATAATGAAGCTAAAATTAATGATAAACCAACTACTCTTGATACTCCGGCTACCATTAGCAATGATAGAACCTATGTCCCGCTGCGTTTTGTAGCAGAATCTTTGGGGGCTGCCGTAACTTGGGTAGCAGATACCGAGGAAATCTATATTACGTCACCAGATGATAATACCAGCACCATAGCGGTAGATGAAAAGAAGATAATGGAGAGCCTGAAGAAAAACTTAGACTACTGTCCCATTGATGGTGCGTCCACTGATCCCTTCGGAATAGATAATACAGAAGGGTTGGCTATTTTGGTAGCAAAATCACAAGAAGACTTACAAGCTTTTCAATCCCTGAGTGACGAAAATAGGAAAGCACTCTTAAACGACTATGTTCAAGCTAAGTGGGGAGATTTTATTGGTTGTAAAAGCGTGTGCATCTATTTCGTGTTTGATGGTAAGAGATATGCAGAAACAGTCACTGGTTATCAGTCCCCAACGACTAATCTCAACCTTTATAAATATAAACAAGGCATAGATACCAATGTAGTAATTCAGGATAAAAAGAATTCGTTCTACTATGACTATTATGTGAATAAAAAACCGATTTTTAATCTCGCCAATACCAAGAAGGATGCTGTTAGCGAGGAATTGATACCCCATAAAATAAATTTTAATAATAATTATTTTGGATCCATAAGCTATCCTAAAACATGGAAGGTTGTCGCTAAGGACCAAATAGTCTATTTTCTCTCCCCCTCTGAGGATAATGACCTTTTTACGGAGAATGTATGTATCCATGTTGCCAAATTGTCAACCGATATGATGAAGAAACTGAGTGATCCTGATGCTTATATTGAATTTGCGAAACATCAATCTGAAAAAGTTCTTACAGACCTCAATATGGAAACAGCGAAACTTGATGTTAAAAAAGACTGGGGCAACGGTTACGAATTTGTCTACACGTGCCGCCAAGGACTGGCAACCTTAAAAGGAAGAAGCATGGTTTTTGTATATAATAATGGATTCACTGTTTATTATGAAGTTATTGCAGAGCAAAAAAATTATGACAAATATAACAGGGTATTTGATGCAATGATGAACACCTTGGATTTAAAGAATTCCTCATCGGAGGCTATATAATCATTCTCGAAGCCTGGGAAAATCCGTTCATAGTTTCATGGTAATTTTGTGCCCTGGCCTTTGCGGCTTTCTACGGGTCTGTAAATAGTTTTGTGCTTTGCTCTTGACCCATCAATGCTACCTGAGATGAGCCTTAACCTTATCCGGGAAGAAAATTGATAACTGGAGCAGAATCTGACCCCAGTTTTGAACCCTCCCCGTCCACTTCCGAAGGACGTCCTGGGTGGCCATAAATAGCATTTTTAGAAGGGCGTCATCCGTTGGGAAGATGCTCTTTCCTTTGGTTACCTTACGTAGCTGCCGGTGATAACTTTCGATCATGTTGGTAGTATAGATGATCTTACGAATTTCCGGCGGATATTTGAAGAAGGTGGATATCTCCGTCCAGTTATTACGCCAGGATCGCACGATTAGGGGATATTTCTCTCCCCAGGAGGCCTCAAATTGATTGAGTTCTTCGGCACCTGCGGCCTCAGATGATGCGGTATATATGGGCTTTAAGGCAGCGGTGATCTTTTTGACATCTTTGTAAGAGACATAGCGTATAGAATTGCGCACCTGGTGGACAATGCACTTCTGAATTTCCGTATCAGGGAAACAAGCTGCGATCGATTCACTAAATCCCGTCAGGTTATCTACGCTGACGATAAGGATATCCTGAACTCCACGGTTTCGGAGTTCGTTTAATACGTTAAGCCAGAATTTTGCCGATTCATGCTCACCGATCCAGATCCCTAAGACGTCTTTGGTACCATCCAAGTCAATGCCGATGACCATGTAAGCGGCTTTGTTGACGATCTGACCATCCTGCTTAACTTTGAAGTGGATGGCATCCAAGAAGACAACAGCGTAGATTTTCTGTAAAGGCCGATTCTGCCATTCCTTGACCACTGGCATGATTTTATTGGTAACATTGGATATGAGGGTTGGAGATACATCTATTCCATAAAGCTGCTGAAGGTGATCCTGAATCTCCCTAGTGCTGACCCCCTTGGCGTATAGGGCTAGAATTTGATCCTCAATCCCGGTTACGCTCTTTTGGTGCTTCTTCACGATCAGTGGGTTAAATTCACCTTCCCGATCTCGGGGCACCTGGAGATCAACTTCACCATATTCGCTGCGCACGGACTTCTGGCTATGTCCATTGCGCCGATTAGAGATTTGCTTATTCTCTGAATCGTTCTTTTCGTAGCCCAAAGAGGTATCCAGTTCGGCCTCCAGCATCTCTTGGAGCGTCTCTGCAAAGATGTCTTTCAGCACATTCTGGACGTCCTCTACTGTTTTCATGTTATTCTCTTTGATGAACTGTTTCAGTTCGGCCCGGGATACTAGTTTTTTCTTCTCCATATGTAATCCTGCCTTTCCATTTAATTTTATCTATGGAAAGAGCAGAAGCACAATTTATTTTACACACTC
>DATMYR010000010.1:0-165923 GCA_035560815.1 Syntrophomonadaceae bacterium | reverse complement strand
CTTCTACAAGTCAAATTTGGGAAGCCACTGCTTGATAGCATAAAACAATTGTTTGGAATCGAAAGGCTTACTCAAGTAATCATCCATACCTGCAGCAGCACAGAGATCTTTGTCTTCTTCCAAGGCACGAGCGGTCATGGCAATAATGGGGAGATGCCGACCGTTCTCCAGCTCAGCTGCTCGAATAGCTCGAGTGGCTGTAAAGCCATCCATCCCTGGCATGTGACAATCCATTAATATTAGGGAATAGTCATTCGAGAGGGTTGCCTTAACAGCCTCGACTCCATTGCGAGCCTGATCTACGACAATTCCCAGCTTATCTAATTGGAGATTGGCCACCTTTCTACATACAGGATCGTCTTCTACCAGCAGCACGCGATAGGTGGGCCGGTCTATGTTGGTTGAAGGAGGTAATTCATGGTTATTTATACTATTCCTATCCGCAAGAAGTAAAGGTGCTTTTTCTGTTTGCCCACTGGTTAAAGAATCTTCTTTAAAGGGGATGGTAAACCAGAAAGTGGAACCCTTCCCTACTTCGCTGTCAAATCCCATTTCTCCACCCATTAGATTTACAAGTTCGCGGCTAATCACCAGACCCAAGCCAGTACCGCCATAAGTCCGGGTGGTAGAATTGTCCACTTGCATAAAGGGGGAAAATAAGTTGTCCTGGTCCTCCCTGGCTATACCGATGCCAGTGTCATTTATTTCAAAACGAATTAATAAACCGGCATCAGAAGACTTGTCCGCAAATACCTGTATGCTAATTCGCCCCTGGTCGGTAAATTTTATCGCGTTCCCTGTTAAGTTCAACAATACTTGTGTAAGCCGTATAGGATCACCAATTAGGAATTGGGGAATAGTCGGGTCGATAAGGGATATCAGTTCCAACTTTTTTCCGCCAAGCTGGGCTGATTCCAACCTGACAACACGTTTCAAGAGACTGTTTATCTCAAAGGTCGTTTCCTTAATAGTCAGTTTACCTGCTTCCATTTTGGAGAAATCAAGAATTTCATTAATAATATTGAGTAAATGTAATGAGGAATCAAGTACGGAGTCGGCCAAATCTTTTTGGTTTTCATTCAGGGCTGTATCCAGGAGCAATTCAGTCATACCAATAATTCCGGTTAAGGGTGTTCTGATTTCGTGGCTAACATTGGCAAGGAATTGGCTTTTAGCCTGGTTGGCTGCTTCCGCAGCCTCTCTCGCTTCTTGGATTTGTTGGTTTACCATTTGCAAGTCGATAGTTTTATTATTTAACTCACTTGTTACTTTGTTGACTAAAGAAGTTAACGCTCTCAATACTACTATGCTTCTATCCGCAATGTTGTCTTTGGTAGTTTCATCACCACTCTTTTCTCCCGGATAGTCGAGAGTCCCTGTTTCTGGCGCTAAGGCTCCCTTAGTATCACCTGCCTCTGATAATGCCAGTGTGGTCATCGTTGTATTAAGAAAATAGTTGCAGTTGTCTACATGGAAGAACTCACCGCTAGTAAAAAAGCCAGTTGAAGGAGCTATTTTTTGAAGAGGCAGCGTTTCAATCTGAGTTGATTCCTGGAGAAACGCTCTCCGCGAAGCACAGGAATATACAAAAATACTCTCGACAGGTTGTTGCTTAATTTTTTTTAGCAAGGTGTCAATTTGTTCTAAAATCATCTCTACATGACCAAAGCTAAACTGTACCTTTTCTCCCTCAGCAATGTCGCCGAAGAAACTAATTGAATCGTCATCATATCGCAAGAACGGTGCTCTGGCGATATTAAGATTAGTCTTGCAAATAGTCAGTGGAAATTCAGCTGCATCAATAATATCGGAAGTCGAGTCAATCTCCAGGTAATGGCAGTAAACTTGATATGCAGGTATATGATCAATTGTATATACGCGCGAACCTTCTGCTCTAGTGATCGTCATTTCTTTGCCTATAGGCTGCCAGCCCAAATAATGGTGACACGAGACTGTTAAATAATCACCCTCGATGATAACGCCAACAACTCCACAGTCAGTAATGTCTTCGTTGCAACATACAAACCCATGAGTATTAGTATAATTGTCACCCGCATTGCCCCCTGCTACTGGCAAATCCGGATTTAATGATTGGATTCCTTCTAACAATTGGCTAGCGTTCACCGTTAACCCGGTCGAAAACAGAATTAATATCCTTGCTCTGTCACTGTTTACCGAGGTTGCAATCGAATGTCCCAACTCATAATCGTCCCTATCTTTTTTTTCGGCGAAGACTACTTTAATCTCACTGTGATGAAAAACGGAAAAGGAAAGTACGGTTTTTAGGCCGCTGACCAATCCGTTCATTATCTCTCCGTTGGTGGTTGTCCCAATCACTTGGGCGTGAGGAATCAGCTCACGAATCTGTTTGGAAATGACGAGCAAATAATTCTCATCACAAATACCGCTAAAAACCTGCACCATAACGGCCCTATTATTATCGGCCGACAGCAGCTCACTATTGTCTCTTACGAATTTCTCCAAACTTATGTAGTCATCATAATAGGTATTGATTGTTTGCAAAGCCCGACCTCCAATGTGTTGTCTGTTACGGGGAATAACCAGGTGCCCAGGTTCTGTTCTTCCAGGATGATAGGAGTAGCATAGTTTATGTGTACGTATAAGCGTCCATACATGGGATGACGACTGTTCAGACATAGTGGATGAGAGTCTCTAGATAATCTCCAGATAACTTGAAAAGTATATGTTTCCAAAGGTCGTTCTAAAGGTGGTTTCTGAAGCAAAGTCATTATCTAGTCTATTTAAATCTATCGAATTTTCGGTTATTCTTCAATATATTCTGTTTTTCGGGAACATTTAGGACTGCGATAATACTCCGCGATTGAGCTGGAGCCCTGCAGAAAATGGTAAAAGGGGGTACGGCTTGCGAAAAATCCTTGTTTCAACTTTTTATGAAATGAAAAAAGCGAAGCTAAGTGTCCATCCCTCAGCTTCGCTTTTCTTGCTTTATGCTTCAATTCGAATTGCGATTCGCTAGTTTTTTACTACATCCCATGCGGATCCATCCTTGACAAACTGATCAAAACGAAAAGATGGCTCAAAACCCTTGTAATATCCAGACAGTTGTCTCCGGTTGCCATCTGCGGAAACGAATGTTCCCTTAACATCATAGTACAGGTCATATATATGCCGATCCAAATCTTCCTGGTTTTTGAATGCGAAAAGAGGAAATACCGTCCCATCAAATTTACTGCCGTCTGGATATAACCAGCACCCCTCGATATTGGAAGTTGTCACGCCTATGTCCAGCGGGTTTAATTCTTGGGATGTCAAATCTTTAAAAGGAGCATAAACACCCTTATTTTTTGAGAATCCAGCTATTATTTTTGTTCCATCTTTCATTTTTATCTCACCGTACCCAACAGGATTGTTTCCTTCCAGATAACCTTCATATTCGCCGTTTGGGAAGTGCAGGTTACCGTATTGACCGGAAGAATTATTAATTTTAAAGGAATAACTCTGAACAATCTGGCCGTTTATTTTAAGCGCAACTATCCATTGCCCGGTTTTATATTTCTCTCTTGGAAGTATGGAATATACTTTGCCCTCGGCAATTTTCTCTGTCTGTGTCTCAGCTAATTCCTGACTGGAGTCAGTTATATAGGCCCATTCAATATTTATCGCGCTATCTGTATTCCCAATAATACCTGCTTCAGCAAAGACCTGTGGAGATTTACTGTTTATATCTCTAGCATTCACGTCAATTCCTTTCACGGTAAATGGATCGTATCCTTTATATATCGAATAATACTCGACTTGCTTAGTTCCCTTAAATATCGACACGGTATTAGAGCTCTCATTATATTCAACCTTACAAAGACAAGCTTCTGCTATCACCCGCAGCGGCACCATAACTCTATCATCAACAATTTGTGCTGGTACATCCATATGAATGGCTCTATCTTGAATGTAGGCAACGTCATCATTCACTTTCATCCAGAAGTATTGTTGATTTATTTGGGCCGTTATTGATTGATCATTCCCTTCCCAATGGACAGGATAACCCATGGTTTTAAAAATTCCTCCAAGGGGAACCAACACCCTTCCATCCACTACGATCGGTGGCACATCAAATGAGAGCTCCTGCCCATCTAGAACGACCCTAGGGGGACTTTCGGCTTGAGCAACTGGCATAGCAATGGTAAACATTTGTAGAATAATAACAAATATAAGGCAGTTTTTTTTCAATTGGCCGTACCTCCTTAGGAAAATACAATCTAACCCAGTAGTTTCATTAATAATACTGTAGAATCAGTATTATTAGAATGACGCCCTCCTGATATCTCCCTGAGATATGCTGGTTATACAAGGCCCTGTCGGACGGAGAAAATAATCTATTTGAGGTTTTTCAATTCTATGTCTTGGCAAGCGGGGACATATTTTCCTTAAGTGTCCGATTTTAACCGGTTTCGCTCTTGTTTAATTACATCCGTATATGCGTCCAGGCTCGCTTGAATCTTTTCAGATAGACTTTGTGCCTGGCTTAATGCCTTATTCAAGCCATTATCATCAGACCGTTTCACAGCATCTGCTCCTTGTCTACAGACAGTGCAATATTCTAAAGAATAATTAAGCATATTAATCAAATCCTTATGAATCTCTGGGTTATTAGAATGGTAGCGGAGTGATTGAGCATCGCTTAATAAAGCTTGCCTATCCGTGGTTGCAGAACTACATGTATTGTAAAAATCATCAATAGAACCCTGCCCAGCGGCGAGATTATTCAACATCTTTATTAAGTTCACCCTGAGGGAATCATATTGGTTTGCAATCTGCTCCCCTTTGTTTAATTCCTCAAGGTTAGTTTGTACTATCACTTTGCTGTTTTTATTTTGATTCATCGTTTGGTCCTGTTTGCTTGATTGATTGTTTTTATCCATACTATTTGACAAATCTGCAGTATCACTAGATTGGGCTTGCTGCATTATCGCTTGATTATTAGAAATTTGTTCACTTGTATTTGCCTGCTCATACCGGGCTTTATGTAACCAAAATGCACCACCGCCTATTAGCAGCATTACGGCTACTATCATTGCACCCGCAAACAGGTATCTTCTATTTGTTCCATTGCTTTTCATATTGCTCACATCCGGATTACTCTGATGCACAGTGTTCCCGGCAATAGATTGATTTTGGGGTTTATCGTTCATGACGGCTGCCGGTACGGGTACCGATTGATTTTGATATATATTTAAAGGCACAGTGTCAGCTTCGTTCCATGTGCTGGCGATTATTTCAGTAGGTGAGGAATCATTGGTTGGGGAAACGCTTTCCTGTAGGGCTGTTTTTTCTATTATAGGCTGCGATATTATGGCCTTAAATGCCTCAATATTTTGAGGTCGGTCTTCTGCTTTTAGTTCCAGTGCCTGCATAATAGCTTTTTCCAAATTAATAGAAACATTCACATATTGGCTTGGTGGTTCAAACCTGAATGGGCCCTTTGATGGGTCTATTCCGGTTATTAAGAAATGCAATGTAGCTCCCAGGGCATATATATCAGAACGAGGATCGGTCTGATTTATTCCATATTGTTCTGGAGGAGCGAAACCACCAGAGCCATAGGCGGTGGTATCTGCAGTACTGCCTGGCTGGAAGTTTCGGGCTATACCGAAATCGATGAGTTTTATTTGTCCCTCAGGTGTAAGCATGATGTTATCTGGTTTTAAATCGCGGAATATTACGGGGGGATTACGCTTATGCAGGAAGTCCAGGATATCACATAGTTGCATAGCCCAGTTGCCTACTTCTGCTTCTGGTATGGGGCCTCTTTTTTGCAATTCTGCTTTTAAGTTATCGCCTTTGATATAATCCATGACCAGATACCAGCGATTTTCTTCTCTGGAGAAGAAATCATAGATGATCGGCAATGCAGGATGTCTGAGGTTTATCAGAAGTTGTGCTTCCTTTTGAAAGCTATCAATTGCTCCCTGAAGGTCTCCGCCTACCGCTTTGGTGCTCATTTCTTTGATGGCTACCGGCATATTCTTAAGCCGGGTATCCAGGGCCAAATATACCGCCCCCATACCACCCTGACCTATCGTTTTTATAATGATATATCGACCTTCGAGCATGGTGTCGGGATTAAGTTTTCCCGTCGGAGTTCCGGCAAAGCTATATCCACAATAACCACAAAACTTGCTGTTATCAGTATTCTCATGGTTGCAGACTGGACATTTTATCAATCTCCTACGCTCCTTTTAATATTAGCTATTTGTTATTTAGCCAGCTTTCGGCTACTTTTTTTCTTGCTGCGGCCACAACATTTTGCCGTTCAGGTCAACATACCCAAAGTTGTCGGACTCATTCCCTCGTTCTGAGAATACTTGTACAAGATCTGATCTAGCCGGAATAGCAACCTCATATTGAGGTTGAATAATCATCTGGCCGGTTTTATTGATTATTCCTTCTTTACTGTTTATCGTAACACTGGCCAATCCAAAACTGAATCCTGAAGTAAATTCATATTGAGGCTGGATGATCACTTTCCCCGTCTTATCAACATATCCCCATATATAACTATACTTCCCGACATCTTCAACCGCAGCCAGGCCTTCTTTAAAATTCTTGACACTTTTATATATAGCTGGAATGACTATCTTACCAGTAGTGTCTATAAACCCGCATTTATCCTGATCTACTTTTACTGCTGCTAATCCTTCGGAAAATCTTGGCGCCGGTGCATCGAAGGTTTCATACACAGGTTGAATGACTAGTTTGCAATTTTTATCAATAAAGCCCCATTTATCATTAATCCATACGGCGGCAAAACCTTCATGGAACGATTGTAACGGTATTATTCCTTGAAAGTGACCATCGAGATGGTAAACTTCCTTACCATTCTTGTTTATGTAACTCCATCTGTTATTGTTTTCTACAACTGCAAAATCTTCAGAAAAATCAAATGCATTGGAATATTGTGGTTCAACAACCGTCCGGCCTCTTGTGTCGATAAATCCAAACTTGTCTTGAATTTTTATTGCTGCAAGACCTTCAGAGAAGCTATGAACCTCATCATATTGGGGATCAATGGCCATCTTTCCTTTATCGTTTACGTAGCCCCATTTACCGTTTACATATACTGCGGAAAGGCCTTCACTAAACATAATATAAGATTCCTTTGGTAAATCATATTGCGGTTCAACAATCGTCTTGCCTTTAGTGTCTATAAACCCCCATTTGCCGTTTATTTTTACTGCGGCCAGTCCTTCATGAAAATAGGGGAAATTATTTTCATACTGTGGTTTTATAACCAAATTACCCTTACTGTCAATAAAACCCCATTTGCTATCAACCTTGACTGGAAAGAGACTAGCTTCCTCGATTTTTGTTTTCGTGGTAGAGGTTGATTTCGAGCATCCTCCTAAAAGTGCTGCCAGTAAACAGATACATATGCAGCAGATTATTAACTTTTTCATACTATACTCCTCTCCCAGTTTTCTTAGAATATTCCCTCTCCTCACCGTCCGGTATTACATTCTCTTTGGACATCGGTCTTATCTGCCAGGTAGTGTATCCGCCTCTTTCTGCGCCTTCCTGTTTCGCATTTTGTGTATTATGGGGATCAACAGCCCCAAGCACAAGACCCCTGCTCCCCCGACAATACGTCACGGATAGATCACGCGAGATTTGGCTATTGCGTTCAGCCGATCTTCTTGTTAAAGTCTCCTTTTGGATAATGACACACATTATGTTGTTTATTAATGTTATTGGACTTTCCCTGCCCTGGCTGCCTCTTCAGGGGTGCCATCCAGTAGGGGTATTCTATCAAAGCGATAGGTAGGATCAAAACCCTTATAATATCCGCGAACAGATTTCGTACTATTATCTGCATAAGTGAAAGTCCCATTTACATAATAGTAATATTGAAAATCCTTTTTATCCGTTACTGTCTTCGAACTAGCGTATATATATGGTGCATATTCCCCTGAGAATTCGGTCCCATCTGGGTAATTCCAATCCCCTTTAGTAACGGAAATTGTTGATAAATCGAGTTCAAACGGCAAGTCATACCAGGTATCATATTCGCCAATTACCTGATAATTAGTACTACCACATCCGCCTCTTATGAACACTCCATTATTCATTTTGATTTCTCCCCACCCAGTCGGCCGTCCTAATAAAATATACCCCTTATATGTACCGATATCGAAGTCTTTGGTAGCATATATGGTTGGATCATCATTGATCGAAAAGTTGCAAGTCTGCAAAATGTGGTTCCGTAATACAACCTGAAGCTGCCAGTCTCCTATGCGATATTTATCTTGAGGCAAAATAGAGTAGCCGCCGTACATTTCGTATGGCAGTGTATTAGACATTAACAATTCCTTTGTCCCGTTATTTACAAAATACCAGTTAAATGTAATTTCTTGCGAGAAACCCCCAGCAAGATCAATTACCCCGAATATTGAAGGTGACTTTACACTGAACTTACTATCGACACCATATCCCGAAAAAGCCGAATTATACCCTTGACATAATGAAAGGCCAAGCACTTGCACATTTCCTCTTGATATATTTACTGCGTTTGATGAAGCGTCATATTCCACTTTGCACAAACAGGCTTCCGCCACCACTCTCAACGGCACTAATACCCGCCCATCTATTATTTGTGCCGGTACATCAAAGTTTATAGTTGTGTTGTCTAATGTTGCAAAATATTCTCCTACTTTTATATTAAATGCTTGATGCCCAATAAAACCAGATGCGGTTTGTTCTGAATCAACCCACCCTATATCATATCCCAAACCCTGAAATATGGCGCGTAATGGCACCAGCACCCGCCCCTCCACAATCACCGGCGGCACATCAAAAGCAATCTCTTGACCATCTATGGACACCCGGGGAGCGTCTTCGGCTCTAGCCGGTAATGATGGGACTGTGCAAAAAGCGAAAGCGAAAAGCATCATAGCAATAAGATTAAAATAATTAAATCGTTTTAGTTGGTTATAGAACTTTCCTCTATTGACTGTTTGTTGCTCATGAATATCTTCTAACATTTCAATCCCTCCATTCACTTATTTTAATCCCTGTTTGTTTTCACCTGATAGGAGTCAATAATCTAACAAATAACAATCAAAATATTGACTAAGTTTGTCTGACTAAAAGAAAAGGATATAAAGCCATACTACCTTTGATGCTAAATATCCTTACATATATATTGACCTTACCTAGAACCCTTAGACACGATGAACCCCTAATTGCTGTTGCTTAGCTTTCGTTTTACGATCATGCTGTGTCTTTCAGTTTAATGGCGCTATATAGCCATTTTCAGAGTGCAGTCTTTTCCGGTTGTAAAATAATTCGATATATTTAAATACGGCTTGTTTCGCCTGTAATGGAATTATCATAGAGATCAAGCAATGCCCCTATCCGCGCCTGCTATTGTCCATGTTTCCAAGATTGTAAAGAATATCTTTGCTTTCAGATTTTCTCCAAGCTCTTCTATGAATCAACGTGCATCCCACATCAGAGTGATTACGAAAAGAATATACTATATGCTGGTACCCATCTGATAGCGTTTCATGTTATTTTCATGCTAGCCAGGTTATGACTCGCATGAGGCCCTTCTCTTTGAGGAAGTTTTAAGGAATCTCTCGCGGTGAGTGTTACATGGAAGCCAGAATCTTGCCCACCAGGTAAAGTACAAAGTAATAGACCAGGAAAACCAGGGCTAAGCCGTAAGCCAAACGGTCATCTTCTCCAAGACTAATTTCCTTGAGGCCAAAGAATATGCACACTATGCTAACCATGGTGCCCATATTAAAAACCAGGAAGCCCATGGGTGCAAAAATGTAGCAGAAGATAATGCCAATGATCATAGCTGCAATCGTCGGAATAGTACTGGCCACTGCCACATTTAGATAAGGTATAGCAGTCGAATTGGATTTAAACATCAGTTTTCCTATACTAAAAAGGCCGAGGAATAAGGCCAGCATAATCATGATGATACCTACCAGTGAATAGGCAAATACTTTTCCCCAGGGGAAATCCGAAGTCCAACTACTGCTCCCCATTGAAGCAAACGGAATCATATCCATAATGGAATTTCCCAAAGCAGAAACCGCCCACATACCTAGTAGACCGGTTAGGATAGCAATAGCCCCTCCCAAAATTCCGATGGTATGAAAATCCATTCCCACAACAGCACGGATGGTGCTGATAGGTCTGGTCAGTATTCCTATTGCCACCCCCATAACCTCATTCAAGCGGTCATTTGATGCAGTTCCAGGTCGACCTGTAGCTGCCCCGACTGCCCCTTGTGACGCCCCGCATACCGTGCAGAACAGGTCGTCATCCGCCAATTGCTGTGCACATTGCCTGCAAAATGCCATCTGTTATTACACCTCTTTCTAATATTTTTAATGAGGAGAAACTACTATCCCCTTGCATTCTTCAAAATCCCGAAAGTCAAAGTCGTGTCTGTCCGAAACCAATACCTCTATTTTCTCTAAAATCATTCGGCTCTGATTGCTTCCTGATCCTCAAAGTAATTGTAAACTGCCTACCGAAACAATCCCATGATAGGTTCATGATAGGTTCATGATAAATCGCTAACAAGTCTCCCCGCTACATAATGATGGACTTTCTTTCAAACGATGACATGAAGAAATTTCTCCAGGTTTCGCCAAATTATGCTAAAAAAATTATAACGCACTTTTATATTTTTGACTTTCTTTTTCCTTAAACGTGTAATTTTCTGTTTTAGGGCTTATTAGACATCTGTCGTTGTACGATATTGAGAATGTATTTTGGGCTGGGCACGCAAGAAACACGAAAGTCACGGACTTTTCCGTGACTTTTTTGCTCTAAAAATTGTGCGGTGGGTGGGACACCCGCTGAAGTCATTTGATTAACGTAGCACGACTTCTGTCACACGTTCATTGACAATTTTGGTTTTATCCGATCCGTCCGTCCGAATAGCGTATAAGGCTCCGGTATTATTGAAGCTTATATAATATATCCAGCCGTTACTTATTGCCAAGTATCCTCCATCATCACAAATCTTTACTGTGTTGCTTCCGTCAATTGAAGCTTTGCATATTCCATCTACACCTACGATCTCACGGTGATCATTGTCATAATTGTATACAGGAAGATCATAGTATATCTCCTTATCCGTTATGGCGAAGTGCTCTACGGGCTTTGAAGTGATTTGCACTTTGCCTGATCCATCCAAATTGACCCGATATAAGTGCTGGTCCCAGGCCAGATAGTAAATGTATCCGTTTACGATTTCATACTCCCAGTTGTACGAAAGGTCAGCGTTTACTATCATGGTTTTTGAACTGCCATCGGATTGAACCCTGTAAAGGCTTTTTTCACCTGTGTTAATGTAATAAATCCAGTTTTCTTGAGCACGGATTTTGTAACAAAAGTCGATGTCGCTATAGTAAAGATAATTCCTATTGACAGCAAAGTCATCTTCCCATGGTTTCAATACTGTAACAGTATCTGCATCATCTATGCCATAGGCATCTGCACTATCCCCCCGATTAAAACTGATATGGTGTTCATTCTCTCTAAGATTGTAAATGCAAGCATCACCTTGAAGGGCATACACAGTTTTATTCGCCGATCCATCTGGCCTCTGCTTAATGATCCTCCGTGAGTCATCACCGTTTACCGAATAATACAACCATACGTTATCATCCAGGTTCACATCATTCGATGACCCCAAAGACTGGATATTTACGATATTGGATAGGGGATCATATTTGACTGCACAACTGGCAGATTCAGCGACGAACCTCAAGGGGACCATGGTCCTGCCATCAACAATCATGGGCGGAACATCTAATTGAATCTCCTTGTTTTTTACCCATGCTGTGCGAGAACCTACAGTAATAAAAGATGAGACTGTGTTGTTATTGGCAAAGTTGACACTCATTGTGTCTGAATACCAGAATATATTATTAAACCCTAAATAATTTAAAATCTCCCTCATGGGCACCAACACCCGTCCATCTACAATCACTGGCTGCACTTCAAAAGAAAGCTCTTGCCCATCCAAAATGACCCGGGGAGCATCATCGGCCTGGGCCGTTAAAGGAATAACAATTATGGATAAAATAATTGCAAGTACTATGATTGTTTTTTGCAAAGGTATAACCTCCCATAGCTTACTCTCTGTTTTATTTTCTGTTATTGATGTAACCCGTCAAAGAACAAAAAATGAGTCAAAATGGTTTATTTTTGTTTAGCTGTTAATTGTTATTGTTTGCGTAGCAGCATCAAAACTTACTGTAGCTCCAAAAGCTTGGCAAACTAACGCTAGGGGTAGACAAACCCGATATTCGGTTATTTCTGGTGCAGCATCTAATGTTATTGCGGCGCCATTCACCAACATAGTATTACTGCCTATTTTTAATTGAACAACTCTATCGCCTTTTAAGAGGGTTATAGTTTGGTTATCTTCATCCCAAATAACATTGGAATCATCGATATTTAATGCTCGCCCTAGATAACGCGCAACAATGAAGGGCCGGTCATTATGAATATATGGGGCAAAATCCATCAAATTTTCTACCCCATTTACCTCATAGTTGCAGCTTCCTATAGTAAAAGTAACATTGCTGATATTCCCGTTCGGTGGAGGTTCAACGTCCGGCGTTTGTTCAACAACCGGCGTTTGTTCAACAACCGGTGTTTGTTCAACATTCGGTGTTTGTTCAACATTCGGTGTAGACTGCGAACTGGTTAGAATCGTTACAACATTCGTAGGCGGATCATAATGAACATAACATGACATTGCTTCTGCCACAAAACGCAAAGGCACCATAGTCCGATTTTGCACTACGGTGGCAGGAACATCCAAGTTAACCGGTCCTCCATTCTTATAGGCAGTTTGAGAACCGATCGAAAGAACAATCGAGGTATTGTTTTGAATCGCGAATACGGTTTCTGTATCTGGATTCCAAGCAACGCTGGCACCCAAGGCGTCAAATATGCCGCGAAGTGGTACCAACAGTCTTCCGTTTATTAGAACAGGTTGCACATCGAAAAATAATGCCCTTCCATTTAAAAAGACAGTCGGTATACTATCAGCCCTTACCTGAGGAGTAAATACCAGTAATATCCCAGCTAATGCCAACAATACAAAATACTTTCTTTTCATACTTACAACCTCCTATATTCTATAATCATAGGTCTCACCATTGGGACGATTATCATAAGTCTCACCCTGTGGCTGATTAACGCTATTACCGGAACCATTGCCTCCCGAATCACTACTACTAGGTGGCGGAGTAACATCAGTCTTAGGCTTGGTGGAAGATCCACTACTGGGAGCAGAATAACCGCCTGTTTCCTTAGCTGTTGTATCAGGCGTGGTTGTGGTGCTGGCTGGTTGTTTTTCCGTAATACTGTTCGTAGGTTGGCTATTATCACCACTGGAAGCTGATGACGTTCCGGAGTTGTTTGTTTGCGTTGTTGTATTCGACTGGATAGGACTCTGGAGATTAGGCTGTTTTTTATTTGAACGAATAACTGCTGCAACGGTGATGGAAATGATTAAAACAACTACCACAACAATAACGGTCCTTTTATTCTGCTTTTTCTGTTGCATGGATTTAATAGCCTTGGGTTTTTCCTTTTCTTTTAGTACCCGGGATGGATTAGGTGGTTTATTATAACTGGATGCTTGATCACTCTTAATTCCTGATGGTTGGTTGCTGATTAAGTTTTCTAGAGCTTGATCTATGGGCAAATCGTCTAGTTGCAAAGCCAGGGTGCTGGTAGAGCTATCTTCGCCAGCGATAAGTTTTGTTTCCGTTCCGGGTTCGATTTCTTCACTATCTATACATGATAGGAGAAGCGTTCCGGTTTTTGTGTCTTCTTCGCTTATTTCTTCTTCTGTTGCTGCAACCAGGATGTTTTTCCCTCGAATCGGTTCCGGCTCACTCATATTCTGATCATCGGTCTGTGGCTCAGGTACTTCTATATCAATTAATGGTTGCTCATCTGCTTCTCCGACTCCGTTTATATTGAGATCTTCGGAACCAGTAATGGGTTCTTCTTCAGCAGCTCTATTTGCTTCATCTGCCGAAACATCAACGTCATTTTCCTCAAATGAAAGTGTCCCGGATTGCCCGTGAATTTCTTCAAAGTACTCTGAGGAATGACAATCCTGCTCTATCTCCTCCATACCTGACGAACTCCCGGTTTCTTCATTTAATTCTAGGAGTATCTGGGCTGGATGATCCGGTTTAACTATCCCTGGGGATCGAAGATCTTGCCTTAGTACTCTTCTATGCTGCACCAAATGCTCCGGCCAGGTCTCACCGGTGATAAGCTCCCAAAAATGAGCAATATTTTCCGGCCGGTTCTCCGGCCTAAACTCCAAGGATTTCATTATAGCCGCATTTATACGGGGAGATATTTTTACGTATTGTGCAGGTTCTTCGAAGATGAAGGGATTTGATTTCGGATCTACCCCAGTTAACAAGAAATGAAGGGTGGCACCTAATGCATAGATGTCGGACCGGATATTGGTCTGCCGGTCGCCATATTGTTCCGGTGGGGCAAATCCGGTGGAACCATAGGCAGCAGTATCCGAGCCGACTCCCGGACGAAAGTGGCGTGCTATGCCGAAATCAACCAGTTTGATCTGCCCCTGGGGGTTAAGCATAATGTTCGAAGGTTTCAGGTCGCGGAATATTATGGATGGGTCTTGCCCATGCAAGAAATCTAATATTTCACAGATTTGCGAAGTCCAGTCAAGAACTTCCGGTTCTTCAATGCGTCCCCGCTCGTTGAGAACCGTTGAAAGGTTTTTTCCTTCTATGAAGTCCATCACCAGATACCAGCGATCCACGCCACGGGGGAAGAAATCTATCACTCGAGGAAGGGCTGGATGTCGCAGGTCTATTAAGATAGCGGCTTCTTTCTTAAAGGATGAAATAGCCGACAGTAAGTTTCCCCGCCCCACCGCATTGGTACTCATCTCCTTGATAGCTACCCGCATATTGTTGAGACGCTGGTCAAGAGCAAGATACACTGCCCCCATCCCGCCACGTCCTATGGTTCTAATAATACGGTAGCGGCTTTCAAGTAGACTATCAGCATTTAAGCGTCCTGTAAGACCTTCGATGAGGTTAACACCGCATTCTCCGCAAAATTTCTTATCATCGAGGTTTTCGCTGGTACAGACCGGGCATCTGATCACTGCTATATCTCCTTTTATCGAGTGATAGTTGGGTAAACCATAAAACTCAATAAGCATGCCACAATTTTCTTACTATCGGTATTTCTGCACAAAAGATGGTTTATCCTTCGAAAATTTTATGTATTTGTCGTTTTATGCAAAATACTGATGTCAGATTTTATTCATTTTATTACTAATATTAAGTTCTTTCCATGATGGCCCAATGATAAAACCATGAAATATAATAGGAATATTTATCATAGAATGATATTTTGTTTTGCCCTTAGGTATGCATTATTGATGGATGTTTAAGTGGAATACTTTGCAGGAATGACGCAAACGCGTTTTATAGGTTAATGTCCAGGATGCTGCCTATCTTCAAGGATTTTGTGTAAACGGATTGAGTGCCGTGCTGTATTTACATTTTTCTGAAATTCACGGCTCCCGACAGGCAAATTTGCATGGTGAACAGACGTTGCCCAAGACAATACTCTCCGCGGATGAAATAGACACTTCCCCCATATCAGAGAAGTGCCCTATTTTCATCTTAACCCTTAATTACATTAAATTTATTGGGAATACAAACTAACCATTATTTTCGAGTTATTATCGGATTCTGTGTTGCAAAAATTCCCAAAGGTTTCTTTATGGTAATTCGATTGGGATCATAGCCGACGTTGTTGGTCTCTACAGCTTCATTTACGCCAGGAATGGTGGAGTCCACAACCGCTCCAATAAAATAAAGGTTGGGAGTCAATGTGTTGGGAAGGTTTACTGTGAGGCTGTCGCTGCTGCTGGCTCCGGCGGCCAGACTTTTGAGCGAACGCTGCCCCAGATAGGTATCACTGCCAGTTATATTATCGTCCGAGGAGATATAGAAACTTACGACGAAGGCGCCGGCTGGAGCACTCCCCTGGTTCTTGACCGTATAATTAATCGTGATGCTGCCCCCGACGAGTACCGAGTCGGGTCCATCTACGCTTGGAAGTATCAAATCCGGTTTGCTTGCTTGTTGGGGATTTGTTTGCCCATTAGCATTGCCTATCAATGCGGGCACCTTCACCGGAATGGTTGCGCGGGTAAATGTGCTTTGTAAGCCGCTCAGGTCCGCAAAGATGTTGCAGCTGCCGGGATGATGGCCGGTAACTGCACCAGTCGACGCGTCCACCGTAGCAACCGCGGTGTTGGAACTGGAGAAGACAAAGAAGGTACCTGGGACACCTTTGGTGATCCAGTTGATGCCACCGGCCGCAGCTTCCTGCCTGACCAGGTCACTGCTGATGTTTTTTGTCTCAGAAGTTTTAATGATCATTGGAGTTTGCTGTTGGTAGAAGACCCGATACTGGGGTTCAACAAATTTTTGCCCGCAGACAATGCCGTTTAACCTGGCCTTTAGCGAACCCGTTCCATTTGAATAAACATCCATGTAATTGCAAGCACAATTTAATGTCTGCATGCTGCCAGGCAAGGCGGTAAAATCGGTCAATTGGTTAAAGGAGCAGTTGAGATAAGTCAGGGTGGCGGGCACTCCGGACATGGTGCCCAACAGGTTGTTCTGGTGACAGTCCAATGTCTGCAGACCGGCAGGAAGCGCAGGCAGGCTTATTAATTTGTTGCTGTAGCATTGAAAATCTTTAAGTGTACCGGGAAGGCTGCCCATGCTGTTTATCTGATTCTCGTAGCAATACAATATATTCAGACTACTGGGTAAGGCGGGCAGACTGGTCAACTGGTTCTGCTCGCAGCGTAATTCAGTCAGCGCCGCAGGCAAAGCGGGCAGGCTGGTTAGCTGGTTGTATGAGCAGCGCAAACACGTAATCGTAGCGGGCAGAGTAGGCAGATGGACTAACTTGTTGTAATAGCACAACAATGCTGTCAGACCGGCGGGCAGCGCAGGCAGGCTGCTCAACTGGTTGTTGCCACAATAAAGGAGCGTTAGAGTACTGGGTAGTGTAGGCAGGCTGGTTAGCTTATTGTTGGCGCAGTTTATGGTCTTGAGACTGCTGGGCAGAGTGGGCAGAGCGGTCAACTGGTTCGAGTCGCAGGTAAGATCCTTCAGGTTGCTGGGCAAGGCCGGTAGGGTGGTCAGGCTGTTGCCGGTAACGCCCAGTGTTGCCAAACCGCTGGGCAGGGTGGGCAGGCTCGTCAGCTTGTTATTCGCGCAGCCCAGTTGAAAAAGATTACTATCCAGCACCGGTAAGCTGGTCAACAGGTTATCATCGCCATAGTAAAATTGTAAGCTGCTGGGCAGGGGCGGCACGGTGGTTAATTTGTTCTTCTGACATTTGAGTATGGTTAATCCGGTTCCTTCAAAATCCTGTAGGCCAGCCAGGTCGGCAATGTTCTGGTTGCTGACATCCAAAGTGTATTGCTTTGCACTCATGCGCGCGGTCAAACTCGACTTGTGTATGATTGTTCCAGGTGTTTGTCCCAACCATGTATAGATCGCCTGCTTGAAATGAGGATCAGTGAAATCATTCGTTATGTTTACATCAGGTCCCGGTCCGGCCCAAGCAAGCCCGCAAGGCCACAATATCCCCATCGTTAATATAAACGACAATAATATAAGAACTGTAGATATCCGATTCTTTCTCTTTGGCACCTCATATTCCTCCTTTTTTCTTAACATCCTCTAGACTGGTTCCACCTCCTGCTGACCAGTTTTGTTTTCAAGAACAAAAGTAACCTAGGAAAGGATTACAGATTCCAATTAGTACGACAGTTCAAGACTGGTTCCTGCAATATAAACAAGATTTCAAATGCGTTATCTAACCCAGGTTTCAGACCTTACATATTGTATCAAAGGATCGCAAGATTTTTGCAAGATGACTGACTCCCAGCCATCAAGCCCTCGATAGTAGCAGTATCGAAGGCTTTTTTGTGCTCAGGCTTGATTCATTGTTTTTCTTGAAGCCGACAAATAAGCTAAAATGAAGGCAAAAGGAAAATGACTCCATTCATTCGATCTCAGAAAGGAAAGATTACTATGATAAGTTTTAGTTGTGATTATTGTGAGGGAGCACATCCTAAAATACTCAAGAATTTAGTAAAAACGAATTTGGAGCAAACGGAAGGTTATGGAGAAGATGCCTATTGTAAGCAAGCAATTAGGTTAATTCAAGAAAAATGTGAACGCCAGGATGTAGATGTACATTTTTTTGTCGGGGGTACTCAGACAAATCTCACAGTTATCTCGGCAGCACTTCGTCCCCATCAAGGCGTAATTACGGCAACAAGCGGGCACATTAATGTTCATGAGAGCGGTGCTATAGAAGCTACAGGACATAAAGTGCTTGCATTGCCAAGTTCAGATGGTAAGCTTACTGCTAAACAAATTCAAGATACTTATGATAGCCATTTTCATGATGAATCGCGTGAGCATATGGTGCAGCCCAAGCTGGTGTATGTTTCTCATCCAACGGAAATTGGTTCAATATATTCTAAAGATGAGTTAATGGCTATAAGCAAAACATGTAGAAAGAACAATCTGATCCTTTACCTGGACGGAGCACGTCTGGGATATGCACTTTGTGCTGAGGACAATGACCTTGATTTGCCAATGATTGCCGAACTATGTGATGCTTTTTACATTGGTGGAACGAAAATCGGAGCACTATTTGGTGAGGCCTTAATTATTTGTAATGAAAATTTAAAACCGGATTTCCGTTACTTAATTAAACAGAAGGGCGGAATGCTCGCTAAAGGAAGACTTCTTGGCCTGCAATTTATTACTTTATTTGAAGATGATTTGTATTTTAAGCTGGCAAAACATGCAAATACAATGGCTAGTCTGATCAAAGATGCCTGTGAAAAAAAGGGGTATTCCTTTCTTTCTCGATCTACGACAAATCAGCAGTTCCCGATAATTCCGGATGTGGTGCTGGAAAAGTTAAAAGAAAACTATGCATATTCATATTGGCAGAGGATCGATCAAATACATAGTGCTGTTCGTTTTTGTACTAGCTGGGCAACTCAAGAAATAGCTGTAATGCAATTAGTATCAGATATTGAAAATACGTAACAGTAATGAAACGCTTTGAGATATTTTGCAGTATTTACGAAATCTGAGTTCTGCCCTTTGAAGAGCAGTGGGGCTTCAGGTTAATAGTCACATGTTCGCAGGCAGACAATAGACTCGCGAAGCCATTTGCGGTAGCGGCAATCATAACAGGAACGGGTCTCTGTTACCCGCTCGTCTTCATCATCGGCATTGAAATAATGGCATCGTTCAGCTTCCTCAGCCGCCTCAAGCCAGGCCTCAAGCCCATGGATAAATAGCTTCATGCCCTGGATGTTAATGGTCCAATTCTTCATAGTCAATATCCCCGCAGTTGATTTTTACTACAAGTCTGCCAGGCAGCGAGGTTTTCTCCCTCTAGACCGGTGGAGCAAACCAAAAGGGTGGCCTGGTTTTCCAGGTAGACAGCTTTCAATGTTTCTCCCAATCTAATCAATTCGACATCCGCTAACATTTTACCATCGATTGTCTTTACGACCTTTACCCCCGTTTGCAGTTTGATCTCGATCACTGACAATACCTCAGCTTGAGAGCGTATTTTGAGTTTTCCTTTCAATCGGCCGTCATTGCCGCTGAGACGCAGACCCACCCCGGCTAAAGCACCAATTATGCCCTGCCCGGTTCCACCGTGTTCGGAAAGATGGATTCCCATTGTTTTGGCCAGTATATAGGCATCTTCTTTCTGGAGCACCTCTTCTTTAGCTTGCAGGCCAAAGGCGATGAGCGCTTGAGGATCATCCAGATTAGCCTGGCAGGCGATGCACAGCCCCGGGTCAGATCCCGGAGCACATTCTCGGACCAGGAAAGTAGAAGCGTAATCTATAAATTCATCCAAATATGAATCCCCCAGTTCACTGGTAAAACACATGCTGCTGTTATGGGATGTGTAGGGAATATCGGGGTGAACCAGCAGTTGGTGGCGGGTTATGGGCTCAGTAGTCCCCCATCCACGCTGCTCAATGGCCTTGGCCAGGAGAGAAGCAAGTTCGCCGGTTCCGCGGGAATCGATATTATCAGTATCATCTATTGCAACCAATATGCGCATCAAAGTTACCTCCCAAATTATCGAATGGATCCCTATTTCTATGCTTTGCAATTATTGATTGAAAGCTTTTACTGATTGGTCTGCCCTTTCTTCAAGCGCATGCCATGACCGCTGAGAATTTGTTCGATGGATTCCTGATCAAGTTGAACATGAAAGAACTGCTGGTAAAATTTTTGAGTTTCCGCTTCTATATCTATATCTTTACAATATCCGGGATAAAGAAGTTGAGCCGTCCACAACATGGCCAGCGGGGTTTCCAATCCCCCCGGGTGTCCCCAGCGGGAGATGCCAATAGGCATCTGGTACACTTTTTGGTCCTTGACCGCCTTCATGGAAGCCCATTGCGGATTGGATGTAATATATGAGGCTACTCCCGGTTCATTGGCCAGGATCAGGTCAGGGTTCCATACCATGAGCTGCTCCAGACTGGCATAGTATTTCCCTTCAACCAGACGCAGGGGCTGGTCCAAAGCAACATTCACGGCCCCGGTTCGCTGCATCCAGTCGGCTGGCAGGCTTCCAACAATATCAGTTCGAGTCGCTTCGTTAATGGAATGGTAAACGCGAACTCGTTTATTAGGCGGTATCTCTCGGACCACTTTTTCCACTCTATCAACGCAATTTTGGTAGAAAGTGTTGTACTCCTGGGCGCGTTCACTGGCTCCTAGAGCCTGCCCAATCACTTTTATAGCTTTTTGCTGCTCCTGAATGCTGCCGAAATCCACAACCAGATAGGGAATGTGAAATTGATTCAGTTTCTCCACTTCCGACTGATTTAATGCCGTCTCCTTTTGCAGAAAAACTAAATCGGGTTTGGCCTTCAGGAGTTCCTCAATATTAATTGATCCAGATTGTACGGGAACAACAGCTTTTCCGATACTAGGGCATATCTGATTCAACAGCACATCTCTATGGAGTCCGTCGGGAACCGCAACGATTTTTCGTCCCTGGTCCAGCATGGTGGCGACATGCCCGGAAAACGCATAGAGACAGGCTACACGTTTAACCTCTTGGGGAACCTGAACGCTCCGGCCTATGGTGTCTACAATCGTAACGGTTGCACTGGGGCTCGTATTTAGTTGCCCTACGGGGCTCTGCTTTTGATTATGCTGGTAATATACGAACAGGCCTCCAGCCAAGATGACCAGGGATAACAAAGCTATCCCGAACTTTTTAGCCGGTGCAATCATTTGCTTATTCCTCCATGCCCATTGTACTTACTGGAATCAAATGCTTTAACTGCCTATGGTTATCCCATGGCAGGTTTACCAATCTGGTATTGACTCCATACAGTGTCTGCATATTCGCTTCACTCAAAACTTGACCAGCCTGGCCCAAAGCTAGAAACCCTTTATTATGCATTAATGCACAGGTTACCGGTGTTCCTTGATTTTCAAAGTAAAACACATGATTCGGGAAATGGGTGGCCATGATTACCGATACATCCTCGGTTTTAACCAGATCAACGATTGTCTCCATAACCACCATTTCGTGCCTGAAATCAAGATGAGCAGTGGGCTCATCCATTATGATAATTGTGGTTTTCTGGGCTAAAGCCCGGGCTACCAGAACCAGTTGGCTTTCCCCGCCACTCAGTTGGGTAAAAGGACGGTGACGTAGATGTGAAAAACCCACCTTGGCCAGCGCCTCTTTGGCGATCCGTTTGTCTTCTGCTGCTGGTGAAGAGAATCGACCGGTATAAGCAGCCCTTCCCATCTTCACCATTTCCAAGACCGTATAGGGGAAAGTGCCCTGATGATGCTGGGGAACATATGCCACATGCCGGGCTATTTGACCCGAGGGGAACTTACTTAAATCCTTCCCCTGGATCATAATCCGGCCTTGACGCAGTCTATTCAGTCCCAGGATGCAGTCCAGCAAGGTTGTTTTCCCACAACCATTAGGGCCCAACAAGCAGAAAACCTGGCCCTGATCAACCTCGAAAGCTATATCCTGGAATATGGACTCCGAATCTTTTACATAGGAAAAACTTGCTCCTTGGATGGAAAGCAGACTCAATCCGACCAGCCTCCTCCCCTGGTTTTCTTCAAAAGCCAGACAAAGAAAGGCGCCCCAATGAGAGCCGTCAATATCCCCAGCGGCATTTCTGATCCTGAGATCACTCTACCCACATCGTCCACAAGAACGATAAAACAGGCCCCCAGAGAAAGGCTGGCCGGGATCAAAACCCGGTTGTCGTTGCCTACCATCATACGGCAAATGTGGGGGATGATCAGCCCCACCCATCCGATAATTCCACTAACACATACCGCCCCGGCTGTGGCCAGGGTCGCACAGACAATCACCAGGCTCTTATCAATCAGCAGGTTGACTCCCAGGGCATGGGCTTCCCGGTCCCCCATGGATAGGACATTAATTCTCCATTTAATGCCGATCAATCCGGCAATTCCAATCAGCATTGGAATCCCAGCTATGAAAATATCTCGATAGCTGGCTGTGGCCAGACTACCCATCAGCCAGAATACAATGCTGGGCAGCTCCTGGTAGGGGTCAGCCATATACTTGGCAAAGGATATTAGGGCCGCAAACACCGAGGAAACAATGGTGCCTCCCAAAACCAGCATAATGGTCGGGGTAGTGTCATAAACCCGACCGATAAGATAAGTTAATAACACCGCCAGCAAAGCAAACGCAAAGGCGAAACTGTAGACTGCCAGAGTCTGGCCATGAAATAGAATAATCGCCAGGGCGGCTCCAAAGCCGGCCCCAGAGCTTACCCCTAATATGCCTGAGCTAACCAGGGGGTTGCGAAACAACCCCTGGAAAGCAGCCCCACTGACAGCCAAACACCCGCCCACCAATGCACCCAAAATCACCCGAGGCAGGCGGATATCCCAAACCAGGGTCTGGGATAACTCAGGAGTACCTGAACTGCTTAACATAAGCTTATACCACAGCACATCCACCACGGATTGAAAAGACAGGGGGTAGCGGCCAATAAACAAGGATACGAACATGCACAGAAGCGGCGCTACAGCCAGTAGAATATATATCGCTTTTCTTTTCGTAATATCACTCCTAAATAGCTGCCGGCCATCCCTGCATGCAGTGCTTAACCGCGCTTATTTTCCGCGTCCTTTTATCACATATATTATTACACAAGCAAGGAAGGCCAGACCCAACAATCCGATGATCGGTCCTTGATTGCCATTTCTTGTGTTTAAAGGAGTCTGTTCTGCCCCAGCCGGATTCCCTTTTACTAGATCCTCTGCAGTCTGGTTTTGATCAGCAACCTTGGGGACCGAGGTTTTATCAGCAGCCGAGTCCATGTTGGGAGAGCCTATGGCTTTCTCGGCAGTCTCCTTCTGATCGTTGCTGGTCTGCGATGTTGTCGTTGTTGGATTGTCCCCCCCTGGTGCGTCGCTTGCAGTTACACTGGAACCAGGAGGCTTCATCGTCGTAAATGACAAGCTGACCGCCTGTCCCAATAGTGAACCGCTCTTGGCCTGTAACCCGGATGCTATCGTCACCCTATAGGAAGTTCCGGGGGTTAATGGATTTTGAGGCACCAGAATAATATCCCGCTTACCTTCCGGTTGAACCTGATCATCAGCCATTTTTACAGTAATAGCTACTGCTTTCCCTCCGCCTAGTAGGGTAAAACACCCCCGATTATTTGCCTGAACGCTCATATTAACCACGTTTTTATTAAAAGTAAGTTTAATCTGAGTATCCAGGGCTGCCTCTTTAGCACCGTTGGCTGGTGAAGAAGTCACTAGAAGCAGGGATTGATCCTGCCCCCCACCTGATCCGTCTCCCTGCCCGGCCATGGCAGGGAGAGTCTGAAAGATCAACAATACCATCATTACAAATATTAAAAGCTTGCGTTTGTAACCTTGCCGCACAGGATATCCTCTCCCCTTTGTTAAATCCAGATCACTTCCCATCAGAATCTCCCCAATCTAGTTCGCGGTTACTGTAAAGGTTGGGGCGGCTGTCAAAGCAGTATTGTAGCCGGAAATAGAGCCGGACGGAATGATCAAAGGTATGTCCTGATTTCCAGCTATATTGTAATCAGCAGTAGCTGCCAGAGTGATGGTTACCAGGGTATCGGAATTCCGAACAACTGCCACCGGTACAACTGCCTTAGTCGCTGTGATTACCTTGCTCCACTCAGCATTCTCACTTCCTGCAGATAAGCCGTTCAATAATGCTTCCCGCTTAGTCTGTTGGGACGCAATTTGAGCTCCCCAGATTCCTCCCGTAAGTGTAATTTCAATGGTTCGACTGCCAGTCATGATATCCGTTTCGTTTGCCCCTATCACCGTACCGGCCAGAGAAGCTGTTACCTCCCTGTTAATGGTGAAGGTGGGAGATGCCACAACGGCAGTCGCTACTCCAGCAATTGAACCGACTGGAATGGTCAGGGTTATGGTCTGATTCGCACTGATGTCATATCCGGCGGTTGCAGCCAGAGTAATAGTTGCCTGGGTATCAGAATCGCGGCTTACCGCTGCAACTCCTGCTGCCTTAGTGGCAGTAATGACCTCAGCCCATTCAGGTTGTTCACTTCCCGTTGAAAAACCATCCAGTAATGCTTCCCGTTTGGTTTGATCTGAGGCGATTGCAGCATCAAAAGTCCCGCCTGTCAGGCTGATGACAACTGTTTTGCCTCCATTTACAATGTTCGACTCCTTTACAGTAGAAGTTGTAACCGTTCCACTGAGCGTAGCAGTCGCTATTCCGTTTACTGTAAATGTCGGTGACGCTGTAGTGGCCGCCCCAACCCCGTTAATTGAACCTGTTGGTATAGTCAGGGTTATGGTCTGATTCGCACCGATGTCGTATCCGGCGGTTGCAGCCAGAGTAATGGTTACCTGGGTATCAGAATCGCGGCTTACCGCTGCAGCTCCTACTGCCTTGGTTGCAGTAATGACCTCAGCCCATTCAGGTTGTTCACTTCCCGCTGAAAAACCATCCAGTAATGCTTCCCGCTTGGTTTGATTAGAAGCAATATCAGGGTCGAATGTTCCTGCAGATAAGGTAACAATTACAGTCTTACCACCGGCTACTACGTTTGCCTCGGTTGGTACTGAAGTAAGGACCGTACCGCTCAGTGCTGCGGTTATTCCGCTGCTGACAGTGAATGTCGGAGAAGCCGTCACGGGAACCGCAACGCCGCTGATGGAACCGGGCCCCGGTAATATCATCGTAACATCTTGATTCGCTGTTATATTATACCCGGCAGTAGCTGATAGAGTAATCGTGACCTGAGTATCTGAATCCCGAACAACAGCTCCTACTCCAGTTGCTTTGGTAGCAGCTATTACCTTGGCCCATTCAACTGCTTCGCTGCTGGCGCTTAGCCCATCTAGTAACGCCTCTCGTTTGGTCTGGTTGGATGCGATCTGAGTGGCAAAGGCTCCATTGGACAGTGTAACGATTATTGTCTTACCACCAGATACAATATCCGATTCTGTGGGTGGTGAACTGACAACAGTTCCGCTTAGAGTCAGAAACACCGGACTTATAGTTAATGAAGGTGTGGCTGTTACGGTAGAGGAGACACCACTGATGGATCCTGCCGGGATTCCAAATGATATGGTTTGATTGGCAGTGATGTTATAAGCTGGTGTCGGTGACAGGGTAATCGTGACCTGAGTATCCGAGTCGCGAATGACGGCGCCTACTCCAGTTGCTTTGGTAGCAGCTATAACCTTAGCCCATTCGACAGCGTCGCTGCCAGCGCTTAGTCCATCAAGTAAAGCCTCGCGTTTGGCCTGGTTGGATGCTATTCCGGTGGCAAACGTTCCATTGGATACGGTGATAATTATGGTTTTGCCACCTGCGATAATGTCTGCTTTGGTTGGTGCCGCACTAATGGCAGAACCGGTTAGAGCCGCAGACGGTGCACCACCCCCGCCTCCTCCGCCGCCTCCTCCTCCGCCACTGGCGACGGTGAAGGATATCGTTGTTTGGGTTGCCAAGGTATTATCATTATTTGCTGTCAGGTTTGCAGAAATGATGATCATATAGGTTGCTCCGGCAGTCAATGGAGCGTTTGGCTGCACATATATGTTGCTTTTTTCATTATCATCTAGATAATTTACAGCACGGTAAACGGTAGCAGCAACGGTTTGATTGGAATTATTCTTCAGCGAAACACAGCTCTGATTAATATCCCAATGGTCTCTTACAACCCCTCTATCGAAAGTCAATATAATGGTTGGCGTGGTCGATACGTCCGTGCTGCCATCGGCAGGACTTGAACTCAGTAAATTCAAAGCTGCGGTGCCGTTTCCAGAACCCGTTCCGCTGCCAGGACCAGTGGTTGGAGTTGTTCCTGTAGTCACTGAAACATTATTGGGATTCTCTATGGAAGCCGGTGTTTGTTGGATGGTTATTCCATCAACAGATACCCTGGCAGTGTCGATGGGTCCCTGTCCCGTAATTGACGCAGCAGCATTAAGTTCGAGAAGAGTCACCCTGGCATCACCAGCTATATCGATTTTTGCTGCTGCTGCGGTTTGTGCAACTTGTAAATTGGCTACGGTGCCACCGGATATTGCCACATTGACATTGGGTGCACCTACATTGACAGTAGTAAAATTACCTATAAAACTTATTGTGGTCCCCGGCGGAACGATTTGGGAGATGGTAACCGATTCAAAGCCAGGACTGTTGCTTGAAGTCTGTACCAAAGTTGCGCCGTTTTCCATCTGAACCAGACTCACAGAAGTGTTCCCTGATGCGACAACTCTGACCCCTTCTTTACTAATCGTAATACTGGGTAATGTGCAGTCTTCGAGGTTGATACTATGGGCTCCCCCGCCCTTGATCGCCGTCTCCCCTTCAACCTTGACATTTTTCAATGTCACCTGCCCGTCCCCGATCCCTTCAGCAAGCAATAGATCTCCTTTGATCAGGATGTTCTGCAATACTACACCGGAAGTGGCAATCGTGACGTTTGAATCCAAGGTGTCCATTCCCGACTCGGGTCCGTAGACACCAGCCTGGTTATAGATTTTTATTTCTGCCTTAGTAGTAGTGCTTCTGGCGGCTGTGAGTACTGTTATGGCTTCGGCCCTGGTGATGATCTGGTTGGGTTTGAATGTATGATCAGGATACCCGTTCATCAACCCTGCTGTCACGACTGCGTTGATGGACCCTGTGGCCCATTGCCCCATATCGTCACGATCGTTAAACCTTTGCAGAACTGGTTGACCACTGATAGTATCCAGATTATTGATGGTGGCCAGTATACTTGCCACTTCCTGGCGGGTTATACTTGTCTGGGGCTGAAAGTTTCCATCCGGGAATCCCGATATATAGCTCGCTGCAACTGCTTTTCGAATATCTGCAGAGAACCAATCACCAGAGGCTACATCTGAAAAATGAAGGTTAGACTCTTCTTGGAAGGCAAACACACGGTTGGTTATACAAATAAATTCAGCCCGGCTAATCGGATCATCCGGCTTAAAAGTTCCATCCGGATAGCCCCCCACCAACCCGGCTTGATAGAAATCGGATATGGTTTTCTCCGCCCAGTGGCCTTGAATATCACCGACTGTTTGCGGAGCTGAATCTGCGGCAAACCCCGCCCCTTGCGCTGGTATAAGCATGACGATAGATAAAATAGAAATAATTAAAAAATAGCATAGTTTATTATTCAGCCTACTGGCCGGGTTGTAGTTTTCTTTTTCAATTCTCATCGGAATCCTCCCCAAGCTTCTCCTCTACATCCCAATACCTGTCCGATCACTCTCTCTATATATCTAATTCGACCGGTAAACAGCAGCCTAAAAAAATAAGCCTTGCATGCCAAAGAAGGCGTGCAAGGCACTGACTGCATGAGACCTTACCCCAACTGCTCTCCTTTCCAATAGCGGGAGGTTTGCCTGTTTCCCGGCAAACCCATCGGCTGCCCCACCATAATCAAAGGACTTTAGGCAAGACAGCTCGGAGATAAATTGAAATATTCAACTATAACGTTAGTTTATTCGACATTTTTATTCAATTTCCTTTAATACAGACAAATTTGTTTTGCAAACGTAGTTTTCTTGCCAAGAAACAGGCTTGATTAGGCATCCGATTCCCAGGTTTTATATATATATTACTATACCTGTCATATTTTAAGAGATGGAGACTTGCTTACCGTACAGCCTCCGGTTGGCTTCGTTCCCGATGCTGAAAACGAGAAAAAGGCCGAAAACCATCCCCAAAGTCAATGCGTGGTTACTTCTTGAAAAGATGGTTTACATGATATTTTATCCGTATCCAATCCATTTGCACTGCCTGAAAATAGGTTATTTTATGAGGATGTACGAGTTCTCGAAAATCTGTGATGTTCATGCCCGCAGGCACCACTACCCGGCCGATATCACTCATGCTGGTTTTGGGATTGCTGTATCGAACATTGCCCATGGCAAAAACATACCCGGCCTTGTGGGCCAGTTCCGTATCGTTCCGGTCAAAAGCCCCAAAGGGCCAGCACAGGATGTCAACCTTATTGCCCAGTTTCTCTTCAATCTGTTGGCGGGATTTGACCAGATCTAGCTCTACGCGGCGGTCTCTTTCGGCAGGGGTCTCCATCCCCTGGTCAGAAGCTGCAAGGGCTAGTGCGGCTGGCTCCAATATTCTTTGCTTCCCTGACAGTAAATCATGGTGCAGGTCATAGCTGTGTGACTGAATATCAACCAGGCCAGAAGCATACATGGTCTGCATATCATCCCATTGCAGCGCCGGGTCATCACCCACCCTACCCGTCTCGATATTTTTGCCCACGATGAATATAGTAGATGGAATTCGATACCTGGCCATCACTGGATACGCCAACAGGTAGTTGCTTCTATACCCGTCATCAAAAGTGATAGCAATGGTATTTTCTGGCACCCTTGTTCCCTTCCTCATCATCTGCAACAGAGACCGCAGGGGAATCACATGGCAATGCTGGTTTAAATAGGCCATTTGTTCCTGAAAATCTGTTTCAGATACAGTCCATGTCTGGTCACAGCTCACCATTTCCGCTGCAATGTTGTGGTACTCCAATATTGTAATAGCGTAGTTGCGCTTGTACATAGTAGTGCAAGGCAATAGTGCGGCAGCCAACAGCATAAGGCACAGTAAATACAGGACTATCCTTGTCAGAGATTTAGGGTTCTTCATTCCTTGGCACCTCGGCGTTTTTCTATTTTCAATGAAGTTATCCTGATATCTTCATGATAATGATCTCCACTCCAGGAGACGCACATTCCCAATATCGTAGCATCCACCGGGTAGTTTGTCAAAATGAACCATACCCGGTTGATTGCACATAATCTTAATAATTATCAACCTTTTCACTTATTTTTCTTATAGGTAGGCGCTGGCGAAAATACGTGATGCCCAGAATGGATACCAAAAGAATCATCCCAACAGCAGTCAGGGTTCCGGCCAGATTATGCGTGCGGATTAAGTACTGCCCCAGGCATACATATACAGCTGCCCACAAAATCTTACCTAACAGCGATGATAGAAAAAATATACGAAAAGGGACGCCGCTCACGGCGGACCCGACATTGATGATGGTGGTGGGCACGACTGGAAACAACCGGGCCGTAAATAGGACCCCGAAGACCTGCCAGGGGTTAAGCCCTTTCAAGTCAAAGTGATACCTTTTGAAAAGCCAGCGCTCCACTCGATCCCCGGATAAAGCCCGGGTTGCGCCAAACAAGGATACAGCTCCGCTGAGCGCTCCCAGATAAGCCAGCCAGAATCCCCAGAACTTCCCAAAAACCATACCGGCTGCTCCTGCAATGATGGCATAAGGAAATATGGGAAAAGCGGCCTGAATGAAAAAGAGGGCAAAAGCTGCAAGCGGCCCGTATACCCCAAAAGTGTTTATGTAGTTAACGGTGGAATTGATCTGCGATATATCGATCTTGGTTCACTTCCTCGTTTGTAAGATGTTCTGCTTTATCCAATTCAAGGTGATCTTTTCTCGGACCTCAACCTGATCGATGAACCGGTGGTCGGCTCCTTCAACCATTTCTAAAGAGCTGTTGGAGAAATACTGCTGCAATATAAAAGCATTTTCCGGCGCCACAATCTGATCCTGCAGTCCTTGAACGATTAACACCGGAATTTGATCAACATCATTTTGGCTGTCGGTCAGCGAGTGCTTTTCGAAATCGCGTACCAAATGGGCACCAATTTGAAACCGGCCTCCTTCATCCTGAAACGAGACATCACTTCCATTTACTAATTGGTCATAAGCTTCTCCAAAAACTTTACGAAAAGTCGCTTCCAGCAATACAGGAGCTGACCAAAATATCAGCGCAACCGCGTCTCTTGTACAACTGTTTGCCGCTAATAAAGTGCTGCCTCCAAAACTCCGGCCTAAAAGAATCTGTGGTACTGGATAGCGCTTTCTTATAGTTTCTATGACTACAGCAAGGTCATGAGCCTGACTGCTTAAAGTCATATCCTGGAAACTTCCTGAACTCTGGCCACTGCCGCAAAAATCAAAAGCAGTCACCGCCACACCCATCCGATTGAGTTGGGAAGCGAAATGATAAATCCGTCCTCCATTCACCCTGGTGCCGCGGAAGCCATGACAAATAATCATCATGTACTGAAAATCATCGGGAATAAAGAACAGGGCAGCGATCCTGCGCCCCCCTGCTTCAATACACTGGTCGGACATAATGCCTACCTAATTCGATTTGGGTTTCTGGGGTTTACGCTGTTCATCGGCTTCATGGCGAACACGGTTGTTGCATAAATCGCAGATGAAATTGGCCTCAGGCTTTCCCTGCTCGATAAGCTTTTTAAATTCTTTATGATCTTCAGGCACATCGTAAGATTTACCGCACAACAGACAGCGAGCCGGCACTGCTTGCATAATAAAAACCTCCTGGCTTTCATAGTATCAACTCTATACTAACAGAACTTTCTGCAAAGCTGAAGATAGAACATCTTTCATGAAAAGCTGGCTATAGTCCTGCTTGCCTGTAAAGCAGTTGGGACGCCAATCGCCAGGTCGAACCTGCCGGCAGCTTCCCCGGCGGGCAGGAAGCTGTTTCCCTTCTCGGGCAAATGCCGCCAGAGCCTGCCTGACCAGCTCATCCATTCCCTGATTGACCACCTCGCTATAGATTTCCTGCACCGCTTCCTGGACATGGCAGCAAATATAGACATGGCATAAGAAAGGCCGGTCATGGTAAATTTTGCAGGTTCCTTGTTTGGATAAAAAGATACAGTCGCCTCCCGGTCTCTTTAAAGTAATATCGACAGACCGACCCTGGATTTCAACCTGCAGATAACGGAAAACCCCGGTAAAGTATGTGCCAGTGGCCTTGCAGATTCTGCCCACATCGATGCTGGTAAGCGGCAGCGGTTCGTGACAGCATAGATGGCATCCCCGGCAAGCATCCAATTGCTCAGGCCATAAACGGGGCGCATTTCCAGAGACAATGTATTCATCAAGCCCATCAATCAAATCCTGAAGGCTGACAGAATTATCGTGAATCTGCAGTTGGTAGCCGGGCCCTCGTTTCTCCTGGCTCTTCCTTACAATAAGCTTTTTCATTTCATCTCCTCGATAAACACAGGATACGTTATAAAAGCAAAGCCCATCATAGATGGGCTGAAAGGGCATAGGTTTGTATTAAATATTCTCCCCGAAAGCGCTATATCTTAAAAGCAGACAGAGCTTCTTCTAGCTCAGCAACGATAGCATTAAGACTCTCAACTGAAGCATTGACCTCTTGAATACCAGCCATCTGCCCCTCGGCCAGCTGACTGACCTGATTGGCTGCCTGGGCGTTCCCATCGGCCTTTTCGGAAACCTGCTCAATTGAGAATATGGCAGTTTCAGCACTGGCGGCCATTTCTTCACTGGCTGCGGACATCTGTTGAATCTGTTCATTGACCAGAGATATCGCCAGGAGGATCTCTTCAAAGGCTCTTCCCGCCTTCATCACCACATCGCTTCCGGTTTTTACCTCCCGGGTGCCTTCCTGCATGGCCTCGACCGCACGGTCGGCCTCCTCCTGTATCTCTCGAATCAGTCCGTCAATTCTTTGGGCAGCTTCACCGGATTCTTCCGCCAGTTTCCTGACTTCTTCAGCCACCACAGCAAAACCCTTGCCCTGCTCCCCAGCCCGTGCTGCTTCAATAGCGGCATTGAGGGCCAGCATATTGGTCTGGTTGGCAATGCTGGTGATTAGGTCTACGATCTGTCCTATCTCCATAGACTTCTGCCCCAATTGTTCCACCAGTTGAGCGGAGGAATTGACGTTTCTAGTGATTACCTGCATCTGATCGGTGGCTTGATAAACCTGGCTTTCTCCCTCCCGGGCTTTGGTGCTGGCAGTAAGAGCGGAGGTCAGCACTTCTTCAGCGTTCTCTGCCACCTGCTTGATGGCTTCACTCATTTCACTAATAGCGGTGCGGGAATCGCCGCTCAGCTGTGCTTGCTGGCTGGCGTTTTGCTTCATTTCAATCGTCTTACGGGTCATGTCTTCCATAAGGCCCGAGCTGATATCACAGCGTCGGGCCAGTTGAATACTGGCTTCTTTTACATTGTCTGTCAAAGCCTTGTTTTTATTAATCAAAGCGGATATATGCTCAATCATGGTATTGATAAGTTGAGCCAGTTTTCCCGGTTCATCATTGGACAGTTTAGGAATCTGCTCTCTAAAATCACCTGCACTGAGCTGTTGTACCGCTGTTTCCATTCTTTTTAGTGGTTTATAAACTGTATAGGCTATTAAAAATGCTGCTATAAAGCCCAAAACAATTCCTACAATAGAATATATAATCATACTCAAGCGAAATTTATCGACCAATGAATCATAAGGGGCGGCCGGTGAACCAAGAAAAACCATACCGATAACCTTGCCATTAACAGCAATCGGGTCGTAAACAGCATAGTTGTCCACACTTGCCACCTGGGCGCGTCCATTGAAAGATTTGCCGTTTTTAATGACTTGATCGATTACTTCGGCGGCGGCCTGGGTACCCACTGCCCTTTTACCGTCTTTCATTACATTGGTGGCTACCCGCGTGTCTCCACGGAAGATCGTAACGTTGTCTCCGGTCAACTGACCGATCTTATCTACAACAGTGAAATTCCCTTCGATCAGGGTGTCTCCTTTGTATAGTTTCCCCTCATTGACCTTCCATTCTCCCGGGTAATTTAGATCGATAATGTATTTTCCCAGAGCTAAACCAGACTGTAGTTTCTGTTCGGCTGTAGTCTGGATCTTGTCAGACATCACCGACGTAGCATAGATTCCCATAATGCCGGTCATACAGGCCAATATTAACGTAAAGGCCAGTATAAGCCGTAAACGGACCGATATTTTCCGCGCCAGAAGCTCGAAAGCCGTCAGAAGCTTCACTACACATCCTCCAATCCCCATATCATTGGCTTAACGCCATAATTAATTGGTAATGATTCGACATGAATCTATAAATTTCCTCTACTCTTCGGGTATAATTTTTATGTACTCTATTCTCTGGTAGTTAAATGAAGCAATGATATTACCAGCTTTATCATATAAATAGTTCACAGAGGACCCTCCCACAAAAATCCTGGCATTTTCTTCCATACCAAGGTTTTTAACATAACCCACCATCTTGTCCGTATCCGAAAAATGCACTTCCACCCTGATCAGTTTTTCTTCCGGTTTTTGGCTGGTGAAGAGCTCTTTGTAATTATAATTACAACCGCTCAGGGTCAACATAAACAGCAGTAGTAAAAAGAGCCCGCTTCTTTTAAAATTTTTCACAGGTCCCGCCTCCTTGATACGCTAGTCGAGCCTCGATGCCTGCGGTCCAGCCCGCTCAGACCGGTTTTACTCCGGTTATTCCACTCCTCAAGTTTTTTATTAGCCAGATAGTGTACGCTTCCGCTTGGGAACCCGCCATCCGCCTCACGTTGTCCAGCCGGCAAGCCGCTAAGGATCTCGATGCCTTCATCGATATGCTCCACCGCCCATATATGAAAGCTCCGGTTCTTTACCGCAGCCACCACTTCTTCACTCAACATCAAATGAGAAAGGTTTTGGCGGGGAATAATTACTCCCTGGCTGCCATCCAATCCCTTCTGGAGACAAACTCGATAATAGCCTTCAATCTTTTGATTAACACCCCCGATGGGCTGAACCTCTCCATTTTGATTAACCGAACCGGTAACGGCAATGCCCTGGCCAATTGGCACTCCAGAAATGGCGGACAATAGTGCGTATAGCTCGGCACTGGAAGCACTGTCCCCTTCGATTCCTTGATAACTCTGTTCAAAGGTTAGACTAGCAGATAGGGACAGAGGTTTGTCCTGGGCATACTGGGCACCCATATAACCAGAAAGGGTCAAAACCCCTTTCGTGTGTATACTGCCACTGAGCCGGATCTCCCGTTCAATATTCACCAGGCCTCGTTCTCCCATAAAGGCTTTGGCAGTAATCCGTACCGGTTTACCGAAGGAATAATCACCCATTTCATAAACAGCCAGTCCGTTGAGCTCACCCACCCTGGTGCCAGTGGTTTTGAGCAGCAGGATTTCCTTATCAATGGCCTCCTGAATCTTCTCTTCATACATGGAAGAACGATAGATTTTTTCGCGAATAGTTTTTGTAACGTGGGGGGCATCTACGATCGGGACCTGGTCTTTCTTCGCCCAGTGATCGGCTTCATAGATGACCTCAACCAGCCGGTTGAACTGGGTGCTGAGCTTTTCCTGTTCCCCGGCCATACGACTACCGTAATCCACCACTTCCGCTACTGCCTGCGGGGTAAAATGACGTAATTGACGCCGCTCACACACGGAGGCTATGAAATGAGCGTACTCGCTCATGCTCTTTCGCGTACGGCCCATCTCCACATCAAAATCAGCTTTAATTTTAAATATTTTCTGAAAATCCTCGTCCTGGGTGTAGAGCAAATAATAGTAGAGTGGTTCACCGATTAGAACCACCTTAACATCTACAGGAATAGGCTGGGGCTGCAGGGTCTCGGAATTGCTGATACCATACATCCTGGCTACACTTTCCACACAGGATTCACGGGTCTTTAACACCCTTTTCAAACTATCCCAGACATAATAATTTCTGAGAATATCGATGACATTCAAGACCAGGTAACCGCCGTTGGCCTTGTGAATTGACCCTGGTTTAATTTTGCTGAAATCGGTGGCCAATACCCCAAACTCGCCTTCATATTCTATCTGCCCGAACAGGTTGGAAAAGGTGGGGTTGCTTTCAAATATAACCGGGGCTTTATCCAGATGCGAATTGTCTACGAAGAGGTTAACCTGATAGCGGCGCAGCGAATTGCGTCGATTAAAATTGCGAAAGAAATGGGCGGCAGGATTATCTTCCTGCTTAATGAACAATTCCGTATTATCCAATAAGTCCTGCTGCATTTCTTCCAGGTAGGCTACCACGGCTTCGTATTTCCGGTATTTTTCAAAAAGGAAGGCAAAAAAGGAACTAATTACTGCGCGCACCGTTTCCTGTTCCAGGTTCTTGACTTTAATGCGCATATTTCTTTCCATTTCCTTGTATTGCCGGACTGCTTCGTTTAGTTTTTCCTGGATCATAAAACCGCGATTGCGCAGATCTTGTTTTTCCTCTTCCGACATAGCCATATAGTCTTCCTGGCTCAGAGCTTCCCCATTTTTCAAGGGAATGCTGCTTAACCCACTCTGACCCTGTGAAATACTATAACCGACATCCCGGGCTTCTTCCTCAAGACTCAAATACATTTTACTGGTTTCCTCGCCCAGGGAACCCATTATTCTAGCCTTCTGGCTTTCAAAGGCCTCGCCTTCAAAAGCTTTAACAATATTGTGTATCATTTTGTCCACCTGGCTGCTGATGTCCCGGGTGAACTCGCGTCCTATTCCAGCAGGCAATTGCATCGCCCGAGGGGAATCCGGGTTCTGAAAATTGTAGAGGTAGCACCAGTCACAGGGCACGGTTTTCGCGGCTGCCTTTTCCTCCAGCATCACCCTGGCAAGCGAGGTTTTTCCGGTACCTACAGGGCCGGATAGATAAATATTGTAACCAGGTATATCCATATCCAGGCCAAAATCCAATGAGCGCAGAGCGCGTTCCTGGCCGATGATTCCCTTGTGGGGCTCTAACTCCCTGGTCGTAATGAACTTGAACATAGATGGTCGGCATTTTTTCCTTAATTGACTGGGTCTGATTAGGAATTTCTTTGTATCCAAGCCCCGCCCTCCCGATTTATATTAAAATTTAAAAACCATTCCCGCTTCAGCCTTGACCAGCTGTTTGCCCAACTCCTGGCGCAAATGCGAGGCTGCCTCAAAACCCGTGCAGTGGGCTACGATTACCTGTTTAATGTCTTTTTCTTTCAATGCTTGAGCTGTCTGCTGTAAGCGTTCAATTGATGCTCCGATAAGATGGGTTCCACCTATATAGGCCAGGATATGAGATTGACCGGTTTCTTGTATAGCATAATTAATGGTATTGATAATTCCGGAGTGGGCGCAGCCGCTCAGTATCAACAATCCCAGGGGATGATTGATGATCAATGCCATATCGTCTTTAATCATATCATCCTCAAGCCGGTCGTCCACCTGAATTTTAAAGTTTCCGCTGCCCCCAACATCCTCATAGGCCGTCTCCCTGGGTATTTCACCGCTAATAAAGATTTCAGGATAGATTTCCGTAAACTTGTCTACGAAGACAAACTCGCCACCCGCTTCCTCCAGCTCCTCGCGCTGAAAAGGGCAGCCGATTTCCGAAAAGCTCTTGGGCGTCTTCATAGGTCGACGGGCGAACATATTGGAATGAGCAAAAATTTTCCGAGTTCCAAACCTTTTAAGAAACTCCAGCAGGCCTCCGGTATGATCAAAATGGCCGTGGCTAAGAACCAGGGCATCGACTTGATTCAAATCTACATGCAGTTTATCAGCATTGGCGAATAAAGCACCAGCACTTCCGGCATCAAAAAGCAGCTTCTTTCCGTCTACATCAAGCAGAGCTGAAAATCCATATTCACCGGTAATGCCCGGCGTGGGTGAGGTGTTCTCAACCAATATTGTTACGCGTACATTCACAGCCCAACCTCCTTGTTACCTTATTATAGTAATTAGCCCTTCTTCACCCGGTTTCCTTCTAGTTTAAAGCAAAGCCTCATAAATTTATACGGATTGCTAGAAGAGTTGTAAAATTGAAAAAGTATAGCGTAACAAGCGGCGAGTAACAAGGGGACGGTTCCCCTGTTCACCTCCCACCAAGTAATGAGCTTAGCTCTGTCCTACCTGGAGGGGAACAGGGGAACCGTCCCCTTGTTACTCGTCCTTACTTCTCGGGCGTTTCGTTCCCGGACTTCTCTTCTTCGATCACCCGGCTTATACTACGCGCCTGGCGATTGATATCGATCCGGCGCCCATCAACAACATAGATCACCATTTCTCCAAGGTTGGTGGCATGATCCCCGATCCTTTCCAAACAACCAGCTACCAATAAGAGTCTTGTGGCCTGCGGAATGTTCTTAGCATCCTGCATCATATAGGAGAGCAGTTCACGAAAAATCTGGTTATAAAGACCGTCCATTTCACATTCCATAGGGAGAAGGGTCATGGCCATCTCTATATCTTCATCGATTAGTGCCTTCATGGCTGTTTCGACCATTTGTTGGGCAACCACCCCCATTCTTGGTATATCAATCAAGCGTTTAATATAGGGCTGGTCATATAGTTCCATAGCAATCCTGGCCACGTCTTCGGCTAGATCGGACATTCTCTCCATATCGACAATAATGCGTAAAACCGAGCCGATGAGACGCAGATCTTTGGCCAAAGGTTGTTTTAATGCCAGGAGGCTCAGGCACTTCTTCTCAATCTCTAACTCCATCTTGTCAACGATATCATCATTCTTGATAACTTCGCCGGCTAGATCCATATTCTTATCCACTAGTGCCTTAACCGATTTGAACACCTGTTCCTCTAAAAGGCGTCCCATCTTCAATAATTCTTCTTTTAGCAACTCCAGTTCCATAGTCAATGGCGTACTATTCTGCATACTTTTCCCCCCCTAATTTAGCCAAAGCGGCCTGTGATATAGTCCTCCGTTCTCTTATCTCCAGGTCTAATGAACAATTCTTCGGTTTTATTGAACTCGACCAGGTGTCCATTTAGGAAAAAGCCCGTGAAGTCTGATATTCGGGCTGCCTGCTGCATATTATGCGTAACGATTACGATCGTATACTTCTCTTTTAACTCTTGAATCAATTCCTCTAATTTGGCTGTTGAGATGGGATCAAGGGCCGAGGCTGGTTCATCCATTAAAATCACTTCAGGATCAACCGCCAAAACTCGGGCAATCACTAATCTCTGCTGCTGCCCGCCAGACAAACGGCTTGCAGGAGCATTGAGGCGATCTCGAGCTTCGGACCAAAGGTTGGCCGATTTAAGGCTCTTTTCTACTATTTCGTCCAGCTGCGGTTTATTATTAATACCATGAACCCTGGGTCCATAGGCAACATTGTCGTAAATAGACATTGGGAAAACCGATGGTTTCTGAAAAACCATGCCTACATCCCTACGTAAAGCTACAACATCCATATCCTTATCGTAAATTGGCCGTCCATCCAGGAACACCTGTCCTTCAATCACTGTACCTTCAATTAACTCATTCAAACGGTTCAAGGTACGCAGGAAGGTGGATTTTCCACAACCGGAAGGACCAATTAAGGCCGTGACCAAATTCTCCTGAATCTCCATATTGATGCCGAACAAGGCCTGGAAGTCCTTATAGAACACACTAATTTCTTTACTGACTAGTTTTATTTTTTCCATCTTTATCACCCTTTTTCCCAACGATTCGCTTTTGATAAACTGTTCAGGCTCCAGTTGGCCAGGTAATTGATTATTAAGATAAATACGATGATGACAAAAGCCGTGCCAAAGGCTCGTTGTATGGAAATGCCCTCCATGGCCAGGATGTACAAATGCACCGACATGGTCCGAGCCGGATCACTTAGACTCGTGGGCAGTCCCAATGAACTTCCAGCGGTTAGAACCAGGGCGGCAGTCTCCCCCACTGTTCGACCGATGGAGAGGATAATGCCGGTCAGAATTCCGGGCACCGCAGAAGGCACGACAATTCTGCTAATGGTCTGCCAGCGGCTTGCTCCTAACGCCAGGCTGTTCTCCCGGTATTCATCGGGAACAGCAATGATCGCTTCCTGGGCGGTGCGGGTTATGGTGGGCAGAATCATGATCGCCAGGGTCAGACTGCCCGAAAGGAGAGACCATCCCAACCCTAGAAACATCACAAAGAAGACAAATCCAAACAAACCATAGACGATAGAAGGAATGCCGGCCAGGGTTTCGGCTGTCACATTGACCAGATAGGCAAAGGTGCTCTGGCGGCGCGAATATTCCTCTAAATATATGGCAGTTCCGATACCTATGGGAACCGCAACGATCAGGGAGCCCAGGGTGATATACAGGGTGCTGATAATTGTGGTTCCGATTCCTCCTGATTTGCCGCCCGCGGCGGGAGCCTGGAAGATAAAGTCGGGAGTGATAGCACCAATCCCTTTCACTACGATATAACCGATGATGCCGAACAAAATGCCCATAATCATCAAGGCCGACAACCAGTACATTGCAGTGATTCCTTTATCCTTCATTTATGCCTCACCTCGTTTTCGGGCAATGCTCACAGAAACATTCATGATCACAATGAAGACAAACAGAATTATACCTGTGGCAAAAAGCGCGGCTTGATGATCACCAGATGCATAGCCCATCTCCAAAACGATATTACTGGTCATGGTGCGAACCGGGGATAAAATGCTTCCTGGTATTATCGGCGAATTTCCGGTCACCATAACCACAGCCATGGTTTCACCCACTGCCCGGCCCATACCCAAGACGATAGCAGTGACAATCCCAGAGCGAGCTGCCGGTATGATTACCCGCCTGATCGTTTGATGATAGGTGGCTCCCAAGGCCAGCGAACCGGTCTTGTATTCTTCAGGAACAGCTATTATGGCATCCCGGGAAATGCTGATGATCGTAGGCAGAATCATTATGCCCAGTATCACAGCCCCCGCCAGAACGCTCAACCCGTTTCCCCCCAGGTTCTCACGAATAAAAGGAACAATTACAATAAGTCCAAAAAATCCATAGACTACCGAGGGTATCCCAGCTAGAAGGGTGACCATTTCTCCCATCAGCCGGCCCATGGAAGGAGGTGCGATCTCGGCCATGAAGATAGCAGTCAGTAAACCAATGGGGACTGCCCATAGCAATGCGCTAAAGGTTACAGCCAGCGAACCTACAAACATGGCTCCAATTCCAAAGCTGCCCCGGGTAGGCAGCCATTCCAGGTTAAAAAGAAATTTTGTAATTCCGGTTTTAAAAATAAGGGGAAAGCCGCGTGTAAAAATGAAGAGACTGATGACGATAATAGCCACAATGAAAAGTGCCGCACAAAGCATGAGCACCGTTTCTATTATTTTTTCTTTCTGAAAAATATCTTTTCCCATCTATCAATCCTCCACCAGGGCTTTCAGTACGTTTGAAATTCAACCGTCCTCTGGAGCATTATGCGGCCATGTCCTGATTTTTACATTTCCAAGCTTTTATGAACGATTCTTGGGCCTATAATGACCATAGCATCCGAATGTTAATGAGGCGGGCTTACTCGGTTAAATCTCTGTAATCGAATTGTAAAGGTGATGTAAAAACAGAAAAGCAACATAAAACAAGGGCGCTTTCCTTTTACAGAAAGCACCCTTGTTGTTAGTCGGCTCAATAATGGGTTGATTTATAGATCGAAGTACAAATAATACTCGTAGGGATGGGGGCGCAATCTTACTGCGTCAATTTCAGCTTCCCGCTTATATTTGATCCACACATCCAAAAGATCCTGGGTAAATACACCGCCTTTTAGCAGGAACTCCTGGTCTTTCTCCAGGGCGTCAAGGGATTCATCCAATGAAGACGGCACGGTGGCAAGTTCGTTGCTGTCTAAATCAAAAATATTTTTGTCCAGGGGATCACCGGGGTCGATTTTATTTTCAATACCATCCAGGCCTGCCATGAGCAGGGCTGCGAAGGATAGATAGGGATTGCAGGTGCAGTCAGGGGGTCTGAATTCAATGCGTTTACTCTTGGGATTATCGGTATACATAGGGATGCGAACGGCTGCGCTCCGGTTGCGCATGGAATATACCAGATTCACAGGCGCTTCGTATCCCGGCACCAGACGCTTGTAGGAGTTGGTGGTTGGTGCACAGAAGGCCATCAAGGCTTTGGCATGCTTTAGTAATCCGCCAATATAGTATTTGGCCATATCACTGAGTAAGGCATATCCATTGGCATCAAAAAACAGGTTTTCGCCATCTTTCCATAACGACTGGTGGGTATGCATACCGGAACCATTGTCCTGGAAAAGCGGCTTGGGCATAAAAGTAGCAACTTTTCCATTCTTCCGGGCCACATTTTTTACTACGTACTTGTATATCATGCACTTGTCAGCCATACTCACCAGGCTGCCAAAACGCATATCGATCTCGGCTTGTCCTCCGCTGGCCACTTCGTGGTGGTGTACTTCGACGGTAATTCCTGCCTCTATCATAGCTGTCACCATTTCACTACGCAGGTCCTGCTGTGAATCATGCGGTGGCACCGGGAAATAACCTTCTTTGTAACGCGGTTTGTAGCCCAGGTTGGGGTTTTCTTCCCGGCCGGTGTTCCATTCACCTTCGACGGAGTCAACAAAATAATATCCGTTATTGACGCCCTGGCCAAAGCGCACATCATCAAAAATGAAGAACTCCATCTCCGGGCCCCAGTAACTAGTATCCGCAATGCCGGTTGTCTTCAAGTATTCTTCGGCTTTTTTAGCTACATAACGAGGATCGCGGGTATAGGGGATTCTTTTAATGGGATCCCAGATGTCACAGATCAATGAAAGCGTAGGCGCCTTGCAGGCCGGATCAATGAACGCAGAAGTCGGGTCAGGATAAAGAATCATATCACTTTCCTGAATCGCCTGGAAACCTCTGATACTCGAACCATCAAAACCGAGTCCCTCTTTGAAGGTGTCCAAATCAAACTGATTGGCGGGAACCGAAAAGTGCTGCCAAAGGCCTGGCAAATCGTTAAATTTCACATCGATAAACTCAATACCTTTTTCTTTAATCAATTCCAATATTGCTTCCGGTGTCATGCAAAACCCTCCTTTAGGATATAGCATTTATTATCTTCCGATATCGTGGAGATTGTTATATTTATGCCTGGCCTCTTTGCTCAGCTCATAGCCCACCTCCTTGTCATAACAGGATATGGGATAGCTGGGCTATCCCATATCCCGCCTTCCTACACCTTGTATGAATGAGAACAAATAATTGAGTAGGGTAGGATCGCATTCATTATTGAATTTTTGCTGCCAAGTTTGTTACATTTATTTTCAGTTCTGGCAGTTGAACTGGAATAACTTATTTATCCTGTTATGCCTTGCCCCTCTAGACCCATATCTCCGTAGCCATAGGCATCTTCCCCATGCAGGGCGGCATCAAGTCCCATTTCCTCTTCTTCGTTGCTTACCCGCAGAGGAGTGAATAGGCCAATGACTTTCAGGATAACAAAAGTCATCGTCCCAGCGAAGATCCAGCTGATCAACACAGCCACAAATTGCACGTAAAGCTGGTGCGGGTTGCCATAAAAAAGGCCGTCTTTCCCAGCAGCGTTGATCGCTACGGTGGCGAACAACCCGGTGGCCAGAGCGCCAACAGTACCGCCTACCCCGTGGATGCCGAAAGCATCCAGTGCATCATCATAGCCCAGCTTTTCTTTAATCCGGCTAACGGCCATATAGCAAATCGGTCCTACCAGCAAACCGATAACAATTGCGGCCAATGGGGTAACAAAACCTGAAGCTGGAGTGATCGCCACCAACCCGGCTACTGCGCCGCTGACGGCACCGAAAATGGTGGGTTTACCGTGATCTAACCATTCCGCAAATACCCAGGATAGGGTTGCGGCGGCAGCGGCCGTATTCGTCACCAGGAAAGCCATTCCTGCCAAACCATTCGAGGCCAGGGCACTACCGGCATTGAATCCGAACCAGCCAAACCATAACAAAGCTGCACCGGTGACGGTCATGGGCAGATTATGGGGTACCATCGCTTCACGGTCCTTGTTCAAGCGCTTGCCCAGTACCAGGGCGACCACTAACCCGGATACCCCGGAGCTGATATGAACTACGGTTCCACCTGCGAAGTCCAGCGCTCCGAATTGAGCTAAGAAACCTCCACCCCATACCCAATGGGCCAGGGGATCATAAACCAGAGTGGTCCATAATAAGGTGAATATTACAAATACCGAGAACTTCATGCGTTCAGCAAAGGCTCCAGTAATCAAGCCTGCGGTAATAATTGCGAACATAGCCTGAAACATAATAAAGACGGTATGAGGTATGGTAGTTGCTAAAGGTGCAGCATCACCTACCGGCACACCACTCATCCCCAGAAAACTCAGGCCCCCTATAATTCCTTTGATATCAGGCCCGAAGGAAAGGGTATAGCCCAATAAAATCCACTGAACTGATATTAGGGCCATGATAAAAAAGCACTGCATGAGTATGCTAAGAACATTTTTCTTCCGTACCATTCCCCCATAAAACAAGGCTAACCCAGGGGTCATAACCAAAACTAATGCGCAAGATGCAAGCATCCATGCCGTATCGCCAGAGCTAATTGTCGAGGCATCCGCTGCCATAGCCGGCAATGGAAGGAGCAGTGGCAAAGCTGCGGCAAAGGCGCCTAGGGCTAAGGTCTTTAAATTTATTCTCATGGTTCTCCCTCCTCATTTATCAGTCTATCTATCGATAAACTTGAAAAGGCGTTCACGAAGCCAGCCTTTTCATTCGTGAGCGCCTTTGCTCAAATTTTCAAGAGATCTACAGGGCAGCATCACCGCGCTCCCCGGAGCTAATGCGGATGATGTCTTCGATAGGATATACGAATATTTTCCCATCCCCTATTTTGCCGCTTGAGCAAATTTTCTGGATCATATCCACGATCCTTTCCAGCCAGTGATCACGGCAAATGATCTCCACCTTGACTTTGGGGAACAGATCCACCGATACTTCCTGCCCCCGGTAAAACTGTTTAACATCCTTCTGTAAACCGCGTCCCATGACGTTATAGATAGTCATACCCCGTACTTCCATCTCATTTAAGGCTAGTTTTAGCTCTTCCAGCTTTCCAGGTCGAATGACAGCTTCGATCTTTTTCATAAATAACACCTCCTTTCAGTTGTAATGACATAAAAAGACGCTTTGTCATCCCTACCTGGGATAATCAAAGCGCCTTTGCTCAGCCTTATGAAATATTCGGTTTTATTAAAACAGAAAACCCGCTTTTCCGTCATGGAAAGCGAGCATCATTGCCCTTTATCTATCATCTCTTTGAACAGTTTTAGTATATAGGCTGAACTTTGGTACGTCAATGCTTCTTTGTCAGGTATACAGTATAACTGCATGGGTATTGGACCATGTTTAACCAGTAGAGATTTTCCACTCTGCCCCTCTGCAATAAAAAAGGCCGGACGTTTCGCACCTTGGAGCTTCTCTGAACTCCGCGGTGCCTGCCAGCCTGTAGTTGGGAGGAGTGGCTTGCCGCTCACAGTCCAGTCTGTTCCGGCTTCACCTGGGTGGAAAACAACCGCCCCACCGCACAGAGGACTTTCGCTTGCACAGCTTATTCGTCCTCCGCTATTGCAGCATCTATTTTAAAGAGATAGCTCCCTGATCGACCAGAATTTTCTGACCTTCAGCACTCATCACGAAATCGATGAAAGCCTTGGCCAGACCTTGGGGTTGGCCTTTGGTCATATAGAGGAAAGGCCGTGAAACCCTGTAGGTTCCGTTCTTGACATTATCAGTGTTGGCAGCAACACCGTCGATGCCCAGCGCTTTAACCGATTTGTCTACAGAAGCCAGAGAATCGTAGCCAATGGCATTCTTATCACCGCTAATCGTAGTCTTGACAGCACCGGTGGAGTTTTGCACGATAGCAGTTTTCACAGCGGGCTGTTTGGCCAAAAGCAATTCCTCAAAAGCGGTTCTGGTGCCTGATCCCTCTTCGCGACTAACTACGGTAATCACTGCATCAGGCCCGCCAACTTCTTTCCAGTTCTTGGTATTGCCCAGGAAGATATTTTTGATATCATCCTTTTTCAAGTCGCTGATGGGATTTGAAGGATTTACGATAACAGCAATGCCATCCATGGCTATCTGGGTGATAACCAAATCGCCTTTTTGCTCAGGCTTAAGTTCTGCTGAACTGGATCCGATTTGGGCAGTACCATTCGTGGCGGCTGCGATCCCCTGAGCGGATCCGCCCCCTTGGACATTCACTTTTACATTGGGGTTTTTTTTCATGAAATTCTGGGCTAAGACTTCACTGAAAGGCTGAACAGATGTAGAGCCGGCGATCGTCAGAGTACCCTGCAATGCGGCCGTTTGGTCTGAGGTTTTCGTCTGATCGTTGCTCTTGTTACAGCCAACTAGATATACACTTGCAATGATCAGTGTTGCCAGTACGATAAAGCTGGCTATTCGTCTGTTTCTCTTATTGTTCATATTCGCTTCTTCCTCCTAATTTTTTTTGGGGTGCGCGCCCGTTCCCTGATGTAAAGATACCATCCCATTGTTAAAGACCGACCAACAATTCCTAAAGTTATTCTTTTTTAAATGTAAATTATCAGTAAATACCTATAAAGCAGCCTCCCTGGCAGCAATGAAGGCCGGCCACCGGTGTTTACCGCTGAAAGACATCCCTTTTTACATCACAATATTTACCATAGTCTGACATATGAGGAGGAGACGGAAATATAATGTAGAAATGATATAACAAGGAATGAAAATAGCTATTTGAACAACAAATATGGAAGCGCTTGGGCTTTTTCAGGCCCTACCCCGTAAATTCAATAAGCCCTGTTCAAAGCAGGCGCGAAGGGAAAGGAGAATTGTATGTCTGAAGACCAGAACAATGGACATACTACCCGCCGCCAGTTTCTCATCGAATTGGGCGGCATAGCTGGCTTGGCTATTACCGGATGGTATTTACTGCCCGGTCTTTTCCTTAAGCCTGGAGATTCAAGCTCTCCTGCTCATGAAAACAAGCCCCGGTTGAAGGTTGGATATGAGATTCGGGAAGCGGGTGAAGGAGCAGATATTTATAGCAATGCCCACGGTAATCCGATCTGTCAGGTTAATGACATCGGGAAATTTGTACTCAAGGAAATGGATGGAGTTAAGACGGTAGAAGAGATTGCAGACCGGGTCGCCAGGAAATTAAATACCTCTTTGGAAAACCTGGAGAACTTTCGGGGCAAAATCGCTCTTTTCATTGCCAGGCTGGCAGAAGCCGGTTTATTGAGTTCAGCTTTTTATATCAATGTTATGGAATGCGAAGTGACATCATGAGCCATTACCGGGATGCCAGGGAAGAAATTTTCACCATTCAAGCAGGCCCAGATCAGTATTATCTTTATGCTCCATTGCGTCATGCAGCAGCTCTGGTAAATGCTTCGGCCTGCCAGGCGGTAGGTAAATTTATGGAGTCCGGTCGGGCCCAACTGAGCAGCCTGGAGCAGAGTGTTATTGATAGATTTTTGGAAGCCGGTCTTATAGGAGGTCAAACTCCGGAGCTGCCCGATTTTCCTGCTGAATATGGCTTTCACCCTTATGAGGTCACTCTATTCTTAACCTCACGATGTAATCTGCGCTGCACGTATTGTTATGCCGATGCCGGTAAGCGAAAAGTAGAACTATCCTGGGACGCTGCTCAAGCAGCCATTGAACTGGTGGCGGAGAATGCCGGTTTGGTAGGCCGGGAAGATTTCCTAGTCGGATTTCACGGAGGCGGTGAACCTACTTTAGCCTGGGACTTGATGTGCCAATGTGTGGATTTTGCTGAAAAAACCGGTGATCGCAAGGGTCTGCAGCCCCATGTACATACAGCCAGCAACGGGCTTTTATCCAAAAAGCAGCGCAACTATATCATCCGGCACTTTGCGGGTATTAATATTTCTATGGACGGCCCCCGGGAAGTCCAGGACCGGCAGCGGCCTTGTCGGGATGGCAGCGGCTCCTTCGACCAAGTCATGGAAACCCTGGAGGATTTTTCAGCGAACGGGTTTCATTTTGATATCAGGATTACAGCCACCAGGCAGAGCACTGCGCTTATGAGCGAAATCGTCGAATTTCTCTGCACCCGTTTCCCCTCCCTGCGTCAGCTCCATATTGAACCTGCCTGGTACTGCGGCCGCTGCTTAACTTCGGGAGAACAGGCGCCGGAAGCTAAAGACTTTATTAATCAATACCTGGCAGCCACCCTCTGTGCGCAGCAGCATGATGTAGCTCTATATTACTCGGGCGCCCGGATTGACACAATTACCAATCGCTTTTGCGGCGCTCCAGGAGAAGGTTTTTCGGTTATGCCGGAAGGAACAGTCTCTTCCTGCTACGAGGTTTGCGATCCTGATGATCCCCGGGCTGAGATTTTTCATTATGGACATTATGACCGGCTCCACCGTTCTTACGTTTTTGATGAAGAGAAAGTTAACAAACTGCGGAGTCTGGCAGTTAACAATATTTCCTTTTGCCAGGACTGTTTTTGCCGCTGGCACTGTGCAGGAGACTGTATGGCCAAAGCTTTGAAAGATATCAACCCTGCCAGCCACCAGGGAAGTGAACGATGCCAGATCAACCGGGAAATTACTCTGGCCCAGTTAAAAGATATTATCCATGCCCAAAAACCGGAAGGAGGCAACCCCCTTGGATAAAAAGCCTGATGACAGGCTCAAACCCACTGCTGCTCCGGCAGGCGATGATCCGGAGCCCAAAATATATCTAATGGTTGACGGCCAGAAGTTTGTCAGGCCCGGCCTGGAAACTTATTTCGCCGATACCGGCAATACTGCAAATGTACAGCAATATAAGGGAAACTGCTCCTGTAATCCAGTTGTAGGCACATACTGCAGCTGCAACAAGGTATGCTCCTGTAATCCCCAGTGTTCCTGTCAGGGACATTCCAGCAGCAGTTCATCCAGCGGAGGTGGGGGCTCTTACTGCAGCTGCGTTCCTGTTCACTGATTGGACCGTTCTTTGGTGTAATTCTTAAAGGGGGGACGAAACATGAAAGATTTTCTAAAATTTGTCCTTTTTGTTGCCGTTATAATTGTTATCGCCAAATCTTGCGGTCAATCTAAACAATCTTCTAATATGGACTATAGAAGTCAGGATCCTCAAGCTTTTAAGGATGCTGCCGCTATGTTTAATCCTGTTCCCATAGACAACCTTTCTCAAGATGAAACCAACCGGCTTTTGGATGATTTGAGCCAAAAGGTGACCGCGGGCAAACTCCCTGATGATCCCGAATGTCTTCAAGACATACAGGGTCTTGAAAATGCTTATGACTATAATGCCATCTACGACCGGCTGCTGAATATTGCTGCCCTATCAGCTGAAAAAATTAAAGGTGTTTCGTCAAGCCAGGCTGATGCCGGTGCAGTTCAACTCTTTAGTGCAGCGAACGAATTTTATAAAAAAGGAGATTTCGCCACGGCGGTCACTAAATACCGCGAACTTCTTCAGAGCTGCCCCAACTATCCTGATGCCCGTAATAACCTGGGTCTGGCCCTAATGCACCAGGGGCAGAATGTTGTGCCATTCCTGCAGTTTGAAATCGTGCGCAAATTGATGCCGGATTATTACGGAGCCAGCCTGAACCAGACCGTAGTTCTGGAACGAATGGGCCTGGCGGAAAAATCCTATCAATTGAGCGCGGCTCTGGTTGAACAGGCTAAAGCTCTGCCCATGGCTTATTACAATCTGGGATGGCTGGAGAATTCCCGCGGAATGTACGGTGAAGCGCAAAACCATTTTGACCAGGCCCTTAAATTAAATTCCAATTACGGCAAATCCCTGCAAGCCAGCGTCCTGAATAAGACGGAAAGGGGTGATAAATTAAGCAAATCGGAACTGAAAGCCCTGCCTGGTAATGATAATTTGAATTGGAACCATCCAGCCCGCACCCAGGCCGAAGTAAAAAATAACGGTGTCCAGCTTATGAATGGAGCGGCTCCGCTGGCTACATTGGCCAAAGGCAATATTTTCCCGGTTGCCCAAACCAGCGGAGATTGGATCGGGGTTTATTCCACTGACCAGGGAGTTAAACACCTGGGGTGGATATATAATTCTGATGTCAAATTGTCGGTTAACAAGCTGTTTTCATGGTGGTGGTGGTGGCTGGTAATTATTCTAATACTTTACATCAACAATATGATTGGCGCCTTTAATAATTGTAAGGAAGATGAAGGTACTATAGGATTATTGGCCATAATTACTATCCTGGTATTTGGCATCGTCTACGGGGTATTTTTTTATAATGTTCACTGGTTGGGATGGTCTTTTGCCGCCCTGGGCATATTGGGGTTTTTATATTTAGGCAAGGCGAGCACTTGATATGCGGGTGGTGCTCATTCGACCGCTGTATGAAACAAAGCACTATGACCCGGAAATCCAGGAAGCTCTGGGAATTGAGAGCCTGGCCGCCTATCTTCGAGCTTATGGCCACCATGTGCTCTTATTGGATCCTCTGCAAAGCGGGCAAAGCGAAGACCGGACTATTAAAAGGGCTGTAAGCTTCGCACCACAACTGGTTGGTTTCTCTATCATGAGCGGCGGAGACCTGTCTTCTACGCAGCGTATGATGGCCGGAATTAAGATGGGGCTGCCTCAAATTCAATGGGCAGCCGGGGGGAACCTTGTTTCTACTGAACCTGAATATGCTGCCGCCAGCCTGCCCGCCGGTACGGCATGCCTGCGCTACGAAGGTGAAATACCGCTTCTCTCTCTTCTTGACGCGATATCCTCGGGACGATCACTGGATACTGTGCCTTCCATGATTATGAAAATGGCCAATGGCGTCTTGATGCGTACCGAAAATGCCCCGGTCATCGAAAATCTGGATGCCCTCCCTTTTCCCGTCCGGGATCACTTCCAAAGACTGGATAGGCGGGCCTTAACGGCCAATATTCAGGGATCGCGCGGATGCTGCGGCAGTTGCCGGTATTGCTGTGCACCGGGATGGCCCAGAGCGGTAGGCTCCCGATGGAGGGGCCACTCCCCCTATTATCTGGCCGATGAAATCCAATCTCTTGCGGCTCAAACCGGGGTCCGTTTCTTCAACTTCATTGACGATGATTTCCTGGGCCCCGACTTCATGGCACCAAGCCGCGCCAGCCAATTCCGGGATGAAATAGAGAAACGGGGTCTGAGGATTGCTTTTGGCATTCAAGCCCGGCCTTCTACTCTCACACCGGAAGTCATCCAATGTCTGTCTGAAGCTGGATTATGCCATGTTTTCCTGGGAATCGAAAGCAATGACCGCCAGGTTTTGGCTCGATGGGGTAAAAGTCATGCTAGCCTTGATATTGAAGCAGTCATTGTGAATCTCAGGTCCTTTGGCATTGAGGTGCAAGCCGGTTATATCCCCTTTCACAAGTATGCCACTCCGGCCAGTATCAAGAGGCAGGCCCAATACCTGGACGGGCTTGGTTTGTTAAATTACCGAACAGCAACCAACCGTATGCTGCTGCTTCCCGGATCGGTAATGCACCGGGAAGTGATTGGCATCAGTAATGTTGATGATTTGATCAGCGGCCCGTTGTTAGAAGATTTAGATGAGAATGTAAACATTTTATATAATGGCCTGATCAAAATTCTTGAACCCTTGCGAGTGGTATGGGTTTTTGCGGCCACCGTTCTTCCAACTGTTCAGGCTCAGGCCCGGCTGGCCAGGAACCAGGAAATTAACCGGGCATACAAACACCGGGAGGCTTTGCTGGAAGTACTGGACAACCTTAACCGGTATATTAAGGAAGTCCTCTTTTCACTGCTGGGACAAATGGAAATGGGAGGCAGGCTTCTTCTAAATGAAGACCCTCTATATGAGAAAAGCCTGGAACTGGCCATGCATGGCACAAAAGCACTCTGGCAAATAGGACTTCTGGAATCTCCTGAGGTTCTGCATAAGGCTATCCTGAAGGATTGTAGGATATGATGACTACCTTATATAAGAAGCCGATTATAGCGGCGCCGGTCAATGATCCAGGCGAAGTAGCAAGTCTGGTGGAAGCTGGAGCCGGTGAAGTATACTGCGGGTTTTTACCGGAGCGCTGGCGGCAGCATTATTCCAGCTATGACTCATTATCCCGCCGCCAGGGAATTATTGCCAATGCAAGCAATGAGGAGACTCTGGTAGAGATCGCCCGGGAAGCACAAAGAACCGGAGTACCGGCCTCGCTGGCACTAAATGTACGATATAGCGAAGGAATGCTGCCCGAAGTGTTAGATTATGCAGCTATCTGGAAGCAGGCCGGGGGCCAATCGGTTTTAGTCTCAGACCTGGGATTGCTTCTGGCTTTGCAGAAGGAACACCTCGGCCTGCAGCGCTACCTTTCCATTCTGGCACCGGTATTCAACAGCCGGGCTCTGAACTTTTATAAACACTTCGGTATTTCTCGGATTGTTCTTCCCCGTTCCCTTAGCCTTGAAGAAATGAGGGTTTTGACTCAAAGCTCCCCGAATATAGATTTCGAAGCCATGGTTCTAAATGACAGATGCGAGTATATAGATGGTTTTTGCAGCTTTTATCACGGCATTGCTTTCCCGCCAGGAGTCAGTACCTTTTTTAACTATCATCAGGAGATGGCTGAGCAAAAGCCCCTGGTTTACACCCAGGATCTCTCTTATGCCGGACATGGCTGCCAGTTGCAGTTTAGATCCGTCCGTGGAACTATACGACCTGAACCTCATGACGACTGCCATCAACCCCATTGTGCTGCATGTTATATAAAAAGGTTGGCCGCCTCGGGTATTGGTTACCTAAAAATTGGGGGCCGGGGTCTACCTTCAGATATTAAAGTCAAGGCGGTAAGATTTATAGCCAGGGCCTGTCAAATCGCTGAGCAGCATTCTCAGGCCAGCTTTTCACGCCAGCCAGTCAAGGAATTATATCGAGAGGTCTACGGCAGGGACTGTGGCGAGAACCGTTGCTACTATCCCGGAGAGCAGATCAGGGAGGTTTAAGAACCATGGAATATGCTTATTGGCTAAAATGGCAGGACACTGCCGGAGTGATACCTTCCGGGGCGCGTATATATCTGGGTGAAGAATGCTGTGAAAGAAAGATACCCGCCCTTGATTTGCTAATGAGTTGGGCCTGGAATTTGAAAGATAGCGGCTGCAATATGACTCTAGTTACACCCCTGGTGTCGGAAAGTGTTTTGGGACAGCTTGAACAAATGCTGGACAGGCTGAGCAGAGTTTTCGAAAGCTATGAAGTCGTGTGCAATGATTGGGGCGTTTTTTCTCTTGCCTGTGAGCGGCCATTTTGCCAGCAGGTAGTTGGAAGACTGCTGGCCCGCCAGGATACAGATCCCCGGCTTGCGCAAATCCTGAACTATGATTTTCAGAAGTCACAGGAACGGGATGTGCGCCATGTAGACGGCACCATAGCCCGACTGACCTACCTACCCCCTCCCCCGGAATATGAAACCCATTTACGCAGGCCTTCCATTATCACAAGTACGGTACTGGACTACCTGGGTCGTACAGGTGCTGGACGCCTGGAACTGAACAACACCCTGCAGGGCCTGGACATAACCCTGACTTCCGGTTGGAAAGCCTCCATCTATGTTCCTGATGTACTGGTGACCATGAAGAGACATTGTTCCATATGTAATCTGGCAGATGATGAGGGTAAAGACGGCGCCATTGATTGCTCGCCGGCTTACACGGAATGGACACACCCCAGCTTTCCACTGCCACTCTACGCCAAAGGAAATGCGCTATATTACTTCAATCAGATCCTACCGGATAATTGTGAAAATCTGGACATTGACCGCATAGTATCCCGACTGCCAGAGCCAGCATCCTGCACCTGATAGTTGTGTTTTAAGGAATTCCTGTTTAATAACCAATTCGCCTCTATTGAACCTTTTTTAGGAGAAACCGCCCCTATCAAAAGCCTTTCGTGGGGATAGTAAAGAAAAATGTTGATCCTTCTCCCAGTCTGCTCTCCACTCCCACCTGGCCGCCGTGGTTTTCCACCAGGTGTTTCACGATGGCCAGCCCCAACCCCGTACCCCCGGTCTTGCGGGAGCGCGCTTTATCAACCCGGTAAAAGCGCTCAAAAATACGGGGCAAATCTTTTTCTGGTATGCCTTCACCCTGGTCAATTACGCTCACTTTGAAGGAATCGTTCAGATTTTCAATTTTCACCTTTACAGAACTGTCTTCCCGACTGTGATTGAGAGCATTTTCTAGTAGGTTGATCATAACCTGGACAATCATTTCTCCATCTGCTTCAATGATCGTCTGATAAACCTCGGGAGCTGCCTCAATCTCAATATCCACGTCATCAGATCTCTTCCTTACGATTGCCACTGCGTTTTCAATGATATCCACTACCTTTATTTTTTCTGGATGAATTTCCTGATATCCGCTCTCCAGACGGGACAATTCTAAGAGGGCCTTGATCATCTTACCAAGGCGTTGGGCTTCTTCATAAATAATACGGGAAAACTCCGGGACATTTTCCGGATGGTCCTGACCTTCTCCAAGCAGAGTTTCGGCGAACCCGCTGATGGTGGCCACCGGTGTCTTCAATTCATGAGAAATATTGGCCACAAAATCCTGGCGCACCTGCTGTAAACGCTTTAACTCGGTAATGTCGTTAAGGACGACCAGAACATCGTGTTGGGCAGCATCATCCTGCTTCACTACCGGAACTGCATTCGCTTCCAGTATCTTGCCGCCCAGATTATGCAGGACTATTTCTTGACGGAGGGACTGGCCATCCTTGCGTACTTTGTCTGTCAATTGAATCATTTCATAGTTGGTGATCAATTCCACATGTTTCCTGCCCATGAAAGCAGGATCAATGCAGAGCAATCGCATGGCCGCTGGATTGACATAGCGAATCCGGCCTTCATCATCGATCAATACGATTCCATTTACAGTATTGTCGAGAACCGCTTCCAACCGGTTTTTCACCTGGGATATTTCATTCAGATTGCCTTCCAGGTTCTCCGCCATATCGTTGATAGCTGTTACCAGAATTCCCAATTCATCCTCTACGTTCAAGGTGATCCGTTGGCTAAGTCGGCCCCGGGCGATTTCCTGTACCACTCCGGTTATATGCCGAATAGGTCGGGAAAACCATTCAGCCACAAACAGGCTTAGGAAAAATGCAGCAAAACCGATAATGAGGATGGAGAAAAGAAGACCAGCCAGGATTCTATTAAAAACACCTTCCACCTGATTCAGGGGTTTACCCAGACGTACAGCACCGTTTACAGTTCCGCTTTGAAAGGGTATCGCCACATAAAGCATGTTCATTTTTGCGGTATCACTGAGGCGAATGGCTGTTCCCCTCTGGTCGTGCAGGGCTTGATAGATTTCCGGTCGGCCTGAATGGTTCTCCATGATCGCCGGATCAAATTGAGAATCACCCAGCACCCGGCCATCGGCAGCCACGATCGTTACCCGGGCGTCGGTATCCTGGGCGGCCAGCAGGCATATGTTTTGGAAGTCCACATTTTGGCCGGATGGCAGCTGGTTGAGCCTGATCATATGGGTCACCAGGGATGATTCATAAGCCAAATTGTTTTCAAGATTGCTGAGATAGTAATTTCTAAATGTAATACTGGCTACAAATCCGGTGGTACCCGCCACCAGCAGGATCAATAGCAGATATGTCCAGCTGAGTCGGGCACGGAAGCTTTTAAACATCCTGTCCCTCCTCAAATCTGTATCCTAATCCCCGAACCGTTTTTATATACCTGGGATTCTTGGAATCTTCTTCGATCTTATCCCTGATTTTGCTGATATGCACATCCAAAACCCGCGTGTTGGCACTGTCGGCGTAATCCCAGAGCACCTGGAGCAGGTAATCTCTTTTCAGCACCCGCCCTTTATTGCGCAAGAGCATCTCCAGCAATTCGTATTCCTTTAAAGTCAGGTCCAAAAGCTGACCCTTAAAAAGAATTTCATAGCGCTCCGGTTGAATTGTAAAATTGCCCACAATGATCTCCTGTTGGGTTTCTATCACATCATTTTTTTGTGTGTTACGGCGCAGCACTGCTTTTACCCGGGCCACCAGTTCTCTCACACTGAAAGGTTTGGTGACATAGTCATCAGCACCCAGTTCCAGCCCTACCACTTTATCAATCTCATCATCCCGAGCGGTTAGCATAATAATCGGTGTGCGGATATTTTCCGCCCTCAGCTCCTTGCAGATCTCCAATCCATCTTTACCAGGGAGCATTAAATCGAGCACAATGAGGTCGGGCAGCTCTTTCTTGATCATGTTCACGGCTTCGATGCCATCATAAGCTTGAATGGTATCAAAACCTTCTTTATTCAAGTTATAGGTAATAAGACGGGCCAGAGATAGTTCATCGTCTACCACCATGATTTTACCCTTCAATGCTTTCACACCCTTTACTCCAAATGTGAACCTTTTTTCTTTATCCTATCCTGAACCGCTCCGGAATTGAAGAGATGCACAACATTTTTACCAGGTTTAAACATTGAGTTTACAATAGGCAAAAAAACAGGGGGACGGTTCTCTTGTTTCATCCATAATAGCTGGCTAAGAATTACTCAGCGAAAGATGAAACCAAGAGAACCGTCCCCCTGTTTCCTGATCAGTATCACACCTTAAAGCAGCTGCCCCCGATAAACTCTCGAAGGATTGAATTCTGCGGCACAAGATCCGGAGACACCGACCGCAGATAGCTGAAGAATTTATAATTTCGACTGGCTTGCACATGCTCCGGGTATTCCGGTCCTATTACTTCGAGAAGCGGTTCAGCCATGGTCTTGAGTACAGCCAGCTCATATACGAGTGAAGAATTGAACATTACATCAGCATTTTCCTGAAAGGGAAAGATGTTCTCTTCTTCACCCTTCCTTACCACCGGCCATTGTTTAATAGTGGCCTGGGCTCCATAACCGCGCGTGCGCTCATCCCGAATGATGCGGCGGACCAGCCGCGCCTCGGTAGTGGGTATACGGTTGCTGTAATCAATATTCACCTGGGTTAAGGCGCTGACGAAAATCTTATATTTTTGTACCTTGGGCACCTTCCAGGTCAACTGTTCATTCAAGCCGTGAATCCCTTCGATAATAATCGGCTCGCCTCGTGGAACCTTGGTGAACACCCCAAAAGGCTCAGTGGTTCCCGTTTTAAAGTTATATACCGGAATCTCTGTTTCCTCTCCGGCAATCAGTTTGTTCAGGTGGTTGTTAAAGAGATCCAACTTCAATGCCTCCAGGTCTTCAAAGGCATAATTGCCGTTTTCATCCCGGGGTGTCGCCTCTCGATCCTTGAAATAATTGTCCAGAGAAATGCTCACCGGCTTACGCCCATTCACGCGCAGTTGGATAAGCAATCTTTGGGCAAAAGTGGTTTTCCCCGATGAAGAAGGCCCGGCGATGAGGACTACGCGAATCCTGGGATTACTGCAGATTTGGTCGGCAATCCAGGCGATCTTTTTCTCATGCAAAGCTTCATTAATGCGAATCAGGTCTCCGATATCACCGTTTTTGATAATGTCATTGAGGGCGGCAACTGTCCTGATATCCATCATTTCTGCCCAATCTTTGGCTTCCGCGTATATGGTAAAAAGTTTGGGCAGTTCTATCCAGGGCAGAATCTCCCCGGGAGTTTCGATCTCAGGAGTCTGCAGTATCAGTCCAGGAGGGTATTCCAGAAGCTTAAACTGCGCACAGGCACCGGTATGGTCCACCATAGGATCATAAAAATATTCATAATAGCCATCCATCTCATGAATGTGAACATGCTCCTTATCGCGGTATTCGAAAAGCTTCACCCTCTCCAACTGCCCCTGGCGGTGGAAAATGTGGTGGGCCTCTTCTTTGGAGACCACCATTTTATTAATAGGCAGATCGCTGGTTGCCATGGCTTTCATCAATCTCTCAATAGCCGACACCTGTTCGGCTTTGGCCTCACCATCTAAAAATTCACAGTACAGTCCGTTGGAAAGAGAATGTTTTACCATTAATTTTCGCTTGGGGAAAAGGTCGTGGCAGGCTTTTAACATCATAAACAGGGCAGTACGCCTGTAGATGCGGGCACCAATTTCCGAGCTTACATCAACCAGTTCCAAACTGCAGGAATGATCCATAACATGGTGCAGATCTTTCAGCCCATTGTCAATAATCACTGCCGTCACCTGGTAAGGAACTCGATCCTTCAAACCAGTAACGAATTCTGCTGCAGTGATACCAGGCTGTATAGTAAAAACCCCTACATCTTTCACCCTGATTTCAATCGCTTCATCGGTCGGCATACTCTCGCTAATGGCCATTTCCAACCCTCCTACTCCCATGGTACCCTAATTAGGGGAAACAAGGGGACGGTTCTCTTGTTTTCATCCATAATAGCTGGCTCACAATTGCTCAGTGAAGGGCGAAACAAGAGAACCGTCCCCTTGTTTCCCTTTAGCACGATCGACTTACCTCAGAGTTCCTCCGAAGCGGCTTTGCAATGCGTCAACAACCGTGTCTATCAGCAGGCCCACCTCAGCCTCGGTCAGGGTTTTCTCTGTTGATTGCAAGGTGAGCCGGAAGGCCATGCTCTTCTTTCCTGCTGGAACCTGGTCCCCGGCATAGATGTCAAACACATCGATCTTTTTAAGCAAAGCCCCACCGGTAGCTTGAATGGCTTCCAGTAAATCCGAAGCCTGAGCCTCCAGGGGAACCAGTACCGCGATATCCCGTTCTACGGCAGGATAGCGGGGAATCTCCTCTTTCATGGACCGGGGTTGGCTCAAGGCGAACAGTGTCTTGACATCCAACTCCAATGCGCAGGCCTGGAAACGAATGTTGTAGTTTTCCAAGACCCGAGGATGTATTTCTCCAACCAGTCCAATTTCATGATCATCACAGCTGATTCGGGCCGCCCGGCCAGGATGATATGAAGGATCCACAATCGGATCAAAACGGCAAACAGGCAGTCGCAATTCCTGCAGGAGGTCTTCCAGAACTCCTTTCAGGTAGTAAAAATCCATGGGCAGATTGTTCTTCAACCAGTAGGACTCGCGTTGGCCGCAAACCACGGCCCCCAGTTTGAGGACCTCTTCCGGCAGCCCTTCCAGGGTGGGATAAAATACCGCTCCAATCTCAAAGAAAGCCAGATCTTTATTTTTTCGGGCTAAATTATCAGCTATATTCCCTAGTAAACCTGGAAGTATGACGGTGCGCATGACACTCTGCTCTTCGGAGAGAGGGTTGGCCACCTTCACCACCGAACGCAGGGCGCTGTCCACCGGCACCTGAATGCGATCCAAGGCTGTCGGGTTTATGAAGCTGTAGTTGACCACTTCATAGAAGTTCCGGGCCATCAGCTCTCGCACCCGGTTGCGGAATTTCTGGTAGGGCTCCAAGCCTCCCGGGCTGGTGTCACCTTCGGGCAAACGGGGAACGATATGATCATAACCATACAGGCGGGCTACCTCTTCAATGAGATCCACCTCCAGCTCCAGATCAGGCCGGTAGCTGGGGGCTTCAACTATGAAATCGCCCTGGTCCTCATCGGCTTTCAAGCCCAATTTATCTAGAATATCCTTAATCTCCTGGCCCTCCAAGGATATTCCCAAAAGGAAATTGACCCGCTCCGGGCGCAGGCGGATCGTACGAGCCTTCGCGGGTTGGGGATATACGTCAGCCACACCTGCCACTACCTGCCCACCGGCCAGATCCTGCAGCAATTGGGCAGCCCGGTTGGCAGCATAGATAACCCCATCTATATCGGTGCCTTTTTCGAAGCGAATGGAGGAATCGCTGCGCAGGTTCATTTTGCGCGAGGTTTTGCGAATGTTGGTCCCCCAAAAGCAGGCTGATTCGATGAGCACATCGCTGGTCTGATCATTGATTTCGGTATCCGCACCACCCATAATCCCGGCCAGCGCTACAGGCTGTTTGCCATCTGTGATTAACAAACAGTCCTCATCCAGCGTTCTTTCTATATCATCCAGGGTGGTCAATAATTCCTGATTGCGAGCACGGCGCACCAGAATGCGCTTTTCCTCGCCCAGAAGGTTGTAATCGAAGGCATGCAAAGGCTGGTTGGTCTCCAACATGACAAAATTGGTTACATCCACAACATTACTGATCGGCCTGATTCCGGCTTCAACCAGGCACTCCTGCATCCATTCAGGCGAAGGTGCCACCTGGCAATTTTTGACCAGACGGGCGCTGTAACGCCGGCAGAGGTCGGGATCGGCAATTTCAATTTTGATCAAGTCATCGATCTTTTCACCGGTCTCTTTGATCGGCACCGGGGGGATTTGCACCGGTTTTCCTGATAAAGCTGCAACTTCCCGGGCCAGGTTGAGTATACCCAGACAGTCCCCCCGGTTGGGGGTAAGGTCTAGTTCCAAGATGGCATCATCATCCACCTTTTCAATTCCTTCAATGGCTATGCCAGCCATGGTCAGCCGGTGAGCTAATTCCTCCGGGGTCCAATCTATCTCAATATATCGCTTCAGCCATTTGAGCGGTACTCCCATATTTTCACCCCATCACTAAAAATTTAGATTTCTAGCAGCACTGAGCTGGTTCCCCTTTTATGAGGCATTTAGAACTGGCTCAAAAAACGCAGGTCGTTTTCAAAAAACATGCGCAGGTCATTGATGCCATACTTCAACATGGCGATGCGTTCAATGCCCATCCCAAAAGCAAATCCGGTAACTTCTTCCGGATCATACCCCCCGCACTCCAGAACCCGGGGATGCACCATACCCGATCCCAGGATTTCTAACCAACCAGTATGCGAGCAGACCCGACAGCCGCTGCCGCCACAGATTACACAGGATATGTCCATTTCCGCACTGGGCTCGGTGAAGGGGAAGAAACTGGGCCGGTAGCGCACTTTGACCTGTTCACCAAATATCTTTTGCGCAAAATGCATCAAACAACCTTTCAGATTGGCGAAGGTAATGTGCCGGTCAATAAGCAGCCCTTCTACCTGGTGGAACATCGGGGAATGGGTGGCATCATCGTCTTTGCGATAGACAGTTCCGGGAATAACGATCTTTACCGGCAGGCTGGGCTTCATTTTCTCCATTGTGCGGACCTGCACCGGCGAGGTATGGGTGCGAAGCAGAATATCATCATTAATATAAAAAGTATCCTGCATGTCTCGGGCCGGATGGTCGCGGGGCACATTTAACGCCTCAAAATTGTAGTAATCTGATTCCACTTCCGGGCCTTCTGCTACGCTGAATCCCATCCCTACAAAAATCTCAACGATTTCCTCCGCGACCCGAGAAAGGGGATGGATAGCGCCGCGATGGACCGGCCTTCCTGGCAGGGTGACATCAATTTTTTCCCCGGCGAGCCGTTTCTCTAGTTCCTGCGCTTTAAACTGGTCCAACTTTCCATTAATCAGTTCTTCCAGGCGAGCTTTCAGTTCATTCGCCTGGCGACCGGCTTCGGTCCTTTCTTCAGCTGCCATATCCTTGAGTCCGCGCAGCAGTTGAGTAATTTCCCCCTTGCGGCCCAGCATTTTCACTCGAAAATCGTTGACCTCTTCGATACTGAGCAGTTGGGAAAGCATTTCCTCTGATTTACTCTTCAGTTCTTGTAGTTTATTCAACATGGATCTTCTTTCCTCCTTACGGACAGAAAATAAAAAAACCCTCGTCTCAAGGGACGAAAGTGTTTTCCGCGGTACCACCCTGGTTAACCAAGCCGGTCAGGGCTTGATTCCCTCAATTGTCGATAACGGCGACTACCGGTAGGACCTACTGTTACTTCAGTCCCCCACTCCCAGGTGAATTCCCTTGCGTTTTCCCCTGGCTGTACTTTCAGTCGACGATACAGCTTCCCTGAAGGGGTGCCAGCAAGTTACTTGTCCTGTTCATCGTATTTGTTATGATTACTGGGTTATGATCATCTTATAGAGAAGATAATAAATTATGCAGCCGGATGATTCAAAAAGGTTCCACAGGTTATTGGCCTCGTTTTGCATGCAAGGTCCACCCTTCCCGGTTTATAACGGCTGAACTGAGGATAATTATAGCATAGAAATCAGGCTAGGACAAGGAACTGGCGTACCTCTGCCGCATCGCCTCACTCATAATTATAGCACAAGCACTTGCAGCGTTTAAAGAATTTACTCCTGATTTCATGGGAATTTGTAATAGGTCGCTGCTCCTACATTCCAGGAGAGGGTCGATTCCATGTGCTTCGCTTCCCACCATGAGAACTGCCGGTCCTGTGAGGTCCGTCTGGTAATAGATTTGTTTAGATGCAGCGGTGGCACTGAACATTCGGAAGCCTTTCTTTATTAAGAAATCAATTTCCTGATGGCCGACATTGGAGATAATAGGCAGGTTAAGAATCCCGCCCATACTTGAGCGGCAGACCTTTGGACTGTAAGGGTCGACACAACCGGGGGTAAGCAAAATACCTGCTCCATCAAGAGCCCAGCAGGTTCTGATCATTGTTCCCAAGTTGCCCGGATCTGAGATCCTATCGAGAAGCAGCCACAAGCCCGACTCCGGGTTAGTATCCTTCAACTCCCGCTCCTCCCCCATGGAAACCACGGCTACGATACCCTGCGGATGCTGGGTGTCAGAAAGAACCTTCATAATGCTGGCGTTGACCATAACTACCCGGTCTTCATCAATGCCGGACAGAATCTGAGCATATTTTTCACTCATTCCTTCCTGAATAAACAAGTGCACTAATCGATGCCGATAGGGTAGCAGTTCGTTGAGTGCCCGCTCCCCTTCCAACAGAAACATCTGCTCTTCATAGCGATATTTACGAATTTTTAAACTGCTGGCCTGCTTGACCAGGGGATTGTCCCGGGAGCTTATCTGTTTCATGTGTTTTCACCTGCCCTTGCGTCAAAAGATTGCCATTGGTTATGGGGTGTCGAGGGGACGGTTCTCCAGACACCCCAGACACCCCATAACCAAAAGAAAAAGGGTGTCAGGAGAACCGTCCCCTCGACACCCGCATACCTCTATCTCTTATTTACTGGCTGTTTGTTTGGCCAGTTCCGCCAGAGCGGTAAAGCCCTGAGGATCATTGACAGCTAATTCGGCCAGCACCTTGCGGTTGATATCCACTCCGGCCTCTTTCAGTCCGTGAACCATGCGGCTGTATGTTGTACCGTTATTGCGGGCTGCTGCATTGATGCGGGCAATCCACAATTTGCGAAAATCTCTCTTTTTCAGGCGCCGGTGAATATAGGCGTATTGCCCGGATTTCATCACCTGCTGCTTGGCCACGCGGAACAGCTTGGATTTGCTGCCAATATATCCCTTGGCCAGTTTCAGAATTTTCTTGTGCCTTTTATGTGAAATTACTCCACGTTTGACTCTCGGCATAGTAATTAACCTCCTGCTGCGTGATAATTAAATTTTAATATGGAATCAGGCGGGCGATATTCTTATTTTCAGCTTCGCTAACCAAACAGGCTTTACGTAAACCTCTTTTTCTTTTCGGGCTTTTTCCGCCCAGTAAATGGCTGGCATAGGCCTTAGATCTCTTTATTTTTCCGCTCCCGGTTTTTTTAAATCTCTTGGCTGCGCCGCGATGACTCTTCAGCTTTGGCATCAAGCTTCCTCCTTCTTTTCGTTCTTATGTGCTTTCTCCGGGTCCAGTTTAGGTGTCAGGATCATTACCATGTTTTTCCCTTCTACCTTGGGAGCTTTCTCCACAGCTGAAATATCGGACAAGTGTTCAGCCATTTTTACAGAAAGCTTCGCGCCCAGGTCGGGATGAGTGATCTCTCGTCCACGGAACATGATCGTCACCTTAACTTTGTCCCCGTCAGCTAAAAATCTACGAGCATTACGAGCTTTAACATCAAAATCGTGGTCTTCGATATTAGGACGTAATTTAACTTCTTTGACAGAGATGACCTTCTGCTTCCTACGGGCTTCCTTTTCCCGTTTACTCTGTTCAAATTTGAATTTTCCGAAATCCATCAAACGGCATACGGGAGGCTTGGCGGAAGGCGCCACCTCAACCAAATCCAGTCCTTTTTCAATGGCAATAGCCATAGCATCGCGGATCGGAGTTATACCCAACTGTTCTCCGTCCTCGCTCACCAGCCTGACCTCTTTAACCCTGATGTCTTCGTTAATTCTCCAATCTTTGCTGATAAGAAGTTCACCTCCTGAAAATAAAAAAGCGAGTTGCAAGAACCCGCTTTCAACAACCAAATAGCTCCCGGGCATCGTCTACCCAGAGATTACTCAAAGTTAGTCATTGACTACCTTACGAACGTCGTGTTGCAAGGTGAGAAGCAAGGCTCCTGCTTAGTACCAACAGTAAGTATATCATATACCCATTTTACTGGCAATGCCATCCGGTAAGAAAAGATGAATGAAACAGGCACGCAGGCAGAAGAACCGTCCCCGTGCCTGCGCCTTTAGCTAGGATATAACCTTGCCTTCTATCTCTTCTCTGATCATGTCAATAAATTGGGCCTGGGGTACACTCCCCTGGTCGCCCTGACGGCGATGGCGTACGGCCACACTGCCTTCTTCAGCTTCCCTGTCCCCAACCACCAGCAGGTAAGGAATCTTCTGCATCTGCCCGTCTCTGATCTTATAGCCCACTTTTTCACTGCGCAGGTCGGATTCCACCCGGATCCCGGAAGCCTCCAACGCTTCAGCCACCTGAGCCGCATAGTCATGGTGCCTTTCGGTTATAGGAATCACCCGCACCTGCACCGGTGCCAACCAGGTAGGAAATGCGCCGCCGAAGTGTTCTGTGAGTATACCAATGAATCGCTCAATACTGCCGTAGACCACCCGGTGAATCATAACCGGACGATGCTTCTCCCCATCTTCGCCAATATAGGTCAAGTCAAACTTCTCTGGCATCTGGAAGTCAAGCTGGATAGTTCCACACTGCCAGGTGCGGTCCAGAGAATCCTGCAGATGAAAGTCTATTTTGGGTCCGTAAAATGCCCCGTCACCTTCATTAATCTTATAAGGAAGCCCCTTTTCATCCAAGGCCTGCCGTAAGGTATTGGTGGCCAGTTCCCAGGTCTCTGCCGAACCCATGGATTTCTCCGGTCTGGTGGAGAGTTCCACATGATAAGGGAAGCCAAACAGGGTGTAGAATTTATCTACCAGATCAATAACACCTTTGATCTCATCTACCATTTGTTCGGGCAGCATAAAGATATGGGCATCATCCTGAGTAAAGGCCCGCACCCGCATGAGTCCGTGCAAAACCCCGGACTTTTCATGGCGGTGCACCAGTCCCATCTCTCCCACCCGTAAGGGCAGCTCCCGGTAGCTGTGCAGAGCCTGTTTATATAAGAGCATTCCGCCCGGGCAGTTCATGGGTTTGACACAGTAGTTCTCCTCATCAATTACAGTAAAGTACATATTCTCTTTGTAGTTATCCCAATGCCCGGATCGATGCCAGAGTTCCTCATTGAGGATGATTGGTGTACGCACTTCTGAATAACCGGCTTTGCGGTGCTCCTGGCGCCAGAAAGTCTCCAGTTCATTGCGCAAGATCATACCTTTGGGCATAAAAAACGGGAATCCAGGGCCTTCATCCAAAAGCACAAACAGACCTAGTTCTCGGCCTAGTTTGCGATGATCGCGTTTTTTAGCCTCTTCCAGTTTATACAGGTAGTCGTCCAGTAGAGCTTTCTTAGGAAATGAAGTGGCATAAACCCGCTGCAGCATCTGATTGGCTTCACTGCCCCGCCAGTAGGCTCCCGCCAGGCTCATCAGCTTATAAGATTTTACCCTGCCAGTTGATGCCAGGTGGGGGCCGGCGCACAAATCCATGAACTCCCCTTGTTGATAGGTGCTGATTTTCGCATCAAGGGGTAGGTCATTAATCAACTCAACTTTGTAGTCCTCCCCCTGCTCCTGAAAGAGCTGCAGAGCTTCCTCGCGGCTCAACTCCTTGCGGACAATGGGATAATCTGCTTTGATAATGCGAGCCATTTCTTCTTCAATCTTCAAGAAGTCTTCGGGAGTGAAGATGTGGCTGCTTTCAAAATCATAATAAAAGCCCTTATCAATCGCCGGGCCAATGGCCAGCTTGGTTTGCGGCCAGAGACGCTTCACGGCCTGAGCCATGATGTGGGCGGATGAGTGCCGATAAACGTTCCAGGCCCTTGCGTCTTCAAAATCGATAAATTCGAGGCTTCCATCGCCTTCTACCACACGGTTCAGATCGGCTACCTGTCCATTATATACTGCAGCTACGGAGTTTTTTGCCAGCTGGGGAGAAATCTCTCTAGCGATTTGCAGAAAGCTCATTTCTTCTGGAAATGCTCGCTGGCTTCCGTCTTTTAATGTAATGTTTACCATCTTTATAAAACCTCCTGAAGGTAATTATAGTCGCTATTGGAGAAAGGCCTTGATGTTATTGAAAATATAGCAGATTTCGATTATTACCGCAAATTAAAAAGGCCCGCCAAAGCGGACCGTTTCAGCTTGTTGACAAAGTCGGCAAGCATAGTTTTTCATTACAACCACTTCACGACAGCTATTTCGCAACCTTATTAGTGAGCGAAGCGAACATGTGTTGTGCCTGTGGTGCTTTTGTCAACCGCCTGAGTTCAACTACCTTTGTGCTGCTCCCTTATCTGGGGATGACATCGCTCACAACCCGGGCACTCGCTGATCCGGTCGCCAAAAACGTTCCGAATCATCATAACAGGCTCGGAGGAACCGGCAGCTCCGGTATTATGGAGGATTATGTGGAGTGGAGCTATGGTAATCAGGATGCTGACCAGGACATCATCCAGACTCACTTCATTCGTGAGCATTTCATCCATATAGTAATTGATATATTTTTCTTCAATGGGTACACCGCTGCCATCCCAGAGATAAAATAGGCCATCTGACTTCACCATCAGGTTGACTTCCTCCATCTTAGAAAACTGGCTATCCACGAAATAGCGCAACAGGCTCACAAAATCGCTGTATTCCTTCTCATTCTTCTTTTCCTCGAAAGCCAATTCCACTGCATATTTTAATTCTGTAAGAAAATCCTGAAGACAAAAAGTGATAAAGCCCTCCAGATCCAGGTGCCCATGATCCTTGATATGCTCCAATAAACGCTGAATGATTCTGGTCTTACGCCCGAAACTAAGCAGTAGATTCAGGCTTTCACTATTTTTGCTGTTATGCAGGATATCCCTGGCCTTCTCTAAAATTGCTTCTTTCTCTGTGGGAGAGCTTTTCCGGTGGCTGCGGGCCACTTCCTTCCACAAGAGCTTCTCTTCCCAGCTTACTACGATATGCTCAGCCAGGGATTCAGCCAACTGGTGCCGAAATATATGCCGAATATCTTCATCCCTGAAAACCCGATCCTGGTTTTTCCCTTCCAGGCAAAAACGGATCAAATCAATTCCCGACTCCTGGTTTTCTCGGATTTCAATGTCCAGGGTAAATCCCCGTTGTTTGATCCAGCGCAGCCGATTTTGGAACTCTTCAATTAGACTGCTCCCACCTACGCTTGTTCCCACCTGGAATTCGTAAATCATAATGGTCCTCCCACCTGTGAAAGATACTTTATTATATGTGCTGGACATTTTCGTTATTCAGAAGCACCCTTGATCTTGATCTAATTTCAGATCAAATCTTCCGCTGTTTATGCTTAAGCCCTGCCAGAATGAAGAAAATGATGACATCATTGCAGGAAACCAAATAATTGAAGCGAACTCTGTAAAAAGATTAAATCAACAAAAGCAAGAGAGGTATGAAAGCATGAAGCATAGCGCAACTAGCATCATCGCATTTTTTCTTTTCGTAGTGTTGGCTCTGGGGATCATAGCTTGCTCGATTCAAAAGCCAGCTACTGAACCGGGAAACAGCACCAAGAGCACTGGCACGGAGAGTATTGCCCAGCGAAATAATAAATATTCCCAGGCTCCGAAGATGAACATCGATGCAAGTAAACAGTACACTGCCACTGTAACAACCAATCTTGGCACCTTTAAGATAAAGCTCTTGGCCAAGGATGCTCCGAGTACCGTAAACAACTTCGTTTTCCTGGCCCGAGAAGGCTTCTATAACAGCATTACCTTTCATCGCATTATAAAAGGCTTTATGATTCAAACCGGTGATCCACTGGGCAGCGGAACCGGCGGTCCGGGATATAAGTTTGCCGATGAACTTCCTAACAAATTGTCTTATGGCCCCGGTATTGTGGCGATGGCCAACAGCGGCCCCAATACCAATGGAAGTCAATTCTTTATATGCAATGGGGAGCAGGCCAGCCTCTTAAACAAAAATCCAAATTATACAATATTCGGCCAGGTGGTTGAGGGTATGGATGTAATAATAAATATTTCAAATACTCCGGTTCAGGCAAATGGCATAGGCGAGCGCAGCAAACCGGTGGATAATATTTATATAAAGGAAGTAGTTATTGAAGAGCAGTAGAATAAACCTGGCTCCTGTTATAGTAAAATGTATAATATGGAAGAGTGAATAATATATGGGGGATGAGAAAGTGAAAAAGAGTAAAGCAATTATTTTGATTCTTGTCTTTGCGATGCTGGCGTTTAGCGCTGCCGCCTGCCAAAAGCAAAGCCAAAGTACCGCAATCAATCAGACAGCTGGCACGGAAGAAAGCATTTTCACCAATTTCAATGTGAATAGCGTGATGAGCCAACCCACCAGCCCCACGGTTTTTACAATTGATCAGCCCTGCAAAATCACCAGTATTTTGGATTATCACTACCTTAACAAAGGGGCCTTGCCCGGAACGATTACGCTAAAAAGCCAGGACGGCACTGTCTATGGTCCCTGGAAGACTGAGGGTACAGTGGGGCAAGGCAACGTTGCCAATGCAAATTGGATAGCGAAACCCAACATCGTCATTAAAGCTGGTACTTACACGGTCATTGATTCGGACCCGGCCACCTGGTCGCAAAATCCAAAATCAAATGGCTGCGGCTTCACGGAAATCAAAGGAATAAAACAGAAGTAAGGGAAAAACACTATCAAGAAGGCCCGGGGTCACCCCTGGGCCACTCGTTTTCATGCCGATGTTTTATTCCCACTCAGCCTGCAGCCTGACTATCTTTGCTACTACTGACCGCTTGACCATCAACGTAGGCCTCGGACAGCATGTAGACCACGATGGACCCAAAGGCACCAATTACTGCTACCACCTGAGCCGACGTGTTGTCACTGACCCTGAACAGCACCAGCGCAGACGTAGCCAAGCCGGCCAACAATGCCCAGAACTTTCGGCTAGACAGTTTCTTTTTCCAATCAATTTGACTCATAATTGCAGCTCCTCTCAATAAATACACTTTCATTCTTATCCTAATTCTCTTGATTACCGGCCTGGCCTCTCATCTGCTGTACTTCGAGAGATCCGCTTTCTTCAACTACCAATAGCAAAGCCGGGCGTGTATTACCCAGATTGGAAGATATATCTCCCATGTAATATATGCTTAGAGATATGATCAGGGTAATAAAAAAGCCCGCAATCAATGCGGACATTCGTTTCTTCTCGATAGAAAATAGATCCTTGAGCAATTACGTGCTTCTTCTGGCAGATCAGGTTCCTTGCTATCTATTGACACAATGAGCCCCTAATGAACTGGTAGAAAACTTTATTTTCCGGCTCTTCGTTCTGCAAGGAGCAAGTCTACCATTTGGTTATAACTATATATACCAGCCGTTTGCCCGTTAGATTTTAAGTAGCCGTCATTGACCTGGCTGCTGATCCTCTCCAGGAAAGACTCGTGTTTAGCCCAGTATTGAGATATGTCGGCCAGGTCGTTCCGCAGTCCAGTGCCGTATTCCTTGCGCAATTGCTGGTATCTTTCAGCATCAACGTTTCTCATCATATTCATTGCGTTGGTCACTGCCAGTAAAATCCCCGAGTATTGAAAACCAGGGTCCGGATTAAATTTACAGGTAAGATAAGCGATATAATTGGCTTCATCTTCCCTGGCAAAGCCCCGCTGGTGTGCCATCTCATGGCACACGGTTGCTGGCAGCATCGAATCGGGGATGGCCATATTCACATTGGCCTCACCAGTAAACGGGCAATATACCCCTGACAGCCCCATATAAGACAGCGTCTCACTAAAAAGGACCCCTTTTGCCTTTCCGTATTTCCCCCCCAGTTGTGGATAACGGTCCGCAGCTTCCAGGTAACCTGCCGATGCCCTGTTCAGTACCTGTTCCTTTCCCTCGGTAATGTGCATTACACCATCGTGATCCTCATCCACGATGGTCCTTAGCTGGTTGGCTTGAACAATCAGACTCTCACATAGATCCGCCAGTTCTTCTTTCGAGGCAGGCCGCACTGTCATATGAGTAATATTCGCAAAGGTCAGCCGGTAGTAATTCAACCCCCAGAGCAGGGTAAAAATAAAATAAGCTAGACTAATAAGGACCAGAACATTGATTAGGAAACGTGCGGACTTATCCCTGCCTAATTCTTTTCTTTTGGCCGGAGTAATTACCATCCTGAAGATTTGCCAGACAATGAAAACGAGCAGGAGAATTACTGCCAGCTCCGCCAGAGAAAAGGGGAAAATACCTGTGACAGCGCTCAAGCCCTGGATTATACTCCGGTCAAGACCTCTTGAATAATAATTCTCGACCAGAAGTGAATTGAAGGAAAAAAACCGCGATAGTACAATCGCCAGTGGCAGGCATAGAATCAGATATGCTCTATTAAAACCCTTTGGACCTCTTATCTCCATATCACTCTCCCGATTCCTTTGTCCAGTTCCTTTAAATATATTGTAGATGGATATGGGAATATTGGAAACTAAAGTGCAGAAAGAAGATATAGTTTTATGGCTTTATATTGCGGTAACTTTAGTGATTCTAAAAGTGAAGTAGGCAATTTTGGGGGCAATGCAAACTTTTCATACCCAAACAAATAATACTGAGCTTCTTAAGCCTGGTATTATTCTTCTTTTATGGAGATCCATACAAGATTCCAAACTGTGCTTTTTCCGTATAAATTACATAAAATGGCTTTGCGCAAGTTTGCGCGCCTTTACGAAACGCGATTTGGCGGAATTCTTTAATAGTGATGAGAGAAAAAGGAAAGTGGCGTCCGGGGCGAAGAACGAAGGGATTAGAGCTACAATTTACCGCTATAAATGTTCACAATAAGAGTTCATAATTCAAACCGCGGGAAGCATAACAAAATTATTTAAATTTAGGAGGTAAAAAACATTGTTTAAAACATGCAGAACTTTTGTTATTGGCATTTTAGCATTGGGTTTATTTTTAGGTTCAAGCGGTTTAATAAATCCATCTATTGCAAGTGCTGCCACTACCGTTAATACTCAACCCATAATAACCTATCATTCCGTTACCGGTAGTCAGAAAATAACACCAGCGCCGAATTATGGCTCCAAACAATTTAATCAAAGTCCGTATCGATATAACAGCATTGTTACTCGGGCAGCAAAATTGATGAAGGTATCCAACCAGGTAGTTATTAATGGATTGAACCGCGGTAATACTCTAGTTCAAATCGCTAAAAAGCATGGCATATACCGCAGCTCTATCCTTACTCAGCTTAAAACTTTACAGAAAGAACTTAACTATACAAAGGTGACTCCGACCTACGATATTCACCGCAGACCAATATTGAATCAGCCGGCAGGCCAATGGAATGCTCCAAATTATGGTAGTACAAAACCTGGTTTTGGCCACAATCTAACCAAATAAGACAATTAACTCATACAAGTAAACACTAAAGGCCCGGGTTTATACAACCCGGGCCTTTGCCATCTGGCAAATCGCCACCCACATATCTTTCGTTATTTGAGTATTCGTAATAAATAACAGTCGCAATTATCACAGCAACCACCCAAATATACATCGTGAAATCATGATTCATTATCCAGTCATACGATCTTTGCGATAGCATTGCATAAAACAGAAAAACCCCTCATAAGTGTTGCCCATCCACTTGTAATGAACCCTATACCCATAATAATGAGTATTATTCTGGATATTGATTTGCCTAGATATCCTCGGGAAACTTTTATAAGATTCTCAATAGTATCATCTCCTGGCTTTACTATCAAAACCACTCCTACAATCATCGACGCAAGACCGAGAAAGACTAAAAATGCGTTATGTACCATGTCATCTAATTTCTCCTTTAACCAACTAGGATGCTGAAATGGAAACAGGTCTCCTATACCCTTCATGACTTCCCTTTTCTTTCCTACACTTCCTATTGTAAGTTCTTTCCTATAAATAAAAAAGACTGGTAATCCAGTCATAGTCTGTTCATCTTTTTGTTATTTAGATTGCAGCAGCAGAACATAGTGATCTTCATATCTGTCTCTCTTCATCCTTCTGTAGGAACTTTTTTGTGTGCCCATTTGTGCGCCTGTTGTGTGCATACTAATGGATCTATCAAGATATTTCGGCATTCTTATGAATACTTACCTAGCCCTTCCCTATTTTTATTCAAACAAAAAATCCCGATTTATCGGGATTTTAATTGCTTTTATGGTGGGCCGTACAAGATTCGAACTTGTGACTTCTTCCGCGTCAAGGAAGCACTCTCCCACTGAGTTAACGGCCCTAACCTAGTAGATTATACCTTTTCAAAACCGCAAAATCAAGAGCAAGGAGGAAATATCGGATTTATACCCTTCTCTCTCTTTTCCCTCCGGTCATAGGCATCCCTCTGGCCTCATATACTTATTTGAAGCAGTATATGGGGACTGGAGGACAACATGTTGATTTTTCTTGTTAAAAAGCGGAGTTTGATGTGGTTTTTCAGTGGCATTCTGTTTGCCGGTTTATCCTTCGGCGCTATTGAACTGGCCGGTCATCCCATGTTGGTCAAATGGCAGAAGGAAAAAGTAGTGATATCCCGCGCAAACACTGATCAGCTGGCAGTCGCTCTTACCTTTGATGATGGTCCGGAATCACCTAATACTCCTGCAGTTTTGGATGCCTTAAAGCGCAATAATGCCCGAGGCACATTCTTCATATTGGGGAAACGCGCCCAGGCTAATCCTGAGCTGGTGAGGCGCATGGTTGCAGAAAACCATGAAGTGGGCAGTCATAGCTATGATCATACCGATTACAATAAATTGAGCACCCAGTCGCAGCTAACCGATATCCAGCGCAGCAACAGCATTATTCAGGAGATTACTGGTCGACCTGTGGTTTTATTTCGTCCACCGGGTGGCTATCTCTCTATAGCAATGGTAGAAGGCTGCCGACAAGCGGGGTTGACTATCGCCTACTGGACCTACCAGCAGGATAGTAAGGATTGGCGTAATGGCGTCGCGGCTACCCAGATATCCAAATACATTCTCGCCCACCTGGAACCGGGTCAGATCATCATTCTCCATGATGGGGCTCCAAATGGCATGGCAACCGCCCGCGCTCTGGACCTGCTCATCCCCGAGCTGAAGAAACGCGGCTATGAATGCCTAACATTCAGCCAGCTCACAGCTCTGGAAAAGAAGTAATATTGACCCTCTTCAAGCAATAAAAATATAAAAACCATTGCAAAAGGGAGTGGATAAATATGCCCAGAGTTTTCGGTTTTTACCAATTGCAGACCCGGGCAAAGGCCGCTGTAATTGGCATCCTGGTCATGTTGATCCTGGGCAGCAGCGTGCTTTATGCCCAGGCTTACCACCGTTTAAAGCCCATATACGACGTAAAAACGGACAAGAAAATGGTGGCCTTGACCTTTGATATCAGCTGGGGTAATAAGACCCCTACTCCGGTACTGGACATTCTAAAACAGAATAATGTAAAGTGCACTTTCTTTCTTTCCGGTCCCTGGGTAAAGCAATATCCCGAGATAGCCAAACGCATAAAGGATGATGGACATGAGATCGCCAGTCATGGTTATCGGCATATCAACCTGAGCAATCTAAGTAAATCGGAAATCGTTGATGAAATTAATAAAGCTCACGCCAATATTAAAGAGGTCACCGGGGCAGATGCCAAGCTCATTCGAACTCCTAATGGCGACTATAATGATACGGTGATCCAGGGGGTTCACGAGGCCAAGTATGAAGCGATTCAATGGAGCGTTGACAGTTTGGATTGGATGAATCCCGGTATAACAACCATTATTGACCGGGTCAACAAACGGGCGAAAGGTGGAGACATCATTCTTATGCACGCCAGCGACACCTGCCAGCAGACTGCTGATGCCCTGCCGGCGGTTCTAAAAAACCTCAAAGATCAGGGTTTGCAAATCGTAACTGTGTCGGAATTGCTCCAGGAGAATAAAAGTCAATAACCCGGCGAGTTCCGTGAATCCAGAGGATAAAGAGGGCAGAAAAAGGAAGAAGCCATGTACGGTTGGGTCCTCCGTCATGGCTTCTTTCTACTCTTCGTCCTCGTAGTAGTCCTCGACATGTTCTAAGCCGATTTCCTTGAGGATCTCATCGATCATCTTCTTATCCATTTGTTTTTCCCACCCCCTCTCAATTTTCTCTAACAGCTAATTATATGCTTCCTAATGCAATAATACTACCCTTTTGTTAAAACATTTTCCTTTATTTATTAATATCGAATATTAGAAACGTAAACTGAAAGTAAATTCGTCCGCTTGATCTCCAAAACCAATCCTGGTTTATTGGTTTACAGTATCTTACCCATTTTCCTGCATGTTCCCATCCGGTTTATACATACTGAAGAAATGCCTGCCCATACTAGTAAGGCAACTCGAACTTCCGACCTGCAGGCTAACGCAGCCGGGATGCCAAAAATACTCCGGGTTGTGGATGAGGGTGTGATCATATGTTAAGCAAAGATGGCATTAAAGCACGATATATTTTTACCTTATGCTGCTTTCTGGCTTCTGGCTCCCAGATGGTGACCGGGCTGGCAGCCAGTATATGTGGGGTTCTAGGGTGTATAGAGCTGTCCACTGCCTTGCTGGGCTATTCTCCCCTTCAGGAGCTGTTGGAAATGCTGCATGACAAACGAAGCAGCAAGCAGTATTGATATCCTTACCCGAAAGGGATACTTTATATCAACAAAACCCACCGTCCGTCTTCCGTTTTCGTTACCTGACCGTTTCTTTGCAGCTTATTCAGGTGATTCAGAAACATAACCTTGGTCCAAAAAACCTCCATAGTGCTGCCCGGATAGCCCAGATTTTCGAATTCCTGGTTGGCCAGTTCATCCAGGGTGCGAGGCTCCTTCAGATAAGTGATGACCCGCTCCTCCCGCTGTAAAGCTATGCCGATATATTGCTGAAAAAGAGATGGCACGTTATCCTTCTGCCAGTCAAATATGCGCCGATGAGAGGTAACCAAGAGGGAAGGCTCGATGGCCATGAGACGATAGACCGATTTCTCCAGTTGGCCGATATCGCAGTAGGATCCTCCATACCAGGGGCCTCGGGGGGCCAGATCCAGGTCGCAGGAAAATAGGATTCTCTCTTTTTCGAAGAAGAAAGCATAGTGTCCAGGGGAATGTCCAGGAGTGTGCAGGGCGGTAATTTCCGTGTGTCCGGTATTGATAACCATTCCATCGGCCAGGCAATCCTTCACACGAAAATCGGAAAATTCCGGCCTTTTTACATCATCATAACTGGAGGCCACCAGAGCCAGTGTATTATCCCGGGGTTGATCCATAAGCTTATCCCACAGGTCAAATCCGCCTAATTTGTCATAGGCCGCCTGGCTTTTGTAAGCCTCTGCTTCTTCCTCTGCCACCATCATATTGGCCTGATTAAACAATCCAGCCCCGTGTATATGATCAAAATGGTTGTGGCTGAGCAGAAGAAGATCCACTTCCGTGGGAGCAATATCAGCATACGCATTTCCTCCGGCTCCCGCATCAATTAGAGTTCTCATATCGTCCTCTACCAGAATGGAATTGCTATAGGGAAACTTGGATTTCCTCAGTGGTCTGATAAGCTTAATCCGATCCGTGATGTTAATCAGCATGCGCTCACTCCCCCTCATATGCAGCCTGGCTGGGCTAATTCTCTCTATATTTATAAATATCAAAGCCCGGGATATTCCCGGGCTTCTACAGATCAAAACAACTTTACTTTATTCCAGTTTATCCAACATCTCTGCCACCATGTCAAAGAAGTAATTGATATCTTCCCTATCATTGATCCCAGCTTTAAATCCGATTTCGGGGAACCTGCCCCGGCTTGTTATCTTAATATTTACTACATACTGCCCCTGCCGGATGCTGTCTTCAAGATTCTCAAGTTCGATATCATTCCAATCTTCCTCATTGGAAGCCTCGCCTATATCCTCCCCGAGGATCTTATCAAAGTTGGGGTTGTCATCATCGCTATTATCTATTATCTGGTTAACAATCCACATCAAATCGGTGGTCGTCATGTTGAGTTCTTCGCTCAACTGCATAATTTCATTGGCTACTGGAGTAATTTTCAGTAGATCGGATAGATTAACCGGATCTCCTTTTCCCCACCTGTTTTTCATGCTATCACCTCCGCATCAATTGGGCCACGATACTTGTGGATAACCCTTTTCAGGTGATTACCGGAAACTTTTCTCCACATTACTCTTTTTGCGATTCAATTGTCCACAGTAAATTCTACTCTCTTAACTGAGATTATATGAGATAGGATCAGGAAAAAAGCTGAAGGCAACCCAGGCGAAGCATGACGCCTCTGCACCACAGTTGCATTTCCCAAAGAGCAAACCATCTCATTAAGAACTATACCATATCATGTATTCGCGGTATAAGCAAGAACTATACCCCTTTTGCCCTGGTTATATACTAGGTCTGGGTAAGCATGGCACGACGCTCGGCGCGCACCCTCACTATTTCGGGTTTCACCAGAGTCTTTATGGCCACCCGCTGTTCAAAGATTTTTTTTTCTAGAGCATCCACTGAAATATTGCCTTCCATGATTCGCCCCGCCCGAATGCTTACACAGTAGTCCGCCTGAAGATAAAACACCCACTCCGCTATGCAAGAGCTTTCTTCAATTTCAAGACTAACCCGGGCACTGGCTTTGTTGCGGTCAGTCAGTTTGAAATCCTCGATCTTCTTTATAACCATGCTTCGTTCTCCCTAAACATACATTACTTTGTTATTCCATACCGCCCGGCATAATCCTTCATGCATATATTGTATATTCTCCAAGCATTTTCAATAGCTTGACTTGTTTACCACTTACCCTATACTTGAAGAAATATGTAGTAAGGTATATTTCACATGCTGCAACGAATTCCAGATCAGATCAAGGGCATCATTTATGTCCTGGCCTCAGCCCTTATGTATGCAAGTCTACCCATTCTGGCTAAAATATCCTATTCCAGTGGACTACAACCAATCCAGACACTGGTGCTTCGTTATCTCTTTGCCTCTTTGGTCTTGCTCCCTTGCTTAATTTTATTCAAAAAATCAGAGCTGTTGATCCCCACGCCTCTGATTTTGATCCAGGGTTTTTTACTGGTTGTGGGATCCCTGTTATACTTTCTAGCCTTGCGCTACCTTCCCGCCGGACTTTTGAGTGTCCTATTTTTTACCTATCCGATCTGGGTGGCAGTTCTTGATATCCTGATATACAAAAATAAACCCAACCGGACTTTGCTGTATAGCACCATCCTGGCCGTTAGCGGCATCGTTTTGATTTTTGGCTGGCCCGGGTCCTATGGTTCGTTCCCTATTCATGGAATTATCCTGGCTTTCTTTTCGAGCTTCTGCTATGCTCTTTTCTGTTTGGCCGGGCAGAAAAACGTCAGCCAGCGTTCTCCTCTATCTCTAACTTTTCTATTCTCCCTCACTGGAGTCCTGGTCTTGACTCTGCTTATGGGCAAAGACGTTTCCTCAATAATTCATCTCACTGTAAAGCAGGGTTTGATCGTGTTCGGTATGGCCCTTTTTAACACTATCCTGGCCGTCACCCTTTTCCTCAAAGGAGTTCGAAAAATCGGGGCCGCCTGGGCTTCTTTAATCAGCATCGCTGAACCGGTTATGACACTGATCATGGCCTTTTTTATCCTGGGGGAAACCTTGCTTCACCGCGAGTTGTTGGGCTCCAGCCTGGTGGTGCTCAGCTTGCTTCTTGCGATAACCCCACGCAATAACCAAAGTAATCTTCGCTCTCCATAAAAAACAAAAATAATCCAGTCTGATCAAAACCAGCCTGGATTACAAAAAACTTCGATTATAGAATACCCCGGCGACTTTAGCTTCACATAACTACGCCGTCAAGTCAAGCTATTTGGCGATAAATGATGATTATGTCCAAATCAGCCTGATAGGGGTAAATATTCCCGAAGGACTTGCTGCACTGCCCCCGACCGGGAAAACAAGGGACTTTGCTTTCAACCCCATTCTAGTCTAATATTTTCTTATGACCCGGTATCCCTATCAAAATATCCCGTAGTAACATATTCGTGCTGCGGTAAAGGGACCCCTGCAAACCCCTGTGCGTTTGCCAAAACATCTAGCCTCGGGTATATGGGATCTGTTTTCGTGAGCAGAATTATCTTTTTCTGAGGTATAAGGAGGGGAGAAAACGTCAATAATTAGAGCTATTCATAATAGGTTAAAGAGGGGATATATTCCCCTCCCATATGGATTAATAACATAGAAGGAAGGTTGATAAACGGTGACATTTGATTTCAAAAAGGGAGCGGCTAAAGCAGGGCTAGGTGGATTATTTAGCTTGCCGATGCTGCTGTTGTCGCCAGCAATGGCAATGGCCAGCGAGGCAAATCTTAAGATTCCGAACCTGAGCCAAGATCAGAACAATTTGCTTTTACTCGGTATCGGGGTCTGTATTTTGGGTATGCTGTTTGGTTTATATCAGTTCACAAAGGTAAAGAAAATTGCAGCCCATCAGTCCATGCTGGACGTGTCCCAAACCATTTATGAGACCTGTAAGACCTATCTCATTCAGCAGGGCAAATTTCTGGCTATATTATTTGTCTTCATCGGCGCTTGTATAGCCTTTTACTTTGGCTACCTGCAAAAGATGGAAATCGGCTCGGTATTGTTCATACTGATGTGGACCGTTATTGGTATTCTCGGTTCCTATAGTGTTGCCTGGTATGGCATCCGCATGAATACCCTGGCCAACAGCAGAGTAGCATTTACCTCTCTGGAAAGAAAACCTCTCAAGCTTCTGAATATTGCACTCGACGCCGGAATGAGCATCGGGGTGCTTCTGGTCTGTGTTGAACTGATCATGATGTTGATTATTTTGCTCTATGTTCCCCGTGAATTGGCCGGAGCAAGCTTTATCGGTTTTGCGGTAGGTGAATCATTAGGAGCCAGTGCATTGCGTATTGCCGGTGGAATATTCACTAAGATTGCCGACATCGGCGCCGACTTGATGAAAATTGTATTTGGAATTAAAGAAGATGATCCGCGTAATCCCGGTGTTATAGCCGACTGTACCGGAGACAACGCAGGCGACAGCGTAGGGCCGACTGCCGATGGTTTCGAAACCTATGGTGTTACAGGCGTTGCGTTGATCACTTTCATTGTTCTGGCAGTAGCACCGGCATTGCAAACCACGCTACTTACCTGGATTTTTGTAATTCGCGTACTAATGGTAATTACTTCAATTGCCTCCTTCTACGTTAATAGAGCCTTTAGCCAGGCTAAATTTGGCAGCAAGGACGATTTCGATTTTGAATCTCCTCTTACCAGCTTGGTATGGATTACTTCCATCATTTCCATAGCTGTCACCTTCGCTGTCAGCTATTACATTTTAGGACCTGGTTCAGGAACAACTACTACGCTAACACCTATCTGGTCAGCCTTAGCTCTTATTATCAGCTTTGGTACGCTAGCAGCAGCGGTGATTCCTGAATTTACTAAAATATTTACCAGCCCCAACTCCTTACATGTAGCGGAAGTTGTCAAAGCCTCTCGAGAAGGCGGACCTTCGCTAAATATCTTGTCAGGCCTGGTTGCAGGTAATTTCAGCGCTTTTTGGATAGGCATGGTATTCGTCGCCATTATGTTCGGTGCATATTATGCCAGCGGCCCTATTACGGGCGATATTATGATCTATCCTTCTGTATTTGCTTTTGGTCTGGTGGCTTTTGGAATGCTGGGCATGGGGCCGGTTACCATTGCGGTTGACAGTTATGGTCCGGTTACCGATAATGCGCAGTCCATCTATGAGCTGTCTTTAATCGAAGAAGTTAAGAACATTGAAAAAGGAATCCAAAATGATTTTGGCTTCAAACCCGATTTTGAAAAAGGCAAATACTATCTGGAAGCCAACGATGGTGCAGGCAATACCTTTAAGGCAACCGCCAAGCCGGTATTAATCGGAACGGCAGTTGTTGGCGCCACCACCATGATCTTCTCTCTGATTCTGGTTATTAAGAATGTACTGGGGGTTGACCCAGCCACGATTCTTACATTGCTGAATCCTTACACCATCTTAGGATTCTTATGTGGTGGATCTGTAATCTACTGGTTTACTGGCGCCTCAACCCAGGCGGTTACCACTGGTGCTTACAGAGCGGTTGCCTATATCAAGAAGAATATCAATCTTGAAGAAGCAGCCAACGTGAAAGCCAACACTGAAAAATCCAAGGAAGTAGTAAAGATCTGCACCCAGTATGCTCAAGCCGGTATGTTCAACATCTTTATCGCTATATTTTCCTTTGCTATGGCATTCGCTTGCCTTTCAGCACCCCAAGCCACTAACAATCAACCAGTTGCCTTCTTTGTCGCTTACCTGATTTCCATTGCCGTAATTGGTTTGTTCCAGGCGGTATTCATGGCCAATGCAGGCGGATGTTGGGATAATGCGAAAAAAGTTGTAGAAGTTGATCTGCAGGAAAAGGGCACTCCTTTACATGAAGCTACAGTCGTAGGCGATACCGTAGGCGATCCTTTTAAAGACACCTCTTCAGTAGCATTGAATCCTATTATTAAGTTCACCACTTTATTTGGTTTGTTAGCCATGGAAATCGCTATATCAGAGGCATTCAGAACCATAGCCCCTTATGTCGGCGCTGGTTTCCTACTCATAGCAGTCTTCTTCGTATGGCGTTCCTTCTACGGAATGAGGATTCCAACCGAATAAACAAGAAACATTACATCGATACCAACGAAAAAAAGCCTCACAGCATCATGTTGTGGGGCTTTTTATCTTATTGTCATTAAGTTGATCGGTTCGATTTTATAAAGGAATCAACCAGTTGAAAATGTAGCCAACCAGCATTATAGCCAGGGCCACAATAGCTATGAAGATGCTGATAAGTTTTGGCTTTAATACGTTCCTTAAGATGATCATTTCCGGAAGGGAAAGGGCGGTAACCGACATCATAAAAGCCAATACGGTTCCCATCGCCATGCCCTTTTCCCTTAATGCAGCTACTATGGGGATGGTGCCTGCCGCATTGGAGTAAAGCGGAACTCCCAGCAAAACCGCGATGGGAACGGCAAAGGGGTTCTTAGGGCCTGCCCAGCGCACCAGGGAGTCCTGGGGTACATAACCGTGAATCCAACCACCAATAGCGATTCCTACTACCACATAGGGCCAGACCTTTCGTAAAATCTGCAGTACATAGCCATAGGCATACTCCAGACGATCCTTCCAGGTTTGCTCAGCCATCAGCATATCACCCAGCTTCGTCTCATAGACAAAAGCTTCCACCAGATGTTCCAGCTTCAATTTGCCGATCAGCAGACCGCCGAAAATAGCCACAACCAGACCGGTAAACATATAGATCAAGGCAATCTTCAGCCCAAATAAACCAAAGAGCATAACCAAGGCCACTTCATTCACCATAGGTGAGGATATTAAAAAGGAGAAAGTAACCCCCAGAGGAACCCCTGCTTCAATAAACCCGATGAACACCGGGATTGCTGAGCAGCTTCAAAATGGTGTCACGATCCCAAGCAGGGCAGCCACGACGTTGCCCAGGTACTGCCGCCGGTAGCTCAAAATCTTTCGGGTTTTCTCCGGAGGGAAATAACTCCTGATAATAGCGACCACGAAAATAATCACGGACAGCATAATGAAAATCTTTAAAGTGTCATAAAAGAAGAAATGAGCAGCTTCTCCCAAACGAGTACCGGGTGTAAGGTGAAAAAGCTGCCAGGCCACCAGATCTGCAAACCACTGGAACATAGATAACCCTCCTTCGGGTTTTTGAAATTGCTACTTATAGTTTACTTATTACCTTTTCCCAAACCTGTTCTGTCTCATTCTCCACCTGGTTAAAGCGCTTGGCTTTATCAACGCCCATCTCTGATATCACAAAGTATTTATAATCCTTAACCCCGGCATGTTCCACGACCAGTTTGGCGCAGGCCACCGGGCAGCCATCAAGGACCACCAGCTCCGTGTCCTTCACTGATTCAATATAGGCTGGTAAATGCGCTCCCAGGGCAGCCAAACAGGTCATCCGGGCCAATCCTTGTTGAGTCATCTTTATAGCTAAAAGATTCGTTACCTGTCCCACATTAGAGGCTCCTGAGCAGGCCACTACAAAGCGGTCAGACGAAGCTGTACAGCAGGTGGAAGCATCATTTGTACTGCAAGCAGCATCCATTCCTACCCTCCCCTTTCCCCCTACTCTTCTTTAAGTTCTTCGGTTATATAGCGTTTGATGTCTTCCCTCTTGGGAATCTTACCAAATACTTTAACCTTCTCATTAATGACCAGGGCTGGTGTCTGCATGATGTTATAGGACATGATCTTCTGGAACTCTTTGACCTTCTCAACATTCGCCGCGATATCCATTTCGGCCAGCACACTCGCCACCTCTTTCTCCAACTGTTCACATTTTGCACACCCGGGTCCAAGCACCTTAATATTCAATTCCTTCACCTCCATTTTTTCCTGGCAGATCAAGCCAGCTTTATGGGCTGCATCTGCCCACCAGTCTTGCAGACCTGAACTTCCTCATTGCTGTCCAGTTGTTGAAAACGCAAGTATTCCTGGGCCAGCTCAGCACAGGAAACAACTTCCCCGGTCACAAAATCCGTAAAAGATGGTATTTGACCAGTCTGGAAAACCGGGCTAAGTGAAAAGAAAGAACGCTGCTTATCTTTTCGCTCTTTTAGAATCCCGGCCTGTTTTAGCACTTTCAGGTGCTGAGATATCCTGGGCTGGCTCATGTCTAAAACCGCCTCAAGTTCGCACACGCACATCTCCTGTAAGGATAAGAACTTTACGATTTTCAGACGAGTGGGTTCACCCAGAGCCTTAAGCTGACTGGCAATTCGATCAATAATTCCTTTCACCCCATTTGTTTAATCGTTATATTATAATATACTTATATAATACTATTAGAGAAAAGGATGCACAATACCCCCGAGATATAAGTGCACCCTAAAAAATATCTGATGAGTATTCATTCTAAAGCCTAATGATTGTGTTCGCCGACGTGGTTGCAGGTGACATTTTGATCGGCCAATTTACCGGCCAAAAACTTCTCCAACACTTCTTCACATTTCCCGGTTGCCCCTCTAACAACTTGCAGTCCGTTGTTTTTCAACGCATCAAGAGCCGGCTGCCCAATCCCTCCCAGGATGACCATAGAAACCCCTTCTGCTATCAGTAATCCAGAAAGACCCGAATGATTATGCTGAAGAGATTCAGTGCTTATCTGTTTACGTTCAATGATTTGCCCCTTGTCTACACTTGTTATTAAAAAATTCTTGCTCTGACCAAAATGCTGATTGATCGTGTCTCCAGCTACAGGCATAGCGATTTTCATTCGTCTCACACTCCAATATATTTATACTTAATATAGGATACCCCAAAAAACTTGAGGTGAATAATAAAATCAAAGCATCTGCTATGGTTCAAACCGCAATGTTGCGTTAACAAACCATGGATTCAAACCCTTACACCTTTGCGAAAGGACAGGTAAATGTGAAGGTACTCCCCTGACCTATCTGGCTCTCCGCCCATATTTTCCCTCCGTGAGCTTCTACAAAAGTCCGGGCAATAGCCAGACCCAAGCCCATCCCCCCTTCTTTTCGAGAACGAGCATTATCAGCCCGAAAGAACCTTTCAAACACAAAAGGCAATTGTTCTTCAGAAATGCCCATACCTTGATCAATCACAGAGATTCTTAGAAATCCTATTTCTTTCTCGGCTTGGATGGTGATTTCCCCTCCCGGCGGGCTGTGGCTTATGGCATTGGAGATTAAATTGAGCATGACTTGTAAAATGCGGTCTTCATCGATGTCGACTTCAGGGAGCCTCTGATCTAGTCTCTTCTTCAGAACAAAATGACGCGCTTCAATATCCATGAAAACCGGAGCCAGTCGCTCCAGGACAACCTCGAAACCAGTTTTCTTGCGATGGAGGGTCAGATGGCCGCTTTCAGCCAGGGCCAGCGTTTCCATATCCTTGATAAGTTTCCCCATTCTGATTACCTCATCATGAAGAGATGCAATCGTTTCAGAGGCGCTCGTTGTAGCCCCGGATTGTAAAGACTCCAGATTTGCCCGTAAAATAGTCAGCGGGGTGCGCAGTTCGTGGGCAATATCTGCGGTGAGATTTCTTCTCATGGTCTCTGTTTTCTTTAAAGATTCGGCCATGGTGTTAAAATCCTCAGCCAGCTGCCGGAGTTCTCCCCCTCCTTCAACCGGAACGCTAATATCCAATTCTCCCTGAGCGATCCTATGCGTTGCTTGGGATAGTCTATAAATCATTTGGGATATGGGTCGGATCAAAATCACGCCCATCAGCAAAGCCAGTATGCCTGCTGCCAGGCCAATCAACAGGGAGTATAAAGTGAGGGAGTCTACGAATTCGGATTCCAGGGAGCCAAGTCCTCCCATTCCCGGCCTGCTAGTAATCACAATCCCTACTGTCTTTGCGTCCACCTTGACCGGCGCACCTGTGGCAACTTGATCACGATCTACACTCTGGCCAGTGAGCTGACCGGCGGAATCAAAAACTACTGTGTTATCAAGACCTACCAGCATTACCCGGCTGTTTCCTCCGCCCCCTAACATCCGGCCATATCCTTTCCCACGCGGTAAGGGCTCTACCTGGTTTTCGATTCCCGAAAAGCTTCCGTTTTTCTGATAATAGGCGGAAAAAGCATCGGCCCAGTTTTTAGCCTGCATCGATGAATTTTCGTTTAGGTAGCGGGCAAACAACTGCCGAGCCGCGTAGACCCCGCTCAGCGCGGTAAGCAGGGTGGAAGAAAGTGCAACAAACACCAAGACCAGCGCCATCTTTTTCGCCAGACTTCTACCCTGCATCATGGGGATCCCTCTTCTCTGAAAACTTGTAGCCTACTCCGTATACAGATTGAATAAAGGAGGTCTGGGCTGAATCAGGATCTATTTTCTTCCTTATATTGCTGATGTGAGTATCGATGGACCGCTCATACCCCTCATATATGTCCCCGAATACATTTTCGAGGATTTGAAGTCTGCTAAACACCTGACCGGGTTTAGCCATAAGCATATGCAAAATTTTTAGTTCGGTAGGGGTTAACGATAAGGGAACGCCATCCGCCCATCCCTCATACCTTGATAAATCTATACGAATAGAACCGATTTGAAGAATGGTTGCATTGCTCTGGGAAAGCGGCGCAGTTCTTCTGAGTACCGCCCGGATCCGTGCCGCTAATTCTCGGGGGCTAAACGGTTTGGTTACGTAATCATCAGCCCCCAGTTCCAGCCCTATTAGCTTATCGATTTCCTCACTTTTTGCCGTCAGCATGATGATAGGCATACTGGAAGTCTGTCGCAGTTGCTTGCATACTTCCAAGCCACTCTGTTGCGGGAGCATGATGTCAAGTAGCATTAGGTCGAATTCTTCTGTCTTGGCTAATTTCAAGGCATCTTCAGAGTTGTCAACTGAAACTACCTGAAACCCCTCACTTTGTAGAAATTCAGTGATCACTTTCAGGATCTTGGGTTCATCATCTACTACCAGAATTTTTTTAGCCAGGGCATTCTCCTCCTTTTCCCAAGAAAATATTATAAATTGCCCTTTATTGGTACTTCCTTGAGCAGAGTATAAGCTTATTATATACTTGCTCCAATATAAACGAATAAAAACCCTGGGATTTTAAAAATTCCGGCTCCAGAACGGTTCGCCATCACTGTAAATGATAGTTTTACTAAAAAAAGGAGAAGGTAGGTGTCCAATCTATACCAGGATGGACACCTACCTTCAATTTGAATGATTAACTATTGACAATTACACCGGCCCATACGCTGGCCTGCACCAGAACCATTTCCCTTACCATTTCCACCATTTTTCTGCATACCCTGACCCTGACCCTGACCATTCCCTTGTCCATTGGGTCCAACTTCGCTGCGGGTCAAATTCTTGCTTACTCGCTCACTCATCTGTTGGCTGCATTGATCGTACTGAGCCTGGGTAATTTTTTCCTCATCCAGAGCCTGTTTTAACGTTTCCTGCCTTTTCTCAAGAACTGATTGGGTCAACTGCTCCTGGTTTACTCCTTTTTCAGCAGCAATGTCTACCAGCGTTTTACCCGATTGCCTTTCACTGGCCAGATCTGCTCGTGAGATACCCAGAGTCTGGCTAACGATATCCGCCATGCTGCCCCCGGACCTTCCCATACCGACTCCCTGGCAATTCCCAACACCGGATCCTGCACCAGCAGCGTTTCCTGATGCCATAACCGGAACTGCACCCCCGATCAGCAAACCGCTTACCAGTAATGCTGCCAGGACAATAAGTATTCTATTTCCCGGTTTCTTTAACATAGACTTGCACCTCCTTGTTTGATAAGTCCATATTAATACCCGCATTTCAAGACACTATGAGGAAAATATTAAGGAATTATGAAGATTGGGTATTGTTAAATCAATATATATCTAAACCATGTTCAACGAGAAAATATTTTTTCCTTTCAAAAAATAAAGCCAGGTCCTTTTGTCCTGGCTTTATTCCATAGTCGTGAGTCAAAACATACCCCGATTCATGGCTTCACTTTTTAATTTCCATTTCCCAGTTGTTTATCTCGTCAACTTTCATGGTCACAGTATAACCTGAAGAACCAGCTAATTTCCCTACATTCTCCTTGGAAACGCTGCTGTCTCCCAGCACCAATAACTCACTAACACCCTGGTCCAATACTTTTTTGGTTCTGATGACCGGGATCGGACAGCTCAAACCTCGTACATCCACTATTTCCATTCAATTCACCTCTATTCTTCTCTAAACATATAGCCAATGATAAACATGATGGCAATGCCAACCAGGCAGGCAATCTGACCATATAAACCCGGTCCTCCGGCAACCGCTGTCACTCCAGGGCTGGCTGCCTTGGCAGCACTAGCAGCAAACACCATGTTATGACTGAAAGCTGCTCCAACAATCATTCCGACAACAACTGCCCCGGCATCGGTGTCTCCCTGCCCCGATAAAATTAACTGCCGCAAAGGGCAGCCCCCCAAAAGGGTGGCGGTGATTCCTACTAGGTAAAGCCCCAGGAAATTCCAGAGGTGTTGAGCATGAGCTATTGGTTGACCAGCAAAGCCAGGCTTAAAATAGTGGAATCCTAGATTCAGAGCCAGGGCGCCAATAAAAATGCCAATGAACCCCAGCAGCAGTGTATTATCTTTTATCAAAATGAAATCTCTGATTCCACCACTAAGGCATAAACGGCTGCGCTGAGCCATAAATCCCACCAAAAGACCAGCTGCCAGACTGATTAGCAAGGGAGCAGCCATACTGCCCGGGCCTTTCTGGCTGAAGAAGACTGGCCCTCCTGCTTGAAAAACCGTCTTCGTGAATAATAAAACCAATAAGAATATCATAATTGCAGGAATGATATAACCTCCGGCCTGGGAATGGCTTAATTCAGCTCGCCCTAAATTGAAACCCTTCTTTAAGAAGACCACTCCCGATGCAACACCGGCTATAAAACCGATAAATCCAACCACAGCATTGTAGTCACCGCCTGCCATCCGCAATACATCACGCAATGGGCAGCCCAGAAATACTAATGCTCCAATCATCATAAAGACGCCCATAATAAAGCGCACCAGGGTGGCTGATCCGCCCCGTGATTTAAACTCTCCGGCAAAAAGCGATGTCAGCATAGCCCCCAATACAAGACCAATGATCTCAGGCCGAAGATATTGCACCGTATCCGCCCTGTGCAATCCCAGCGCTCCAGCAATGTCCCGCTCAAAACAGGCTATACAAAAGCCCATATTGGGTGGGTTTCCTAGTTTGACTAGTGCAACCGCAATGGCGCCGGTAATCAAACCAGTAATCAACACAAACCACTTTGTCCGATTCATAGATCAACCTCCCACATTTCTCCATAACTTTTTGTTATGTATTTTTAATCTATAAATTATTATTCCGGTAGAAAGGCGAATTTTCCTTCCAAATGGCAACACAAAATTATATAATTTGTGTTTTTTAGTATTTCCTCGCCATTTATTTTAAGATTGATCTATAGATTGCCTAACATTTGGATGGTTACTACGCCTGCATAGATGCGGGTTTAATAAAAATGTGCCATTCAAAACCGTATCGGACAATTACCAAAAACCTAGAAAAAGGAAAGTGCGATGATTATCGAATAGAAGTTCGGCAAGGAAAGTACAATCTTTCAGTATCTGGCGATACTGAAAATACTGATGTCTGCAGTATCAAGCGAATAAGTTTACATGGCAACAACCCCGCAGAGGCAAATCCATGATCTCTGCGGGGCATCTAAGTCTATCCTTTATATCAAGCTAGCGCTTATTCTACCCATGGTCTCATCCACCAAGGGGGACTGGTATGACTCAATTTTCCCTTGATCCATACACTGGTTGAGATTCAGATCCCAGGGAAGCCGCCCCAGAAATGCGATGCCCATTTCAGCTGCTACTTTTTCTCCCTGGCTCTGCCCGAATATTCCCATCTTTTCCCCACAATGGGGGCAGACGACTTCGCTCATGTTTTCAATCAGCCCCAGTATTGGTACATTCATTTTCGCTGCCATCTTAACTGCTTTTTTTACTACCATAAATGACAAATCTTGAGGGGAAGAAACGATGACCAATCCATCCACCGGTAGACTCTGCAGAACTGTTAAGGGAACATCGCCAGTACCGGGCGGCAGATCGACCACCATATATTCCAGGTCTTCCCAGTTCACCTCTCCCCAGAACTGGTTGACCGCACCAGCTAGCAACGGCCCCCGCCAGATTACTGGGTCGTCTTCCTGGGGCAGCAAGAAATTTATCGACATCATTTTAATACCCGAAGAAGTAGTGACCGGTTGCAGGCCGAAATTGGTAGACTCTATTCGGTCCGGTTTCAAGCCAAAGGCTCGACCCTGGCTGGGACCGGTAATATCAGCATCCAGAATCCCCACCCGGGAACCGGAGCGGGCCAGGTAAGCAGCGATCAACGCAGTAACCGTAGATTTGCCGACTCCTCCTTTACCGCTCATCACAGCAATAACCTTGTCCACCTGATTTAAGGACCCCAACAGTGCCTTTTCGGCCGCCTTTCCGGTTCCTTCTTCCTGAAGATCAATCTTCATCTTGTTCATCCTTTCCCTTATAAGCTTTGTTATATTTTCTGAACAATTTTCCGTTCACCTACTATCGAACAGAGCAAAAGTAAATCTTTTATCGTCTGATCTTGCTCGGAACACTGGCAGCTGGATCTGGATTATCGGGCCGTCACCTCCCGTTACAACAAATGTATATTTCACATCTGCTAACGGGCTTACGCTGTCAAATCATGATCAGAATCATAGCTGCTTTCTATTCATGGCAATCTCCCGCATGTTCATGTTCGGAACATACAGACCCACTGCTTAAGAGCTCCCCATTCAAAAAGCGTTGAACCACTTCCTTAATAGGGCCGCTGGCTCCTACCAGGACCTGGATTCCTCGGCTGGCGAACAATTCCTGGGCGCGTCCTCCCATTCCTCCGGCGATAACTACCTGAACGCCAAGTTTGCCCAGGAATTCAGGTAGAAATCCGGGCTGATGACCAGGGTTGTCTATTACTTTTAGGGTTCCTGTTTCCGTGTCAAACAAACCAAAATGCTGGCAATACTCGAAATGCTGGCATACCATACTTTCTTCTTCAGCCACTGCAATAATCATATCATTGGCCTCCTAAACGTTATTTACTTTATCAATGGCCTGAGCTGCCCAGAGCATCGCTCACAAGAGGATTATCTTTTTATTCATAGAAATATCTATGAAGGCCCAATAAAAGGACGGTATTTGATCGGTCCTATATTGGGCATATGCTCATATAATATACTATACTTCTAATGAACATACGTCAATAATCTATCGATATTAATATTGTGCAATTTTCAGGCTACACGAATATTCAGTAGAGGTGGATCATTAGCCATGAGAATTATTTTTCTTCTTGCTTCCCAGACAGGAACGGGAGTCAATACCATTGCTGTCAACCTGGCCAGCGGGCTGGCCCGTAGTTCCTACCGGGTGCTTCTGAGCGGTGCTTGTGTTGATCCAGGTTTAATCGCCTGGTTGGAAGGCCCGGGGAACGACCAGGCCGAATTGCTTAAAAAGTTTTCAGGCCTGGAATGGCGACGCAAGTTTGAACTTGCCGATTTAGAGACTACCTTCGATCATCTCTATGATTACCTGATCTATATCCCGGGAAAAGATAAGGAACATCTGGGGAGTATGATAAAACATCAGGCCCTGACCATATGTGTCATAGATGCCGGGAAAGATGACGCAGACAGTATTATAAGCATGGATGAGAAATTCCGCCGTCTTTGCGGTGGGACAAAAGGCTTTGACCTGCTGGTCTCCAACAAGGTACGCCCCGGAGAATGGGATAAAAGCAGCACGCTGATATTCGACCTGGCCGGGCAGTTGGGCTGGGATAAATTGGCCGACCCTATTCCCTATTGCGAAGCCATCCATGACCTTGCTATGGAGAACAAGAGCGTCTGGGACCTCCCTTCCCAATATAGCAACCGCCAGGAAGCCTTTCAACGCCTGGTGCAAAGAGTTGTAGAGCTAAGCTGACCGTGTTCCAGATCCTAACACTCTCTATATCTGTTAGGATCTGTTAGGCTTAATTCTGTTTTTAACTGCGCCACAACCGGTTTTTACGCAACAAAATAGTGTTTCAAGCTGCCCTAGTCTACTCCTGTCACTCGTGTATTTTTGACATATGCTCAAAATAACCATACAATAATGAAAGCACAAAGTATTCTTTGCTGAGGGAGAGTGCATGATGGCCAGAATTCCAAGATGTCGCAGAGTTGAGACCTATCCGACGATTACCAGTTTTAAACCTGCCGGAATGCCCCGTTCCTGCCTGGAGCGGATTGGCCTTTTGGTTGAAGAACTGGAGGCGATTAGACTCAAGGACCACCTGGGTTTGGAGCAGGAAGAGTGTGCTCAGAAGATGCAGGTATCCCGTCCCACCTTTCAACGTATTCTGATGGAAGCCCGGTCCAAAATTGCCGATGCTCTTATCAACGGGAAGGAACTGCAAATTGAAGGTGGAGACTATTGCCTGGGCACCGGTCCTTGCAGACGTCAAGCTCGCAGGGCTGAGAGATCCATATCCTGTCCTTATGCCCATGAACCTGGTGATGGTTTTGAAGAAGAGAACGGAGGCGAGGTAACTATGTCCAATAAAATAGCCATTTGCTCTACGGGCGATCAACCCTCTTCCATATTAGACGGGCGTTTCGGGCGTTGTTCTTATTTTTTGATCTGGGATCCGCAAACTGGCAAGTATGAAAGCCTTGCCAATAAGGGCAGCCAAATGAATCAAGGGGCAGGAACCGGAGTGGCTCAAGACCTGCTTAATAAAGGAGTAAAAACCATCATTGCTTCTCGTATTGGTCCCAAAGCCTTTGCTGTATTGAAGCGCGCCGGAGCAGCCATTTATACCTGCGGAGAAGACCTGGATGCCGCCAACGCCTTGAAAATATTCCAGGATGGTGGGCTTGAACTGCTTAAGGAAGCGAATAATTAGGTGATGATATTATGATTATTACAGCGGAATGGTTGGAAGCCAGGACTTCAATGTGGATTTGGCTAGATGGATAGGCCTGAAACGGTCTTGCCCATATCGATCGACTTGCGTTTATTCGTTAATTTCCCTGCTTCAAACAGGTGAAAATACGCATCAGTTAGCATTTCAGTATGACAGCCCAAATCTTTGAGGTCGGATTCAACCAACAAAGTACCCACAACATTAGGCATCCCGCCAATTCCCAGCTGGATACAGGCCCCATCAACCATCTCTTTCATAACATGCTCGGCTATCCTTTTATCTGTTTCAGTCGGTATAGCAGGTGGTATAGCTACTACCGGCGAATCAGCTTCCACAATGTAATCCACCTCGGAGATATGTAATAATTCCTCACGCCCACCGCATGCCCATGGACCCCGACGCATGAATGGGCCGGGGTTTATCTTGTTTATTCTCACCCGCTGATCGCGAACAATTGTCTTGATTAATGGTTCTTATGGATTTTGCCTGACACCACCGGATCCTCTTTTACCCTGGCCCTGCCCTTGCCCCTGGGCCGATTTTCTTCCCGCTCCGCAGCCCCCAGTTCCTTTTCCTCCTGCCGGTGTACCCTGACCATTATCTTTACCACAGCGGCCTCTTTTTCCACCGGTTCCGGGTCCGGCCCCTTTGGGTCCTGTTCCATCACCAAACGGCATGTGTATTCCTCCTTTCTGACAAACCATAGGATCAATTCCTTATGGTTGGTACCATACAACTTCCAGTAATATTTCAAACCCGGCTGAAAGCAGCCCAGGTCTTACCACTATTTTATAGCTATGGGAGACTGCAATGCTTTTTGCATTCCCTCCAGAACATCTTCCATAATGGTCCTGAACCAATCAATCTCCAGGGGGTTCTGGCCACTGCCAATAGCATCAGCAACTTCCAGACTAAAAGGTATTTTCCCCAGCAGGGGAATTTCCTTCTCTCGACTCCAGTTTTGCAGGCGCTGGCTGCCCAGGGCATGTAAATCATGCTTGTTGATTAACAAGGCCACCCGTGTGGGCCGTTTCTGCACCAGTTCATAGAGCCTGAATAAATCCTCCATGCCGCTGACACCGGGTTCCGCTACCATCAGGACCAAATCCACTGCGGTTAAGGCAGAAATTACCGGACAACCCAGGCCCGCTGGTCCATCGGACAGGACCAGTGATAGGTTCTCCTGTAGAGCAGCCTGGCGCGCCTGGTCCTTTAGTTCTGCCACCAGTTTTCCCGAGTTTTCTTCTCCGGGGCGCAGTTCAGCATAAACCATGGGCTTTCCATCTGGACGCTGACCCCGAAACCAGCGGCCTGAACTGCGCGCTTCCATCCGCACGGCATCGACGGGGCAGATATAGCGGCACAGAGCGCATCCCTCGCAAGCCAGTTGGGATACCAAACCTTCCTGAATAGCTCTGTAAACACACATTTGCTCACAAAGGCCGCAAAGGATGCAGGAATCGCTGTCGATTATTGCCACCTGCCCACCGCTGTATGAATGTTCCTGCACCTGGGACAGTTCAAACAGCAGGGGCAGGTTGGATGCATCCACATCATAGTCGCAGGCTAAACAGGACCCAGCCAGACTGATCAGCGCGGAGCAGATGGAAGTCTTTCCAGCTCCCCCTTTTCCGCTGAGCACCAGAATCTCCCTCATTGCATTTCCCCCCTTATCTGGCTGATGATTTCACCCATCAAGCCTCTCAAGTCAGGAAAGGTCAGAAGAGGGTTTTCACCCCGGGAATAGCTGGCCGCCAGCTCAGGCATCAGGGGAAGGCGGCTCAGTATAGGCACACCTGCATAATTGGCAACCTGATCGATACCCCGGTCATTCCCCCGCCAGCGATTGATGACCACCCCCGCCGGAATTCCCAGCAACTTTGCCGCCTCCAGACTTAATTTCAGGTCATGGGCGCCAAACGGTGTAGGTTCGGTAATCAATAAACAATAATCGCAGCCTCGAATGGCCTCCATCATAGGGCAGGCAGTCCCGGGCGGGCAATCGATAATGGCCCAGGAAGCCTGCTTTTCCCGCTCTTTTACTGCGGCGATGAGACCCGGGCTGCGTGGTTCTCCTATCCGCAGACATCCGCTAATAATTCTTGCTCCATTGGCCAGCAATGCCTCTTCGATTTCTCCTAATGGATGCAGTCCCATCGTTATGGCTCCACAGGGGCATAAATAATAGCAGGCCCGGCAGGAATGGCACAGTTCCGGGAAAAACATGATCTCTTCGGGCAGGATCACCAGCGCATTGAACTGGCAAATTCCTGCACAGTAACCACAGTGACTGCATTTTTCTTCATTTACCAGCGGTACCGGTCGATATACAATTTCTTTAAATCCAGGAGTTTTGAGAAAAAACAGGACGGCATCAGGTTCCTCAACATCCACATCCATCAAAACCGTCTGGGGGCTGGCCAGGTATTCAGCCAGGCAAACGGCGAAAAGGGTTTTGCCTGTTCCTCCCTTACCACCTGCTACAGCGATGCGCATCTGCTATTCCCCTTATTTAGTAATAGTTTTGAACATTTGTTCATAAATATTATTCTAAACAGATTATGGGCATATGTCAACAATTCTCAGTTAGGGATTTAGCGGTTCAGCAGGCAATGTGATTTGAAGCGGGTAAGAGATTTTAAAGTGAGTAATGATACACCGTCCGATGGCTTGTGTCAAAAAGCTGTCATTCTTTCCGTCTCAATATTTTCTTAACATTTCTTTCATAATATAAAAGAACTCAAAGGCTATTCTGAAATCTTGCACTTTGAAGGAAAACAGGAATACTGGAAGATGTCACTGTCGGTGTGCTCTAGTAGGAAGACTATAAACAGGCTAGGAGGAAAACAAATGACAAAAAATCGTTCGGGTGCATCCAGAGTCTACATACGTTCAACAGTAGCAATTAGTATGCTGGTAACCTGGTTTTTATCAGCTATGACCGGATTCTTGTTATGGGCAGCTCCAACCGGACCACGTTCAGGTCAGATGCTGCTGCTGCTTGGCCTTAACAAGCGCGCGTGGGGAGATTGGCACTTCTGGTTCAGTGTCTTGGCCTTGGGCTTAACCGCCATTCACCTGGTGGTGAACTGGAAAGGCTTTACCGGAAGCATCAAGTATCTTGTTAAAGCGAGAACCGATGCATAGGCAAGGAATATTAGCATAAGAAGCCTATAGCAAGGACACCATCCGCCCTAAATTGGTATCAGTCTCCTCATGGAGATGGGAGTTCGCTTGTAAAGCCACAATATGAGCACCCTGAGCTAATTATTTCTGGCCCTATCATCGATTTCCTGATCAAGTATCTCTTTAATTGTAGCCAAATCAATTCCTCCTGCCAGCCGGGGCCGACCATTCATGGCAATAATGGGGAAAGAGTACCCTCCCTGAATCGCCCTGGATATCAGTGGGAACTTACTCAAGCCTAACACGTCGGTATCCACATAATTCACCGTAACCTGTTGACCATATAGTTTTTCGACCTCCTGAGAAATCAGCTTAACTTCTTTCTCAACCTCCGATCCTGCGCTTCCTGTACTGCAGCTTCCTCCGCAAGTGGCACAGGAGCTAGCGCATGTTCCTCCATAAATCTCTACAATGATTGGTTCTGCCATTATCAATCCCTCCTAAGCAATACTCGGTTTTCACAATTTCTCATTCATCTTTCCCAAATTCCGGCCCTATTACCCACTAGGGGTATACCGCAATGGTACCTCTTTATTTTCTTTTTACAACAAAATAATACATCCGAATTTTCTTAGAACAACTTGATCGCGGGAATTTTCCGCTGATTTCAGATCTCCTTTATTGCCAATAGCGAAAAAGTTCTTTAGTATTACTACTATACCCCTTCTGGGTATATATATGAGCGGGCATAGGTATGTTTTCGAAGAGAATAATAACAAGAAGCCAAACCTGAGCATTACTAAATTGGCTGTTATAATCAATGTATCCATATATCTTGTTGGAAAGGATTGAAGCCTGTGAAAAATGAAAAGCGGGATTTTAATACGGAAGCTGCAAACTGGGATGAGAATCCTGGCCGGATTAAAATGGCAAGTGATATTGCCAGATCTATATCAGAAGCAATTACTATGACTTCCAACATGAATGTTATGGACTTCGGCTGCGGTACAGGTCTTTTGACATTACAGCTGCAGCCCCTGGTCGGTTCCATAATAGGAGTCGACAGTTCACCGGGAATGCTCCAGGTTCTCAGTAAGAAAATTGAGAGCCAAAATTTGGCCAACGTAAGCACCCACCACCTGGATGTTGAACAGGGCCAAAACCTGAAGGGTTTTTATGATCTTGTTGTCAGCAGCATGACCCTTCATCATATTCAAGAGATCCAACCTCTTATTCGTCAATTCTACGATGTCCTGCTTCCCAATGGTTATCTCTGCATTGCCGATCTTGATTCTGATGACGGCAAGTTCCATGAAAGCAATGAAGGGGTATTTCACTTTGGTTTTGACCGCGATATGATGTGCCGTTTTTTTGAGGAAGCCGGATTTGAGGGTATTGAGGTCGGGACTGCCGCCGAAATATTGAAACCAGTTGCTGGAGAAGGAGGCCGGCTTTTTACCGTGTTTCTCATTCGTGGCCGGAAAATGCCCTGACCCAAATCGGCACCGCTTCATAATTCCATAAGCCCAATCATTGCTGATAAATGAGTCGGCCCCCCGAGGGGAGGCCGACTGAATTTACCTTATTCATTTCACCTTATCAGTCCTTGATATGAGCTAGGTTTTTCGCCAGGGCCTTCTTGGCCTCCCAGTCGGTCAGGAACTGAATGGCCACCCTCTGAGCCTGAGGCGAGCCAGCTCCGTGCCAGGTTCCGGCTCCATGCAATCCTGCTACCCAGTTTTGTATAAACTTGATGATGCGCAGACGCTGCTCGGCGGGAGCCGCTGATTTGAAGTATTTTTTGATATAGGGTCCAATCTCAGGATTGTTCAGATCACGTTCATTGGGCATGGTTACTACACCACCGCCGGCAATATCACCAGCCATTTTCATAATCTCCCAGAATCCATGGGCTATATTCAATTTTGCCACATTGCCAAACAGGTCATCAGGCATATAGACTCCTGATCCTTCAGGTTCTTCACGGCCTTTAGCCGCCGCCGCAATGGCACAGGCATGAGAAGTCTCACTAATCCGGACCATATCGATAAGCTTTTCCTGAATATGTGGAACTTTCTGGAGGCCGGTATATTCACTGGCCAGCTTGCAGGCGCCTATAATCAAGTCACAATAGCCGACTTTACAGGCACCGCCGCAGTTCATGCGATGGGTTTTAGCAAATCTGGCCACCAGTCGTCCGCAGTATTTTGTCTCACCGCACAGGAAAACGCGCTCCCAGGGAATAAAGACATCATCAAATACTATGGTGGAAGTTTCCCGCTGGCCGAACTCAGGATTTCCTAATTCTTCAATGCTCTCGGCCGCTTCCCGTTCAGCTGTATATGGAGTGTACTGGCATATATAAGTAATTCCTGGTGTGCCATTGGGCAGGGCAAAAGCTACGGCGAACTGCTCTTCACCCGGTTTTAGCGCACCTCCCGGCAGGACTATGGTTTCATGAGCACCAATAGCCCCGCTTTGGCTGACTTTCGCTCCCCGCACCACAATGCCGTCTGCTCTCTTCTCCACCACCCGAAGATGCATATCCGGATCATCCTGTTCCGAAGGCCTTTTAAAACGATCCCCTTTGGGGTCGGTAATGGCTCCTGAACAGGCCAGGTCATTGTCCTGTGCCCATTTTAAGTACGTGTTCAAACGCTGATTGTAGTTGGTGCCCATTTCCTGATCCATTTCCCAGGTAGAACTGGCCAGGGCGTTTAGCGTATCGCAGCCCACACAGCGGTAATTACAAGTTCCCAGCATCTGACTGGTCAGCAAAGCCATCTCGGCTCGCATATCCAGGTCATAGTTGCTTCGCGCAACATTCAGGTTGCGATTGATGGGTTCACCGGTAAGGTGAGAAGTGGCTACCATCGTTTCCTTGTATTTGGGGTCCTCAGCCAGTTCGTAGACTTTGGCCGTAGCCCGGATGACCGACAATGTTGTGGCATTCTCCAGCATGTTCTCCACTCTCTTGCCCGCTACAAAAACCCTGGGGGTTAAAGATTTTACGCTTTCAATATATTCAGCCCCTGTTTTCATTGCCATAATACTCTCCTCCTCCTCTTTAGAAGCACTCCATTGCGTCCCGGTATGAGTCACTTCTCTATTTCGCAGTTGACTTCCACCATCCAGGCATCTGCTGCTTGATTCTGGCTTGGGAAGCCTCCTACATTTCTAATCGCGACATCCAGTAGCGATAACAGATCAGCATCGGTTTTCTTCTCTGACAGGACCAGCACCAGCTTGTTGTCCTTCAATTCTGCTCTTTTAATCATCCCATTCTCATAAAATCCGGGGAGGATGTTCTTTCTCAGACACCCGTCCACCAATGTGGCAAAGGTTCCTCCCAGCCCGGCATATATCCCTTGGAGCTGGGGGGTATGGACCAGGATATACTCCAATGAATCATTCGCTAATGCAGCCATTGAGCGCCCTCCTCTGACAAGATTTGATCAGGGCAGCGGCAGACCATTCGCCCAGGTTTGCTAAAACATAGGCAATTCCCCCCTTCTCCTTCCCCATTTTGGTGTCGCAGGATCTAAAGCAAGTTTGATCCCCATCAGGAACTGGAATAAGCGAAATCTCGCGTACCCAAACTTATGCAGGTAAACGTATCGGGTATTCATATTTACTTGAATATCTGGCACGGTTTGTCTCTCTGTGCAGCATCGAAGAAATGGAATTGGAGATCTAATGGCAATATCTGAAGATATGAAGCTGAAGAAACAGAACTGGGCAACCCTATGCTTTGTAGGCCAATGATATGGTGCCCCTTATTATTAGAATATCATATTCTTATTACGTATAGTCTACCTACTTAATTTAATATTCTTCACCGGATTCCATTATTCCAGTCGGAAGATATGTTCCCTCGTAAAGGCTCATCCTCCCGGCTTTTCATCCAAAAGATTAAGGACCGCACGCGGTCCTCATTTGTCGTTATTATGAGTTTTTCCGATTATTAGCAGATGCGAGGAACATGCTCCCCTTCCAGAACCCCCAGGATCCTGTCAGCACCCAGAGCCGTCTCAATAAGGACCATACCGGATGGTTGGGCTATCACCTCACCGATTTCTGCTGCAGCACGCGATTCTTCCACCTGATGCAAAGCAGACAGCACTTCTTGAGCTCGATCGGCAGCGACGAATATCACCATCTTGCCTTCATTAGCCATATAGAGCGGATCAAGGCCCAACATATCGCAGGCTCCTTGAACCACCGGCGATACAGGAATCTTCTCTTCCCACACTTTGATACCCAGGCCAGATTGGGAAGCGATCTCGTTGAGCACCGTCGCCAGCCCCCCACGGGTCGGATCCCGCATACACCTGACATCAGGTGCGAAGGACTCCAGTGCCTGGCCAATACCGTATAAAGGCGCGCAGTCACTGGTTGTGGGCGTGTCAAAACGCAGGCCCTCTCGCTGGGCCAGGATAGCCAGCCCATGGTCGCCCACCGGCCCGGAAACAATAATCCGGTCGCCTGGCTGCAGGCGGGTGGGACGATAGTCAATTCCTGCGCCGATGACTCCGATGCCTGCTGTGTTAATAAACAAACCATCGGCACTGCCCTTTTCCACCACCTTGGTATCCCCGGTTACCAAAGCCACTCCCACCCGGGCGGCGGTTTGCGCCATGGATTGTACAATCTTCTCCAGATCGTCCAGGGGAAACCCTTCCTCGATGATAAAGGCTGTAGACATATATAAAGGCTTTGCGCCACAGGCTACCAGGTCGTTGACCGTGCCGCATATGGCCAGTTTGCCGATGTCTCCTCCGGGGAAAAACAACGGTGTAATTACAAAGGAATCAGTGGACATAGCCACCTTGCCGGGTGGCAGGTTAAAAACCGCACCGTCCAGCATGTCTTCCATATTGGGATTGTTCCAATTCTTCTTGAACAGTCTTTCAATCAGCTGCTGGCTCATCAAGCCGCCACTGCCATGGGCCATGAGTATTCTATCATCTGACTTTCCCATATCTCCTGCTATCTTCCTTTCACCGGTGTATATCGATAATAAGCGGCACAGGCCCCTTCATGAGACACCATGCAAGGTCCAATAGGCTTGAGGGGTGTGCAGGCCCTGCCAAACAAGGCGCACTGCTGTGGAGTAATTCTTCCGGTTAGAACCTCGCCGCAAGCACATCCTTTTATCGGTTTATCTTCAATCTCTGGTACTTGGAAGCGGCTGCGCGCATCGCACTTCTGGTAGGCAGGCCTGACAGCCAGCCCGCTGCCGGGAATAGCTCCCAGACCGCGCCAGCGTGCGTCTGCTGGTTGGAAAACCCGCTCCAGGATGGCAGCAGCAACCGGATTGCCTTCCCGTTTGACCACCCGGCGGTATTGAATCTCGGCCCGGGCTTCTCCCTGCCTGAGCTGATGAAGCAGCATAACAATGCCCTCCAGGATGTCCAGGGTATCAAATCCTGTTACCACACATGGTTTATGATATTTTTCAGCCAATACTTCATAAGGACTCAGGCCGATGACCGCTGATACGTGTCCCGGACAGATTAACCCGTCCACCTTAATGTCGGGATCGGAAAAAATGGCTTCCAATGCTGGAGGAACTAACTTATGCAATGACAGGACCGAGTAGTTCTCCAAACCACGCCGATAAGCCTCTTCAATACTGACGGCAACTGTGGGGGCGGTGGTTTCAAACCCGATGCCTAAGAACACCATCTGGCGGTGGGGATTCTCCGCTGCCATTTGCACAGCATCCATAGGTGAATAAACCACCCGAACATCCGCTCCCCGGCTGCGTTCCTCGGCAAGGGAGGTTGCCGTGCCGGGCACCCGCATCATGTCACCAAAGGTTAACAATGTGACATCGGGATTCTTAGATAGTTCAATCATGCCGTCGATATCGCCCTGGGCGGTAACACAGACCGGACAACCCGGACCTGATAACAAGCGCAGATTATCCGGTATCAATTCCCGGATTCCACTTTTGGCGATGGCCATAGTATGCGTTCCGCATACCTCCATCAAGGCAAATTGGTTTTTCTCACTGCGGATATCACCCAGCAGTGCCTGAGTATATTCCTTATCATCTCGGCTCATCGATCGACATCTCCCCGTAACTCATCATTTCTTCCAGTAAAGCCATGGTCTTCAAAGCTTCCTCTTCGTCGATGATCTCCATAGCAAAACCGGCATGGACCAGCACATGCTGTCCCACTTCTACTTCGGGGGTCAGGGCTACACTGATGCTGACCTGGTTGCCTTGAATGTCGACGACACCTACATTATGCTCCTTGAGTTCAATGATTTTCCCCGGTACTCCTAGACACATTATGCATACACCTCACTTGCTACTACAGCTTGCCCCAGTGCAATTCCCCCGTCACCGGGTGGCACCAGACGATGCTGATAAACTTCAAAAGTCAAGCTTTCCAACCTTCTCATCAATTCTACCAGAAGCAGTTGGTTATGGAAAACACCTCCGCTGAGGACCACCCGATTTAAACCACTTTCATCCCGCGCACACTGTAGTGCCCGGGCAAAAACCTGGACCATCGTTACATGAAAACGTCCAGCGATAAGGGATACGGATTTATCATGCAAGCGCTCCTCAACCATCTCTTCCCAGGCGGGCAGGAGATTCATTATCCATTGGCCGTCCTGCTTTTCCAGGCGATAGGAATAGGGCTCCTGGCCATCGATACGCGCCACAGCCTCCAGTTCCGGTGCTGCCTGCCCTTCATAACGGTTCACCGTGCAGATCCCCAGAAAAGCTGACACCGCATCGAACAATCGCCCACAAGAGGAAGTTAACAATTCTGATCCTGACTGGTTCAAGCGCCGGGATAGTATTTCCCGTTCCTGGTTCTGCAGGTCGGGAAGAAAGCGTTCAGCCAGTTCTCCCGCCTTTGATCCGAAGACCTGTTTTAAATAGGTGAAAGCCATTCGGTAGGGCTTTTTCACGGTTGCATCTCCCCCGGGAAGCGGCAAATAGCCTAGATGACCGAGACGCTGAAATTGTCTATAATCCCCACGCAGCAGCTCACAGCCCCACACCGCTCCGTCCAACCCCCACCCGGTGCCGTCACAGATCATCCCCAGGACCTCGCCATCCAGTTGATTTTCGGCCATGACCGAAGCCATATGAGCATAATGGTGCTGCACAGCAATGGTCCGGCACCCCGACTGCTCTTTCGCCCAACGTGTTGACTGGTAATTGGGATGGAGATCGTGCGCAATCACCTGCGGCTCGATGGCTAGCATTTTTTTAAACCGCTCGATCCCGTCTTGGAAATTTATATAATTTAAATAATGAGTCAAGTCGCCCCAGTGCTGACTCAAGAAAGCATCCCCCAGCCGGGTCATACAAAAAGTGTTTTTCATCTCCCCACCTACCGCCATCACCGGCTGCCCTTCCCGCGGCAAGCGTATCCCCATGGGCACGTAGCCTCGGGCTCTACGCATAAACTGCACGGTTTTGAGCGGAGTTGTAATCACCACCGAATCATCACAAGGATTGTAGATTTCCCGGTTATGGAGCATAAAATAATCAGCAATCTCACCCAGTTTTTCCAGTGCTGTCTGATTTTCATAGATGAGTGGTTCATCACTAATATTGGCACTGGTCATGATCAGAATGGGCAAATCCTGGTCAAATAGCAAATAATGTAATGGTGTATATGGCAGCATGACCCCCAGCGTATCCAGCCCCGGGTGAATGATGTCAGCCGGCAGACCGTTGTCTTCCCGCGCAGTCATCACCACAATGGGCGCCTGGGGTGATGTCAAGACCTGCCTGTCCTCATCACCAATCAAGCAATAATTATCGGCTGTTTCAACATCCCGCACCATTACCGCAAAAGGCTTTACATCTCTGCGTTTGCGCTGGCGTAATAAGGCCACCGCCTCTCGGTTACGGGCATCCACAGCTAGATGAAAACCACCCAGCCCCTTTACCGCCAGAATCCTACCCGCTTTAAGCAGATCCACCGGACGATCCGGAATCTGCACCCCTTGATGATCAGTCATCGTCACCCATGGGCCACAGACCGGGCAGGCGTTCGGTTGAGCATGGAAGCGCCGATGGAGCGGATCCTCATATTCATGCTGGCATTGCGGACACATGGGAAAGGGCGCCATGGTGGTCTTAGCCCGGTCATAGGGCACGTCCTTAATAATAGTAAAACGCGGTCCGCAATTGGTGCAATTGGTGAAAGGATAGCCAAAACGCCGGTCGGTGGAATCCCGCACTTCCCGTTTACAATCCGTGCAAATGGCAATATCCGGTGATATCATGACCGTTTTTTCATCCTGGCTTTCACTCAGCCGGATAGAGAACTCTGAAAATCCCGGGCTGGGAATAGGCCGGGGTTCAAAGCTCCGAATCATAGCCAGAGGCGGAGGTTCCTTCTGCAGTTTTTCCATAAAACCCTGCAGCTTTTCCTCCTCCCCTTCCACCTCGATAAACACCCCGGAAGAGGAATTGAGCACCCAGCCATTGAGGCTAAACTCCATGGCCAGACGATAAACGTGGGGGCGAAATCCTACGCCCTGAACAATACCCTTTATGATGATGCCATAGGCTTTTATACTCATATTGCCCCCTTATCCTACTTGGTGACTGATACTGGGTTGCACAGCGACCATTATCCTATATTATGGCCTATTTCTACCCAAAAACAATTCCTTTCAGAGCAATTGAAAGGGTGGGCCACAGAAGTCGATTACTCGCCTGCAACCCACCCCCAATCAGGGATGATGATTCTACGGAAACCAATGCCTAATTAATATTTTTCATACAACCTGATACACAATCCGATCAATTATTGAACAAGGAGTTAATCTCCTCCTGAATCATGGCCGCAACCCGTGGAACCTGTTCGGCTACCACAGGAGTCAATTCCAACCCCAGCTCGATGGTATGTGGTTGAACTCCATATACCACGACCTGGGGGGAATGCCCCATCAAGCGCAGCATTTCCATGGCTTCAGCAAATTGCAGGTCATGGAGAGATTGGAGATCCCGTTTGGGTTCCAATCCCAGTTCCTCCAGAGGAGCCCGGTAAACGGTCCCCGGTTCTCCTCCGGCTTCCATGGCATCGATAACAAAACATAGATCAGCCTCACTAAAGAAGTCCAGGAGGTCATAGGTGTGGGTTCCTCCATCCACCAGTTCGATTTCCGGGGGAAGATTCATGGTCTCCAGCAAGCGGATCACATGAACCCCGACACCCTCATCCCGTAGCAGCAAATTTCCTACGCCCATTACCATGATACGTTTCACATGCGGGCCTCCTAGCCTTTAGCATTATAAACTATTATGCCTCATCCTCATGGTATCCATGATGGAAATCGGCATTGATCTTGCCGGTAAACATGGATTTTAGAATCGGCAGTCCTTCAGCCATATCCAGGTATACATGGAATAGGACGCACAGTACTAAGATCCAAGTGATGGCATAGTGTATGATCCGTACGGTCATGAATCCGAAAAACCAGCCGGACAAACCAAGGAACATAGCGGGTTTATACATAATAAATCCAGTGATAACCTGAAGTATGGCCATGACCAGGACACCCGTGTACATCCCCTTTTGACCGGGGTTGTACTTTCCATAGAACGGATGATCATCGGCTAGGAAAGCATAATACTTAAGCATACTGGGTAACTTCAGAGTATCCTTCACTGGGCTGTACACGATATTCTTCCACTCGCTGTCGAAGCAAGCATAGTAGACTCTACCCACAACTCCAAAAATCAGAACATAAGCCATGGCAAAATGGATTGTTCTGGCAACATCCATACTGCTGAACAGCCTAAAGGCTTGGGGAGCGTGAATGTAGAAGCCGGTTAAGGTTAACATGGTGATGGCAATCATATTGATCCAGTGAAATATCCGGATCCATATGGAATGCCGGTCCTCCATTACTTTTACCATTTTCACACCCCCTAGTTAATAGCAAACTGGGCGATAGTCTTTTTGTCCGGTGTCATGAGATGGATGGCGCATCCGAAACAGGGGTCATATGCCCTGACGATTCTCACCAATTCCACCGGGTTATTCGGGTCGGCAACCTTGGTGCCGATGATAGCTTGTTCCATAGGTCCACGCACAGTGGCAGCACCGCTGCCGGTACGCGGTGAAGCGTTCCAGGTGGTAGGCACAACAGCGTTGTAAACCTTGGTGCGGCCGCCGCTGCTGATCCGGTGCCAGTGTCCCAGAGCGCCGCGGGAGGCTTCGGCCAGGCCCATTCCGACAACTTCCGTCTTGGGCAGGGTATGCGGAGTGCAAACCGGCTGACCAACGTATTTTGTCAATTCCATGGCCCAGTCTTTACAGGCTTTTGCCATCTGCTGAGTCTCAATAGCCCGGGCAAAATGGCGGCCCATTACTGAGAAAGCTTGATCCTTCAGATCAGTAACTTCCTTAGTCTTGTTAATCCACTGGCGGGCCAGAGGTCCGACTTCCATAACTGCACCATTGTAACGAGGAGCCTTCAAGAAGCTGTAAGCGTCTTTCTTCTTAACATCAGGGGATATGACAGCAATATCCGGAGTCTTTCCGCCGGTGTCATCTTTATACCAGCTGTACTGAACTTCTTCAGCAATAACTTTCGGATTCAATGCGCCGTATTGTCCCTGAATATACACACCGGAGTTGAAGAATTTCTTCTTGGCTACAAAGTCCTTGCCTTCTTCTAAGGGGAAGCCGCCATAAGCGAGCATATTCTGGCAGCCGCGTCCGATGTCGTACCAGTCTTTGTAAACACCAGCCACAGCTACTACAGTAGGAACATACTTCTTATCAATAAAGTCGCTAATTTCTTCCAGGCTGGTCAGGTACTGATAGATCTTGGAGGTATCCGGAGTTTCGGATACACCGCCAGGTACGATAGCCTGGACGTGAGGCATCTTGCCGCCCCAGATAGCCAGCATTTCCTGGGCTTTGCGGCGGATAGTCAAGGCTTCCAGGTAAATATCTACTGCCTGGGCATTGATATCGGCCGGCAGCCGGTAGTCAGCTTCATAGCGAGGCTTAAACGGAGCAATATCAGGGCCCTTCACATAGTCCAGTGCTGCCAGATGGAAGAAATGGAGAATGTGAGACTGCAGGTAGTTGGTGCCCAGAATCAAGTTTCTGATGATTCTGCCTGCCGGTGGTGGCTCAATGCCGAAAGCATCGTCCAGGGCCATAATTCCGGCCGTAGCATGAGCTGTAGGGCATACGCCGCAGATTCTCTGCATGATCTGCTCAGCATCACGAGGATCCCTGCCCTGCATGATCAGTTCCAGGCCACGCCATAGGGTTCCGCCGGTATAGGCATCTACCACTACGCCGCCTTCGACTTCAACCTCGAGTTTGAGGTGGCCTTCTATTCTAGTTACGGGATCGACAACGATCTTCGCCATTAGTTCTCACCTTCTTTCGCTTCTTCTTCCTTGTGGGAACCAATTCTGCCAGTTAATACATTGCCAGTCAGGTGGCCTGCGATTGTCAGAACGGTAGCACCGCCCAGAACCAGACCAACCTGGTCAGCAGTAGCTGCTGTAGCAGGTCCAATCGGCATATCCGGCATTCTTTCATACATGGGCCAGGCAGGGAACTGCGGTTCGGTGCAGCCTATGCATACAGCACCACATTTTACACACCAGTTGGTTCCATTGTTCCACAGGCGCGTGGTGGCGTCGCAATGAGCATAAGGCCCTTTGCAGCCTAATTCCAGCATGCAGCCCATATCGCCGAAGTTCTTGGCAAATATGGCATTATCGAAGTACTGTCTTCTCTGGCAATTATCATGGATAATTTTATCAAAGAACATTTTGGGACGTCCAAAGCTGTCTACTGCCGGATAATCTTTGTAAAGCAGCACATGAGCAATGGTTCCCACCATCCAGTCAGGATGGGGCGGGCAACCGGGTACGTTGACCATTGGAACATTCTTCACAATGGCAGATACGGGTTTGCAGCCGGTGGGGTTGGGGCTGGTAGCCGGGATCCCGCCATAAGCAGAACAGGTGCCGAAGTTCAGAATGGCTTTGGCCTGTCCGCCGATCTCTTTCACGATGGTTTCAAAGGTAAGTGGTTTTCCATCCCGTTCTCCCACGGTGCAGTACAGTCCTTCTGCTCCGGTGGGGACGGCTCCCTCAACGACCAGGAAGAATCCCTTCGGATTGGCGGCGGCTACATCATACATATTCTTGATGGCCATATCGCCTGCGGCAGCCATTACATTGGGGTGATAGGTCAGGCTGATGACCTTGGTTAGGACTTCCTTGATATCAGGATGCACAGTATTCAAAAGAGATATTGAACATCCGGTGCACGATGCTCCCTGGATCCAAATAACCGGGGGAGCTCCGTCTGCTACGGCCTGGGCCATAAATGGTGCCAGATATCCCGACAGGGATACAGCCGCAGCCGAACCCGCGCAAAGTTTTAGAAAGTCGCGACGGCTCAGTTTGGTCGGCATTTTTTGCATTCCTCCCAACTTAATCTTGTTACAAAATCCTTTTTCCCACTCTATACCTCAAGTTGTTTACAAGGTGGATATTTTCAATCTCACCTCCTCAAACAACCATTGGTTCCATTCATCTATTCCCTGCCCTGTCCGGCCTGAAACCATAAAAATAATCGCTTCCGGGTTGATCCGCCCGATATCGGCATGGAATTGTTCCAGGCTAAAATCGGTATGGGGCAAAAGGTCTATCTTATTTAAGATCACCACTTTGGCCTCCCGAAAGATCAGCGGGTATTTGGTAATTTTGTCATTTCCCTCGGTAGTGCTGGTAATGACGACCCGGAAATCTTCTCCCAGGTCAAACTCAGCCGGGCATACCAGATTGCCGACATTTTCAATAAACAACAACTGCAAGTCCGGATATACCACCTGCTGAAAGGCCCTGTCCACCATGCCCGCATCCAGGTGGCAGGTTCCCCCGGTGTTGATCTGAACCACTTTTACTCCCTTTTTCTCGATACGCTGGGCATCCTGATCCGTATACAGATCGCCTTCGACAACTGCTATTCCGGTCCGATCAGCTAATGCCTCTATGGTTCTTTCCAGAATCGTAGTTTTGCCCGCTCCGGGAGAACTCATCAAGTTGATGGTTAGGATCCTGTTCTGTTGAAAGACCGTCCGATTCTTTCGGGCTAACAGGTCATTGGCTCCTAATATATGGCTTTCCAGTTTAACCTGAACCACTATAATGTATCTCCTTCAAAGTAATCGATGAATAATTCACGACCTTCGATTACATCTACGTGGAAGCCCTGGCAAACAGGGCAAATGAAACAATAGTCATCCTGAATAGAAAATTGGCTCCCACACGCCTGACAATGACCTTTAATACTTCTCTCCTCAATCTCCAAGACCGCACCTTGAAACAGACTATCGCTGGATAATGCTTCAAACGCAAACTGAAGACTGTCCGGGAGAGCCTGGGATAGTTTTCCAATAACTAATTTTATTTTCTTGACCCGAATAATATTATTGTTTTGGGCGCCATCCCTAACAGTATCCATTACACTTTGCATCAGCGATAATTCATGCACGGCAAGCACCCCCTACCCGTATTATGCCAGGTAGTTATCCCATGTATTTGGCCCACGAAAAAAACTCAGCAAGAAAATGCTGAGTTTTATGCACAAATACATAAGCAGTCAATCCTTCAGGACTGAATGAACCCTTCATGGGCACGCTTAGTATTTCCTGCCTGAACTGAGCATCTCCTTTTCAACAGAAGGTATAACCGTTTCCAACTATACCCTTTCGGCTTGACACCCCTAGCAAAGCCTTAGGATGTCATGCTCGGAGACTTACGGGTTTTAAAGATCCCCAAACCTGTATTCATTACAGGTATGTATTCTGAGAATCTGCACCTGATTAGAATGATTCTTTAGCCAGGTGCTGCAGGCGAACCGAAATATTTTTCCGACGGTTCAGTGAGTTGCGTTGCACGCACACTCCCCCGCCACATTATATAATTTATATACCGTATTGTTCGTTTTATCAAGACCTAAAATCTACAAGAATTGACCTCTGTGACCAATTATACATGATATTTGGACATTCTGTACCCCAATTCGTGGGGAATCGTCATATGCTACCCGTGAGTATAGCGGTGAATGTGTTCCTGACTTCCGTGCACATGGCTGTACTCATCAATCAAATTGACCTGGATGAGCAGTTCCCGATCCTCCAAAATAGCATGCGTGGGTCCGTCACCAACCACCTGATGGTCCTCGGCCAGAACCAGCGCCCGGCGTGAAATAGCATGGGCCAGCTCCAGATTATGTGTAGCTGTGATGATGGTCCGCCCGGCTCCGTTTAATTGAATAATCAACTCTGTCAACCACCGCTGGGTCTTGGGGTCCAATCCGTTGGTTGGTTCGTCCATAATAAGCACTTCCGGATTCATAACCAGGACCGAAGCGAAGGCTACTTTCTTTTTTTCTCCGCCGCTCAACCGATAGGGGGAGCGATTTACCAGATCCTCGATGTGAAGAATCGTCACCACATCATTCACCCTTTTGCGGACCTCGTCGCTGTTAATTCCCACCTGCAACGGCCCAAAAGCAATCTCATCCCAAACCCGGGTGGTAAATAACTGGGCATCCGAATTCTGAAAAACAAAACCCACCCGGCGGTGATATTGTTTGGCAAAGAAATCGTCTTCCAAAAGATCTTCGTTAATTTCTTCGCCAAACGCACAAAAAGTTCCTGCTGAGGGAAAAACCAGGCCGCAGAATATCTTTAGCAATGTGGATTTTCCTGATCCATTGGCTCCCAGCAGACAAACACTTTCCCCCGCGTTGATATTCAAAGTCACTCCGTTGAAAAGGCGACTCTCTTTCTGATAGCAAAACCCAACATCCTTCAGTGAAAACAAAGTCTTATCCAAAGACTGCTCCTCCAATAACGATGACAAGTGCTAGAACTATTATAATCGTTAAAGAAATGATGTCCAACTTCCGCCAGGCCAAAGGATCAATACTCACAGCTTCTCCAGTATAACCCCGGGCCGCCATGGATTGATATACTTCTTCAGATAAAGCCATGCTACGCGCGAAAAGTGCCGCCATAGATGATCCGGCTAATTCTCTCTGGGTTTTGGCTGACATGCTCCCTACTGTCCGCATTTTTCTGGCTTCGTACATCTCCAGAGAAGACCCCAGAAGCAGAATGACATAGCGATAACTCATTTCGATGGTCATGACCAGCAGCACCGGCACCCTGAGCACCCGTATGGATTTTAGCAAACGGGCCACCGGTGTGGTAAGAATTAGTAAGGACCCTATCGACAGAGACACCCCTACCCGCAAAAAGAGAAACATGGCAGCCATGATTCCCTGCTTGCTGATATAAATAGGACCACTGATATGCAGCCCCCAAAAGGCAATTCCCTGAGGGTTATGATATACCTCCAGTATGGGTAGGCCAGGATTAAAGAAGCTGAAAATCCCCGGTATTGCGGCCAGGAGAGTCATCAGTGGTATGAATCCCCAAATCCTCTTTTCCAGATTCCAAACCGGCAGCGAAGAAGCCCACATGAGAGCTACCGGTAATATGGCAAGGAAGATGAGCGCCGGTATACTTCGACTCCAACCAGCAACGATAATCAGCAGGATTGCCCCCAGAAGTTTAACGCGGGGATCCAGTTTCTGCAATAATCCCTCGCAGGAGGCAAAATGCTCGTTCCTGAGATCTTCAGCCAGAACCTCTTGGATATCATGGACGGTCTTGCTCAAAAATCGCGAAGGGCGGCCTCCTGGATGGGAGGACGCAGTTGATGGATCCCACATCCATTCAGGAAGTATTAAGGGTCTTGCAGAATTATGTTCCTTCATTCTTTCACAAACCTGGAAAAAATAGCAATAACGATTAAAATCAGTCCAACTCCCACCACCGCTGAGAGGATATAGCCCCCGGCAGTACCCATGAAGCTGTCCGGCAAACCGGGTACGCTATAATCGGGCAAGGGCACATGACTCCACAAATCGGACATCTTCTCGAATCCCTGGGGGACAAAGCCCAGTACTTCTTTTAATTCATCGGCTCCCCACTCCCCAAAAGCTGTGCCCTGGGTAAGAGTTCCCAGCGGGCTTATGATAATCAAAGCAATCAGGGCTATCCACAATTTCTTATATTGTTGAAACACTTACTTCACCTCCACATTTTTTAACTGTTGGTAATCAGTCTGGCATCCCTGGGGAGCAAAGTCGGGTAACTGCTTCCCACGAACCAGACTCCCAAAGCGGTTGCTACAGCGTCCAAAGGACCAGCCAGGGTCAGATGCGCTCCAACCATGGTTATCACTGCAGTCTTCAGGGGATAAGGGAAGTACAGTGGAGTGCCGTCTGCAGCTTTGAATAGAGAGTACTGGGTGCCGAATTCAATTCCGGCACAAAGGGCGGCCAGGGTGATGCCGACATAGCCAGCCAGAGCCGCAGCAAAAATAGCCCGACCAGATAAGATCTCTGAATTTCCGCGGATCAATTTATACACAAAATATCCAGCGAAAGGCATGATGAAGGCCATATTGAAGCAATTGGCCCCGAATGCTAGAATCCCGCCATCGCCAAAGACCAGTGCTTGGATCAACAAGGCCACAGAGACGCCAATGGTGGCAGCCCATGGCCCGAGAAGTATTGCCAGAAGAACCGCGCCCACGGCATGGGCCGAACTTCCTCCTGGTATGGGTATATTGAACATCATAATCGTGAAACTGAAAGCAGCTCCCACTGCGAGTAAGGGAACATCTTTCTTTTTCACGGTCTCTCTGACCTTTTTTACCGCAACTCCCCACACCGGCACCATCACAGCCATAAGAGGAACGGCAGTCAGCGGACTCAAATAACCGTCTGGAATATGCATGACGAAACCTCCCAATAATATTGTGCGTCAATCGGAAAACTCAATTCTTTTTGAACAAACAAAAATACCATGAAGATGCAAACCTGAATAAATACCTTCATGGCATAATTATCTGAAATCTATTCAATTGAGTTTCCCAGGCAATGATAAGCACCTTCGTGGTACTAATTTCATAGATAGTATTCGTCATTATCCCTGGTAATCCTGCAAATGCCGCAGAAATATTTCTGGCCCTTTTCATAAGAATGTCAAACGTTCGACTTCAGATGAATCGCTCGGTGGCAAAGGCGTCTAATCAAATGTTCCTCATGGCTTACCACCAGGACGCCTATTTGGCGCTTCTCAGCAACACCCCGTAAGACTTGCCAGATCTGGGCCTGAGTTATAGCGTCCAGCATAGTAGTCATCTCATCAGCGATGAGAAAATTGGTTTGAGGCCCAAGTGCCCTGGCCACGCAGATACGCTGCAGTTCGCCGCCTGACAGTTCATTGGGCCAGCGCTTCATCCAGCCCGGCTCAATACCTAGAGACACAAATAAATCCTGATCTGGCTGCCATCCTTCGTTAAGGATATGTTGTATATTCCACTTACCATTTACGGCCTTTTCCGGATGTTGAAAGACCAGTTGCACGGGATTATAGCCCTCCCTGGGCAGTGGGGCACCGTTCAGGCGGACATGGCCCTCCTGAGGCCGTTCATAACCGGCCAGAATGCGTCCCAAAGTAGTTTTACCGCAACCGCTGGGCCCGGAAAGACCAATGATTTCTCCTGGGTTCATTTCGATGTTAATTCCTCGCAACACCCAGTTGCCTTTTCCATAATGAAATCCTATGTTACGACCTTCAAGAAGCATGAAAACACCTCACCATTCCATTCCTGACTAGACTCACCCCGGGACGCAGCCGAGCGCAATCCTCTGTGGCCATGCAGCAGCGCGGCTCAAAAAGGCAGCCCTTGGGCAAGGCCTGGGGGTGGGGCTGAAAACCAGAGATTGGATGGAACTCGTTTTGCGGCAAAGCTCTCCATAGAGCCTGGCTGTAAGGATGGCGCAAGCTTTCCCCCTGTCCGCAAAAGTCTTCAGCAGGTGCCACTTCCACGGTAGTGCCTGCATAAAAAACTGCGATACGATCGGCAATATTCAATGCGGTTTCAATATCATGGGTAATGAGCATGACGGCCCGGCCCTGGTCGGCCAGCTCCCGGAAGTGACTCAGGGTTTCCCCTAATACGGCCGGATCCAGCCCCGGGGTGGGTTCGTCAGCAATAATCAAGCGAGCTTCACTCAACAGAGCCGTAGCCACCAGGATTCGCCTGGCCATACCTCCAGAAAGCTCATGGGGAAAGAGGCGTTTAACACCGGGCTGCAGTTGGTAGCGCCGAAAAACTTGATCTAACACATTTGTTGGGTCCCCATCTTTTATACTGCTGCCCACCTGTTTTCCCACCCGCATGAGCGGATCCAGGTAGGTTACCGATTGTGGAACAAGCGCAATTTCCCTCCCTCTAAGTCTGGTCTGAAGCTTTTCAGTAAGTTCCTGTCCCGCATAACGAATAGACCCGGTGATGGAGGCATTACCAGGCAAAATGCCCAGGATAGCATGGGCTAAGAGGCTTTTACCCGACCCGCTGGCACCCACCACCGCCACAATCTCACCAGGATGAATCGCTACATCAAGGTTGCTAATAACCTGCAGTTCCTGCTGCTTTAAACCGCTGGTGTACTGGGTGAAGGATACTGACAAATCCTCAACTTCCAGTATTGCCTGTGGTGGCAGCCCTTCAATGGCAATAGAAGATTCTTGCTTGGAACCGGTGATTTTCATCCTATATCGCAAGCCCTCTAATTCACCATGGGGAAGTGCAGCGCTCATTCATCTCACCTTCCTTCTTATAAACTCAGCCTCTGACCAATTACTCATGGGCGCTATAGGGATCAGATAACATGCGCAGGTTGTTGCCCAGGATATCGAAAGCCCTTACGATTAGCAGCAATGACAACCCCGGGAAAAAAGCCAACCACCACATACCTGTGGATAAATAGCGCATCGACTCTGAAAGAATAATGCCGATAGCAGGCTGATGCGGAGATAAACCCAAACCCAGAAAGGTTACAGCTGCCTCATGCAAAATGGCATGGGGGAATAGAAGAATCAGCCCCACCAGAAGCTGCGGAATCACATGAGGCATAATATGCCGGGTAGCCACCCACCAGCGGGAGCGTCCCAGATGACGCGATATCTGGACAAATTCAGCCGATCGCAGCTGCAAGACTTCAGCCCGAATGACCCGGGTCAGACTTGGCCAATGCGTAAGGGCGACTCCAACCACCACGCCTTTCATCCCGCCACCCAAAGCAAAGGCGATTAAGATAATCAATACCAGGTGGGGCATTCCTATGAACAGATCCACCAACCAGCCGATGACAGCATCGACAGCCTGGCCCAGGGTGGCTGCTGCCATACCCAAAGTCAGTGCGATCAACACACTGACCGTGGAAGCCAGGAAACCAACTCCTATACTTAAGGTGAGACCTTTGAGACTGCGTGTGAGCATATCCCTGCCCAACCAGTCCGTACCGAAAAGATGCTGCAGAGACGGGGCGAGGTAGCGCGCCTGAAAATGGGTGCTGATCCTCTCGTCACTGAGTAGCAGACCTGTGATGATGACTCCCAGGAGCAGCAGCGCTGCCAGCCCCGTTTGTATCAAGGTCAGCTGCCGGCGATTCAACGTCCAGGCCGGAGAATGAGAGAGCTTGCCCAGACCCAACTCGGTCATACGCTGCCCTCCTTTCGAATCCGTGGGTCCACCCACAGATAAATGAGATCAGCGATAAGGTTGCCGCTGAATACAAACAGGGCACTAAAAATTGTTATGCCCAACAGCAAAGGCAGGTCCCCTCTTAATCCAGCTTGCACAGTGGCTTGCCCCAATCCCGGGTAGGAAAATACCTGCTCGGCCAGTACCGAGCCGCCAAACAATTCTCCAAAGGAAGCAAATTGTAAAGTAATGGCGGGCAAAGCCACATTTCGCAGGCCATGACGCCAGAAAAGCTGCAGGCCTTCCTCGCCGCGAGCCCGGGCAAAGAGCACATAATCACTGTTCAAGACATCAATGAGCTTCTGCCGGGTATGCAAGGCCACATTGGCCACGCCGATGATGCTCAAGGTCAGCGCTGGAAGGATCAAGTGATAGATGCGATCAGTTAGGGTGACATCCTGGCTTAAAACCCCGACCGGCACCCCCAGACCCAGCGGAAACCAACGCAGCCACACACAGAAAACCATCAGCAGAAGCAGTCCCAGCCAGAACGTAGGGGTGGAGGCCAGGGTTAAACAGTACCATTTAACCAGGCGGTCCGTCCAAGTCCCTTGTTTCATACCAGCCAGAATGCCCAGCAGGAAGCCAAATACTCCCGAAAATGACCAGGCCAATCCCATAAGGGCCAGGGAAGCCGCAAATCGTTCCTTAACCACCGTCATAACTGGAAGACGAAAAATCATGGAGGTGCCCATATCACCATGCAAAACCGCTGAAGCCCAGCGTATACCTCTCTCCAGCGGTGGTTGGTCAAGCCCCCAGTGGGCTGCAATCTGTTCTCTCTGCTCAGGCCCCACCCGCAGCATGTCAGCACCCACATAAGCCCGTACCGGATCAATTGGGGAATGACTGAGCAGCCAGAAACTGAGGCCGCACAGCACCACGAGCAGCGATGCGATTCTAAGCAGTTTTCCGCCCATATAACGGAGTATATTTCTTAAACGCAACTTGGCAACGACCCCTTCTTTTACTTCCAATGCCAATTGGCAATATTGTCGGTGAGCGGCCACCCGCTGCCGTGCACCTGGATCTTCTGTTTTCCTATTTCCAGATCATTACGCACCAGATAGAGGTGCTTGATATTTACCATCCAGGCCCAGGGTGCGTCTCCCAGTGCGCTAAATCCGGTTTGGCCGTCCCATTGAGCCTTTTTCCAGTAGGGCAGCGCTTCTGCCTCACTGTTAGCCGCCAGGGCTTTATCTAGATAAGCGTCTACAGTAGGATTGCGATAGAAGCCCGCATTATACCACTCCACACCCCCTGATTTGCTGTAGTACAGGTTATACATCTCCAGGGGATCATGGCTACCCCAACCGAAAAGCACCGGGTTGGCATGCATCAATGGTTGGATATCATCCCAGCTCTTGCCCTCAACGGTCACCTTGATGCCTAGAGCTTTAATCTGGTCGGCAGCGGCTATGGCCAGGGACTGCCGAACCTGGTCGCTGGCTGGATAAAGCAATGTGAACTGGGCCTCTACGCTGCCTTTTTCCAGAAACCCATCACCATTGAGGTCTTTCCATCCTGCATCGGCCAGGATCTTCTTAGCTCCTTCAATATCCTTATCCGTAATGACTGTATCCGGGTTCCACCAGGGAAGGTGATCACACCCGGAATAAGCGACCGTTCCATAGCCATCCAAAACCCCGTCCACCATGGCTTTCCGATCAATGCCTATATTGATAGCTTTACGAATCGCTATATCGGAAGTCACGTCATTGCCGATCGGGTAGCCTTCTTTGGTTTTCCCTCCAGCTTTTTCAGTGGGAAATCCAATGCCGCGATTATCCACCGTCTGCAGGGCCAACAGAGTATAGCCAGGCACATTTTGTCGGGCCAAAGTGGCAGGAATCACTGCAATATCGACTTTTCCGGATTTAGCCGCAGCAAAGGCCGAATCTTCCGCCAGGAAAAGAAAGGTGATTTTCTTGAAGGCGGGTTTTTCCCGGTAGTACAAGGGGTTGGCTTCTACGATCAACTGCTGTCCTTTATCCCATTGCACAAATTTGAATGGTCCTGAACCTAACGGTTTTTCAGCATAATCTTTCCCATAAGCATGTTTGGGAACAATGCCCGTGGAGATCAACTGCACCACGAAAGTGGATGCGGGATGTTTCAGGGTAAATTTTACTGTATACGGATCAATAACCTGCACATTTTGCATCACGCTGAGATCCACTACGGAACCGCTTTTGGCAGCTGTGTCAAAAGTAAAGGCCACATCTTCAGCGGTGAGAGGTTGACCGTCAGAGAATTTTACGTCATTACGGATTTTTACCGTCCAGACCAGCCCATCAGAGCTTACCTCATAGCCAGTAGCCAGGTCATTGATAATGTTTAAATTCACATCCCTGCTTAACAGGGTGCTCTGAAAAAGGGGGGAGCCATAACGACCCCAACCGGTGATGGTGTCAAGTCCTGTATCAGGCTCCGCAGTAACAAGGGCCAGGACCAATTCATCTTTCTTAGTCATGGCATTATCTTTCTTATTACATCCGGCTATAGCCACAAGGGATAAAAATAGAGCCAGGACGATTAACAGTGCCCAGATTTTTCTTACCATATTCTTCACTCCCATTTTACTAATATCAGTGGGTATGGACAGAACTCCCCAATGTGGAGTCTTCTACAAATATTGAGCGGTTTTGAGCGCTGTTCACCCCCTAAAAAACAAAATAACCACGAAAAACCGTCCCTGCTTCAGCAGAGAAAGTAACCTTCGTGGTTATACGTTGCATACTAGAGAAGACATTTCGCCCCGAATAGAAACACTAATGACCCAAATTCTATAAAGCCTAAAGCATTACTTCACGTAACGAATTCCAATTATAATTATTCGACACCTGGCATATTATTCCTTCTATAACAAACCAAAAACAAACCCAAAGAGCCATAAGTTATATCGTTATGAATCGAAAATGAAGCCTTATCCACTCAGGCATTAATATGCGTATAGCAATCTCGTCGCACAGGTTCTCCCCTATTAATTAGTAGTGAAGATTAAATTTGGGGCAGGTATGGTTCAGCCATACCTGCCCCAAGTAATAGATGGGAAAATAGGATTTATTCCACTTGCTTCAGTTCCGCATACCACTTGGCATTGTGATGTTCGCTGATCCCTGCGTCGATGTAGCCGTCGAGCATCATGGAGCCGAATTCCACCCGGGACTTGGGGTGGATGGCGGCCAGGAAAAAGTGCCCGCCGACCAGAAGGATCAAGACGATAGCGGTCCAGAAATGCACATTGTAGCAAAGGCTGAGGAAGACGGGCGGTAGATCGTGCCGCCATACCCACATGGGGAAGCCGGTAAGAATCATCAACAGACAGCCCAGGATAATCATCCAGCCCAGCATCTTCTGCCCGGCATTGTACTTATCCGGAGGCGGAACCTGGTCCACTTTGATAAATGGCAGGTAGCCCCCCATTACTTTCAGCCAACCCATATCCTCTTTCGTTATATGAGATATAGTATCAATGAAGCGGGAAAATCGATCGAAATTCAAAAAGATATAGAGCGCCGGCCCCACCGTGAATACCACCCCGGTCCAACGGTGCACCAGCGAAGCATTGGCCGGTCCTCCGAACAGATTGGAAATGACCCCGATATCCCAATAAAAACCGATACCGGTCAGGCCCAGAATCAGGAAGGCCAGCAGGTGCATCCAGTGCATACTACGGGTCTGCCCGCCATGTTTGAGAACCTTTCCTTGCACATCACTCATCAATAACCCTCCTTAGGCAGCCTGGTGGGTGCCAGATTCGCCTGGTTTTTTCAGTTCCTCGATTAAGGCCGGGATGTCCTTTCCATATTTCGTATGGAGCAACCGTTCCGATTTCTCCGTTAGGGGCTTTACTTCCCCGGGGGACAGAAAATCTTTATAAATCTGCGCTATTTCCGGGTTCAGGTGCGATTTACGCAGAGTCATGCTCTCATCCAGGGTATACATCCCGGCAATGCGCTTGTTGATATAATCGTCGCTGGCCGCCGACGCATCAAAGCCAAGTTTGGCGAATATGCCGGTGACGACCGCAGTTGCCAGAAGCAAGCCAGTGCCTTTAAAAAACTGGCGCCGGGTCATACCCTCTCGATCCGAAAAAATATTCATGAAATGCCACCTCCTTCTCTAGTCCATATCACGCCGAATGGGCTGCCCACCGCCGTTGATGCAGCCGCCGGGACAGTTCATCACTTCAATGAAATGGTACTTGCTGCGTCCAGCCAGGACGTCTTCAATAACCGGGGCCACATTCTTGGTTCCGGTAACAATGGCCACATTCACGGTCAAGGGCTTGCCGCCCAGGGCTTTGATGGGAATATCGACGCTGGCCTCGCGCACCGGCGCTCGGCCGCGGACCGCTTTGATCTCCACATCACCCAGAGTCTGCCCGCTTAGGATTTCATAGGCAGTACGCAGAGCAGCTTCCATAACCCCGCCGGTAACCCCGAAAATGGTAGCTGCACCGGTTGAGGAACCGATAAGTTTGTCCGCCTGTTCGTCTTTCAGGTTGAGGAAATCGATCTTGTTTTCCTTGATCAGGTCAGCCAGTTCCCGGGTGGTAATCACCGCATCGACGTCCTTATATCCGCTGGATATGAACTCAGAGCGCTCGCATTCATACTTTTTGGCTGTGCAGGGCATCACGGAAACTACATACATCTTGGCTGGGTCAACACCCAGCTTTTGAGCGGCATAGGTCTTGGCCACTGCACCGAACATCTGCTGGGGAGACTTGGCGGAGGACAGGTAGGGAATTATTTTGGGATAGTTCACTTCTGCATACCTGATCCAGGCCGGGCAGCAGGAAGTAAACTGGGGCAGAGGACCGGCATGTTCGTCCTTTACCGCTCCCACCGCATTGAAAACCCGGTTGATCAGTTCGGTGCCTTCCTCCATGATCGTCAAGTCGGCTGTGAACTCGGTGTCGTAAACCTGTTTAAAGCCCAGCTTACGCAGAGCGGCATGCATTTTACCTTTTACATTGGTGCCCGGGGGCAGTCCAAAGGGCTCTCCCAGGGCTACCCGGACTGCAGGAGCCTCCTGAACGACCACATACTTGTTCGGGTCCTTCAAGGCCTGCTTTACCTGGTCTACCATACTGGATTCAGTAATCCTTTCAAAGGGGCAGTTTATCAGGCATTGTCCACAGTTCAAGCATTTTTTGGGGTCTATATGGTGCTGTTGTCCCAGCCAGCCTGAGATGGCACCGGTAGGGCAGACCGAGGTGCAATGGTCGCAGGCCTTGCAGGTTCCCTCGACTTTAATGACCCCATCAGTTAAGATCGCACTCAATTATATCCCTCCCACATAGTATTTAGTGGCACTTATTGGCCTCTGCTTCTTTCACCTCCTTACAACCCGGTCAGCTTTCCAAGCAGGTTCTGCCCGCATTTCAATAACCTTCCAGGCACAAAAAAACAACCATGACAGCATTCGGTGGCTTCTCGCCACCTAACACCTTCATGGTTGATAGGTCCTACATTATTTTGAGTTTGAAATAAATCAGTTCGAATTTCTTGTCCTTCTTCAGAAGGACCTGCTGTTCGAATCGGTATCTGATGTTAAAACTAGAAACTCTTCACCAGGGTAAAGGTACTAATCACATTATCGACACTGACGGTAAAAAGATAGTTGCCCCGGGCTGATAAAAAGAGCCGGGTTTTTCCATCGCTTCCTGTTATCAAACGGTGGGGGTAATCGGGGCTGTGGGTTCCTGCAAAGGTAGCCTTTACTTCCACCCCGGGCAAAGCAGCCCCATCCTTCAGTACCACAATCTCATATTGCTCTCCCATACGAGCGTGGCTGTACCCGCAGGGCACGATTTCCAAAGGCAGACCCAATGGCTGAAGTTCATGGTGGTGATGGTGCCCAATTTCCAGAACGATTTTCCCATAGCGGTCTTTATCCGTATTTTCCTGCACAAACAGCTGAATCAAGCCATCGGTTTCATGGCCAATGTTGATCTCGCCAACGCCATGGTGCATGTGAATCTCCACCTGATTCTGCCCATCCTCGTTGACCATCACCGCCCGGACCTGAGAGATATCCAGGTCGGAAGGTTTCATATTATAACCCTTCATTACCTTCAAAGCTACGTCTTCTCCAGCATGAAAGTGCCCGTGATCGGTCTGCGGCTCGATCCAGATTTCAGTATCCACCGCGCTTTGCTCTTCGGGGATTTCTTCCAGGACGATGCGGTGATGCACCAATTCCATTTCCTTGATTCTAGCCCGCAAGACTTTGCGTTCGCCAAAAATATTCTCCAGAAAGACATTGTCATCAAGTCCGGGAACAATGCGGTCCACCCGCTCCATGACCAGTTCTTCATTTCCCTCCCGGTTCAAATAGACATTGGATTCACACATCGATTAAACCCCCTCTTTGCTGGCACACGGCTGGCACAAAACTCCTTTTTCACTAACAAAAGTCCGGCTTTCCATGACTCCTTCTCCGCAGGACTCACACTGTACAGTCCCTGCAATTCTGGCTTTCTCGGGAAGCTCCATTTCAACATCCCGGCTGGTAAAAAGCTCTTCAAAAGGCATTGTCATCAGCTTTTCAAAGATGATCCCGATCAGGTTTTCCTTTTCGTTCAGCTCTTCCCCGCTCAGGTTCTTCTGGTTGGCCAATTCTCGATAGCGCGGCCACTCCGGGCCGAATTTTACTCCGAATTTCTGGGCGATGCGCACCGCTCGATTCGTGTCCCGCCGGGCTATAGTGTAAACGTTTTTGCCATAGTCTTTAAAAATCAGATTTCCCTTACCAAACGTGCAGCCCAGGATCGATTGAATCGCATCCACTCCGCAGGAGTCGGTCTCCACAATGGCCACCAGTTCTTCATCACTATCCGGCTCCACACCCAGGTACTCCAGGGCAAATTCTGCCACCCGAATCCCCATTAAAAGGCCCGGACAGATGTGTCCATGAAATTGAATGGCCAGTTCTAGAGGAGGCATATTTTTACACATAACGCATCCACCTTTCTACATTAGCGGCATTCATTGCGAAATTGTTGGTAGAAATCTTTCACCTGCACCACCATTTGATCCACCTGTATGGGTAAGGGATCATCCGCTACCCCGGCAATACTTATACCACAGCGATTCAAAGGGAGCAGGATCTTAAACGCCGGGGAACTGGCAATGGCCTCGGCCATTTTGGGGCTCAGCTCACCGGAAAAAGAATTGGCCGCGATCACCGCCACCGAACCGACGATGAGGTCCATTCGCGGTGCGGAAAATATGACCGCGTTCTCACCGCTGGCGCCTTCGTTGGCTCCGGCCCGAAGCATAACCGATGCAGCTACCGCATTGGTACCCAGACCAATGATGCTGCATTTCTGATCAAGCTCCTGTCGTAGCTTCTCCACAATTATCCGGCCGATTCCCCCACCCTGGCCGTCAACAACTGCGATTTTCACAGTAGATCCTCCAATTCTGGCTTGGCTAAGATTTTTCTTCGATAAGTATAGCATATTGAAAGTCATAATAAACCCAACTCCCCTGGAGAATGCCTGCTGCAAGTCGCAGAACCTCATCCATAATAATTTGTTCGAAAGCCTGGTTCCACAAGAACCTGGCACAACAAAGACCACGCAGATTGCTCCCGCTCCTGGCGGGTTGTCAGCCTTCGTGGTCTGATTATTCGTTCCTATCAATTTATCATCAATGACAGCATGGCCTTCATGACCATAATATACATTGGTATTATTATTCTGGATCTGTGTCATTTTTCCTGCTGTTACCTGAATTTTCTTCTCCAAGGGTTTGAGAACTCCCTGTGCTTCTTTGTTCCTTAACTAGCCAAACTGCGCCTAGTCAGGCAGGTATATGGCTATCAGGAGCGAATAGTATTTGGTATGAATTGCTGTCGACACGAACTACATTGTGCCAATAATATACTTTTCTTCTGATAAGCAAACGGTTAGGGTATTACCGGTTAACCATTTGGAGAGGATGAAGAGATTTGGAAGATCAAGATCAGTTACAGAAGCTGGCTCAGGAATTGGAAAGCGTTAAAACAAGGCTTTCAGCTCTTGAAGCAAGCTGCGCCCGGCTTGAACCAGGGACGAATAAAGCTGTCATTTCCCCTCCCCGGGTCGCTGGTGCAAGACCACCGGAATCCGATGCCTCCCCTTCTGCTTCCAGCACCAAAGAACCTTTTTTTCGGGACGGTCTGGAAAGTCTGATCGGGAAACGCCTGCTTAACCGGGTGGGAATCATTGTTCTGTTCTTTGCTGTTGCCTATTTTTTGAAATATTCTTTTGATAATGGATGGATTGGTCCTCGGGGCCAGGTGGCAATCGGCTACGTCATCGGGGCCGCATTCCTACTCTGTGGCGATCTTCTAATCAGGAAAGGATACCGCTATTTTGCTCAAGGGGTTTCCGGGGGCGGCATTGCAATCATATACCTGAGCACCGTTGCAGCAGTCAGCTTGTACCATTTACTGCCAAGCTATACAGCCTTTCTGATCATGGTCCTGGCCGCCCTGGCCGGGGGGCTCTTGGCCAACCGGCAAGATGCACTGGGCCTGGCTTTTGTCTCCACCCTGGGTGGCTTCATGGCCCCTTTCCTGGTGGACAGTCACAACAACAATATCGTGGCCTTATTGAGCTATATCAGCATATTGGATCTGGCTGTGCTATATCTGGCCTATTATCGCAACTGGCGGATCTTAAACGCCCTGGCCCTGGTGGGCACCATTCTGGTTTATATCACCTATTCGCTGGTTTCCGGTCCAGCAGTTTCCACCGGAATTCGAGAGGTTTATCTTTTCCTGTTTTTCCTCATTTTTGGTTCTCTCACCTTCCTTAATAACGCAAGACAGAAGCTGCTATCCGGTGCCGGAGAATTATTTATTTTGATCATGAATGCCGCTTTCTTCTTTGCTGCCAGTTATGATAATCTTCATGCCGAATACAATAGCTGGCTGGCCTGGTTGGCGGTGGGATTGGCGCTGCTTTATCTCCTGACCAGCCGCTGGCTGATTAAAAACAACCCGGCTGACCGCCTGCTATTTTTAGTATTCTTGGGAACCGGTTTAGCCTTCCTTACGATCGCTGTTCCCCTTCACTTTCAATGGCAATGGATGGCTACCGCCTGGCTGGTAGAAGCGGTAGTTCTGGTTTATGCCGGTTACCGGACCCAAATTCCCCTGGTCCATGGGTCGGGGCTGATCTTGCTGATTGTCCTGGCTCTCTCTACCTGGGTCAATGCTCCCGGGTATGGAGAAGCTCTCTATTATCCGCTTTTTAACAGCCACTCATTGAATTCCTGGTTGGCAATAGCCGGTTTCATTCTGGCCGCCTATACCTTTTTCCATCCCCCACGTCCTTCTTCGTTTGCTCAACCCCTGAGTTGGGCTCTGGCCATCGGAGCTCTGCTGAACGGTTTAAATTATGTCGATTGGGAAGTGGGAAATACCCTGGCCTATTTTCATTGGGGCTTTTCACAGAACTTTTCCGTATCCTTGATTTGGGTGCTGGCAGCCCTCTTTATGTTTTTTGGCGGGCTAATAGGGAATGCCAGGGTATTCCGCTATCTGTCTCTGGGATTGTTCATACTCACTACTTTCAAAGTCCTGTTCATTGATCTCAGCGGTATGGAAATGGTATTCCGCATTATTATCCTCACCATCGTAGGTCTCATACTGGTAGCAGTTTCTTTTGCCTATCAACAGAAGGAAAAAAACAACCCAAAGGATGAGCTCCCATGAAACAGAAGCCCCTAATCTTTCTTGGACGGTGATGTAGTGAATCGTTTAACCATTATTGACGGCCCCTTTCAAGGCAGAGACCTGCCCATCGGTACAGCCCCTGTTTACATAGGCCGGGATGCCCAGCAATGCGTTCTGGTGATTGATGATGATCAGGCTTCCCGGGTCCATTGCAGCCTCACGCTTCTACCCGGCGGTCAGCTTCAATTAGAAGATCTGCGCAGCACCAACGGGACCTTTGTAAACGATCGGAAAGTGACCCAGCCCACGTTCATTGGCGCGGATGACCGAATCGAAATCGGCAAGCTCTTGTTCCGCTTCCAGCTCATAAAAGACCATGACGATCAATCTCGGATGGGAAATGATGCGTCTTTTCGAGTCCTGTCGGTTCCCCAGAGAAGCCTGACCATTGGCCGTGATGCATCCAGTGACATCGTTTTGAACCACCCCATGGTTTCCCGCCATCACGCCCGAATTGAATATCAAAACGGATCGTATTATATCAGCGATTTGAACAGCACCAACGGGACCTATGTAAACGGAGTTCGCATCAATCGCGCCACTCCGCTCAACAATGGTTCGTTAATCAATGTCGGTAATTACAGCTACGTTTTTGATGGAACCCATCTGTCCGAAAATGACCAGACCTATGGACAGGTGAAGATCGAGGTGCAGCAGTTGGGCAAAGTCGTTCAACTTGCTGATGGTACGCAAAAGTCCATCCTCAACAACATCAATCTGGTCATCGAACCCCGGCAATTTGTAGCCATCCTGGGCAGCAGCGGCGCAGGCAAGACCACCCTGACCGGGGCTTTAACCGGGATGAGCCCGGCCAGTTATGGCCGCATCCTGGTTAATGGCATCGATTTTTACGGGAACTATGATGCCTTCCGCTCCTTGATCGGGTATGTACCGCAGGATGACATCGTGCATGAGGAACTGACCGTGACGGAGGTTCTGTCCTATGCGGCGCGTTTGCGCATGCCTGACGATAGTAGTTCCAGTGAAATTAACGCCACTGTTGACAGTGTAATCAATGAACTGGAATTATCAGGCCAACGCCACCAGATGGTTCATAACCTGAGTGGCGGTCAACGCAAGCGGGTCAGTATCGGAGTGGAATTACTGACCAAACCCAGCCTCTTTTTCCTTGATGAGCCAACCTCGGGCCTGGATCCGGGTTTGGAAAAGGTCATGATGGAATTGATGCGCAAACTGGCCGACCAGGGTAGAACCATTATGCTGGTTACCCATGCCACCTTCAATATCCACCTCTGTGATAAAGTGATTTTCCTTACCCGAGATGGGTTTTTAGCCTTCTTCGGCACCCCCGCAGAAGCCCTATCCTATTTTGGATGTCAGGATTTTGCCGAGATATATAAGCGCATCAATATGGATGGAAGCCCGCAGCAATGGGCTCAAGCTTACCAGCAGTCCCCCTATTTTAGCAAACACGTTGCGACCGGGATGACTGCTCCGCAGATGGTCAGCCAGACTGCGGCCTCACTTGATTCCGTAAAATCGAATCGGGCCCACCATTCCCCCTGGAAACAATGGTGGGTGCTCACCCAGCGTTATGCCACCATCATCCTGCGCGACCGCCGCAACCTGATGCTCCTGATCCTGCAGGCCATTGTCATCCCGGCCGTAATCCTGTCCATTTTTTATCAAGCCGAACCCCTTTTCCGGGCCAGTCCCTATACCCGTGAACAACTGCAGGTAGAGATTAAAGCCTCTGATTTGGTTGCGCAAAAATCCCCCGATATTCTGAACCAGGAGTTGAAAACGGCCGGCGACCTTAATACCCAGGAAAGCAAACGCCGTTTATATCAGAGTCTATGCGTCAGCTTAATCGTGTTGACCGCCATCTGGCTGGGATCCATGAATGCCGCCCGGGAAATTATCAAGGAGGAAGCGGTATATAAACGCGAGCGTATGGTACTGCTCAAACTGGCTCCCTACATCCTATCCAAAGTAACTGTCTTGTCAGTGATTGCCATCATCCAGACCCTGCTCCTGGTTGGCATTATGAAATTGGGTCTGGGGCTTCCAGACTTCTGGATGAATTCTCTGGCCTTTTTTGTCATATCCCTATCCAGTATTTTGATGGGTTTGACAGTCTCTGCTCTGGTGAACAACCAGGAAAAGGCCATGAGCATCATCCCCCTCTTGCTGATTCCCCAAATGGCTTTGTCAGGTGCTGTGGTTCCAGCCGCCGAGGTGAAGTTTGAGTTTGTGCGCTGGTTCTATTATCTCGCCATCAGCAAATGGGGCTATGAGCTGGTGGGGGGCGCCATCTGCAAGATTAACGATGCTTTTCCCCTGGACACAAAAATAGCCCCTTTTGAGGGACCATTTGACCTGCACTGGTGGGTCTTAATATATTTTGTTGTAATTTTCTACCTGGTCACCACGGCGGTGCTTCTGAAAAAAGACCGGCAAAGCTAGTAGAGAAGGCCTCTGGCTCCCAAAGATAAACAGCTAGGCCATTTAACCTATAGCTATTAGATTATGAAAGGATTTGAATTAAAGACATTAAAACCGAAGTTAAGGAATTGCTGGATAGGGGCTTTGAATTCAGCGAAAAAGGTGACAAACATGAAGCGTATAAATGCTTTCTCAGTGTTATGGAGATATCGCCCGAAAACGCATTAGCTCACGCTTGTATAGGGTTGTCAATGCATAATTGGGGAAGGTATACCGAAGCTATTAGTTATTATGATCAAGCAATTACATTAGACTCCACTAGAGCTGTTTATCATTACTATAAAGGAAATACACATTGGAAGTTAGGGAACCTAACAGAAGCAGTCATATGTTATGACCAAGCTCTTATAATTAATCCTCAATATGAAAATGCTTATAATCAAAAGGGGCTTGCATTATATGAGTTAGGCAAATTTAAAAAAGCAATTCTTTGTTTTAATAGGCTTCTGGAACTTAATCCAATACATTCAGAAGCAAGTTTTAACAAAGGAAACGCACTGCATTCCTTAAAAAACTATAAAGAGGCTATAATATGCTTTGATAAAGCACTAGAGGCAGCTCCAACCTTAGTTAATGCATATTATAACAAAGCTAATGCCCTGAATTTTATCGACGAATACGAATCAGCCATTGAATGTTACGATAAATATATTGCCTTGGTTCCTGACGATTCGGAAGGCTACCATAATAAGGGCGTCACACTAAAATACTTGAAAAGGTTTGACGAAGCGCTTCAATTTCTCAATAAAGGACTCGAATTAAACCCTGAAGATATTAAAGCGATTAGAAATAAAGGCACTGTGCTTTTCCTTATGGGAAGAATCGATGAAGCTAAAGAGTGCTTTAGGATAGGGAGAGAGTTAAAAATCATATTAACTAACCCCCTTGAGTAACGCAGATATTCGCTTTTGTCAACGACCCTGGGGGCTGACCCTATAAGCGGCGGTCCAGCAGTTGATCGACACGCACTATGGAATATCCCTTTTCGCGCAGTCCGTCAATGATTAATGGCAGGGCGGCAAGGGTGTTGTTTCTGCCGCTGATGCTGTGCATGAGGATGATATCACCGGGGCGAACGTTGTCCAGAACATTCGCAGCTACATTCTTAGCATCCGTGCCGGTCCAATCCAGTGTGTCTATGGACCAGAGGATGATGACCTTGCCTTGCCTTTCCAACTGGGTTACAACATCAGTATTAATGGCGCCATAAGGAGGACGCAGACCCACCGGCTGCTGGCTAATGAGTTTTACCAGCAACTGATCAGTACGCTCCACTTCTTTCTGCATGGCTGCCTGTTGGAGATGATCCAGTTGGGGATGAGAATAGGTATGACTCAGAATCAGATGCCCCTGCGCGGCTGCATCCTTCACGACTTGCGGGTAGCTTTCCATTTGTTTCCCGACAAAGAAAAAGGTGGCGTAAATACCCCGGTTTTTAAGCAGCGTCAGAACCTGAGGCGTGATGACCCCATCTGGACCATCGTCAAAGGTGAGGCTGACGGCCTTCTGGTCTGCCTTGCCATTGAGGATGATCTCTTCCGGCTGCTGCAAAGCCATCTCCCGAACGCTCTTTCTCCATTGATCCATACTGGCAACCTGCGCTTTGGTAAGGCGTCCCGATGAGCCCAGGATTGGCAGAACATAAGGTTTCTCTGCACTGACAGCCCCGGGCTGCTCTTTGGAAGGCTCCTGAACTTTTTCCTGTGCGGCAGGGGTCTGGTTGTTCGACAGGCCGGTTGGTGAAGTATTACCGGCCTGCTGGTGATCGTGAAGATAGATGACCGAGGCTCCCACAATTAAAATCAGAAATAGGAGCCCTGCGATGAAAAAGCCGGGCTTTTTCAATGATTTCTCCTCCCCATTCCTATTCCACGATATTACAATTAAATTCGTTGAAGCTCTTCCTCAACCGCTCCCGCAGTTGATCACAATTCTCGTATTCCTGCGGTTTTACGGTCTTTTTGGTTCCCACCGTGGTTTCAATCAAAAAGGTTTCTTCACCAATGCCCATAAACCTGGAATACTTAACCGACTTGATTTCATTAAAGGCGATGCAGCGGGTCTCCGCGGGATCCCAGAATATTATTCCCTTGTCGTTTAATTCCAGATGATTCCCGACTTTCTTTTTTCCCCGTAGGCGAGATAAAGCTGCTGCAACCAACCCGACAACAGCAATGCCTAAGGCTACCCGGGGCCATCCGGTCAACCACACAACAATTCCGGCCAGGAAAAGGACAAATAATAGTATCCAGGCACTCGAATAACTGGTTTTCTCTGTAATTTCAAAACGGGACACAGCTTCCCTTCCTTTCAATGCGGCTGCGTAACAGGGACGAAAGCAGCCTGAGATTCGTTCAGCCAGCGGGCCGACTCTTCTATTATATAATATCTACCACCGGGGGTGGACTATGTGTCTCTTTGGATCTTGTTTATTTCTCCGGGCATTTCTGGCAAAATAATATAAAAGACATTTATAAACCATGGAGTTAAAGGGTACTTTGAAAAGGGATGAAGTATCTTATTAACGCACTGGAGGTGTAGAATATCGTTCTAGAAGAATTGGTCATGAAAAATCGCAGCTACCGGCGTTTCCATGAAAGCCACGCAATGAGCCGTGAAGTCTTGGAATCTCTGGTCAACCTGACCCGGCTTTCTGCCTCAGCCGCCAACAAACAACCACTTCGTTTCATGCTGAGTTGGGAGAAGGAAAAGAATCAGAACCTGTTCCCCACCCTGGCCTGGGCCGGGTACTTAAGCGACTGGGATGGTCCGATAGAAGGTGAACGGCCTTCCGCATATATCATCATGCTGGCTGATTCTGAATTGTCCACCAAATGGACAGCTTTTGATGCCGGTATTGCCTGCCAGAGCATTCTACTGGGAGCCACCGACCTGGGGTTCGGCGGGTGTATTATCGGATCGGTGCAGCGTGAAGTATTGCGCTCACTGCTTGCCATTCCCCCTCAATACGAAATCCTCCTGGTCATTGCCCTGGGAAAACCGCGAGAGATCGTGGAAATAGAACCTCTGCAAAATAATCAGGTGGAGTACTGGCGGGATAATGACGGTGTGCATCATGTTCCGAAAAGGAGCCTCAAAGACATCATTCTAACATAAGCAGCAACCAGCGAAAGCATACCGGTTCCGGAGATAATCAATGACGCCCAAAGTCCGGGGCCTTCCCCGGACTATCTGCATGCCCTCATCAGACTACCGCCTTCACACTTTTAATCAACAAAAACATAGACTCAAGCATCATATCCTTTGGGTAGTAAGACAGCCCTGCTTTGATATACCTCTCAAAAAGCTCCTGGGCCAGCACTTTCTCTTCAACACCCTGCTCCAGTTGCTCCTTAATGTAATCAAAACCTTGTCCGGCAAAATCCAATGCCTTAACGAGGTAAGGCTGCACTTGCTCTCCCATCAATACCGGGCCGTGAGCCGGACCCAGAGCCTGGCAGGGATAGGTCATAAACTTCTGTATTGTGGCTATATAATCCGCATAGCCGCTAAAAAATACCGGGGTGATGGTGCCATCCTGGAGATCGTAGCCCATAGCATCCGATACCAGCAGGCATTGATCGTTTTCCAGGTAAGCGGCAATAGAACATATACTATGGCCGGGAGCGTCCAGGAATTTTATGTTCAAGTCCTGCCCCAGCTTTAGTACATCCCCCTCCCCCACCACCAGGTCGACGGGGATCACGGATGAAGCCGGATAGTCAGGCTTCTCATTGATAAACGCGTTTTCCAGATAGGCTTCTGAAAGCACCTGATCATTTTGATAGAGGCCGCCTACGATTCTTTCTTTTGACAAGAGCTTCTGCCCCAGGGCGCTGGCCACCAATTGGGCCGAGGGGAAAAGCTGTTTCAGGCCCGTAACCCCACATATGTGATCGAAATGGGAATGGAGAGCAACGATATAGCGCACCTCGGGCTTATGATTCAGCTGACTCCATTGCCTGGCAAAAATAGAAGCTCCAGCCCGGGTGCCGCACTCCACCAGAGCGGCCTCCTCATCACCGATCAGGTAATAATTAAAATAGCCATTGCCCAAGACACTGACATGCTCGCTAATTTTCTGCATAGGAATATCTCCTCCTACTCACGTTCATTATCCGACAATAATGTTATGCAAGGGGAAATCAGGGCTGGTACAAAGAAGTTTTTTGACCTGAAAAGTGGTTTCGTATGAAGGCTAAACATGATGTTAGTAGATCGTTACTTTCCCCAAAAGCAGCCAATCGGGAATTTCGTAATCCTTGATCATGGGGTGATTGGCAAAAAGCAGGCGAATCATCTTTACCGCATTGTAACATTCAAAAGTCAGTTCGTTTTGCCAGCTGAATATTTCATTGCCGTATTCCAGCGTACAGATTTCTTCGGCACTCTGGCGCTGCCAGGAATGAATCTTTTTAAATGGTTCATAGATCAGTTCAAAATCATCCATATGATGTGAGCGTATACCGCTTTTTAACCATTTGGAAAAACCGGCCATAACGCCGACTACCTGGTCTACTCCCCCGTTCCCATCACTGGATAGGCTAAAGGGTCCTTTGAAGTCGACAAAGAATTCTTCATTCAGGTTGGCGGCCATCATTTGATCCAGAACCTGAACGAATTGACAATATGCTTCATGGGTGGGGCGAAATATGGTGGTGAAGCCATCCGGGCGTTGATCCCGAAAATCCCGGATAAATAGTTTCTTCCCGAACATGAGAAGAGACATCTGATTAATATGATAGAGCTCTTCGATAAATGCTTCAAAAATGGAGTGGTATTCAGGCTTTTCTCTTGCAATTGTCACCTGGTAGTATTCAGGCGTTGCTTTGCACTCACCGGAAAGCAGATGGTTGAACCAATACTGCTGGTGTTTAGAAGGCATCTGGGCCAGGAGCCTGAGATATACGGTTAAAACCCGCTCCCCTTCCTGCCGGTAACCTAAACCAAAACTTGAGAGGAGAAAGGTTTCATCTTCTCCACGACGGGGAACGGTACGGAGAATCGCTCCCTGGAAGTCAGAAGTCTGCACAAGAAATTCCGGATCACGGTAGTATGGTTCTAAAACCGCCATATCGAAAAACGCCGGTACCAGCTGGGGCTTGCCCATACGGATCATCCGCGTAAAAGGCTGGTTATTATAGTCGTCAATCGGCAGCTCGCTTAGAATTGTCTGGGATGGGTAAATACAGATCTTTTTGGTTTGCCAGTTTTGCAAGGCTTGTAGCTGCGCATGAGGCGTTTCATCTTCGAATTGACGGATATGGGGATTTGTTGCAAAGTTCAGGCTGATCTTTCTTTCGATCAGCAGTTCCTCCAGCATACTGTTGACATCCTGCATCTCTCCACCCACTTCGGCATGGAGCTGCCAGTGCGGAATGCCATTAAACTCCGCTGAGTCGACATAAAACTCCAGGACTCTCCGTAAAATCAGATCCTTTTTCCCGGTCATCACGTCGTTTCTTCCTTTCACTTCCGATTAGGCCGGTAGCGGCACACGTTCAAGGCAGGGATCATTTCAGTCAAAGACTAGGGAGAGTAGGCTGTGGATTACCCTGAATTCCGGCAATTATGGAGGCGTGTAAATTTTTCTGCGAATATACTTGGATAGAGCCATTAATTCAACATTTACTTTGAAATTCCTGCTTTTCAAATGTTCTGAAGATGAATGATTTGCGTATAAGAGGAAATCGTCCTACTCAGATGCGTAAAGAGCCCGGCATTTCTGATATAATGGGCAGCTGATAAAGGAGCCAGCCCGTGATTCATCGAACTCCATTGGAACAACCTCTGTAGACGACATTAAAGAAGCACATCACGCCCCTGAGAAGCCAGCGCATCTACGATCCTTTTCACTTCCTGAGATTTATCTTTGGGACAAATCAGGACAACATCCTTGGTTTCAATCACAATTAACCCTTTGACCTCCAGGAGGACGATGGTTTTGTCAGACTGTTTAACCAGGCAGTCTTCAACACCCAGGGCCAGAATATCATCACCCAAGAGGACGTTGTTGTCCCCATCCGATTCCAATAGTTCGGCCAGGGCCTTCCAGCTTCCTACATCGCTCCATCCGAAGTCGCCTGCCACCATAGCCACCCGCTGGCTCTTCTCGGCAATGGCATAATCAATGCTGATGTCAGGGAGGTTTTCATAGCTGGCCAGGTAGCCTGCATAGCCTTTCATGATGTTTTCATAGACCACAGGCAGGTATTTTCGATATTCCTCCAAGAGCACACCGATCCGGCCAAAGAACATCCCCGAATTCCAGAAGAAGTCACCGGATTGGATATATTCCAGGGCGGTGGCTATATCAGGTTTTTCTTTAAATGCGGCTACCTGATATATTCCATCGGAACCGGGCAGACGATCGGATTTATGTATGTAACCATAGCCAGTCTCCGGATATGTAGGAGCAATCCCAACTGTAACCAAACAGCCCTGAGCGGCTGCCTCCAGAGCCTTTTCAATAACCCGATGAAAGGCCGGGATGTCGCGCACAAAATGATCAGCCGGAAATATACCTACGACCTGTTCTTCCCCTCTGTCAAGGTATTTGGCGAGAGCCAAACCCAGAGCCGGAGCTGTGTTGCGGCCCATGGGTTCACTAATGATTTCCAGGGGCATGCTGTGTTTGCGCGACGCCAGCTGTTCGTTGATCATATCCTCCTGGTTTTGAACCGTTATGATTAATCCCTCCGAGGTGTTCAATGGGGAAAAACGATCAATGGTATGCTCCAGCATCGTTCTATTGCCGAAAAAGGAGCATAGCTGTTTAGGCTTGTCCATCCGGCTTTCCGGCCAGAGTCGCACTCCCTTACCGCCTGCTAAAATAATAGCAATCATGACCAGGCCTCCCTTCACTTCTGAAATATATTGCCTATACATACCATTGTAACAACTAATGGCAATTATCTGTTAACACAATCAGAAAAGGATACGTTATGCTTAATGTAAAGGTTTTTTGTCGTTTGCTTGCTGCAGCGAATCAAGCCTGTTGAATTTTCCTTTAGGAGAGAAATGACATGTCATCAGACAACACGGAATTGCTCTTTGACCAGAGCCTTGAAGATGCGATCAAACAGGTGCACGACCTGCCGGACATCGATGTAGTTATCGCCATTCCCTTCTATAATGAAAAAGATTCGCTGCCCGAGGTCCTGGCAACCGTAGAAATGGGGCTCAGGGATATCCATCCCCTGCGCGCTGCACTGATGCTCTGTGTCGGAGATCCGGCCGGCACTGAAGTACTGGAAGCCATTCAACATACCAAACTGGATTTCCCCCACATCAGTTTTCTCATGCAGCCCGGAGCCAATGGCCGGGGAGCCAGCATCCGGGCCATTTTCGAAATCGGCCGCCTGTTAGAAGCCGATGTCGTGATTTTGGCCGCCGACCTCACACAAATCGGCAACCGGGGCTTTCAAGCCGACTGGGTGAAACGGCTTTTGGATCCGGTTCGCAACGAATACGACCTGGCGGTGGCTTCCTTTGAACGGCACCACAATGAGGACATTATCGGCAGCCTGTTTGTGAGTCCCTTGTTAGAAACCTTCTATAAATATGTATTCAACGATCCGCTAAGCGGGGTCTATGCCATATCCCATGATCTTCTGGAGGACTATGCGATTGATATTAAATTTTGGACCGATGTCACCCAGGGCTATGGGATTGATCCCTGGATCATTACCCGGGCCATCGTTTGGAACAATAAAATCTGCCAGGTGAAATTGGGCACCAAAATAAATCAAATATCACTGGAAAAGCTCAACTATGTTTTTAAAGAAACCGCTGCAGCCATGTTCGCCTGTATTAAAAAAGACGAACTACTCTGGGTCAACCATAGCCCGGTTACTAAAATCCCTGATTCCTATGGGGAAGATTATGTAGATATCGCACAAACCGTGGACTACGGATATAGAAACCTGGTAAATTCCTTCAAACGCGGTTACGATCAATATTCTCGACTTTTTCAGCAGCTTTTGTCGGAAGAAATGGTGGGAAAACTGGAGGACATTATCGCCCTTCCCAATGTTCTCAGCAATCCATACACCAACTTTGACAGCGACACCTGGGCGCGAATGGTATGTGATTTTCTCTATCATTACTGGTTTAATGACAACTCTCAGGCTGATGACATTCTGAATGCTCTTACCTTCGCCTTTGACGGGCGTATGGCAGGCTACACCAGCCAGCTTCAGGCCTTGAGTGAATCAATACGGAGTGACAGCCCCACGATCAATCCATCCGCTCTGCTCACCGCAACCGCCAATCATATGAAAAGCGAGCAGCGCGCGGCCTTCTTTAAATTATTACTGCCTTTCTCCCAACAATGGCTGACCAAGACAGAAGAGCAAAAACCTCCATTAACGCCCAGCTACTTCCTGGAATTCATCCCCGGTTTACCCATGATTTTGCCCCGGGCCATCAATGGCCGGGGTGGTCGCGTGGTATGGCCGGAAGGGGTTTTCACCCGGCTGCAAAGCCGCTACCAGTCAGCTTTTAACGACTTCATTAGCAACGGCCTCCATGTTCCGGAGAATTCGACTTCTCCGGTTATTAGCGACCATCTGCAGAACTTCATGCAGACCCTGGAAGAAACCATGGCCAATCTGCTTCCCGGAGACCTTTACAGCCAGGAAGGAGTTGAGGAGATCGCCTCGGCCATTTTCAAACTGGGTCCCCTGCCTAAAATGTACACCATAAAGACGAAAGTTCTAGAAGAAATGCTGCTCAAGTTTCCTCCTCTCAATGTCATAATTCCTTCTGGGTTCAGCTCAGTCCGGGAGTTGACCCTGAACATGGATGTCCGCGATGCGGTCAGTCTGTCCAACCTGGTGGAAAACCGCAAATACGTGGACCGGGCCTTGTTTTGGATCCTGGATCATATTAAACCGGAAGATATGGACGAGGTGGAAATCAAACCCCTGGTTCTGGGGAGCAAGGTTCTGGAGCAGGCTGTCGGTCAGACCAGCATTTCCGATCTCAATAAGATTACAACCCGCATTACCATCAACCCCTTTAGTAAAGGAATGGGCGGCGAGTACCCCCATCTGCGTTTTTGCCTGCACATCTTCCGGCAGATTATGATCGCCAAAAACTATTCTTCCCTGTGGCGAAACTATGCGCGGGAGCGGAAAAACCTGGGTGAGAAGATACGCAATTCTTTGATCGGCCGTTATCATACCGATGCTTTTTCGGTTCACAATATCTTCGAAAACTTTCATCATCGTTCCATGATCCAGTTTTTCAAAGACATCGCTTCCACACTGCATGAACAAGGGCAGGAAGAAGCAGCCCGGGCTCTGATGTTAATGACCGAAAGTTACGGACTCAGCCAGGTTTTGGATGACGGCACCTTCCTTCCCTGCTCGGCCTGGACCTGGTCCAGTTTTAGCTTTAAAGGCGGCAAAGGAATTCCCACACCGCTTTCCAGTCATGTGGAAGAGAAATGGTTCAATCATGACCTCCTGGAGGAAATCCAATCGGAACTGGGCTACCCTTTGGATGAGATCACCCACCTGGTCAGCCAGTTTATTGGTGAGGGAAGGGCCAGCGAAAATCTACTGGATGTTCTAGTCGGTCTAAAACCCAGTGACGTGACGGTAGTGGCCCAGGAAATGGCCGTTTATCCTCCGGCGAAACCGCTGGTGCGTGATCCCCATAATCCCTTGTTACTCCCTCTTCTGGAACATCCCTGGGAGAACAAATACGTATTGAATGCCGCTGCTTTGCGCATTAAGGACCGGGTGTACATCTTGTACCGGGCTTTCGGAGAAGATGAAGTGTCACGGATCGGCCTGGCCATCAGCGATGGCCGTAAAATCCTAGAGCGGCTGCCGGAGCCGGTTTTCAGTCCAGCCACGGAAAATGAAAAGAAGGGCTGCGAAGATCCCCGCGTAGTTATCATCGACGACCAGATCTATATGCTTTATACCGCTTATGACGGACAGGTGGCGCAGATTGCAGCTGCCTCTATCAGTGTGGAGGACTTTTTAGAGAGGAAGTTTGAGAATTGGCAACGGATGGGGCTGGCTTTTAAAGGAATCTGGGATAAAGACGCCATCCTCTTTCCCGAGAAGATCAATAACAAATATGTCATCTACCACCGCATTGAACCCAGTGTTTGGGTCTCCTATATGGATGAACTGGCATTTCCAGTCCCAAAAGAAAAACATTCCATTATCTTTGGCCCCCGTTCGGGCCGCATGTGGGATGCCCTGAAGATCGGTTCCGGCACCCAACCAATCAAGACCGAATACGGCTGGCTGATGATCTACCACGGCGTAGACCGCAACCGTGTATACCGTTTGGGAGTCATTCTGGTTGACTATACCAATCCGGAGCGCTTGCTGTACAGATCCCCCAATGCCATCCTGTCCCCGGAAGTCGAATGCGAAATCGGCCTCGACGGCCAGAGCTGGGTCCCCAATGTAGTATTCACCTGCGGTGCAGTCCCGGCCGAAGATAAGGCCATCCTGGGAGCCGATGATGAACTCCTGGTCTACTACGGAGCCTCGGACAGTTATATCTGCCTGGCTTCCGCTAAGGTGGGAGATTTGATCCCTGAAGTGATTCGGAATGGTATAAAAAGTGGGGTTGGTAACGCAAAAATATAGAGCTTTATTATAGTTTTTATACCCCAAACGGAGTCTATTTACATAATTAACTGCATCAATTATCCCCGAATACACATTTTATGGATGTGGGAAGCACGTCCGAAACCTTCCACCTGAATTATACTCATTTTTGAAAATATCTCTGTGCAGTCAATAAGTAGCATTCATTATCACAAATATTGCCATTGAATATTTTCTCCGCCATTTTCAATGTACCCTCGTAATCAAAATTACACTTCTTTATAATATTCTTTGAGCGTTTGTTAAAAGGAAAACAATAAGCAGAAATTGCTACCAAATGTAATTCCTCAAAGCCAAATTTAATCACTTCGTTAATAGCCTCTGTCATAAATCCTTTGCCCCAATAGGCTTCACCAATTGCATATCCGGTCATTTTCACCATATCATATTCCCGTTTCCGGTCATCAATTAAACCTATCGAACCAATAATTTTTCCTGTTTCTTTTTGTTCGATTCCCCACACTGTTTCCTTGTTAAGAAAAATAGCATTCATTATTTCAAGTGTTTCTTCTTTACTCTCATGCGGTTTCCAACCTGCATTTGGTCCGACATTTGGTGTGCAAGAATAATTAAAAACATCATCCAAATCGTCAATTTGTAATGGTCGCATCATCAGTCTTTTAGTATATAAAGTTGCCATATTTCTACCTTTCATTATATGGATAATGGGAAGCATGCCCGAAATCTTTCAACATGACATTATGCCCATTTTACGCCACTTTACAGCAGATTTTCGTCTACCCATACATCAAACACCTTCAATTGATCCTCCGTATGGAAATAATGTTCTCCGTGTTCAAGGATTTTGACTGCTGCTTGATCTGCCCAATTGGCAATTGGATTTTCTTCTCTGCTTTCAACCTTTCTTCGCTTACATCAAAACCTTCCATCATATTGGATATAATGCGTCCATATTTACAACCGGAGAGAGAAATAAACTTTGCTTTATGTCAAGACTATGATAGGCAAGCAGACTGAAATAGGCGCCCATGCTACACGCAAACAAACTGATTTCGGATGCGATCGACTTGGCATATTTGTAAACCTCTATCAGTCACTTACACAGTTTTCAGGAATACACTCATAATCTTCACATACACGTTCGCCATGCATGGGCAGATCTACTTTAATCCTAGCTGATTTAACGATTATCCTGATTTATCTACCCACCCAAATTCAACCTCGCAAAAAGAATGGTTAGCGGGATCGCCACAAAAATCCCCGGCATCAGATTGCCCACTTTGATTTCTTTGATTTCAAGAATATTCAAGCCGATGCCAAATATTAACAAACCTCCTGTTGCGCTCATTTCTGTAATAATGGACTGAGAAATGACCCCCTGTAACAAACCCGCCCCGAGAGTAATAGCCCCCTGGTATAACAGTACTGGAACTGCCGCGACAAGCACCCCTATCCCCATCGATGAAGCGAAAACAATGGCTGATATCCCATCCAACATCGATTTAGCCATCAGAATGGTATGATTTCCTCTAAGACCACTCTCGATAGACCCCATAATAGCCATGGCCCCAACACAAAAGATTAAACTTGTGCTGACAAAGGCTTTAGTGAATCGTCCATCTTCTCCCTGCCCAATTTTGCTTTCCATCCAGGTTCCAAATTTCTTTAGCCTTAATTCGATATCGATAAGTTCACCAATAGCTCCCCCAATTACCACCGAAGCAATTATAACTAGAGCATTATTTGTCTTTAAAGCCATACTACCTCCGATCAGAAGCACGGCCAAACCTATCCCCTGGATCAATGTTAATTTCATTTTTTCCGACAAGGCGTTTCCAAATAAAAGTCCTAAAGCCCCGCCCAGGATAATCGCTGCAGTGTTTACGATTGTGCCTAACATGTTTACTCTCCTCTAACTATTTCAATTCCTCCACAGTAACTCCTTCGTAGATTTACTGCAACAACACCCTTTGTATCTAATAATAGCAGGGCTTTTTTCTTATGGCTTTTGATAATCAAGTTCTATGCTATATGATCGGATTGTTTACCAAAACCCGGGCTTAACATACTGTGGTGCAACTATAGACTATCTGCAAAGTCAGACTTAAATTTTGCTACCAATTTGCTTTGCCAATCTGAAACCGGTGCCAGTCTACCAAAGAAGAACCGTAATATTTTAGGTTCCTCCACAAAATTTAAGCCACCGACCAGATCACGATTCTCATAAAGCCAACCGATACGGTCAATGGCATATTTGACCTGCGATAGAGTGAAGACCCGGCGCGGCATGGCCAACCGCAAAAGCTCCATATTAGAAAAAGGTTCAATTCCATTTTCATCTCTTTGTTCTGACAGTGTACCTCTTTCCATCCCTCGCACACCGCTAACTATATATAACGCTGCCCCAAGCGCTCCGGCTGGGTATTGATTTTGAGGCACATGTTCAAGAAAAGCCATGGCGTTAAGATGACAGCCCAAACCACCTGCGGGAGTAACAACCGGTACTCCCTTTTTTTGAAGCTCCTCAACCATATATTCAATAAACTGGGGTCCTTGATTGATCATGTCTTCGTCCATCGTTTCTTCAAGGCCAACAGTCATGGCCTCCATTTCGCGCACCGACATGCCGCCGTAGGTTAGAAATCCTTCATACAAGGGCAAAAGTTCACGCATTCTTAAATACAATTCTTCATTACCGGTACATATCCCACCACCACGGGCACAGCCAAGTTTTCGGGCGGAATAGTAGATGATGTCCGAGAGATCAGATACTTCACTGGTAATTTCCCTTATGCTCATGTTTCTACATTGCTCTTCCCTTACTTTGATAAAGTAAAGATTATCCGCCAGAAGACTTGCGTCAAGCACGAGAATAATCCCATTTTGTTTACATACCTTGCTAACTTCACGCATATTTTCAAGGGAAAAGGGTTGTCCGCCTATGAGATTAGTGCCTGCTTCGAATCGTAGGAAGGCGATTTTTTCCGCACCGTACTTTTCTATTAATGCATGAAGTTTTTTGATATCGATATTGCCCTTAAAAGGAAAATTACTTTCAACATTCAACCCCTCATCAATAACTATCTCTTCCACTACGCCGCCATTCAGAACTATATGAGATTTGGTGGTAGTGAAATGATAGTTCATCGGAACAATTGAGCCCGGCTTTACAAAAACCTGGGATAATATGTTTTCACAGGCTCTGCCCTGATGTGCGGGCAGAAAATACTTCTTGCCAAATAACTCCTGATTTTTGTTTTCAAGTTTGGAAAAGGTCGCCGAACCTGCATAACTATCGTCTGCGACCATCATTGCCGCCAATTGCTGATCGCTCATGGCATTTACTCCGCTGTCTGTGAGCATATCCATAAACACATCGCGATTTTTTAACAAGAAAGTATTATTACCAGCTTCGGTAATGGCTTCTAAACGTCTCTCAATCGGCACAAGATTCAATTTTTGAACAATACGGACTTTGTGCATTTCCAGGGGAATATTTTCGCCATAATGAAATTTGATATTTGACACCTAACGCCAACTCCTTTGAAGATAATTTGCAGCTGGTATTATGCGTTGGGCCTGATAAACCTGCATCAGAAAATATAAAAGCGCATCCCAGAAGGGTGCGCAAACAATTACGACTCTTTCGATCTTATTCTACAACCCTACCATTCTACTATTATTTAAAATTAGACTACTAACGCAAACCTACCAAACTACAGTTAAAATTATATATCAAACAACCATATTGTGTATAGAGAAAGGTAGAGGACTAATTGCTCAGTATTAACACTCTACTCGATTTCCAATTGTGTTTAGCAACTCGTATCCATTATTTTGTAATGTCATCTATGCTTATCTATTATAGATTTTTGACTTTCTGCATTGGCCGAGTTTTGCAACTAATCTCATCTATTCGCAGGTAGTTTCATCTATTTCGGCTATTCCAGGGCTACTCCACGGCAAATCCACAAAAATAATCTTTATGAAAGGATATCTATATATTTTTCATCCCTATGCACTGTATATTCGATTTTAAAAATAGATTCCAGCCTACTAGTGAAAGGGCAGAACAAATTGTAATCAGTACGCCCAGACCCACTATTATATTTCCCCAAGGCACAGAAGCTATTGACATTCCGATGGCTCCCGATACTGTGAACAGTGTATTTATTAATGAAGAAGCCGATCCAGTGTCACTTTTTTGCTGATCCAACAATAGATTGGCACTGAATGGTCTGATAATCATACCGGATAACGACAGCAGGACAAAGGACAGCAAAAATAATACCGGAGCCAAGGTTCCAACCGTCATTACCAATACCCCGCTTAATGTTGATATCCCTAAGAAAAGCAGTGTGAATACTTTCTTGTCCATCCCGCTTAAGAACCTGACATATATGAATGGCCCCGCCAACGTAACCAATGCATTGGCGGCAAAGAAATAACTGTATACCTGGGCACTTAGGTGAAAGTAATCTTCATAGATATAGGATGAAACCGCTATATACCCCATGAATGGCAATGCACCTAGAGAAAATATGACTGCCGGTATAAAAAAGCCCCTATTTTTGGCAACAATATACAGACGCCTGAGGGAACCTGTTAATTTGACTTCATACCGTTCTTCCTCTTTCAAGGTTTCTTGATATAATATTGATAATATCAGGTTTACTATGCTTATGCCCGCCAGAGTCCAGAAGGCGCCTCTCCAATTGGTAAGGGTTAAAATCAGGGCACCAGCTACGGGAGCCAGCATGGGAGCCAGTCCGGTAACAGTTTGGCAAATAGCCAAAATCGACTCTCTTTTTTTACCTGAGAACGAGTCCTTAATGATAGCCATTGAAACGGATGTAATACCGCCCGCCCCTATACCCTGAAAAGCTCTGGCTAAAATCAGAAAATATATATTAATAGAAAGTGCACAGCCGATACTACTCATCATATATATAATGCTTCCCGCTAGCAGAACCGGCTTACGGCCATACCTGTCACTCAGGGGACCCCAAAACAGCATTCCAACGGCGTAAAAAATGAAAAATACGCTTAATGTTAAATTGGTTATGGCAGAACTGCTTCCAAAATATGAATTCATTTGGGGCAATGCAGGCAAGTACAAATCCGTAGATAACGGTATAAACATATCCATTAAAGCGATAAAAGCGATAAGTCCCTTGTTGCCCAGATAAACCTGTCTGATGCCAGCTGCCAGGTTATTTTCAGCAGCTACTTTATCCATAGCGACTTGGGTGCTACTTTCTGGTACCGGCATAGATTCGATCACTTCATTTTTTTGTTGCAAAATAATCACTCCCGATATAATTAATGTAGCGTGCTACATTAATGCCCAAAACTATCGGAGTCTTTTGACTCCATCTGATTAATCTTGAATATTTTCATAGACTGATTTTAATAATGATTTTAATTCCTGGATCTGTACATCTGTCAGTCCTTGCAGTAGTTTTTGTTCCGTTGTCTTTTTAAAATCATCCATTCCATTATAAATAGCAGCATCATTTTCAGTAAGATAAATAATTTTAACCCGCTTATCCTCTGAATCAAATTCGCTCGTTATGAATCCCTTATTCTCCAATCGCTTCAAAATCCCACTGACGGTAGGATGCGTTACCTCAAAATAGTCTTCAATATCCTTCTGTGAGGTTTTTTCCCCTTTACGTTCACGCAGATAAATTAGAATTCGTGCTTGAGATAATGTTAAATTTAACTGCTTGAAATGTTGGTTGGCTGCCTTTTCGACGCAATCAGAAATAATTTTTATCCATGGAAAGATATCGTCAAACATAAATATCCTCCAAGATTCAGTATGTAGCACGCTGCAATTATATTGCAGAAATATGAAACATTCAACCTTTAATAGAAATTCACAATAATTGCTGGGTCCCTACTCAATGCTAAGTCGAGTAACCTTGGGGAACAAGCAATAGGTTCTGAAATACCGATATACGGCGATTGTTCATAATACTCCGAGCCCATATTTTATCAACTAAATCGCGTTTGTTTTGTAGTATTTATATTAATTTGCAGCTATTTGTATCTATTTCGGCTACTCCGGGCAATACCAACAGTAAAAATCGTAAATGGGGGTTTCTGCCTAATCGCTGAAACCCCCGTAGTCTCCTAAGTGGCGGAGAGAGCGGGATTCCATCGCTCCTGCGCCGTCCTGGCGCTCGCGATACTAGGCCGTCCGTAGCCGTCGCATCGCTCCTGCGCCGTCCTGGTGCTCGCGATACTAGGCCATCCGTAGCCGTCGCATCGCTCCTGCGCTGTCCTGGCGCTCGCGATACTAGGCCATCCGTGGCCGTCGCATCGCTCCTGCGCCGTCACGTCGCTCGCGATACTAGGCCATCCGTGGCCGTCGGAACCCGCGAGAGCGCTATTCACTCTCTACTCGACCAAAGCTATCATTAACAACCTGTTTAAAATTATCCAGATCTAAGAATATTACTGCAAAGATATCTCCATTTCGTCCTGCAAGACTTCCAGGATTTCAACTGATGGAAAGGCTCGATACCAGGCTGCATACATAACCGGGAGGACGATTAGAGTCAGAACGGTAGCTGCCGCCAGTCCGCCGGCCATGGCCACAGCCATGGGCCCCCATAAAACGCTGGTAGTTAAAGGAAGCATACCCAGAATAGCAGCGGCAGCTGTCAGCATAATGGGGCGAAATCTCAGCACGGTAGCATTAATGATCGCATTCCAGGTCGATTCTCCTGTCTTAAGCTGTTTTTCAATCTGGTCAATCAGGATAATGCTATTGCGCATAATAATACCCGCCAGGGCCAGAATGCCACACATTACGACGAAGCATACCGGCTGATTGGTAAGCAGGAGAGCGGGGCCGACGCCGATCAAGCCCAAAGGAGCGGTCATTAAAGTCAATATCATTTTGGGAATACTGCGTAACTGCATTATCAGCAATATAAATATCACTATAATCATTAAAGGTATCACTTCCACTAAAAAACCGGTTGCTTGTCCAGACATTTCCCCATTACCGCCAACCTCGATTTTGTAGCCGTACGGCAGCTTGCTGCGAATTGATTCCAGGCTAGCCATAAGTTTATTAGAAGCTTCTACTTCGGTTAAACCTGACGACACCTCAGCCTGGGCTGTAATGGTTGGTTTTAAATCTCTTCTGCCAATCAATCCTTCTTCAGCATCGTAGCTAATTTGAGCCACCTGGCTCAAAGGCACCCATTTGCCGCTGCCGAGGGGCACATTTAGATCCTTAATATTTGACAATTCCACTCGGTTCTGAGTATCTATCCGAAAAACCATGGAAACTGTTTTATCCTTCTCTCTGAATTCGGTCATGGGAGCGCCGGAAAGCTGCGCTTGCAATATGGTAGCCAAATCCTTCGTGTTAATACCCAGCATCCTGGCTTTGTCTTGATCAATCTCCAAATGTACTACCTTACTCTTTTCATTCCAATTCAAATTTACATTATCTAGGTAGCTTTGTGATAACATAACGTGTTCCACCTGTTTGGCAATATCGCGGACTTGGTTTCCATCATCGCCGCTTATCCGCATCATTATTCCATAAGGAAACATGGGACTGGACTGTAATATCCTGCAGTTGGTCCGGACTGTGGGAAATTCTTCAGCCAGTATGGGATCGAATTTTTTCACGAGTCTTTCGCGGGCCGCGATATCCTTTCCAACAATTATAAATTGGCTGTAATTACTGTCCGGAGTCGACGGAAAAAATGATAATAAGAAGCGAGGCGCCCCCCGCCCGACATAATAGGTGTAGCTGCTTATATCCTCATCACCGTTAATACGCTGGGCAAATCTTTGCGCTTCCGCTTCCGTAGCTTTAAGCGAAGAACCTTCCGGGAGCCTGAAATCAACCACTACTTCAGTTCGGCTGGGAGGGGGAAAGAAGTCCTGCCGGCACAACCCTATCAGGAATACTGCCAAAACCAGTGCCCCACCGGTCAAACCCATTACCAGTTTACGATGATTCAAACACCAGGTTAGAATCTGTTTGAACCATCGGTAAAACTTGGTATTATATAAATCAAAATCTTTATTATGAGGTTTGATTTTAATCATATGATATCCCAGCAATGGTGTGACTGAACCTGCAACCAGCCAAGAAATCAGCAGGGACATGAACACCACCCACATCATACAGCCCATCATTTCAGAAGATGAGCCTTTGGAGAGACCCATAGGAATAAAGCCGGCACTGGTTATCAAGGCTCCCGCCAATCGGGGAGCGGCGGTTGAAGAAAAAGCAAAACTGGCTGCCTCATTTCTGGTCGAACCCTGTTCAAGCTTGACCATCATGGATTCTATGGAAATTATGGCGTCGTCAACCAGCAAACCCATGGCGATGATCAGCGAACCAAGAGATATCTTGTGCAAATCGATACCGAAGATATACATTCCGGTTAACGTCCCGGCTATAACCAGGGGAATGCATATAGCCACCACTCCCCCGGTACGCATTCCCAGACTAATAAAACAAACCAGTAGAACAATCAAGATAGCTAATAGCAAAGTATCAACAAATTCATTAAGCGCCTCTCCGACTATTTTTGACTGTTCTGTCACCACGTTTATATTTATCCCCAGGGGTACCTCTTTCTTAATCTCAGTTATGGTATTATCTATATTTTTACCCATGGAAAGAATGTTTCCTCCCTCATCCATGGATACGGCTATTCCAATAGCGGGCTGTCCGTTAAAGTACATCTTGGGGTCCGGCGGCTCCGCATATACGCGTTTAACCTGAGCTATGTCGCCCAGGCGAAAGGTTCCGCTGCTGGCTTGAATGGGAAGAGCGCGGATATCCTCTATATCTTCGAACATTCCGGATACCCGCAGGTAGACATTATCGGACGAGGTGTCTATCATTCCTGACGGAGTCACGGCGTTTTGAGATTGTATCGTATTAATAATCGTTTCCGGGCTGATTCCCAATGTTGCTAATTTAGCGCTTTCAATTTCGATATAAATTTTTTCCGGCTGGACGCCAAGCAGTTCAACTTTTTTTACATCGTCGACATTCAGCAGGATTCTGCGTATTCGTTCAGCCTCAGCCCTCATGTCTTCATAACTGAATCCATCTGAAGTGATAGCGTACATATGACCATAAACATCGGCATAATCATCGTTGAAATATGGACCGACGACTCCGGCCGGCAGGGTATCCTTGATATCATTAACCGAATTCCTCACCTTAAACCAGGTCTGCTGAATTTTGGCTACGCTTGTCTCTGCTTTTAAATTAACATTGATTATGGCTTGACCAGGCATAGAATAGCTTTCCAGATAATCAAGCCCCGGAGTATTTTGCAATTGTTTTTCTATCTTATCTGTAACCTGTTCTTCAACCTGTTGGGCGCTGGCTCCCGGCCAGGCTACCGTAACCACCATTTGTCTGATTACAAAATCAGGAAACTCCATTCGTCCTAATTTTAAGTAGGAAAATGTTCCGGTTAAAAATATTAAAATTATAAAAAAATAGATTACAGATTTGTTCTTCAAAGACCATTCGGCTAGATTAAATCTTTTCATTAAACATAACTACCTCCCGGCTAATTTTTATTTGTGGCCGCAAGCCAATACTTGACGACTATTTATAAGTTTACTGGGAGGCATTCTTAAGCCTGACTTTCTGACCTTCATACAACTTATGCACGCCTGCCGTAACAACTACGTCTCCTGTTTTCAGACCTTCGGAAACAATAACCTGGTCGCTGTCAAAGCTTTCTATTTTTACATTTCTTAAACTTACCATATCGTTCGCCACAACCCACACCGACGGCGTGTTTCCGGTTTGGTAAACCGCCGCCAACGGGATGACTGCAACGGCTGATCCGTTGTTCAGGCTATCGGCAGTTACCGTTGAGGTCATGCCAAGTTTAACTTCAGGCGGCGGATTTATTAAAGTTATGCGTACTGTAAATGTTCGCGCCACATTGTCGGCCATAGGCGCCACTTCTCTGATCATTCCGTCACGAATAACATCGGGCAGCGCCCAAAAGCTTATTTTTATGTTCTGAGCTTTTCGAAAATCTTCAATCCGGTTCTCCGGAACATTGATTTCCACCTCCAGATCATTGTCCTGGGCCAGTGTTACTACTGTTTGAGCCGAAGCCATAGATACCAGCACCTGTCCAACCTCGGCGGAAATTCCAGTAATGACTCCGTCCCGGTCAGCGCGAAGACTGGTATAATCCAACTGGCTTTGGTAAAGGGAACACTGCGCTTTCAATTGGCAGCGCGCGGCATCAGCAGTATCGAAGGCATTCTGCGCCTGCTCCAGCTGCGTTTTGCTGACCGCCCCCTGTTCGTAAAGCTGCCGGGTTCGGTTCAAGGTATCGTCCGCCAGCTTGGACGCGGACTCGGCACTGCTTAACTGTGCCGCGCAGACTTCCAGAGTATGCCTCGCATCCTGGGGATCTATCTGCATTAATACGTCCCCTGCATGTACTTTGCTGCCCACCTCGACATTGCGGCTGATTATTTTTCCGCCTACCTGAAAAGCCAGTTGACTCTCATAACGGCTGCGTACTTCTCCCGAGTATTTGTAACTCTCGGACCCGTTGCCCGTTTGCACTACCTGAGTCCGCACCAACCCAACATCCACGGTATGCGCAGTTTTATGGGAAGAGTAAAACCGCCAGCCAACTACGACTATTATGCCAAGTAATATAAATACAATTATTAATCCGTACGTCCGTTTATTTCCCTTTAAAGGGATCATATTATCACTCCTTCGTTTTATCATGCCAATACCAATTTATTCTTAAGACACAATAATTACACTAATTATATGAATTAAGCAGCACGTTGCTGTTTTTGTTACACCGGCACTAATTTTCGGAATTCTAGTTTCGTCTCCAAACTTTCCAAACGTTGTGTCGTTGTCCGCGTCTTAGTTTTCGCCAGCTGGACGCTTATGGACTGGATTCCTAAGACTTGATTCCAAGTATTGTAAAATGAGCTCTACACTGTCATCAACACCTATTTTGCTTGTATTTATAGAAATGTCATACTGCCTTGCATCTGTCCATTCCCTGCCTGTAAAGGTATGATTGTAGTGAGCCCGTTCTTTATCACTTTGGATGATCATTTTCCCAGCAACTTCTTCTGATATATTAAATAGCTTCTGAATACGGCCTTTTCGGAAAGTGATATCACCGTGTAAAAATATGCTGACATGATTTGGATGTTCACAAAGGATATGATGGCCACATCGTCCTACAATAACCGCTGAACGTTCCCTGGCAATATGTTCAATTATTTTTGTTTGGATATTAAATAACTCACGGTCTGTTGGGGGAAAAATGTGGTACGGCATATGTTCATGTTCATGCGGAGCAGAAAACGAAGTAATAAATGCTAATGATTCAAAGGATTCAAAGTATGATTGCCAAAATGAACTTATTTTTTCATCGCGTGAATCCAAATCCTCCTCTAATACCGAAAGCTTTTTAGCAGCCTGACCGATGATTTCACGGTCTGCGTAATAAATATTCAAGTGTTTCGCCAGTTCCTGTCCCACATAGGCCCCTCCGCTCCCCAACTGGCGGCTAATTGTAATCACAAGTGGTGATGTCTTTTCCATTCTCTATACCTCCCCGATCGTATCTCCAAGATCTGCAAACTATTTTTCACTGCTTAATATTTGTCGGTGATCACAAGCACCTTTTTTTTATTGAACTTGTTTAAGGTGTCTCAAAAATTGGGTCGGGGTCCACGTCATGTTCTTCTAACATGTTTGACTGTTGTTCGTTGATAAAGAAAGACAGGATGACTCCCAAAACACTGATTATAAATGAAAATAAGATAGCTTTATTTATACCTGCCAGCAAGGCAAGGGCTTGGGTTTGGGCAGAAGATGAGGCTGCTACGCTACTCATAATGGTGATTAACAAGGCTGTTCCAAGTGAAGCCGCTATTAGCCGCATTGTATTGGTCATGGCAGTGCCGTGAGCAAGCAGGTGATAAGGCAATACATTCAAAGAAGCGGTCATTAAAGGCATCATGGTCATGGACAACCCAAACATCCGAACAGCATAAACGACAGTAAGATAAATAAGCGAAGTGGATGGGGTTAGGAGGAAAAAGGGAATAGTTCCCAATGATAACAAGGACAAGCCAATGATGGATAATTTCTTGGCACCAATCTTATCGTAGATCATACCCGAAACGGGATTCATAACCCCCATCACGATTGCTCCGGGGAGAAGTAATAATCCCGAAGAAAGAGCCGATCCTCCCCGGACATTTTGAATGTATAGCGGAAGGATTGTTTCTATTCCGATCATCACCATACAAGTAACCATGGCTAGAATCGTTGCAAAAGTAAAAAGAGGGCGAGAAAACACCCTGAATTCAAGCAGAGGTTTTTCCATCCCCAATTGCCGCCGGATGAATGCTACCAGAGCTATTGCGCCTACAATAATAGAAATCATAACGGTCAGGCTCCCCCAACCCGCAGAACCGGCCAGGCTTAAGCCATAAAGGAGTCCCCCAAAGCCGAGTGAGGACAAGATGATAGACAGAATGTCAACACGCGGATGTGTTACCTCCATTACGTTTTTTAGACTGAAATAAGTAAAAATAATTGTCAAAAGACTTATCGGCAATACCAGATAAAACAAAAAACGCCAGGTATAATGATCCACGATCCAGCCGCCTAACGTAGGTCCAATTGCCGGGGCAAACGCGATAACCAGGCCTGCCATCCCCATGGCAGCGCCTCTTTTATTAACCGGGAAAATAACCAGCATTACGGTTTGCATCAGAGGCAACATGATCCCGGCTCCCGCTGCCTGGATGATACGTCCGGTCAGCAGAACAGGAAAATTGGGAGATAACGCTGCCAGAAGCGTTCCGGCAGCAAAAAGGCCCAATGATGTTAAATAAAGACGGCGGGTCGAAAATTTTTCGATTAAAAAAGCGGTAATAGGGACCATAATACCGTTGGCTAACAAAAACGCGGTGGTTAACCATTGGACCGTATTGGCATCGATATTTAAATCTTTCATGATATGCGGCAAAGATGTGACCAATAATGTCTGGTTCAGAAGTGCCAGAAATGATCCTATTAGTAGAATACCAGCAATCAACTTCACATTAATTTTTTCTTTTGATTGGACTAAAGCGCTATCCATCTTGAAGTACCTCCCATTGTGTTAATTGCTTCGATAGCAATTGATTTAAATGTGTAACGGCATCTATTAGTTCGACATGTCTTTCCAAATAAGCAAATAGCGCTTGGAGGAGAAAGGTCCTTGGCTCATCCTTTCGTTTTTCTTCTTCTAAAAGAGCAACTGTTGCGAATAAATCATGCTTATCGGGCTCGGGAATATCTTCTTTTATTTTCTTTTTTAGATTGGAAATTGTCTCCTCCCATTCCACCATGGGTTGATTCCTTTTTAATTGAACATTGTTGTCCAGTTCAAGGATAATTTCTTCGGGCAGAACGGACTGGCTATGATTTCCATGTTCGATGATGGCATCCATACTATAAACAATAGATGAAGCAATTTTCCGATAATCCGGATTTATCTGGTCTTTGCTTTCCAAAAAAGCAAAGAACTCTTTGATAATTCCTTGAAATGTTAAGGTCAGGTCCCATATGTAAAAATCTACTTTTGGGCCATACGCTTTGCTTAGAGATTCTTTATGCCAGTACATCATTATTCTCTGCGTCTCATCAAAAAGGTTTTTAATTTGGTTATTCTGGATGCTCTGATCGCTGTGAAAAAGGATTGACACAGAATCATTATTTTGATGGAATCCTACAAGTTCGATAACAATTTTTTCTATAAGCTGCTCTTTCGGAGAGCTGATATCCGAGTAGTCAATTAATGCTGCTTCCTGAATGATTTGATCATGTTTATATTGAATGATTTGGTAAAGAATATCCTCTTTGGAATCAAAGAGCTGATATATTGTAGCTTTGGAAATATTGCACTCTTTGGCAATATCCTGAACAGAAGTAGCAAAGAATCCGTTTTTAGAAAAGAATTTGGCTGCCGTTTCGAGTACAAATTGTCTTTTTTTGTCCATGACTGCAATACCTCGACTTTCACAAAACTAGTGAGTTTTTAAAAAACCGGCGAGTTCTATGCTTTATATTATAAAAGCCAATAAAATAATTGTCAATAATATCCTGTCTATAACAAACCTAGATCAAGCTAAAAAGCCTTCAGATATTTGAGGGTTCAGGTTACTCAAGAACCCCATAATCAGGTTACACCGGGCCGTTCTTGTAACGGTTTAACACATCTAATCGCTTTATATACGGAAAGGACTATTAACTGTTAAAGCGAATATAAGGAATAAAAAACAGGGGATTTGTATGAATACACTTTTCGCGATATGCATAATATTGGCCATAGTTTTTGTCGCTCTATTGTCTTATATTTTTCTTCTCCGCAATCTACAATGGGGCGCTACCAGAGATGAGATGCATAAATCTATGCCCGGTGACGAGTTGATTGCAGAGCCGCGGTCAACAATCACCCGGGCCATAACGATCGAGGCTTCTCCGGCAGAAGTATGGCCCTGGCTTATCCAAATGGGATACGGACGGGCAGGCTGGTATAACTACGATTGGATCAACCGCCTGCTTGGTGCTGCCGATTATGTTGACGGGCATCATTCAGCGACACGTATTGTGCCGGAATTGCAGCATTTGGAAGTTGGCGATAAGGTGCTGGTCGCCTCAGGTGCGGAATTAACTGTAACCGACGTGGAACAAAACAATCTGTTGAGTTTATTTACTGAAGTAAATTTATTTACCACCAGTTGGGTATATACACTGAATGAGTCCGGCAATGAAACAAGCCGATTAATTGTGCGTCATCGTGGAATGTATAAAGGTTTTTTAATTCATTTTATTTTCACTGCCGGCAGTCTGATTCAGGAGAGAAAACATCTGTTGGGAATAAAAAGGCGCGCAGAAGAAAAAGGCTAAGTAGGTTACACCGGGACTTTTTGTTACACCGTGTTATACCGGTTACACCGGGACGTTCTTAGTGTAACAGTGCTTTTGCTAAGCCTACCACCTCCTTTTAGGCCTTCCTGAAGCGTGAAAAAAAACGCCAACCCGCGCCTCATAATCAGTTCCTTTTTTAATTGGCAGGCTGGCGAATGGCTTTAAGGGTTTATTGATTATTTCCTAAGCCTGACTTTTCCATGGTTTCCTATTTGTCTTCGACAATTTTCCAGTCCATTTCCTGCGATTCTCTTCAAGAAAAAAGCCCATAATTCCGACATTATGGGCTTTTATATATGCGTTTTCGATAAAAAATTATTTAAGACAATGGGGTCGAAGCAAAGTGTACCATCCGATACCTAACATAAAGTGACAAATGGAACCGTCCCCTTGTCATTCACACAGTCTGCCGTCCCCATGACACGTGTTGCGGTATCAGCCTTTGGCCGCCACTTTGCGCAATTCAGCCAGAAGGTTGTCTTCCACCTCGATGACGCCCGAGGCCAGGCGCTCCCTAAAGAGGCGGCTTTCGCGCTCGCCGGGCATGAAGATTTCTTCCACGCCGGGCAGCTTCTTGGTGGACTTCACCTTGGCGATAATTTCACCCACATTATTTTTGAGCTGTTCGCGGCCGGCCAATAGGTCGGGGTCGATGGCGAAGATTAGATGCCCCCAGTTGCCGCGGCTGTCGCCCAGGCCGCAGAAGGCTGCACATGCCAGCGGGCCGGCCAGGATTTCCGTCACCAGCGCCAGGCCGGAACCCTTGTAGCTGCGGTCAAAGGAGCGGATCGCCCCGGCGATGGCCTTCTGCGGGTCCGTGGTGGGTTTGCCCTCGGCGTTATAGGCCATGTCGTCCGGTATGGACCGGCCGGCGGTCACGGCCTCCACCAGCCCGAAATAGGATGTCGCGGCGGTGGACATATCGAGGATGATCGGATCCGGGTCGGCCGGAATGGCCACGGCAAGCGGGTTGGTGCCGAAAACCGGCTCGTAGGAGCCGTACACGGCCACACGCTGCGGCGAGCGCCCGAAGGCAAAGCCGATCAGGCCCGCCTGCGCCAGGCGCGAGGCATAATAGCCGATGGCACCCGAAGAGGTGTTGGTGTTGAACGTTCCGGCCAAGGCAAACCCGGTTTTGGCGGCCTTTTCCTTCACGATCGTCACGGCCTTGTCCACCACCAGCATGGCGTGGTTCTTGTTGCCGTTGATCTGCACGGAGATGGGGGTTTCCTTCACGATCTCGATCTGGCCCGCATTCGGGTCCTTGGGGATACCCTTGTCGATCAGCTTGACCACGCCCTGGTTGTTGTCCCTGAGCTGTGCAAACAGCATGCAATCGCTGATGATCTCTATTTCCTCATCCCGGTAATCGTAGCTGGCCACCGCTTTCCTGGTAAGTTCCTCGAGTTCCCGAATCGATATCTGCATAGTTCCGTCTCTCCTCACGTAAAAGTTAATACTCCCTTAGATAGTGATTGCGCCCCTTTTCCAAGGGCGCGTGTCAAAGCCGGCCCGGGAAATGGCTGGGCCTTTTTATGGACTAGGGGGACGGAGCAAAATGTCCCATCCGCTGTCTTTCCAAAAAGGGACAAATGGGACCGTCCCCGTTGGGTATAGAGGCGTTTCTGGACCCAAAATCCTTAATTTAGTGGTGTAGTCTGCCAGCGCCTTACCCCTAAGTGTCTAGGGGCCGGCGCATCGTATTCTATTAGTTCAAAGGTTGCTCATAATAATAGAACGAACGTTTTCAGACAAATTATTCATTTCTTCTTTGGTAAGTCCCATAGTATCTATCGGATCGGATATAATAACTTCAACGTGAGCGGGCTTAATTCTAAAGCCGTTTTGTTCCATCAGCTTATAGCTTCCTTTAATAGTAACGGGAATAATCATTACATTGGCTTTTGTCGCGATTCTTAAGCCGCCCGCCTTAAATTCTCCCATAGCAGTCCCTTGGGAACGAGTACCTTCAGGGAAAATAGCCATCGAATATCCCTGTCTCAAATATTCTGCAGCCTCATTCATGACCCGAAGAGATTGCCGCATATCATTTCTATCCAAAAAAACGCAGTTCATCTGTTTCATCCAATCACGAATGAGGGGCATCTTTAGCAGTTCGATTTTGGCGATAAATGCTTTCGGTTTATCGATAGTTCCCAATAATATCGGGATATCAAAATTACCTTGATGATTACTTACGAACAAAACTGGTCGATCTAACGGCAACTTTTCTGAACCTGTTACCGTCACCGATGCTCCGGCTAATCTTAATAAGTCTTTCGCCCATTTTGATGCTACTTTACTCACTAAGATATCACGTTCTATTATCTTACCCTCTTTAAAAAGACGCTTGGCTTTGAAGTATTTTGGCATAATTTTTATCAGATAAAGCCAAAAATATATAAACCAAATGATTGTACGAAACATCTCTTAACTCCTCCGGGCAACTGGAGCCGGCATCCTGTATTTTATTATGGGTTGCTTTCTAATTCTCCCTGGAAGCTACAAAATCCTCCGGTAATAGATAATCTTACAAATAATTAATTTCATAACCCCTGTTCCAACAACGCCGCCAGCACCTCTATTTTGAGGTATATTCGGCCAAGCATTCTTGTAAGAAATTCTTCGATGGCGACGACAACCCCGCCCCCTTGTCACTCGAATCCAGGCCTCAATTCAATTTCAGCGTCCGCAAGTACGCCTTAACTTCATCACCGACTCGGTAGCTTTCAATCGCTTTCTGAATTGCCTTGTTATGTGTCCACTTCTCCAGGCGGCGTTCCTGAATAACCGGCAACGCGGCATCATACTGCTTGGCTAGTGCCGTTGCGAAATACCATGCAATCATCATATTGATGTAATACTCTTCTGAGCGTATGCCTGCCACAAGGCCAAGCATATCCGGGTTAAACTCGTCATTCAGATAAAAGCTCATCAGCATTCCTATACCGAAGCGCACAGTGTAGGTCTGGCCGGATTTCAACCAGACTTTTATCTTCTCGTACAGCTCAGGCAGATGCTTTTTAAATACCTTCGGTGAAATCAGGTCGCAGGTTGCCCAGTTGTCAATGTACGGCAGAAATGCTTCTGTAGCTGCTATTGAAGCGTCATAATCCTTGATCGTTTCGATCAGGAAACCGTGCAGGTTATTTTCCTCATAATAAGTATGCGGCAGGATTTTGATAAACTCCAGGGACTCCGGCATTTTGGACAACTCCCGGGCGAGCCTGCGCAGCTCCGGCGTGCGGACACCGATGACCGTTTCCGGGTTTATGGTCGGCATGAGTTTGCACTGAAACTCTTTGTACTTTAGATCTTGCAGTTCAAACAGCCTGGCTTGGACCGTTTCTTGCACGTTGCTCATCATTTTGGCCTGTTTGCTCCCTTATATCGTATTCACAATATTATATTGATGACCATTCCCCCGGGAGACGATGGTGACCGAAGGTTTCCTGGGGTTAAGTCTTTTTCTATTTCCCGCCCCAGCAATGACCCGATACCCTGTCCAACATTTATATCTTTGTATTGAATGCTGTTAAGCATTTCCTGACTCCTTTGAAATTAATTCAGCTTTTCTATTATTAGCCTAACGGGCAGGGCCAAATATGGATACTGGGCAGATTATAAAATCAAATCAACTGCCCAGTATGCTCATTATAGAAAGTGGCTTGCTCGCTAAATTGAAATTTGTCGGTCTTATACTGTTAAATGATTACTTCACCTAAGATTTTATCATGCGGAACAATCAAGCACTTTTCTATCGCTTTCCAATGAGTTTCGTACAACTGTTTTTGAGCTTTACCATAATTTTTATCTGTATCGAATTCCCAGTAGAGTGCATAGCGAACACATTTTACAATACGAGTAAGTTTGTCAGGTTGAAGCCCATCCTTAATAGTTTTCATATCCTTTATATAGTGTGTACGCTGTATAAGTCGAAGAGATTGACAACCGTCTATTACTTTCATCATTTGAACAGCGTCTTTCATAATAGCTTCAAACTCATTCGTCTTATCTGGCTTTACCTGATAAATACTAATTTCCGAAAATGACATCCTCCTGCCTCCTCTAAATTTCTGTTTATCTGCGTGTAAATAATGAAAAATTCTTTTAGTTTCACATTATTAGCCTTGTATGCTTTTCAGCTCTTTATATCATTTCTTAAGTTTATATAACCCGAAGGAGCAGAAGCATTTCTAGCTTCGCATTATAGACATATTGTGTCGCTATTCCTTTTGATTGGTTTGTAGATTTAGATTTAGATTTAGAACTGTTGAAAACCGGCATTGTTATGCTATACAGATATCATATTTCGGAAATAGAACCCGAAGTAAGTAATAATGATGATCTATTAATGCATCCTGAAATCTCTTCCAATTAGTATCTAAAAAATCAGATCCAAGTTAAATTTTTCTATAGGACAGTTTTCAAGATAACTGCCCAGGGCTCCATTTATCCATTTCCCCCACTAATTCCAACCTTAGAAATATCCATTAAATCGCAATTTTAAGTTACATCACCAGGTTTCAAACCGTGCACAAATGTCATCAAAATCTCTCATTAAACAACCTACTAAAGGTATATCGGCCGACGCAAAATTATAAGTTTCTAGATCCTGTGATGTTGCCCAAACATAAGACTCGTGGCTAGTCGATTGCATTTGCCCTTCCATCCATTTACATAAATAAGCTAATAACCTTATCTTTTTATCTTGGTATTCGAAATAACTACTCCCGAAAAATTCCCTTACTTCTATGTTAATAGAGAATTCTTCTCTCATTTCCCGGGCCAGACATTCCTCTGGCTGTTCTCCATGTTCTATTTTCCCTCCAGGGAATTCCCAATAGCCCGCAAGTTGATCATTGATTGGTCTTTGGGCAATGAGCACTGTTCGCTCTTTAATAAGGATTGCTGCCGTAACGTCTATTATGTCGCTCAATAAATCTCCCTCCGAGATGTTATTTCCACGCTCATTTGAAACAATCGATTTTATTTATTACTGTAGAAATTAGATCCGTTTTTCTGATGCTGGAAACAATAAGTCTTTCCTTTTAAGCACTCGGAATGATCCATGCAATCAATTCAATGCACCAAGAGATGAAGCCCTAGTTCTGTCAAAATTCGCCATCATAGTTAATGACTCCTTCCGTTATGTATGTTTGGATTTAATTCGCTACCCAAACTTGCAATAAAGTGCCTTCTCCAGTAACGCTGTCCCTATTCTTTCCATATGATGCAGTAAAATATGGAAAGCGAGGGATTTATTATGGATGATCTCCTCAGCAAAAGCACAATTAAGAAGCTTTTCTCCCTTTCCAATGTTGTAGGCATTGGCCGGGGCCTGAAAGAGACTGCGGGGCAGTTAACAGATCAAGAAGCAGTTGTTGTTATGGTAAGTACGAAAGTGGCTGAAGATCAGTTAGCTCGGGATCAGGTTGTACCGAAGTCCATCGAGGGAAATTTTAGTGATGTGATTGAAGTAGGAAAGATATCCGCCAGGAAGAGTCAGCCGGATTATAACCCCGACCTGATCTCCGATACACGTCCAATCGATAAATCGCGCAAATCCAAGTGGCGGCCTGCCCCAGGGGGAGTAAGTATTGGACATTACCAGATTACTGCGGGAACTCTTGGAGCGGTGGTTTACGATAATTGTTCGGGCAGGCCTTTAATTCTATCCAACAATCATGTCCTGGCGAATTCCACCGACGGCAAAGACCATCTGGCCGAAATCGGGGACCCCATTCTTCAGCCCGGGCCTCTGGATGGCGGAACCATAGCCCATGACACGATCGGTACGCTCTACAAGTTTGTTCCTTTAAAGGATAAGGGGTTCAATGTAGTGGATGCTGCTGTCGCCAAGCCTTTTAGGCCAAGTTTGGTGGTTCCCTACATTTTAGGAGTCGGCATCGTAAAAGGCACAACGCACCCGAAACTGGGCATGAAGATTAAAAAGTCCGGACGAACAACGGGTCTGACTCATTCGCGTATCCGTGCAGTAAATGCCATGATCCTGGTCGATTATGATGGAAGAATACTAAAATTTAAGCACCAGATTGTGGCGGACGTTTTTGATGAGCCGGGCGACAGTGGCTCCCTGGTTCTGAACAAACGAAACCGGGCTGTCGGTCTATTGTTCGCCGGGTCGGATGAATTTACTTTTATGAATCCTATCGACCCGGTCCTTGATTTACTCTGCATATCTTTTAAGAAACCGATTACCCGAGAGTAATAGTCTAATTGACTGCTCTCGTTAAAATAGGGCCTCAACTAATTTGGTTGAGGCCCCTTTGATCTGTCCAATTGATTGTTATATCCCCTGCTGTGTGACCACAAATTCTTCTAAATCTTTTCTGTGCTCATCAAAATCCACCCATTGGCCTTGAGCAACTTCTTTTGAAGCCAACTCTATTTCAAGCCGTTCTTCGTCAGTAAAATCATCATCAATATCTATAATGTTCTCGGCAATGAGCATCCTCACTAGTTCCTTCTTTTCGCCAGGACTAAGGCTGCGGACCTGAGCAATTAGCCTTTCAACCGTAGTAGTCATAGAGCACTCCCCTCTTTCGCTCCTTGATCGTATTTACCTTATCATTTCTATTATTATATCACTACTCTAAACGTCCTGGAATTTATTGCCTTTCCATCGAAGAATGTCTGCTTTCCTATTGGCAACGTCTCTACATGGTACCTTTTTCCTTCAGATGAATATTATATAAAAAAATAAAGGAGATGGTAATGGTGGCAGTTGATCAACCCAGCACCAATGAAAATAATAAAAAAGCTCTTAAAAACCTTGGTATTCCTGCGCTGCTGAAACAACCGGAATTGTTGGATGCAGCCAATCGGTTATTCAGAATCCCGGTATTTTTAAGCCATTCCAGCCTCGGCACCCTTAACGAAACTCAACTCCAATTCCTGATTCGTTTAATTCAACAAATTCAGAAGGAACTGTTCTTCCCACGCACACTCCCCCGGACTGAAGCCTATCCGGAAGATATATTGACAAACGTCCGCCGGATGATGTTATCGAGCTATGGACTGGTGGCTGTTAATTTTGGTCTGCAAAAAGTACTGGTGGAGCAAACCAATGGCGCCGTTCCACTTCCCTCACCTCCCAACAATGAGTTCTGGATCGGCTCCGCCTTCTCGCAAATTGAACCGGCCATGGCCTTTCAGTATGGCCTGCCGATGCTCTTAATCATCCAGTCCGGTGTCGTTATGCAGGGGATTTTCAGCTTTGGTATTGCACCGTTTACCATTTTAACCTGGAATTCAGACCCGGCCAATCCTAAGCCAGGCGATATTAATGCCTTCTTTAACAGTGTTTCATGGAAGGAAATCTTGAAAAATTGGGCGGCTGAGGTGCGAAACGGGTATTTCATTCAAACAAACCCTGAATTTCAATATAGCTGCAACGGTTCAGAATAACAGGCTTTCATCTTCTGAAGGAGGGTGAATTGATGCAAAATACCAGTATGGATCTACAAAGGGGAGAAGGGGTCGGTGTCGTTTATTTCCAAAACGGCGAGTTCAAAGTGCATGACGGTGTCCTGCGCGACCCCATAGCCAATGGTGATTATCCTCCTGACACTGTAACCATTGTTCATTACCGTGTTTATCAAAGCGGCCCCAATATGGGCAAGTTAGAACGTCAGAGCAGACGTAAATTAAAAAATGTGGTACAGGTGTTAAGAACCCCTGATTATCCTGAACTCAAATTAATTTGTCCCAACACCAGCAACCCCGATCTTGACGCGGGTATACCGGTGGTAGTGAAAATAAAGGTTCCAGTGAGTCCCGCCTTCCCTTCCGGACATGATGCGAAAAACGGGGTGCTGGTATGCGCGGTGCAGGATCGCCTGAGTCCCAAAGGAAATGCCTGGATCAATCACTGGAAAATCATCGCTCCTAATAAACCAGACGTTTATCTGGATACCAAACAGTATACAAATGCTGAATTCCTCAGAGCTGTTGTAGTTTAGTAAGAGAACAAATGGGAATTACGCTGCTGCCTTCGGCTACGTCCGAGGCAGTTTCCTTTTATGGACCGAAGGGCAAATTCGATCGCCAGTGCCTTTTATCAATAGGTTGAGGACCACTACTGGACGACGAATAAGGTGCAGGTTGAGTCTATTACATTTTGAACCCAGAAATCGGCAGGCTATTTCGAAACAGCTCTAAAAACTCTTGTTAATTGTCGCTCTTCAAAATCGAAATCATCTCCTATTTCAAAGCTGCTTAGCTCTATTTCTCTATCCCGATCCGTATCTCTGTCTAGATGTTCAGCACCAGCCCCGCAGCAGTATATCTCTAATACTTCTCCTGCAGCAACATTTTCTCGAATGTATTGAAATAATAGCTCAGTGCACTTCTTGCATATGATTAGAACTTCTTTAGCTGCTTCAGTTATTTCATCTTCAAAATAAAACCCAAACCGGCAACCGCATCCCTGATAGGTATAGGCGTTATAAACAAATCGTTTAGTAAAGTGCTTCCTAACCACCTGTTCAGATTCAGATAATTCCTCAATATAAATACCGGTTACCATATCTAATTCCGAATCAAACTCCATCACTTGATCTGAATCAAAATCCACATTATTTATTGGAATTAATGGCAACTTCGTGTCTGAAGCTAAATAAATCATCTTGCACATTTTATGTACCCCTTTGTCCTCATCCTTAAGTTTTTAACCTTGTCTTTGTTTTTCCTCTATTTCATTAATCATGAATATCATACCTAGCCTTTGTATAAAACCGTTAGTGTTATAAAAATTATCGCTTTGTTAATGATTGCCAGTTACGAAGCCGAGCAACCGATCTTTGTGGCGAATTGCGGAAGTTGGAGAAGATAGAAAGAAAGGCCTGGATCAATCATCGATCCATCTCTTCACTGAAGCTTTCTCGCTAAAATATAGGCTCTCTTGCTTGGATATTCTGCATCTTCATATGGGTATCTGATAATGGCTTCCTCGATAAGAAATCCAACCTTCTTGATTTTATTTATGATTTCATCTGGATCAAACAACACATAAACTGCAGATGCAATTTTATCGTCTTTGCATTTATCGACTTTAATGGTTTCATCCCCTAAATGAAAGGATATAAGCAGATATCCACCTGAATGAATAAGCCGCTTAAATTCCAAGAAGGCCAGGTCAACTTCCGTTAAAGATAGATGGACTATCGAGTAAAAGGCTACTATACCTGCAAAATAGCCGTCACCAAATCGTAATGAAAACATATCGCCTTGTTCGAAATGGATGTGAGGAGACAACCTTTTTGCTTCGTTAACCATTTGTCCGGATATGTCAATGCCAGCTATTTCTACCCCGTTTTGTTTTAAGAAACTCCCTATATGTCCTGTTCCGCAACCGATATCGCAAACAGTCCCCAGGTCTTTTGTCATTTCTGCAAAACGCAATAAAATACTTCTATCAAATGGTTTTTTATCAAGTTCATCGAAAAATAGCTGAGCATACTCTTCAGCGAAAACATCGTAAAACTCGCTAACATCCTTTGTCATGTGCAGTTCCCTCCCCACGTCCAGAAAAGGTCTTCCTGATTTTATTCGCCGCTCATTGATTTATGCCTCCCCATCGCATATGGTTGATCCACCAAGAGTTACACGTGCTCCTCATTATCTTGTCTCATGATAAAGGCTCCTCTTGTTCTAGATGAGTTAGGGAATAAACAGAAGATGTGTTAGAAATGGTCAGTAAGGCCATTTCTAACACAATCAAAAGATGCGATCTTGAGTCTAAGAGACATACTAGGAAGATTCATGTTATTAGAGAATCTTTTCTTTTTCTACCGTCTCCCGCCGATTTTCCTGGCGGAGCTCCTTGATTAATTGTTTGGTCAAAAGAAGTGATAGGACAGCTTCGGCTCCCTGGTTGAGATTGACCCCCTTGGCTGTGAGGGCATCATAGCAGCCGCCGCTTTCTGAATCGTAGAGTGATAATCCATTCAGGTTTTTTCCCTGATACCATGCATAGGCCAGCTCCGTCTGTTCCAGGTACTCTCTCTGCGCTGTAACACGGAAGGCTTCCCCACAGGCCATGGCCATGGAGCAGGCATCCACCGGCTGCTGGTCATAAAGCGGCCATTTACTCCCCTTGATCCACCATCCTTGATTGCCTATAATCGAAAGATGTCCGCTGCGAAACAGGTTTTCACTCAGAAAATCCAGACTCTCCTGGGCGGTTTGCAGGGCTTCGGCATCGCCTGTAGCCCGGGAGAAAGCAAAGAGTGCATGGGGCAGGATGCCATTGCAGTAGGTTAAACTGTTCTCAAACCAGTTCCAGCCCGGTGAACGCGTGTTTTTGTAAAGACCCTGCAAAGTCTGATGAATTCGGGAAGCTCCCCAGAACATCATTCCCCCGTTGTCACCGGTGTGAGACAACATTTTGGCCATCCCCAGGAGCGTGTAAGCCATAGCCCGCGGGCTTCTAAGATTCATGACAACCGGCAGGGCTTTTTCCATCATAACCTGGGCCTTTTGACGAACATCCTCCAGGTCGCTCAGTGAGGCCAGGGCGCAGGCCAGAAAGGTCCGGCCCTGGCTGTCATCGGAATCAAAACCCGGTACAAAGCGTTCCTCTTTCAGGAGGTTGTTCCATGAACCATCATCTTTTTGGCAAAACTCCAGGTAACGGGTATAGATCTTACTCAAACGATAGCGTTCGGGTCCCTCTATGTTTAAAGCCACCAGAAGAGCGCGGGCGTTGTCATCAACGGTATAGCCGCTGGCGGGATCAGGGTTGGACCCCAGGGAAAACTGCAGCATGCCTGTATTATCTGTCATTGCCTGCAGATGTCGATAGTCGATACCCTCATCCACGATGTTAATATTAGCCTTTGCATTCATTCTTTCTACCTCAATATTCGTTCCCTGGCATTACCGCGCAGGGGCTTTTTCAATAGGCTTTCCGCCAACAGCCCATACTGCTGTCCAACAAAAGGCCATTGCATTTTCTGCCCCAGTTTGTAGGCCCGTTGTTCCAGTATAGCCTGCAGCCGGGGGCGGGAAAGAACCTGGTCTAAAGACTGGGCTAAGTGCAGAGGGGCTGGTGACAGGGCAATTAAACCCCGCCGGCCAGTTTGCAGCATCTCCAGAGCGTACTGGTAGGGTGTTGCCACAATAGCCAGCCCGCATCCCAGCGCATAAGCCAGAGTTCCGGACACCGCCTGATCCGGATTGGGATAAGGGCTCAGGTAAATGTCGCTCATGTTCAAATAGTCACCCAGTTGGTCCAGTGGAAGGTACTGGTTGACGAAGGTTACGTGATCCTCCATCCCCAGACTGGATGTGAGTTCCTGCAGCATTTCCCGGTAGCTTTCCCCTTCTCTTTTCTTAAGCACCGGATGAGTTTCACCGGCGATCAGATAAAGGATGTCCGGGTGTTTATCCACCAGTTGGGCCAGTGCTCTGATTCCATTCTCCAATCCCTTGCCGGGGCCGATCAGGCCAAAGGTCGTGATGATTTGGCGTCCTTTCAGTCCGTAAAGGGTTTTCAAGGTTTCCCGATCCTGATTAGAAAATACCGGAGTCCCATGATGGATCAAATAGATTTTGTTGATAGGAACAGCAAAAACATGATCCAGCAGGCGTGCTGATCTTCGTGTCATGCAAACCACGGCGACCGCCTGTTCGGCTAACTTCTTCAACACCCTCATCTGGTTGTGAGATGGCTCGGGCAGAACCGTGTGTGTAACCAGAATAAATGGTTTGTCTAGGTTGTCTGTAAAAGAAAGTACATACTCCCCATCCGGCCCCCCAAAAATTCCGTATTCATGTTGGATAATGCATATGTTGATGTCATCCGCATAGTTTATTTTACTGGCCGTGATCCTGTAATCTTCGGGATGATCTACTCGTATTTGGTAGCCAACCTCGGCCGGATAATGATAGGAAGTGTCTCTATCAGACATCGCTGCGATTCGAACCTTCCATCCGGACAGCTCCAGGTTGTCTCTCAAATCCTTGGAAAAGGACGCTATACCGCATTGTTTCGGCGGATAGGTGCTCAGGTTTACAATCGTCACATCCAGTCCCTCCTTCCCAAACGCTAGACCTCTATTTCCAGCCTGAGCTGTATTTAGAGAAAAAATGGGCCAGAAGCTAAAGAGATACCAGTAGAAGTCATTACATTACTAACACATAGCTCATGAATGACGGCTCTCGATTGCACCAGGACTATCATCTTGTATTCAACATTGCTAAAAGGAATTGGCAGCACCACAACACAACAGTGCAAGAAGTGAAATGAATTTCGGCGAGTTCTGTGTCCAAATTTGATTCATACCGTTATATTATTTATATCAAATATAGCTGTTCTGCACAAGCCGGTCAGTACTCCTGGTGGTCGGCCCTTGAAAGGTAGTAAGGTCTGGACGCTGACTAGCTCGGAATTCCAATCATTACAAATCCTGGCATTGCCCCTTCAGTGACACGGACTCTTTCAGCAATGAATCATCTAAAAAGCTGAGCCGGGCAAAGCCCGGCCTCTAGTTTCCCCCCGATAGGGTTTCCTGGCACTATGTCTAAAGCAGTGTATTGTCAGTCAGGTATTGAATACGACTGTTGAGAAATTCAACATGTTTATCAGCATCCATCGCCATCTCTTCATATTTGTTCTTAGCAGACGGATCCTGAGTAGATTCTGCTGCTGTAAGATAACTGCCCTTGGCTGCCATAGCTGCTGCGACTGCCTTCTTTAAATCACTTTTGACTGTCACTGTTACACCTCACTTCTTTTCATTTCCATTATTATCTGTGAAACTCCCACTTATTATGCAAATCCCCTGTATTCCCAGATTACTGCCAAAAGGATCCATTTCTCTTACCACTTCTTCAACAATCTTCTGTGCATAGCTGTCATCAATCACGGAAACGCTAAGGTTGGCTATATGCCGAAAATAAATGATCATGGAGGTGGAAATCGTTGTTTAATGAACAGCAAGTAGTACAATCGTGTATTTCTCACATCAATAGCGCCAAACAAGACATCGAGAACCTGACCAAGAACATTGCCAATTCAAAAAGCCGGGAAGAATTTGATCTAGCTTACCACGCTCTGAATGACACCATCAGTCACTGCAATTCGGCGATGAAAATGCTCGGTTAAGACGGGACACTTGACCATGTATTGGCTCATATAAGTAAAAGATTAAGGCCCGGCTTTGACCGGGCCTATTTCTATTCTTTTCTATAATATTACATCCCGAGACGGGTGCTAGATCGTTTTCTGATCCTCCTCCTCACCGAGACTTCCCTTACCGATTCTGGTATGGGCTATGATAAAGAGCAGCCCGATTAACAAGAGGGGGATGGAGAGCAAAAGAAAACTGCTCCACGCTCGGTAGGTTTGAAAAAAGAAGGTAAAGAGGGCGCTGATGATGATAAATACGATGCCGCTATATAATGGGTGATTCCAATAGATCAGCAGAAGACCCAGAACCACCAGAGAGGGAATCAGATGAAAAAACAATCCCCCCAGACGCTGCAGGAATGAAGCCTGACCCGAAAACACGTCCAGGGCAAACAAAGATATGAACAGGACAAATACTATGGCCAGAGCTCTGGGTACCCAAATAAAATGGCCTTTGTTTTCACTCATCATGCGCTTCTCCCCCACCACCTGAATTCTTGCTTTATTGTACCATGTATCACCAGCCACATGAACCAGAGTATGAATTGCCTTTCCTGAGCAACTTTTAAACTGAAGATGAGATTTTGATACATTTGGCACAAACCCGTTACATGAAACAAATAAGAACTTAAGAAATCCCTCTTAAAAGAAAGGTCTAAAACAGCGTTGGGGGTGTATAGATGTTCATTCCAACCCACAGAAATATTGCTTCAGCCATCGCGACATTAATGCTAATGTATAATTACCATTAATTATTAAAGAGAGGATATTTTATGAATTATAGTAAAAAAGGGATATTGGTTATTGGGCTATCTACATTATTAGTAATAGGATTTATATTGTTAAATCATAATCAATATAGACAAACAAAAGTAGATAAAAATGGTGTATTTAAATATGATAGCAATAATTTAGAAGATTCCGAAAAGGTTATAAGAGACGCATTTCAATATAAAAATGATCATAATTTAAATAAATTAAGAGAATGTTA
>DATMYR010000009.1:0-73183 GCA_035560815.1 Syntrophomonadaceae bacterium | reverse complement strand
AAAAAAGGTTGACTTTATTAAGAAGCAGAACTTTCTAACGGGGTTTTTAGGGGAGAAGAGACCGCTGCTCGCCCAAGAAATATCAATGCTTTCTCATGCAATTAATATAAACTACCTGGGTAAATACTTGCTGATGGGATTCAAACAAACAGCAAGATCTGAACAGGTTCGTGCGTATATAACAAGGGGAATAAACACTGCATCAAATATCATCGATACCTTTTCATCAATCTTAAAGCGAGAAGACGTGCCTATTGCTACTTATTGGGATAACATGGTTACTGATTCAACAGTACCTCCGTTTTCAGACAAGCTGATGATGTTCCATTTGGTTAATTTAAACAGTGGAGGAGCATTGGTATAAGGAAGCAGTCTGACAAATAGCCTTAGACATGATCTTACGGTTGAATTAGCCAAAATATCAGCATCGGTTATTAACTATTTTGAAGATGGTGTGAACATTATGATAGATAATGGCTGGTTAGAAGAACCTCCAAGAATTGTTGATCGACGTGGGCTTGTTAACATTACAGAACATTAGACGACGCCTTGTTTTCTGGAAGGTCGTCACAAACATACTTGGTAATATAGACAAAACTCTTATTAAAGAGAGACCCCTTGTAGATTTTCATCTACAAGGGTATTTTCCTTCATTTTCAAATGGATAAATCAGAGGCTGGATTTAAGAAACTAAGATAATAAATCATTTAAATAGGAGCGGCTGCTCAGGCGTTTCCTTGAACAATACGGAAAAAGTCGTGCCGCTGCTGTCACTTTGTACCTTCATGGAAGCCCCGTGCTTCTCTGCCACGTTATAACAGACGACTAAACCCAAACCAGTGCCATTTTCCTTAGTCGTCAAGAAGGGAGTACCCAGCTTCTCCAGAATATGCGGCTCTATCCCTACACCCTGGTCCTCCACCGCAAAAACCACGTTACCGTCTTCTGCAAAGGTGTGCAGAGTTATGCCCTTACCAGGGTCTGATGCTTCCAATGCATTGCGCACCAGGTTTAAAATAAGCTGGCGAACGTCATTTTCAATTAATACCAGATTGGGAATATCCGCTAAATGCAATTGCACATACTTGTTATCCATGATGGCTTCAGCCTGGATAAGGGGAGCTACACTCTGGATGATCCGGTTCAAGTTTTCTTCTCTCACCTCTACTACTTTATCCTTGGCCAGGGATAGGAAGCCTGAGATGATGGAATTGGCCCGGTCCATTTCGTTGAGCATGACATCAAAATAGTCTGTATACTGTTTAAACTCGCCATTAATCTTAAGCAGCTGTAAAAATCCATTTACGGTAGTCATGGGGTTTCTAATCTCATGGGCGATCCCGGCGGCCATTTGCCCAACCACATTTAATTTATCCAGGCGTGCCATCTGCTCTTCCATTTGTTTGGTTTCCGTAATGTCCCGAAAGACCATCACCACACCGATAATGGTATCATCGTCGCTGCGGATGGGCGCGGCAGAATCGGCAATTGAACGGGTTTCTCCATTCTTGGTAACCAGGCCGGTATGATTGGCCAGCCCAATAATAAAGCCATCCCTAATTACCCGATCTACAGGGATTTCAGCCTGTTCAAGGGTTATCTCGTTAAAAATCCTAAACACATGGCTTATGGGCTTGCCGATGGCCTCTTCCTGGCTATAACCGGTTATTTGTTCGGCAACCGGATTCATAAAAGTAACGTTGCTGGAAGTATCGGTGGTAATAACCGCGTCGCCGATACTGGCCAGGGTGACGCGAAACCATTCTTTTTGGTCCCTGACCTCTTTATCCGCCGATTTGTTAAGGCCATTCAATAAAGAACCGTGCATCTCGCCACGTATAGAGGGTATAAAATGATTTAGCACATTTTGCTGGATATCTTCCTCAACGCCGTATTTAAAGGTTTTTACATGGCGTTCTCCGTTAGTTCTTTCCGATAAAATAAGGCAGGGCAAAATCACCCCGCTTTCCATAACCATCCTTAAGATAGATTCTTCATCGAATTGCAAACGGCTGATGTCAACAATTACAATGTCCCATGGCCCCTCCGTTAAAGCAGTTATCAGGTCCTCAGTTCTATCTACCCTTTTATACATCTGTTGATAACCATTGCTATGCAGGGCCTTTAACTGCAGCATGGAATCGAGTTCTGCTTCTTCAACGATCAAGATTCGAAGTGGTATATTCACTAAAAATCCTCCTTCCACTAATAATATGGGGAAAGCATGTCGTACCGTAAAAACGATTCTCTACTTATTTCGCCAGGGCTGGATTTTCCCCTTTATTTCTTGAGCCGAAGAGGAGTGGAAAAGCCAGGGTGGGATGGAAGGTGAAGAGACGAGACAGTCATGCGGCCACATCTATTTTAGTGAAGTCAAACATAGGTGGCTCTTACGTTAACAAAGTGGCTCTGATCGATTAACAGGTTGGCTCTCAAAGATTAACTCGGTGGCTCAATTTTCACTAACATATTCACACTAACTGGTGGAATGGACTTGTGAATGAGTAGTCGAGTGGGTCCTTGACATGGCTTTATCCCTTTTGGAGGGCGTTGATTTTTCAAATGGCAGTAAATTTGGCAGTAAATTTGCCCTTGTCCTCTTCCGGGCAATAAAAAACCGGCTTCCCTGATGCTTCAAGGATGCCGGTAAATCCGTATCTTATTTGGCGGAAGCGTGTGAGAATCGAACTCACCCACCGCAGGATCACTACGGCGCAGACTGGATTTGAAGTCCAGGCGGCCCACCAGGACCGATCCGCCTCCCTACATGGATTTGCGTTAAGAGTATATTACCAAAGCCCGAAAAAGTCAAATGGGGTTTGTTTCTAGCTGTTTCTGAGCAGCTCCAGCGATATTTATGATTCCGCTACTAAATCTTTACCCGCATATCTCCAACCCTCCGGGTAAAGCGTATTCGATCATAGTACTCTATTAAAGGCAATGCATATTTTCGCGAAGTACTGAAAAGGTCGCGGACTGTCCCCAGGTTAAGCTCCTTTTCTTTTTGAAAATATTCACCCAAGACTTTCTTCCCCTGTTCTATAGCCTGCCGAGCAAAGAAAACCTCCTGGTTGACCTTGATCAACTCCCCTTCATTAACAAGGTAGGTGATGATTTCTGTAAATTCCCGGTCCGGGATTTGAAGCTCCTTTTTGATTTCTTCCAGTGCAGGTGGGGTAAACAATTCGCGCTTCATCCAATCCAGCGCCTTATTTATCCATACGGTTTCCTGGTCGCTTGGTTGGGGGCGGAACCCGACCAGCATGAGCTGATTGCTTTTACTAACTAACATGCCCGTATCTTCCCAGAATTTTAAAACCAGATTGAAAGCTTTATTATCCATGGCACTAAACAGGCGACTGCGCATATCTTCTCTGGGATAGCCTGGCCGCAGGGGGTACCGGTGATGATACTCCTCCAGACGTTCTACAACCTTTTCTCTCATCTGCTCCAACACCGCACTGCTGATAAAGCCAAACCCACTGAGTTCAAGCACTTTCTCGTCTTCTACTAGCTGTGCCATTTCATTCTTGACCTGGTCCGGGTCGGCGGCAGTTTTCTTTGCCAGTTCATCCACACTGAGAATCATCGCTGCGTAACTGTCCAGTTCATGAAGAAGCACATCATACAGGCTGCCTTCCTCCTTCATAACCAGCTCTTCTAGTACGTCTTCCCGAAAACGTTTCTGCTTTGGCGCAGTGGCATCTATGATGATTCCTCCACCAATGGTGCTTACCGGGGAGTAGTAGCGGATGACAAAACGGTCTCCTTTATAACCTACAATTGGTTTTTCCAGCACGATTTGGGCATAGGCTTCTTCCCCGGGTATCAGCTCGTCACGGTCCAATAAAACGATCCGACCCAGAGCCTCGTCAGTACCGAGGTGAAAGCGAATTCGATTCCAATTCTTTAAAGTCCGTGAACTGGAGTGGAGCAGCCGCAAATGGGTGTCTACCCGGTAACTGGGGATGAGAAACCCGGGGCTGGAAAGCCAATAACCTCGTTTGATCTCTGACACCTCAATTCCCTGCAGGTTAACGGCCACCCGTTGTCCCGCCAGTGCCGTGCCCACTTTTTCCTTATGCACCTGCAGGGTTCGTATCTTCACCGGTTTCTGCACCGGCATTAATTCCAGGCCGTCTCCAATCTGTAATTTCCCTGACCAGAGCGTACCGGTAATGACCGTGCCAAATCCCGACATGGTGAACACCCGGTCAATCGGCAGCCGGGCCTGACCAGTAGCCGGCTTTTCTTCCACAGAAATGGCCATCTGCATGATTTCATTGATAAGGGCTGGAATTCCTTCCCTGCTAACAGCTGACACAGGAATCACCGGGGCATCCTTGAGAATGGTTTTGCTCAGGTACTGGCGGATGTCTTCTTCGACCATCATTAGCCATTCTTCATCCACCAGGTCTACCTTGCTAATCACTACGATCCCTTTATCGACACCCAGCAGCTCGATAATATCCAGATGTTCCCTGGTCTGTGGCATGATCCCTTCGTCGGCGGCTATCACCAGGAGAACCATGTCCACTCCAAAAGCTCCAGCCAGCATATGTCGGATAAAGCGCTCGTGCCCGGGTACATCGACTATAGCAGCGCGCTGCCCGTCAGGCAAGGTGAAAGGGGCAAAACCCAGTTCGATGGAAATGCCTCGTTGTTTTTCCTCTTTTAAGCGATCCGTATCCATCCCGGTCAGCGCTTTTACCAGTGCTGTTTTTCCGTGGTCAATATGCCCAGCTGTTCCGATTACCAATCTCTTCATAAACGGTCCTCTTATATCCCTTGTTCTATTGCTATTTGCATTTGTTCTGGGATTGATACAATATCTTCATCAAATAGGGTCCGGACACTGATTATCATACGGTCTTCCTGCCTCCGAACCATCACCGCCGGGTTCCCCAGTCGCAGGTTTCTGGCCATGTTTTCCACTGATATTCCCGAGAATTCAAGTTCAACGCCAACCCCGGGCATTTTATGAATTGGATAGGAGCCGCCACCGATCATATCCAAAACGGCTTCTACTTTTACCGTTTTAACCTTTTGGTTTTTGTTCATAGCTGTTCTTATCCCCCGGGCTAACAACCTGGCTCTCTCCTTCAAGACCTCAGGTGTTTGCGTGATCATGTTGAGAACCGGCAGGTTCTCGCAGGGTTTTCCTGCCAGGTATTCAAGCAGCGTGCCTTCCAGTGCAGCAATGGTTAGTTTGTCTACCCGCAAGGCTCGCAATAACTGGTTCTTTTTCATTGCTTCAATCCATTTTCTTTTTCCTACCAAAATCCCAGCCTGGGGCCCTCCCAGGAGCTTGTCCCCGCTAAAGCAGATGATATCTGCCCCGGTGTCCACACAGGCTTGCACAGTCGGTTCCTCCCCCAATCCCCAGGGACTCAAATCACACAGACTGCCGCTGCCCAGATCCTGCATGACTGGTATGTTTTGTTCCTGTCCCAACGTCACCAACTCAGACAGCGCGACTTCCTTGACGAATCCAACTATTTTATAGTTGGAGCTATGCGCGCCAAATAACAGTGCGGTTTCCGGGTTAATTTCAGCTGCGTAGTCAGATAGATAGGTCCGATTGGTGGTCCCCACCTCCACTAGCCGAGCTCCGCTTAGTTTCATGACTTCCGGTATCCGAAAGGCTCCACCTATCTCCACAAGCTGCCCTCTGGAAACGATAACTTCTCTGCCACTGGCCATGGAAGTTAGTGCCAACAAAACCGCCGCTGCATTATTGTTGACAACCAGGGCAGCCTCAGCACCCGTGAGCTCTTTCAGCAACTCCTCAACATGTCCGTAGCGCGAGCCCCGTTCTCCTTTTCCCAGGTCCATCTCCAGGTTGTTGTACTGCCTGGCCATGTCGACGGTATAAGCCAGGGCCTTTGCCCCCAGCGGGGCCCGACCCAGGTTGGTATGCAAGACTACCCCGGTGCCATTAATAATACGCCGAAGGGTGCCGCGGTTACTTTCTACGGCCTTTGCTCCCAGGCGCTCAACGATGATTTCCATGAGTTCGGCACGTTCCAGGGATGATTTTTGCTCCCGCAGCTCCTGCCTGAGCTCTTGGGTAATCGTACGCACCAGATTCACTACATAATCCCGGTTATATTCGCCAATCAGCTCTTGGGTTGTTATATTATTTAACACCTCATCAATAGGTGGAATGTTTTTAAGATTACTCACTGCTTACCTCCTTAATACTGGTAGTTTCTTCATTATATTATAATACAAGTCCTGTCCTAAGTCTTTTGCCGTCCGCAACCATAGAGTCCCCAGAATGACGATTCCCAAAAGCCCAAAAAGTGGATAAATTTTGCCAACTAAGCTGGCGAAACTCTGCAACGAAAGTGGCAGGGCCATGGTCATACAGACAATCAAGCTTAGCCCATAACTCATGCCAGTTAAACTGGAGAAACGCTGGGCAAAACCATATGCGTTGGCCAGGGCGGTAGTAAGGATGCCTACCCATAGAACGCAGGTATATAGATGTTTTGCCAGGATCGATACTCTCCCAGCTACATAGAGCATCGGTACTTGGTAATATAGTACGGTGGGTAAGAAACGGTGGAGGGATTGATAGCTGATGCATACCAAAACACCTAGAATTAGCCCTCCTCCGAAGGCTCCGCGGATGGCTTCAGAAGGAAGACTGATTGATTGATATTCACTGAGTACGACCATGGCCAGGGAAAAGTTGTAGGCTACGTAGAGCAGACTCGATATTCCCCAGTACGCTGGATGTGGGCTGGCAAGAGTCTGGAGAGAACCCGGCTGCAGCTGGGGCATCGGGCCAAAGGCGGCCCAGGCTGCAATGGTTAATAGAAGCAGAATCTTAACCGGCACCAGGATATTATAGGAAACCACCAAGCCCTTCTTCCCTGAAAGGAGTAGGCCCACCACCAGTATGTAGGCCGCCATAATCCCCAGAGTTTTACTCAAATAGAGGTGTTCGTAAAATACTGCCCCACTGGCCGAAAGCATCGTGCTGATGCCCAGGAACAGGAATATGGCCAGCCCCATATCTAATACCTTCCCCGCTTTGCTTCCCATCGTTCGGGCCAGGATGTGCTGGTAGTTTGTCACTTTCAATTTGTGAGCCTGGTACATAAGAAATGCACCGCTCACCGCGAACAGGACGGTGGCCAGAACCGCTCCCCAGAGTCCGTGTTCACCATAGACCACAAAAAACTGAACGATTTCCTGTCCGGATGCGAATCCAGCCCCGATCACCGCTCCAAGATACCCCATTACCAGCATCAGCCCTGATTTAATGGCCTTCCCCCCCAGTACTGAGTTGTTCGCTTCATTCATAAATATTAGCTAGGGGAGGTAATTAGCATAAAAATTTTCCCAGAGGCAAGAATATATGGTGTTATTAAAATTCAGGGAGGCTGATTACTTGGAGCATTTGTCCGAGTTCAGAGGAAAGCATGTGTCTTTCCACTACGAAGATCCTTCTTCACTTTTAAAGCTTCAACAGACGGTCTGTTCCCTGGTATCTGACCTTAACCCGGGTTGGTCCCGTCCTTTGGTTTTACTCTGCATCGGAACTGATCGTGCTACCGGCGATTGTCTGGGGCCGCTCGTCGGCACACGGCTGAAGGCTATCTGCAGTCGCGTGGAGGTCTTCGGTAATTTGGATCATCCTGTGCATGCCACAAATCTTGAGGAGACGATGCTGGATGTCTATAAGGCTTTTCCCCATGCCTTGATTGGCGCTGTAGATGCTTGTCTTGGAAATACAGATAGGATAGGCTTCATTAATGTACGCGCTGGAAGCCTTAAACCCGGCACCGCGCTTAAGAAAAGCCTACCTGAGGTAGGTGATTTTCACATATCTGGTGTGGTGAATGTTGGAGGGTTCTTGGAGCAGATGGTTCTGCAGAATACGCGGTTAAGTCTTGTTTACCGAATGGCTGATTTGATTGCCAAAGGATTGTATCTGGCTCACAGCAGCATTAGCCGGCATCTAAGTGCTGCCGGGGAGGCGAGGGTGCCGGTCCGGGATTTAGCCTCAGAAGGGCATCGATAATATCATTGTCTTCTACCGCGGAAAAATCCTGGTAGAACTGGCTTACCGCGTAGAGATCTCGTGGGATCTTCAAACTGATTATGCTGTCTACCACTTCCCCCAGAAGGAGATAAGCATTATAGGCGCATACCGGCACCGCAACGATGACCCGGATGGCCCCTTGGCGGCGCAGATAACTGGCAGCTGCTTTCACAGTAAAACCTGAAGCAATCCCGTCATCCACCAGAAGTACCGCGTTCCCTTTTACATTTACAGCCGGACGGTAACTGCGAAAAACCTTAAGCCGCTGGTTGATCTCGAACATAACCCGCGCTGCCAACCTATTTATGGTGTCCGGATCGGTTTCAATAAGATTTTCATCAAGGTGTTGATGGCGAAGAATTTCACCATCAGGAGTAACAGCTCCCAGGGCAAAATCCAATAAATTAGATGATTCCAATTTCTTGACCATAACAACATCCATGGTTTTTCCGAAAGCAGCCGCCACAACTTCTCCCACCAGAACTCCGCCACGAGGTATGCCCATGACAATATCGAAGGCGATCTGCTCATCCTTGAGAAGTTGCACTAATTTTAATCCAGCTTCTTTTCGGTCTTTAAACAAATCAACTCACTCCTCAACCAGAATTTAATCCCCTATTTAAGGATGAGCCACGGATGTGTTCGCCGATTCGAATCTCCGAAGTTGCCTAACATCGATTTTGACAAACTGCTCTTCATTCTAGGGATTCACTGATCTCCCTTTAAATCTCGATGTGGCAGAGTCTTTCTTGTCCCCTTCGGGGCCTTCCAAAGCACTGGGCCGGTTCATTTTACTAGCCCCCTGCAGCGTTCCTCCCTCTTCAATACTCAAGATACTGCAGCTTACATCTCCTAGTATGACCCCTGTTTCATTAATAAGGCAGCGCTGCCGGCATAAAACTGATCCTTCAATTTTACCTGATAGCATCAGGTTCTCGACCTGCAGTTCTCCTTTAATATGGCCTTTCTCACCGACCACCAGATCCCCTTTGGTCTCCATTTTGCCTTCAATATATCCGTCCACCCGCATAGATCCCTGGGAAGCGATATTGCCTTTAATAATGACTCCTTCCCCGATCAGACTTTCGATATTCTGAAAACTGTTGTTTTTTCTTTTCAGCACAGTACCCCTCCTATTTATCCCGTTCAGCTTAGGGCAAATATACTAATGGATCCTGACAGACTCCACCTTTAAATATACTGAAGTGTACATGGGACCCCGTGCTCCGGCCGGTACTTCCCATACGGGAAATAACCTGTCCTTTCTTAACCGTATCACCCACTTTTACGAGCATGGAAGAGTTGTGTCCATAGCGGGTAACAAATCCGGAGCCATGGTCGATTAATATCATATTCCCATAAGCAGCCTGCCACCCTGCAAATGTTACTTTCCCATCACCGGCCGCTACAATGGCTGTGCCATAACTATTTGCTATATCAATCCCATCATGAAACGTAGTCTTTTTACTTTCGAAGGGAGAGCGGCGCCAACCGAAATCGGAAGTAATCTGTCCTCTGGTTGGCCATGTATTCGGAACGCTTCGGAAATATTCAGCATTGTTATTAACCCTGGCCAGGTAGTCGTCCAGTTCCTTTGCCTCCCGAGCTAAATCGCTGGTCATTGTTTGAGCCAGAAGCAGGCTGTCCTCCTCTGTCGGATCTGGACCTATATCCAGATCTTCTCCGCCCTGTCCGCCTGTTTTGCTATTGCTTTTCGGTGCCGCGTCAGTCTTCACGCCCATCAGCTTTTTAATCTCTTCCTGTTTACGCGCTATTTCTCCCTGGTCCGCCTTAATCTGATTCAGTTCCTGTCCCAGTTGATTAATCGTCTCCAGCTTTTGTTGGTTGTCACTCTTCAGGTCGTTAACATGGCTGATTTCATGCCTTTTTAAATAGTAGGAAGTGCACACCCCAATAAATATTAGAATCATTATGGCGGCAGCTGCTCCCGTGCCCCAGAGCGTTCGCCGGGCTAGTCCCACTTTCAATGTCTTTTTCGCATTTTCAGGAATGACGATAACGGTTACAGCTTGATTCGTCCTGCGTCTTTTCTTCTTTTTCAACATTTTACTTCCTAGCCTCATTATTGTATCGTAATGATTAGATTGTCCTCTGAGGATATTATTGACTTTTTTCTTGTCATAATAACAACAATCTCTGTTTTTGTAAAATGGCCGGGTTCGTATCACACCTTACTTTCTCTCCAGGAGGAGCTGTTCTATGGATTTAATCTATCTTGATTGCTTTTCAGGCATATCTGGAGATATGCTGTTATCCGCTCTGATCGATTTGGGCTTTCCTTTTTCCATTTTACGGGAGTTAGTTGCTTCGCTGGGCCTGGACATTAGGCTGGAGTGCGAAGAAGTCACCCTACAAGGGATTAGAGCCTGCCGTTTTCGAGTGCAGGATTCTTCACCGATATTTCGCAATCTGGCTTCTATAGAACAAGTGTTCTCAAGGTCGAGTCTGCCTATCGCTTTACGTAATGATGCCATTCGGGTAATGCAGACCATTGCTGAAGCAGAATCCCGAATTCACGGCATTTCTGTAGAGGCTGTGCATTTTCATGAACTGGGTGCTGCCGATACCATCGTTGATGTCCTGGGGACTCTTTATGCCATCCAATATTTGGAGATTCGCTCCATTTATTCTTCCCCCCTCCCCTGGAGCAGCGGTTTCATTCCGATGGATCACGGTAATTATCCCGGTCCCGCTCCTGCAACTGCTTTGTTACTGGAAGGTCTTCCCTGCCGTGGGGTTAATGCCGACATGGAATTGGTTACACCCACCGGTGCCGCCCTCGTTAAAGCGCTGCGACCGGTCTTTGGGCCTCTTCCCTTATGCCGTCCTCTCACCATTGGCTATGGGGCAGGTTCCAGGCTTCGGCGTGATTCCGTCCCCAACCTTTTGCGCATTATCGGTGCCGAGCACTATCACTCCTCAAACTTGGTGGAACAGGATGTGGCCGTCTTGGAGTGCGAGATTGATGATATGAACCCGGAATGGATGTCATTTCTATTTAGCGTATTATTATCGCATGACACGGTTCTAGACCTTTTCACTACCCCGGTTTTAATGAAGAAGGGACGAAACGGCATTCTACTGACAGTGCTTTGTCAAACTCAGGCCGTATCTGAAATCGCGGGCCTAATGATTCAGCACTCTTCTACTTTAGGCGTTCGCTATTCGCTCCAAAACCGGCTGGTGGTTCAGCGGCATGATGATCGACTAGATACCCCTTGGGGAACGGTCCGAATTAAGGTGGCATTACTTCCCGATGGCAGTAAGCGGATTAAGCCGGAGTATGAAGACTGTCAAGCCATAGCCATTGAGCATAGTCTAACCCTTCATCATGTTTACCAGAAAATTATATCGATGACTGTCCCTCTGCTTCCCGATTTTTAGTATTTGAACAATGTTTCACGTGAAACATTGTAGGGCATATGTTATCGTCGGTTATCCTCCCTTATGCCTACATTGTCACCTATCGCAATACTTGCTTCAGCCCTTACCCTCACCAATTCCTTGTAATGGATAGATAGCAGATCGCTTGGGCGCTACCTCTTAACCTCTTTCCCAATCTCGGGCGGAAGAAAACCTTATCTTGAGTTGATCAATGTTTCACGTGAAACATTTGTCTGATCATGTAAACGGAAAGGGCTTCTCTATCGAAGCCCTTTCCGAACGCTGGCGAAACGTATCAAAGTGTTATGCAAAAATGTTTTTAATCATCGTACCCTGTTTGGGGATGCGCCCTTCCTGCGAAAAGGGCCGTCTGTCTCAATATCTTGTGCCATTCAATCATAGGCCTTCTCATGCCTTGCCCTTCTCTCACGTTATCTGAGCTGGCAGCCTGCCGCCTTGTCGTCATGCTGAAGAAAAGGGCTTGTTTCTTCCGACTATCCTATCTGTACCCCTATGATCTCTAATATCCTCTCTAGATCGTCTTCATCCTGGTAGGGTATCTCTATTCGCCCACCTTTTCTCTTGCTCAGCAATTTTACCCGTGTGCCTAGATGTCTTTGCAATTGGTCCTGAATTTCTCTTGCTTCCAACCCCATATTGGCCTGGCCAACATCTTGGGGCTTTCGGGTCCTTACTTCTCTTTCGGCATCCCGTACCGACAGTTGTTCCCCTGCGATTCGTCGAGCCAAGCGTAGTTGTTTCCCTTGCTCCAATCCTACCAGGGTACGGGCATGTCCTGCCGTTAGCTGCCCCTTTTCCAGCATGGTTAAGATCTCATCTGGCAACTGCAAAATCCTCAAGGTGTTCGCCACATGGCTCCTGCTTTTCCCAATGCGCTCTCCAAGCTGCTCCTGGGTGTAATTGAATTCATCCATCAACCTGCGCAGTGCCCTGGCTTCTTCTACCGAACTCAAGTCCTCTCTCTGCAGATTCTCTACCAGAGATATTTCTGCAGCCAGTTTATCATCAAATTCCTTAACAATTGCTGGTACTGCCTCGATGCCAGCTATTTGGGCCGCCCGCCAGCGCCGCTCTCCGGCTACGATTTGATAAAGTCCCCCTACAGGCCGCAGCAGCATCGGTTGCAACATTCCGTATTGGCGAATAGAATCAGCCAGTTCTGATAAAGCCTCTTCTGCAAACACCTGTCGGGGCTGCCCAGGGCCGGGTTTAATCATTCTTATATCAATATCCATCATGGAATACTCGCTATCCTGATCTCCAGATAATAGCGCATCCAATCCTCTCCCCAAACCTCTGCTGTTTTTAGCCACGCTCCAACACCTCCATAGCTAGTTCCTTGTATACTTCGGCCCCTTTGGATTTGGCGTCGTACTGCACAATGGGCTTCCCGTGGCTGGGTGCCTCGCTCAGCCGCACGTTTCTGGGAATTATTGTCCTGTATACTTCCCGTCGAAAATGCTTTTTCACTTCTTCTACAACTTCAATAGAAAGATTGGTGCGCCCATCAAACATGGTAAAAACAATTCCTTCTATAACCAAGGCCGGGTTTAAACGTTTTTTTATCAGGTTGACTGTATCAACCAGCATGCTCAATCCTTCCAGCGCGTAATACTCGCACTGCAGTGGAATCATCACTGAGTTGGCTGCAGTAAGTGCATTGACTGTAAGCATACCCAAAGACGGCGGACAATCCAGATAGATATAATCATACTGCTGCCGTATTCCCTTAAGGGCTTTTCGGAGACGATATTCCCTCTGGCTAAGATCGGCCAATTCAACTTCGGCCCCGGCCAGTTCAATCGTTGAAGGAAGAATATCCAAACCAGGCACGCTAGTGGGGATCACCACTTGACCAGGCTCACCATCGTCCACTAATAAATCGTAAATGGACTTCTTAATCGCCCGTCTATTGACACCCAGTCCACTGCTGGCATTTCCCTGCGGATCACAGTCTACCAACAAGACCCGATACCCCTCCATGGCAATACAGGCCGATAAATTCACAGCTGTGGTGGTTTTCCCAACGCCTCCCTTTTGATTGGTGATGGCTATGATTTTGGTCATTTGTGCCCACCTTTCGAAAAACTACAAGATATAGTTTTCTATTGCTCGAAGGGAAATCCTGCTTGCCAACCTATCTTTTACGAAACATTTACCGTGCCTGCCCTCTCCTTTTAGCATTTTCACCATACAAAAAGACTCGCAACCGCCCTTATGGATAAAAATAACCGGGCTTCTGTCGCCCGGCTGCTTTCCCCCAATATAACTAATTGAACTGTCTCTCCCTGACGGGAACCGTTTACCTTGAAGTTTTTAGATGCGTCCTTGTTTATCTATGCATAACCACCCGGACATTTTTAGGGTTTTTGGCTATTCTAATTACGACTTCATATTCCCCGTCATCTTCTCGTTCGATCATGAGAATATCAACACCAGTCTGCCTTGCCCTTTTCACTGTTTCTTTTATAGTATTAAGGAAAATACGCGCATCTTTTATGATCATAGAAACACTGTGCCCACCGGCTTTCTTAATCTCCTGGGGACTGCTGTGGGTCAAACGCTCTACCAATTCTTCGGTTTCCTTGACATTTAGTTCATTTTCATAAATCTGGTTCAACGCTTGTATCTGCAAATCAGGTGAACTTAGCTTTAAAAGCGCTCGGGCGTGCCTTTCAGTTATTGCATCCAACGTAATCAGGCTGCGAACTGTTTCCGGTATTTTGAGGAGGCGCATTTTGTTGGCGACAGCGGACTGGCTCTTTCCTACTTTCCGAGCCACCTCCTCCTGGGTAAGTCCGAATACATGAATCAATATGCTATAGGCACTGGCCTCTTCGAAGTAGTTTAACTCCCGCCTTTGAAGATTTTCAATCAAGGACACCGCTGCTGCTTTCTCATCATCCATGTTATCGATGATGGCCGGGATCTCCTTAAACCCTAGCTGATGACAGGCACGATAACGTCTTTCTCCGGCTACTATCTGGTAAACTTGACCCTGCTCTCGTACTACAATGGGTTGAATAATTCCATAATTCTCGATTGATTGAGCGAGTTCCTTGATCTCCTTTTCATCAAACTCCCGTCGAGGTTGGAAGGGATTCCGAACGATTTTGTCTATTGGGATGGAGTTTATGCTCTTCTGCGGGCTTCTACCCAAAAACCGCTCCCATCTCTTAATTACCATCATTCCACCTCCTGTAATACCAGCTATCATACGGTTGGCCAAGTGTTCATAGTGCTGGTCATGGGATTCTGAAAACTGAAGATTTTCAACAGTTGCTTTGTGAAGCTATAGTGGTCTTTTGCCTGGCAATCCGTTCCTCCGGGGATACTTGTCAGGCGTAGCCCGGGTCTTTTCAACCACCACCAGGGTGCGGTCCAATTCATCCATCAAGGAATAGGAATATACAGTACTTGCTTGCCCTCCCAGGATCTCCAGGGCTGTAGATGCTTCTTGCATCTCGGCTAGATAATTACGCCCTTTCCACATGACCACCCTTCCCCCGGGTATAAGTAAAGGCAAGCCGTATTCCAGGATCACCCGAACAGCAGCAACGGCCCGGTTGGTACACAGGTCGAAGCTTTCCCGGAATGCTGGATCCTGCCCCAGGATCTCGGCTCTTTGGTTCACTATGCCTACATTTGCAATGTCCAACTCTGCCTTGACAGTACTTAAAAATACGCTCTTCTTCATATCGGATTCAACCAGAATAATCTCGGCGTTGGGCACCAGCATAGCAAGGATCATTCCCGGAAATCCAGCACCGCTTCCAATGTCAACAATGCGTTTGCCCTCCATATCAAAGAAATCGAGTGCCTTTCGGCTGTCTTCGATATGCTTATCGATTTCTTTATGGGGGTTGCGCCGGCTGATCAAGTTTTGCTTGCGGTTCTCCTCCAGGAGCATCTCCTTAAACCTATTTACATTATATTCCATACGTTCCTTCTATTTCCTTCTTTTTTTCTCGAGATAAATTAATAATACTTGAATGTCTGCCGGGTTTACCCCTGATATTCGAGAAGCCTGGCCGATTGAAGCCGGATGTACCTGATTCAATTTCTGTACAGCTTCATTGGAGAGTCCGTAAACTTCCTGGTAATTTATCTCCTCCGATAGCCTGCGCGTCTCCATCTTCTCAAACCGCTTAACCTGTTCTTCCTGCTTTTTAATGTAACCTTCATATTTGGCTTGTATCTCTATCTCTTCCATGATATCCAGGTCCACCGGGTCCATGATTCCCAGAGCTACATAATCCTCAATCTTTATTTCCGGCCGGCGCAGGATCTCCCAAAGGGATACCCTATCCCGCAGTGCCGGGGTGTTCTTGGTCTGGAGCAACTCTGCCATAGAATGATCTCCGGGAGTATACGTCTGGGTTTTCAGGTGTTCTGATTCCTTCTCCATGACCGCTATCTTCTGGTTGAATATTGCCCAACGTAGATCATCTACCAATCCAATCTGCCGCCCCTTAGGGCACAGCCTGAGATCGGCGTTGTCTCCCCGAAGCAATAAACGATATTCTGCTCGTGATGTTAACAATCGGTAGGGCTCCTCATTCTCCTTGGTCACCAGGTCATCGATAAGCACCCCAATATAAGCCTCGCTCCGTTTCAATATAAAGGGGTCCTGGCCCTTTACCTTCAAAGCGGCGTTAATTCCAGCCATTAAACCCTGCGCCGCAGCCTCTTCATATCCTGAAGTTCCATTGATCTGACCAGCTGTAAACAATCCCTCCACCACCCGTGCTTCCAGGTTTAGTTTCAGTTGTGATGGAATTACATAATCGTACTCTATGGCATAGCCGGTGCGTACCATCTTAACCTTCTCCAGGCCAGGTATGCTTCGCAACACCTGTATCTGAACATCCTCGGGCAGACTTGTGTTCAATCCCTGGACATACATCTCATCAGTTGTCCGTCCCTCCGGCTCCACAAAAAGCTGGTGCTGGTCTTTATGGGAAAATCGCACCACCTTATCCTCAAAGGATGGGCAGTACCTGGGCCCTCTACCTTTAATAACACCGGTAAATAGCGGGGCCCTTTCAATATTATCCATGACGATCCCGTGGGTTATGGGATTGCTATGGGTTAACCAGCAGGATATTTGCGGCTTGCTAACCCGAGGGCTTATAAAGGAGAAACACAAAGGGCGGGGGTCGCCGGGTTGTTCTACCATTTTGGTAAAATCAACACTTTTCCGGTCGATGCGCGGCGGAGTTCCGGTCTTAAACCTCCCCAGTTCTAATCCCAGAGTCTGCAAACTGTTGGAAAGGCTGGTGGCGGGAAAGTGGTTGCCCGGCCCGCCATCGTACATTACATCTCCAATGATAATCCGGCCCTTTAGATAAGTTCCTGAGGTAATAACAACCGCCTGACAGGTAAACCGGGCTCCGGTTCGCGTAACAACAGACTGGACTCGCCCTTCCCCGCTTTCGATCTCCTCTACTTCGGCCATCAATATATCAAGGTTTTCCTGGCTTTGCAGGGTCTTCAACATTTCCCTGTGGTATTCTTGTTTGTCCGCTTGGGCTCGCAGTGCCTGAACAGCCGGTCCTTTTCCGGTATTTATCATCCGAATTTGAATACTTGATTTGTCTATGTTTACACCCATTTCCCCGCCCAGGGCATCAATTTCTCTAACCACCTGCCCCTTTGCTGCTCCGCCTACCGAGGGATTGCAGGGCATCTGCGCAATGGTCTGCAGGTCAAGTGTGATGATTAGTGTGGAGCATCCCATGCGCGCAGCGGCCAGGGCCGCCTCGCATCCAGCATGACCGGCACCGATAATTATGACCTGATAGCTTCCCGCCTGGTATTTCATAGTCGTTTTCTCCTTCTTATTTTCCCTGGTATAAACATTACTTACCGATGCAAAAATCATGAAATATGCGATCAATTACTTCGTCCTTCATGTTCTTGCCACTGATCTCTCCCAGGCTGTCCAGAGCCTCCCATATATCTACAGCCAGGCAATCCAGCGGCACCTTCCCCAAATTCTCCATGCTGTTCTGAAGCGACGTGTGCGCTCGTAGAAGAGCACTTTTTTGCCGCAGGTTGAGCATTATTTCCCACTGCTCACTGCCTATACTGCCGGATAGAGCCATTTCTTCTATAGCGTCTTCTAGTGTATCCAAACCTATCTCTTCTTGGACCGATCCCCATATTACTCGCCGGCCAGCAAAATGCCGTTTGATATCAAACGGGCTGATCTTTCTGTCATGTAAATCTTCCTTATTTACCAGAATTATATGGTTCCGATCCTGAATCCTCTGGTAGATGTCCAGGTCGCTGGCTGATATTCCGTCAGCGACATCCAGAACCATGATAATCAAATCAGCCTCTACGAGGACCTGCCGCGACCGTTCCACCCCCAGCCGCTCTATTTCATCTGAAGTATCCCTGATCCCGGCAGTATCGATGAGCTTGACCGGTATACCGCGAAGGTTGATATAATCTTCGATGATATCCCTGGTCGTACCGGGGATATTGGTAACAATTGCGCGGTCCTTTTTGAGCAGCGCGTTAAGCAGGCTGGATTTGCCTACATTGGGTTTTCCGCTTATTGCGATGCTTATCCCGTCTCTATATACTTCTCCTCGCAAACCGGCTGCCAGTATACGGTTCATGGTTTTCATCTGCTGGGTGATCTGTTCCCCTATTTGCACATAGTCCGGGTCCCCCACATCATCGGGAAAATCCATACTGGCTTCCAGTTGGGCGTTCAACCCAACTAATTGATCTTCCAGTCCTTGAATTTCACGGCTGGTACGGCCTTCCAGTTGTTTGACGGCCAGCTTCAAGGCTTTATCGGTTTTGGCTCGCACGATCTCAATCACAGCTTCAGCCTGACTGGCATCCAGGCGTCCATTTAAGAAGGCTCTCCTGGTAAATTCCCCCGGTTCAGCCATGCGCACCGACTGCTTCATAATCTCTTCCAGACATCGCCGGGCTGCCAGGGTTCCTCCGTGACAGTTTATTTCCACGACATCTTCTCCGGTATAGCTTCGAGGTCCGCGCATCAGGCCTATCAATACCTGGTCCACCTTCTGTCCCTCTTCATCGACAATCCAACCCAGGGTAAGCGAGTATCCCTTTCGCTCTTCCAGTTTACTATCAGCCCGGTATGGTATAAACACGCGGGCTGCCTTTTCAATCACACAGCTGCCGCTTAATCGTACAATGGCAATGCCCCCCTCGCCAGGTGGTGTGGCCAGGGCTGCTATATCATCCTGATACATCGTTTAACTCCTTCATATTCTGGGTGCGCTATTTTTTCTCATCATTTTTACGCTCTCCATATTCTCAACCTGTATGTTTCATGTGGTTATCTCTTTACATAGCGTCTATTTTTGATTACATTTCTTCAATATTTCCTTACATTTGCTCTTTCCTAACATCGGGTTGCTCATGGGGTTGTCTCCAGCGCTATTAGTCTTCATTACGGCAACCCGCTTCCCTCCCTGACCTTCAGGCTTTCCCTCTCCAGTCAGGCACTTCGTGGCTAAGCAATTTGAACTTATGAGCCCATACAAATTCTCTCAGTTATTCTTCCCCTGTGCAATCCCTGACATAAAGAATACCTAGCCATCTTTCCCAGGATTGCGGGTTTCTCCCATATTAGGAGAAACCACTTCCTAAGTATTTCCCGCTTCTCTCATTTCTTGAATACTTTCATCCTCCTATTTTAGGAACAGTTTCTCCCACATCGTTTCCTCATCCATCACTTATCTGCTTTTCACGGTCTTTTGACAGTTATCAAATAATGTTTCAGCCATGGCACGCATTTTGCATGTTAATCAATAATAAGTAGACGATGTTAGAAATGGCATAGGCCCAGTGGAGAAAAGCTCGATCAAATGTTGTAAGAGAGATAGTAATTATTAAATATTAATTTTGGGGGTATATAAAAATGAAGAAATTGAATTACTTAGAGAACTGGGCAGACATGCTGCTTGATGACCTTGAGGCGCTAGGCCATCCCATGATTCAGCATACTACCTTGTCAACACACGAATTTAACGTGGCCTTAAGCACCCTATCATTTGACCAAAGAGATAGCAGCGAATGGACTGACCGCCTGCAAGCCTTAATGGAAGAATGGAATTACCCCATCATTGAGGTGATTCCCCTTACCCGAGAGGCCTATAACCAGCAATTGCGTCAGTTATTTGGTCTTGAACAGCAACCAACTCCGATATTTCAAATCCCTGATATGCGTAAACCTCTAGTTCTATCAAAGGTGAGTTAGCGTTTTCCTTCTCCGATGGTCCTTGAATAACATCGTCTATACCTGCCCCTACCGGGGCAGGTTTTCTTTTATTTATTAAATATCCGTGATATTTTCACTATCTGGCAGAAATTTTAGCAGGCCCCCACAAGTGAGGGCCTGTTTTTTGTTCTTTTTGTTTTAATCTTTACTATTTCTTTAATGAAATGACGACTTTACGATTGGGTTCATCTCCCATTGAATATGTCGTAATTTGGGGATCGGACTGAAGCGTTGTATGAACGATGCGACGTTCCTGTGAAGTCATTGGTCGCATCACTACATTTTTTCTGGTTTTCTTTACTTTGTCCGATAAACGCAATGCCAGTGCTTCCAGTGAGTCTTCTCGCTTTTTACGATAGTCTTCTACATCAAGCATCACTCTGATTTTTTCTTCACGATTGCGGTTGACGATTAATCCCACAATGAACTGCACTGCATTGAGGGTTTCCCCTTTGCGCCCAATCAGCAGTCCCATATCTTTACCTATAACATTAATCCGTACCCGGCCTTCTTCAAACTCCACTCCGTTGATCTGAAAATCGATTTTCATCCGTGATAGGATGTCTTCGACAACATTCCGAACATATTGTTCCGGTTTTTCTCGCAGGGTTATCCGTACAACAGCCGGCTTTTTACCAATTCCCAGCAGGCCTTTGCTGGGCTCCTCCAGCACTTCCACCTGAACGTCTTCAATATCGCACCCTAGTTCATCCAGGGCTGCCTGGATGGCTTCATCAATGCTTTTTCCCTTTTTTTCGACGATTTGGGCTTCCATCCTGACTCGTTCCTCCTTTGTCCCTCCCTGCTTCCTCTTTTCCGCCGGTTTCGGGTTCTCCAACATTCTCCAGCGTTCCAATTTCCTGCACTTCAATCGCGCTCCCCGCTCCAGCCACTGCCACCTTTTTGCTCGTGGCGTTTACATACAGCTGTTGGGCTATACTGAGAAGATTGAATGTAACCCAGTACAAAGGTAGACCTGCTTGAACCGTACTCGATATGTAACCGATAAACAATGGCATCATGTAAAGCATGGATTTCTGTGTGGGGTCATTGGTGTCGGCCATGGAAATTTTTTGCTGGTAGAAAGTTGTCGCTGCCACCATTATGGGCAATATCCAGGCAATCAAACTCTGGCTAGTAACTTTCTCTGCAATGTTTATTCCCAGGAAGATAGCATGTGCGGGAACAGCAAACTGAAATGTGTACAATGACCTATAAAAGGCGAACAATATCGGCATTTGAATCAGCAGTGGCAGACATCCACCAAGGGGGTTCACGCCATGCTCTTTATAAAGCTCTTGCAACTTGCGCTGCATCAACTGAGGATCGTCCTTGTACTGTGTTTGCAGGTACTTCATTCGCGGCTGGATCTCTTGCATTTCCCGCATGGATTTCATCTGTTTCTGTGTAAGGGGAAATAGCACGGCCTTTATAGCAATGGACATGAGAATAATAGCCAAGCCATAATTAGGAAAGCCTATGCTCCCGGTAAAGCTGTACATCAATTTAATAAACTCAGTGAACCAACCTACAAAAGTATTCCACATATCTTGCCCTGCTTATCGAGGTCGATGGCGATAGCAGGTTTCACCTCCTTTACTGCGGCTCGTATAGCCAGACTGCATCGGTTCAGGGAACCGGATCGTACCCCCCGGCATGAAAAGGATGGCATCTGCCAATCCTTTTCACCGTGATCCATCCCCCTTTAATTGCTCCATATTTCGTAATGGCTTCTATGGAATAATGGGAACAGGAGGGGTAATAACGACAGGACGGATTTTTAAAAAAGGTCGCTCGTTGATATATTTTAATTAACAGAATGCATAATTTGCTCAGCATAAACCGGCCTTCTTCATAAGATTAAGAAAGTCCTTTTCCAGCGCACGATATTCGCTTCCATATATATTATACCGGGCAATAACAACAACATCATGCTGTCCGCCCAATTTCTCAAGGTTTGTCCTTATTATTGAGCGTAGTTGCCGCTTAACCTTATTCCTTCGCACGGCTTTACCGACTTTTTTGCTGGTTATCACGCCAAAACGGTTCCGCCCCAGTTTATTTGGAATTATATAAACCAGAATATGGCGACCGCCAATCTTTTTACCATATTTATATATAGTATTATATTCTTTTCCAGTTCTTATTCTTAGCTTCTTATGCAGCATGATCCTGCCTGAAGAAAATTAAAGGCCGCCCTTTCCACGACCTATGCACAGATGGTTTTTCTACCTTTTTTCCTGCGGCTTGCAAGAACCCTCCGTCCACTTGATGTAGACATTCTCTTTCTAAATCCATGTACTTTCTTTCTCTGGCGATTTTTAGGTTGAAACGTCCTTTTCATCAGGTCCTCTTCCTTCCTTAATAGTTACAATACTTTATAATTATATTGATTCAAGCCCGGTACTGTCAAGAAAGAAGCCTCTATTAACCCTTCTATTTTTCATTTCTTTCTGCTAGAATGGTACTATATTTGCGTTCTGGAAGGCCATGGTAAGGAGGCTGTTGATTTCCTTTCAGGTGGTTTTCCACAATTCTTATTGGTTTATCCACAACTACAGGAGGATTTGTCATGGGCCAGGATATAGACTATGCTGCTATTTGGAGCAAAGTACTCCATGCCATTAAGGAGGAAATTGATCCCGGGAGCTATGACATTTGGTTCTCCATGTTAAATTACTACTCTTTTCGCAATGACACACTTTATGTTAAAGTACCCAATTCCCTTACCAAAGAGTGGATTGAATCCCGCTATTTGGATACCATTCTTAATAAACTACGTAGCTTTTCTCATCAAAACATTTCCGTGGATATGATAACCGAGAGCCCGGCCGAAAAAGATGCCGGCTTTGCTCCTTTGAATGCTCGCTATACCTTTGACACTTTTGTTGTCGGGAATAGCAATCGTTTTGCCCACGCTGCTTGCTTCGCTGTTGGAGAATCACCTTCCCGTGCCTATAATCCACTATTTATTTATGGAGGTGTAGGCCTGGGCAAGACCCACTTGATGCAGGCAATCGGTCATCATATCCTTCTTAAGCACAGTGATTTTTCGGTAGTTTACGTTTCCTCAGAACAGTTTACCAACGAGTTAATCAGTTCCATTAAAGATGATAATACTTCCGGTTTTCGGAACAAATATCGCAATATCGATGTTCTCCTTATTGATGATATTCAATTTCTTGCCGGTAAAGAGCGCACCCAGGAAGAGTTTTTCCACACTTTCAACACCCTTTATGAAGCCAATAAACAGGTAGTTATATCCAGCGATCGTCCTCCTCGGAATATTCCCACACTGGAAGACCGCCTGCGCTCCCGATTTGAATGGGGTTTAATTACGGATATTCAACCACCGGATCTAGAGACGCGCATTGCGATCCTACGAAAAAAGGCTCAGGCGGAGAACCTGAATATTCCCTTTGACGTCCTTGATTACATAGCTAACTACATAGACTCCAACATACGAGAATTGGAGGGCGCTCTTGTGCGTCTGGTCGCTTATGTAACTTTGACCCATAAAAACTTGAACCTGGCCACCGCCAGTGAAGCCTTAAAAGATATCTTGCCTCCACCCCGGCCTCGTAAAATAACGATTGAATCTATTCAAAAAACTGTGGCAAAACATTATGACCTTGATATCGTTGAACTTCTCTCCAAGAAAAGAAATAAACAGGTCGTCTTTCCCCGGCAGGTTGCTATGTATCTTTGCCGCCGTCTTACTGATGCTTCCTACCCTCAGATCGGTGATCAATTTGGAAGCCGAGACCATACCACAGTAATCCATTCTACAGATAAAATAGAGAAACAGCTTGATATAGACCGTGATCTCGCCATAACAGTTGAGAAATTGATAAAAAAAATTGATCCCAACTACTCTGGTTAATACTTTTTTACTAACAGCCTTATCAACCGCTTCAATTACTCATTATATGGCTGTTGTAGTTGCTTATCCCCAAAATCCACACTACTACGACTATTACTGCTAGTCTTTAAAGAATATGAATAAATAAAAACTAGGAATTTGACTAATTTTCCTATCTGCACTAGGGAGGTATGTAGACATGAAATTTATGATCGAAAAACAAGACCTGTCAAGTATTACGACACAAGTATACCGGGCTGCTTCAAATAAGAACACCATCCCGGTGCTGTCAGGACTCCTCATCCAGGCTGATCGAGAAAAAGGTCTTACACTTACGGCTACCGATATGGAGATCGGCATCCAAGCAAGCACAGAAAATGTTGACATCATCGAAGAAGGTCAGGTTCTGGTCAATGCTCATTATTTTGCGGATTTTATTAAAGTTTTGCCTGATGTCCGCACCACCGTGGAACTGGATAAAGAAAAAGCAAAATTGAAAATTAATTACGGTAGATCTTCCGGGTTTATCAATACCTATCGAGAGCAAGAATATCCAGAATTACCCTTGCAAAAAATGGAGTTTAAAACGAATCTTACGCATAAGACTTTAAAAGAAGCCCTGCGAAAGACGTCTTTCGCAGCTGCCCAGAGCCATTTTCGTCAAGTTTTTACTGGCGTTCTTTTTGATTTTACCGCTGGCAATATTCTAAATGTAGTAGCTTCTGACACCCACCGTCTTGCTTACTATACCTGCACATTACCCGGTCCAGAGTTGGAACCGTTTAGCTTCATTGTCCCAACCCGAACTGTCAACGAACTCCTGCGCTGGTTAGAGGACAGCGAGGAAACCATAAAAATCGAATTAAACCAGAACAATGTGGTATTTTATCAGGACAAGCTTTTAATTTTATCCCGCCTAATTGAGGGTCAGTATCCAAATTATAATCAGGTTATACCCAGTACATGGCATACAGAGATGAAAATGAATACGCATATGTTGACCAATGTTCTTGAAAGAGCCCGGGTAATGCCCACCGATGATAAACTAAAGATCCCCAATGTACGGGTTGAGATAAAAGAAAACGAAGTCGTGATCAACAGCTTCTCCGAGGTAATGGGAGAAATAGAGGAAGTTATTGATGAAATAACCATTTCTGGAGACAATAATTTCAAAATATCCTTCAACACCAACTACTTCTTGGATGTTGTAAAACTATTAGCTGGTGAAAGCGAGCAAATAGAAATTAAATTATCAGGATCCCTGGGCCCTGCGGTTATCAAGAACCCGGAGAAAGATAATTATCTTTATGTCCTTGTGCCCTTGCGCACCGGGAATTAAGGAGTGCTCCGTAAAGATTGAAACTAACAGCTTTCCAGTTGCATGATTTCCGCAACCTAAGGCAGCTTCTTTATGAGCCTCAAGAAAAGCTGAATATATTTCTTGGGGAAAATGGGCAGGGCAAAACCAATATTTTAGAAGCTATATTTGTTCTAGCTCGGGGTGTTTCTTTTCGCAGCGTTCATGATGATGATTTAATACGTTATCAAGCCAATGGTTTTGAAATAAAAGGACGGTATGAAAAAGAAGAGAGAAAATTCGAATCGAGCTTGATGCTGCGCAAGGACGGCAGCAAGCTTTTTAATATCAATTCCAAAAAAGCCAGGCATAACAACGCAGATCGTCTGCGAGTGGTTGTTTTTACTCCAGACGATTTGTATTTGGTTAAAGGCTCCCCTTCTTTACGAAGACAGTTCCTGGATTCCGGCCTGCGCCAGCTGTCAGCCGAATATGTTCTCAATCACGATGATTTTATAAAGACCCTGAGGAGACGGAACTTTATCTTGAGAAAAGGACCAACTCATTCTTCCGGTCTGGACATTCTGGATGAAATATTAATCGATAGAGCGTCTCGGGTCATCCTGGCCCGGCTCAATTATGTCAATATTATTCAAGAAAGGGCCCGATCCATATATAATGCCATCCACGCTTATCCAGCAGATCTCAAGATCAGGTACGCTCTTTCTTTTACGGTGGATAGTGGTAAAATTAATCTGGATCTCTTAAAATGCAGGCTGGGTGAGGAACTTAAAGAAAAAAGAGTACAAGAATATAGAAGAGGCGGGACCCTGGTCGGTCCACATCGAGATGACTTTCATGTCTATCTCGAGGACAAATTAGCTCGTCATTTCGCCTCCCAGGGCCAACAGCGCAGTCTTGCGGTTTGCTTAAAAATTGCGGAAATCGAGGCTTTTCACGCTATAAAAGGGTATTATCCCCTCTTTCTTCTGGACGAAGTACTGGCTGAATTAGACCAGGAGAAACGCCTGAAGCTGTTAGAATACCTGGATAGATCCCTTTTTCAAAGCTTTTTAACCTCGGTTAACTTGAGCGAAATAGAACACATCAAAGGAGCCGGAATCAACTTGATCCGGGAAGGAACCATTACAAGAAAGGAGTAATTCATGTACATTCACTTGGGAAACAACCATATCATTTCATCGCAAGACGTTATTGCGATACTCAACCTGAACACGTCACTTTCCGAAGACGTTTTAGACATCATGGAGATAGCGCGCTCGGAAAAGAAATTAGTTAACATAAGTGAAGAGGGGAAGGAGAAATCCCTGATCATATGCAATGATCGTACCTATATTTCTCCCATTTCCTCAATCACCCTCTATAAAAGGGGAGCCGCGTACACGAAGGAGGTATGAATTTGAAACCGGCGGAAAATGAATACAATGCCTCCGATATTCAAGTATTAGAAGGTCTGGAGGCGGTCAGGAAAAGGCCGGGGATGTACATAGGATCCACCGGTCCAAAAGGTTTGCACCACCTGGTCTTCGAAATTGTTGACAACAGCATAGATGAAGCAGTAGCCGGGTACTGCAACCGCATTGATGTCAAGATCCACCCGGATAACAGTGTTACGGTATGTGACAACGGCCGCGGTATTCCTGTGGACACCCATCCCCTGATGGGAATTCCAGCCCTGGAAGTAATCATGACCACCCTTCATTCAGGTGGTAAGTTCGGGGGGAGTGGATACACCATCTCCGGGGGACTACACGGGGTAGGTCTGTCGGTAGTGAATGCCTTATCCTCCGATTTAGAAGTCCAGGTTCGGAGGGACGGCAAAATATATCGTCAGTTTTACCAGCAGGGCCATCCGGTCAGCAAACTTGAGATCACTGGGGAATCCACAGATAACGGAACCAGTACGCACTTTTTCCCTGATCCCGAGATCTTCGAGGAACTGATATTTGACCGGGAGATTATTATTCAACGACTGCGGGAATTGTCATTTTTGAATCAAGGCTTACTCATCGTCTTCTCCGATGAAAGAGAAGACGGCATCACCAAGGAATTCAATTCCACAGGATTAACGGACTTTGTTGGCTATATCAATAAAAATAAAGAGATTATTAATGATAAGCCTATCTTCTTTGGCATGAAGAAGGAAGATGTTGTGGTTAACGCAGCCATCCAGTATAATTCCGGCTACAGCGAAAATCTGTATTCTTTTGCCAATAATATCAGGACTCAGGAGGGCGGCACCCACGAGATCGGTTTCAAGAATGCCGTAACCCGGGTGATCAATGATTTTGCCCGGAAAAGCGGATTTATTAAGGATAATGACGTCAACCTGGCAGGAGAGGATATCCGCGAGGGAATGGCTGCCATCGTATCGGTTCTGGTCAAAGAGCCTCAGTTCGAGGGACAGACCAAAACCAAGCTGGGAAATACCTTTGTCCGCGGCGTGGTAGAAGGCATCGTCTATGAAAATATCAACGATTATCTTCAAGAGAATCCCGCTGCAGCACGCAAGATTGTAGACAAAGCCATCTCTGCCCGCCGAGCTCGGGAGGCGGCCCGTAAAGCCCGGGAATTAACCAGGCGCAAAAATGCCCTGGAATCCACCTCCTTACCCGGAAAACTAGCGGATTGCAGCAACCGTAATCCAGCGCTATCCGAGATATTTATCGTGGAAGGAGACTCCGCTGGAGGTTCGGCCAAACAGGGAAGAGACCGAAATTATCAGGCCATATTACCCTTGCGGGGAAAAATACTGAATGTTGAAAAGGCTCGCTTAGACAGGATCTTATCCAGCGAAGAAATACGCAACCTGATTACCGCTCTGGGCACCGGGATTGGAGAAGATTTTGATATCAAAAAAGCTCGTTATCATAAAATCTTTATCATGACTGATGCCGATGTGGATGGATCCCATATCCGCATCCTGCTCTTGACCTTCTTCTATCGCTATATGCGGGAGCTTATTGAAAGAGGATTTGTCTATATTGCTCAGCCCCCTCTTTATGGACTCAAGCGGGGCAAGGAAATTAAGTATTTTTACAATGACGCTGACCTCAACCGCTTTTACAGTGAGACTGACCAGAAATGGGGCATCCAGAGGTACAAAGGTCTGGGGGAAATGGATGCCGAACAGCTCTGGGAAACCACCATGAATGCTGAGAAGCGCACCATATTGCAGGTCAATATCGATGATGCCATAGAAGCGGAGAAGATTTTCTCCGATTTGATGGGTGATAATGTAAAACCCCGCTTTGAATTTATCCGGGACAATGCCCGCTATGTAAGCAATCTGGATATCTAAAAACTTCCAGATCAAGCACAGCGGCCAAGTAACGGCTAGTTTAGGAGGTAGTAGGTTTTGTCACAGGACAACCTGTTTGAAAAAGTAATCCCTATGGACATAGAAAAAGAAGTGAAGAAATCCTTCCTGGAATATTCCATGAGTGTTATCGTATCCCGTGCACTACCCGATGTGCGGGATGGCTTAAAGCCTGTACACCGGCGCATTCTCTATGCTTTGTACGATCAGGGAATGACCCACGAAAAGCCCCATAGAAAGTCAGCCACGATCGTTGGAGATGTCATGGGGAAATACCATCCCCACGGAGATTCGGCCATATATCAAGCCATGGTGAAGATGGCCCAGCCTTTTTCCATGCGCTACCCGCTGGTTGACGGGCACGGCAACTTCGGATCCATCGACGGTGATTCGGCGGCGGCCATGCGGTATACCGAGTCCCGAATGTCCCGGATCGCCATGGAATTGCTGAGAGATATCGATAAGGAAACAGTGGATTGGCGGCCCAACTATGATGATTCACGCCAGGAGCCGCAGGTGCTTCCTTCCCGGATTCCGAACCTGCTTCTGAACGGATCGGCAGGGATCGCTGTGGGGATGGCCACCAATATTCCTCCCCATAATCTGGTGGAGGTGCTGGAAGCCACCAAGATGTACATAGACAACCCGGAGGTAACCATAGATGAATTGATGACTGTCCTTCCGGGACCCGATTTTCCTACCGCCGGGATCATGGAAAGCAGCGGTATCCGGCAGGCTTACCAAACCGGTCGGGGAAGCATTAAAATCCGAGCTCGCCACCACATCGAAGAAAAGAAGGGCGGGAAACAATCGATTATCATTACCGAGATTCCCTATCAGGTCAACAAGTCCCGCTTGGTGGAAAAGATCGCGGAACTAGTCCGTGACAAGAAGATTGAGGGAATTTCAGATCTGCGTGATGAGTCTGACCGCCAGGGGATACGCATCGTTATTGAGGTACGCAAGGACGCTAATGTCAATGTTCTGGTCAACAAGCTGTTCAAACATACCCAGCTGCAGGATTCATTCGGCGTCAACATGCTCAGTTTGGTGGATGGGCAGCCCCGCACCCTCAACCTGAAGGAAATGATCCACTATTTTGTAGAACACCGTCAGGAAGTCATTCGCCGGCGCACTGCCCATGAGCTTAAACTGGCCAGGGCTCGGCAGCATATTCTGGAAGGGCTGCGCATCGCCCTGGACAACCTGGACGAGATTGTAAACCTGATCAGGAATTCTCGTGATCGAGAAACCGCCCGAAACGGTCTGCAGGAGCGCTTCGTTCTGTCAGAAATCCAGGCTAACGCGATTTTAGATATGCGCCTGGCCCAATTGACAGGGTTGGAGCGGGGCAAGATCGAGGATGAGTATGCAGAAATCCTGCTCAAGATAGCGGATTATGAAGACATACTGGCCCGGCCGGAAAGAGTCCTGATGATTATTAAAGCGGATATGGATGAGATCAGCAGCCGCTTTGGGGATAAACGCCGCACCGAAATCAGCCTGGAAGACACCGATTATGAAGAAGAAGATTTCATCGACGACCGAGAAGTGGTTATCACCCTGAGCAATCGGGGTTATATTAAGCGCCAACCCCTTGACACCTACCAGACACAGAAACGGGGTGGTAAGGGGATCAGTTCAACATCCACCCGGGCCGAAGACTTTGCCAATGATGTGCTGGTTACTTCGATTCTGGCCCATGTCCTGTTCTTTACCAACCAGGGCCGGGTTTTCTCCATGCGCGCCTTCAAGATACCGGAATCTTCACGCCAGGCCAAGGGAACACCCCTGGTGAATTTCCTGGAGCTGAGACCCGACGAAAAGGTAACCACCCTGGTAGCCAGCCGCTATTTCGATAGCAAACGCTTCCTGCTTATGGTGACAAAGCATGGAGTAATTAAGAAGGTGGATCTAGGCGCCTTCGCCAATATACGTAAATCAGGCTTAATCGCAGTCAACCTCCTGGAAGATGACGAACTGGTAGGGGTAATCCGAGTTGAGAAAAAGGATTTAGTCATGATCGCCACTTCCGGAGGCTTTACCATTGTCTTCGGGGAGGAGCAGGTCAGGCCGATGGGCCGAACCGCCACAGGGGTTAAGGCCGTTCGCTTGAGCAAGGGTGATTATGTTGTGGGGATGGACAAATTCCGAGAAGGAGCTACCGTCTTACTGGTAACCGAAAAAGGATTTGGCAAGCGCACCCAACTCAGCGAATTCAATGTGCAAAACCGGGGGGGCAAAGGACTGAAATCCATGGAAGTTACAGAGAAGAACGGCAAACTGGTAGCCTCCCGTATGGTAAATGAGGGAGATGAACTGGTGATTTTAACCAGTGAGGGACACATGATCCGACTGGAAGTGGAAGACGTCTCTGTGCAGAAGAGGTATTCCCGCGGAGTAATGCTCATGCGCCTGCCGGACGATGATCGGATTGTGGGTATTGCCAGGTTCAGGATCGAAAAAGAGGAATAGGGCCTGCCTGGGGACGGATAGATTTGAAATTTGATGATAAGAACATCAAGGCATTTTTCTTAATGGAGGGGAAGCCCAATGGAACAGAAAGGCACCTTTAATGTAAAAGCGGGTCTAGCTCAAATGTTAAAGGGTGGGGTCATCATGGATGTAACCACCCCGGAACAGGCTAAAATAGCAGAAACAGCCGGGGCCTGCGCGGTCATGGCCCTGGAAAGAGTACCAGCCGACATCCGCGCTGCTGGAGGGATCGCCCGCATGGCGGATCCGACTGTGATCATGCAGATCATGGAAGCCGTAAGCATACCGGTCATGGCAAAATGCCGGATCGGTCATTTTGTGGAGGCACAGATCCTTGAATCCCTGGGCGTTGATTACATCGATGAGAGTGAAGTTCTGACCCCGGCTGATGATAAATACCATGTGGATAAAAGCAGCTTCAAGGTTCCATTTGTATGTGGAGCGCGCAATTTAGGGGAAGCCCTGCGTCGCCTCGGCGAAGGTGCAGCCATGATACGGACTAAGGGTGAGCCAGGCACTGGAAATGTCATTGAAGCGGTCCGTCATATCCGCCAGGTAAACGATGAAATTCGTTGGGTCAGTAATCTGCCTGTAGAAGAGTTAATGAGTGCTGCCAAGGAATTGCAGGCGCCTTATGAACTGATTTTAGAAGTTGTGCGGCAAAAGCGCATGCCGGTGGTAAATTTTGCTGCTGGTGGAATTGCCACCCCGGCCGATGCCGCATTAATGATGCAGCTGGGCTGTGACGGCATTTTTGTAGGATCCGGTATTTTTAAATCTGGAGACCCTATGAAACGAGCCCGGGCCATCGTGGCCGCCACCACCTACTTCCAGGATGCCGCCGTACTGGCTGAGGTGTCGCGTGATCTGGGGGAAGCTATGGTGGGAATCGATATCAGCACGATCAGACCAGAAGAGAGGATGCAGGATCGTGGCTGGTAAACCTGTAGGAATATTAGCCCTTCAGGGGGCTTTTATAGAACATCAGGCCTGCCTGAAAAAATGCGGCGCACATCCACTGCAGGTAAGGACCAGGGAAGAACTGGACCAGGTGGAGGCGCTCATAATTCCTGGGGGGGAAAGCACCACCATCGGCAAATTAATGCGGACCTACCAATTGGAAGAACCGATTAAGGAAAAAACTGCCCAGGGTATGCCTCTATGGGGAACATGCGCCGGGATGATACTTCTGGCCAAGGAAATCGCCGACACCGAACAGCCTCGCCTGGGGCTGATGGATATGCTGGTGAAGCGCAATGCCTACGGAAGGCAGGTAGACAGTTTCGAGACCGAACTGGATGTGGACGGCGTGGGTCTGACCAGGGGTGTATTTATCCGTGCTCCTTATGTGGAAAAACTCTGGGGAGAGGCCAGAGCCCTGTGCACCTACCGGGAGAAGATCATTATGGTGCAGCAAAGGAATCTACTGGCTACCGCATTCCATCCGGAATTGACTGACCAGCTGGATATTCACAAGTACTTTTTGGAATTGATCTAATATCGTTTACCTGGGTGCACGGGAGACGATTCTTTTGCCCGTTTCTGTCCTTGCCCGTGCCCATAATTATAGAAGTGTAAAGATAAGAAACTAAAGGTGCACTCAATGAGCGCGCCTTTTTTGGTCGGCTAAACTTTCGCGCTGCGCAGGAAGAGTTAGGGCTGTTCTTGATCGGGACGTAAGACCCGGTAAAAACCGGACCAGGGGATGATACCCTGTCATGGAATTTAATTGTATATTGAAATGACAGCCTTAGCCTATGGGGGGCTTTTTTATGAAATCAAGTAACACCAAGAAAATAAATGGAATGGTAATCTTCTCTGCCGCAGCAGTTCTAATAGCATGCATGTTTGCAGGCAAGACACCTCTGGATGGTGATCCTATCTGGAGCAGTGCGGTGGGCCATTGGATTTACTACCATCATGCTGTACCTCAATTTGATTCATTTTCTTGGACTGTGGCCGGTAAACCCTGGCTCAATCACGAGTGGCTTTTTTGCCTGATAGCTTATATTACCCGAAGTCACTTTGGAGATATAGGATTTCTTTTACTTGCTGCATTGAACATCTTCCTATTGGCTGGGTTGCTGACCATGTGGATTAACAAGTTAAACCCGTCCAGGGCAGCCAGTATACTATGCGCATTAGGAATGATAATGCTTTCGCGCTATATCTCCCCACGCGCTTATCTCATCACCTATCCATTATTTCTCTTGCTCCTGTACTTACTGCACTTTCACGCTAAAGATAAACACTTGTATTGGGCGCCGCTCATTATCATTCTATGGGTCAATTTTCACAGTACTGCGATATATGGTGTAGGAATGCTTGTGGTGGAAAGCATCTATCGAACCATAACAAAAAAAGAAGAAGCTTCACGATTCTGGTTCATAACCGGACTATCAGTGCTGGCTACGTTGGTGAATCCATATGGATACAGGATTTGGGTTTACATCGCCCAGTTTAGTTTCAATCCCTTAAACCACTATGTGAATGAGTTTAAGGCACCGGACTTTTCCGATTTCCTGCTTTTAGGCAGTTACATCATCATACTGAGCATAGCCATCCTCTTTTTTATTCGCTTTGCCCAAAAAGGGCTCAAATATGAAGAGAGCGATGTGATGTATCCCTTCTGGTTTATTGCATTTTATCTCTATTCATTAACAAGTGTACGGGGAGGGGCTTATACGATAATATTTTGGCTAATTATGAGCATGTATTATTTTAAGCGCCTATATGATTCTGATTTTTCATTCATCTTCCAAATCGCTATGGTTTCTGTTTTGCTTATCACAGTACTTATAATCTTTCCCAAAAAACCCGTCGTTTTATATAGTCCAACTCAATGGCCCCTGGCAGCGATTGAATACCTGGAAAAACACCCGAAAAACCAGGATCATTTGTATAATCAACATGTATTCGGCGCGTTATTGATAGACAAAGGAATTAAACCATTTATTGATGCTCGAGGCGATGTTTATGTATTACCAGGCGTATTCCAGGACGTGGTGAATACTGAAAAGCTTATCAAACCCCCAACCGTAACCTTTCAAAAATACGGGATAAAGAACATATTTATAAAAGGCGGAACTCTCTTGGATATATATATGCAAGGAAGGCCCGGGTGGAAAGAGATATACAGAGATCAGGTGGCAGTAATCTATGAGATTAATACTTAAATCATAATAAACGTGCAAGAAGCATAAAAGCAAAGGCTCATGCAGTAATGCGTGAGCCTTTGGCACATAGGAAAGAAGAAGCAGCGGTTGAACGCAGTGTCCTCAGGAAAAACAACCGGAATATTGTCATCTCAAGCGGAACGGTCGTTTATCAAACAACACCCTTCAGTTTACGAATTCGGATAAGTAAAGGTAACCATTTGCTGACCCTCATCCCATTCCACCTGACAGTTTAGTTGTTCGCCGATGAATCTTAAAGGAAGCATGGTGCGGCCCGGCTCCAAGACAATGGGTGTCACTGCGGGATTATTCGGATCAATGGGGACAGTTACGCCGTTGACCTGAGCCGTACTTTGATCGATCCAAAGCTCCAGAGTTTTGCCATTCAAAGAGATGGTAACCTTCTGTTCATCCGGGTTCCAATTTACAGTGGCACCCAGAGGTTCGGCAACATACTTGATGGGCAGAAGAGTTCTGTCTTCCACAATAACCGGAACGGTGTCCATGGTTTTTTTCAAGTTATTGACATAGTAATCGTTCTTGCCGATATAAAAAAGCAGTACTATTTTGCTAAGCGGTGCCAGGGGATTCTGAGCCTGATACACGAGAAAGCTTTTCTCCTGGCCGTACGAGGTTCCTGCACCGTTTGTGGCATAGGCTCTAAAGAAATATTCGGTGTTGGCTTTCAACCCGGTCAGGTTGTAGGCAAAGCTGCCTTGAAGGTTGTCTGTTCCTACCGGCACCTGGGTCCACTGGTTCTCATCCGTGCTGTAGGAGAAGCCATAGGCGGTGATGGTTCCGCCTCCTCTGGATGTGACCTGGCCGTTAAGCATGGCCGATTCGGCAGAGGCATTCGCATCATTGGTAGCCACTGATGGCGTGGAGATCGAAAATCCACCGCCACCTCCGCCTCCGCCAGCCGGCGATATTTTAATAAAGTAAGCCGTGGCAGTTATATTCGAACTCATCGTTACCATAGTCTCTGGCGTAGTGATGGCATTCTCACCGATCTGCCATTTGCTGAACGCCCAACCGCCGGCCGAGGTGGCAGTCAAACTAACCTCTTGCCCGGCGGGATATTGGCCATTCTCACCGGGCAACGGGTCTGCCGTCACCGAACCCGAGCCTTCCTTATCCAATGTTAGAGCATAGCAGGATACCTCAGTAGGAGGAGACTCTTCGAAGTAAGCTTTAGCGCTTATATCCGAACGCATCGTTACCATAGTCTCTGGCGTGGTGGCTGTATTATCACCGATCTGCCATTTGCTGAATACCCAACCGCTGGCCGGGGTGGCAGTCAAACTAACCGCTTGCCCGGCAGGGTAGTGGCCATTTTCATCGGGCAGCGGGTCTGCAGTCACCGTACCTGAGCCTTCCTTATCCAATGTTAAAACACGGGTGTTGTTTAGATCTCCATAGAGGGATTCCACAACCGTGTAGGTGGTCTTGGTTGTGGTGTTGTACAAATGGGTAGTGAGCGTTTCAGTTATCGATGTTTCGTCTTCAGTAATCTCCCAGGTCATTCCCCCGTCCACCAAGATGGGCCCAGATGTTGTATCCTCGAACCTGGATGTACTGACGATTGGAGTTTGATCGTATAGATCAATATAGTACTCGGTATCCGCTTGCAGCCCAGTTACTTGCTGCAAATAAACCTGTTCTGCAATTGACAGGTTATCGAACTTGTCGGAGCCGTCACTGGCCGTGAGGGTTTGGGGATCAATATCCTGTCCGGTCCAGTAAGTCCAGTTGAAATCAAAGAGATTCGGAGTGATGGCTTGTTCGGCATAAGCCCAGACTACCCGGTGACTTTCCGTAACGGTTACGTCCTCTTTATCTGTTACATAAATTCTGTGCACCGTCTTGTCCACACCTGCCTGGGCGGTTGAAGGCTTTGCACCCATTAACCCTATGGCCATGCCCAGCACCAATAAAACAGCACAGCATCTGTTCATTCTCACCATATGTCTTTTCCTCCCTTGTTTACCCTATTGGGTCTGGTCAAATGCAATAATTACAAACTGAATTAATGGCTAAGCCCAAAGACAGATCCGCTGCCTCAGTCTAAACAGCAGGCTGTTTACCTGCTCGACCACTAATTGTAATTAGCAGAATAGCAAATAAGCATGAAATATTTATGAAATGGAGGAAAGCGGCGACCATACTAGCTATGAGTCGCGGGGAGGAGGCAGGTGATCTTGTTTCCCATGGCTTGCCAAGCAAAACAATGTGTAATATAATTATCATCAAATTTCACATCATAATGACATTGATGGGGAATAGTAAAAATCCCGTCTGATTTAGAGAGCTGGTGGTTGGTGCAAACCAGCGCAGCAGGATTTTGAATCCGCCCTGGAGTCGACTGTGAGAACAGATTTCGGTGGTTCCGTTATAACCAGTCAAGTGGGTGTATAAAAACACCAATAAGGGTGGCAACGCGGGAAATACCTCTCGTCCCTGAACGGGCGAGAGGTTGTTTATTTTCATCATCATGTAATTATTGTGGGGGAGGCTAAGACTTGATGATAGGAGAACAGTTTTTACTCCTTCCTGGACCCACACCTGTGCCAGAACGGGTGGTGAGAGCCATGAGCAAACCGCTAGTCAATCACCGGGGAACAAAATTCCAGGAACTTCTCACCCAGGTGACGGCAGGGGTAAAAAAAGTCTATCGTACTCAGCAGAATGTACTTATTTATCCAGCCTCGGGGACGGGCGGGCTGGAAGCAGCAGTGGTTAACTTCATCTCTCCCGGAGATAAGGTATTGGCCGTATCAATCGGGGTCTTTGGAGATCGTTTTGCCGAGATCGCTGCCCAATTTGGTGCCCGGGTGCAGAAACTTGATTTTCCCTGGGGCAAACCCGCTGATCCTCAACGCATCAAGGAAATCCTGGATGCCGACAAACAAGGGGAAATTGGAGCTGTTCTGATAACCCAGAATGAGACCTCCACCGGAGTATACAATGACCTGAAGAGCATTAGCGAGGCCTGCGGCAATCATCCGGCTCTGCTGCTGGTGGATGCGGTAAGCGGTCTGGCGGCTGCGGACCTGCGCATGGATGAGTGGGGGCTGGATGTGGTAATTAGCGGATCCCAGAAGGCCTTCATGATACCTCCCGGATTAGCTTTTATGGCTTTTAACGAGAAAGCCTTCCAAGTGCACAAACAATGCACCTGCCCCAGCTATTACTGGGACCTGGATAAGGGAATGAAATACCTGGAGAAGGGGCAAAATCCCTTTACACCCCCAATTTCGCTTTATTATGGGCTGGGCGAAGCCCTGACCATCATTTTCGAAGAGGGCCTGGACCAGGTTTTAGAACGGCACTTGAATTATCGTAATATGGTTAGAAGTAGTGTAAAGGCTATGGGGTTGGAACTCCTGGCCGGGGATGATTGTGCTTCCCCGGCATTGACATCAGTGATCGCACCGGGGCGAAAGGACGCCAACCTCCTGCGCAGACAGCTGCAGGAGGACTTCAATATTACGTTGGCCGGGGGACAACAGAGCCTGGATGATGTAATTTTCCGCATCGGGCACCTCGGTTATGTCCGGGAGTTGGACCTGTTTTCCGTTCTGGCTGCTTTAGAGTTGGTTCTTATTAAGAACGGCAGCAAGCTGGAGATGGGGGTGGGGGTGAAAGAAGCCCAGAAATTCCTGTTCCAGTTGCACAATAAATAACACCGGCAGAAAGGAGATCCAAGCGTGGAAAAGAAGAGAGTCATCGTGACGGAACGGATCGCGGATGAAGGCATCGAATTGCTAAAAACAGAACTGGAAGTAGATTACCGGGATGGAATCTCCCGGGAAGAACTACTGAGTATAATCGGGCAGTATGATGCCCTGATCGTTAGAAGTGTAACCAAAGTCGATGAGGAACTGATTAATAATGGCGTTCCCCGGCTCAAAGTAGTAGGTCGGGCCGGCAATGGTGTGGATAACATCAATGTGGACATTTGCACCCGCTATGGAGTCGTCGTGGCTAATACCCCGGACAGCAATACCATATCAGCGGCCGAACAGACCATAAGCCTCTTGCTCTCATCGGCGCGCAAGACTGCCTGGGCCAACCATTTCCTGAAAGCAGGCAACTGGGATCGCAAACCTTTCCGGGGAGTAGAGCTATATGGAAAAACAGTAGGAATCGTTGGCCTGGGACGCATTGGGTCTATGGTAGCCATCCGGCTTGGAGCTTTTAATATGCGCGTCATCGCCTACGATCCCTATATCGCCAATGAGCGATTTGAGCGTTTTGGCGCTGAGAAAATGCAGACACTGGAAGATCTGGTCAGAGAAGCGGATTTTATCACCGTCCACACCCCCCGCAATGAAGAGACCATGCACATGATCGATGAAAACATACTCAAACTGGCCAAAGACGGGGTGCGGGTAGTCAACTGCGCTCGGGGCGGCATCATAAAAGAAGCGGCTCTCCTGCAAGGATTGGAGGAAGGAAAAGTTCACAGCGCCGGGTTGGATGTTTTTGAAAAAGAACCCAGCACCGGCAACCCTCTGTTTAAATACGACAACGTGGTAGTCACCCCCCATTTAGGTGCAGATACCTTTGAAGCCCAAAAGCGAGTGGGTGAAAACATCGCCGAACAGGTAATCATGGCTTTGAGAGGCGACATTGTCCCCAATGTTGTTAACCTGCCCACTATGCTCACTGAGGAACTGGAATATTTGAAGCCGTACATCACGCTGGCGGAAAAGATGGGGAAGATCTATTTCCAATTGGAAAAGGTGCCGGTCAGTCGTGTGGAATTAACCTACAGCGGACCGATCTCAAGCAATGAAACGGAAATGCTGACCATTGCCTATTTAAAAGGCATGTTAGAACCCATTATGGAGGAAAAGGTCAACTACGTAAATGCCCGGCTGATGGCCGAAGACCGGGGCATCAAGGTATATGAAAAGAAAGAACCGCAAAGCCCCAAACGTTATAAAAACTTGATTACTGCCAGGATTTTTAATCACGATCGAGAACTGGACATTGCCGGAACCCTTTCCCGGTCAAGGAATCCTCTTTTGGTTGAAATCAAGGGCTATGAGATAGAGACGGAACTGAATGGAATGGTGCTTCTAGTGGAAATAGAAGACCGCCCCCGGGTGATCGGGCCTTTTGCCACCGCGTTAGGTGACGAAGGGGTCAATATCGCCGGAATGAAGGTAGCCCGCCAGAGTAAAGGTGAAAAATCCATCATGATATTGAATGTTGATAATAAGGTTGAAAAAGAGGTATTAGAAAAGCTGGCGGGGCTGGATGGCGTCATGGGGATTCCGATCCTCTTGAATTTCTAGAAGTCCTGGGTGCGCCTGCGGCAGTATAATACCGCTTAGAAAGAATGATGGGAGGATGGCTTATGTTAGATATCAAGTACATACGATCCCATCCGGAACTGGTGGATCAAGCCCTGCGAAAAAGATCCCTGACGGGAGCGCTGGACCGATTTCTGGAGCTTGATCTTCAATGGCGTAAGGCCCTGGGTCAGGTGGAGGAGTTAAAGAATTTTCGCAACAGCAGTTCCCAGGAAATCGGCCAAATGAAAAAAGCCGGGCAGGACGCTCAGGAGCTTATGGAAAAAGTGCGCCAGGTCGGACAGGAAATCAAAGATCTGGACGACCAGGTGAAATTCCTGGAAGAAGGCATGGAAGATATCCTCCTCAATGTGCCCAATCTGCCGCATGAATCGGTTCCGGTGGGCCCCGACGAGGAGAGCAATCTGGAAATGCGCCGCTGGGGGGAGCCCCGGCAATTCGATTTTGAACCCCAACCCCACTGGGATCTGGGCACTAACCTGGACATTTTGGACTTCGAAAGGGCCGCCAAACTCTCCGGGGCGCGGTTTACAGTATATAAAGGAATGGGCGCCCGCCTGGAGAGAGCGGTCATCAACTTTTTCCTTGATGTTCACACCGGTCAGCATGGCTACCGGGAGATGTGGATGCCTTTCATGGTCACTAGTGATTGCATGGTCGGCACCGGGCAGTTGCCAAAATTTGCTGAGGATATGTTCAAGGTGGAAGGGCGGGAAATGTATCTGATACCAACCGCGGAGGTGCCTTTAACCAATCTGCACAGGGAGGAGATTCTAGATGCAGCTCAACTTCCGATTTATTTAACTGCCTACACGCCCTGTTTTCGAGCCGAAGCCGGGTCCAGCGGCAGGGACACCCGGGGAGTTATTCGCCAGCACCAGTTTAACAAAGTAGAACTGGTAAAGCTGGTAGAGCCGGAAGATTCCTATGAAGAACTGGAGAAACTAACCGCCAATGCTGAGCGGGTTCTGCAGTTGCTGGGGCTGCCTTACCGGGTGGTCTTGCTCTGCACTGGGGATATGGGGTTTTCCTCTGCGAAAACTTATGATTTGGAAGTATGGATGCCCAGCTACAATGCCTACAAAGAGATATCTTCCTGTTCAAATTGCGAGGATTTTCAGGCCCGCCGGGCCAATATCCGCTATCGCCCCGAGCCTAAAGCCAAACCGCAATTTGTCCATACCCTGAACGGATCTGGTGTCGCAGTGGGACGTACAGTAGCTGCCATCATGGAAAACTACCAAGAGAAGGATGGATCGATAATCATTCCCGAAAGCCTGCGCCCTTATATGGGGGGGAAGGATCGTATTCGCTGAAAATAACGCTTGTGGCTTCCAGGAATGACATGAGGAATCAGCAGAAGCCTACGGGGATTATTGACAACCTCAGGGGCCTGTGATAAACTTTTCAATGCACTGGGCATAAGCGAGGAACCATTTATTCGGAGGGGTGTCCGAGCGGTTGAAGGAGGCGGTCTTGAAAACCGTTGAACCTTTACGGGTTCCGTGGGTTCGAATCCCACCTCCTCCGCCAGATTATTCCCCCAGCCCAATGACGCATGGAGAGGTGGCCGAGTCGGCTGAAGGCGCTCGCCTGCTAAGCGAGTAGATGGCTAATACCTGTCTCGCGGGTTCGAATCCCGCCCTCTCCGCCACTTGTTTATATCACTTCCGTAATTCGGAGTGCCAAAAATATAAAAGATACTCATACGCGCCCGTAGCTCAGCTGGATAGAGTAACAGACTACGAATCTGGAGGTCGCAGGTTCGAATCCTGCCGGGCGCGCCATTTATTTTTAAGATTTTAAGGTGACAGTCCATGCGCCCGTAGCTCAGCAGGACAGAGCAACGGTTTCCTAAACCGTGGGCCAGGGGTTCGAGTCCCTTCGGGCGCACCATTGGCGGTGATTTCCCTTGCGGGATGAAGAATACATGAGATTGGCCTTGGAAATAGCCCGAGAAGCGGCCCGAGCGGGAGAGATTCCGGTGGGCGCTGTGGTGGTTCAGAACGGGCAGGTAATCGCTCAAGCCGGGAATGAAAAGCTTATCCTGGAAGATGCCACCGCTCACGCGGAACTGTTGGCCCTACAAAGAGCCGCACGGCATCTTGGAACTTGGCGTTTGCAAGAAGCCACCCTATATTGTACCCTTGAACCCTGCCCCATGTGCGCCGGAGCCATGATCAATGCCCGTTTGGGTAGACTGGTTTTCGGAGCCTGGGATGAAAAAGGGGGAGCAGCAGGCTCAGTATTAGATATCGTTCGCTGTCCAGGACTCAATCACCAGGTGCAAGTGCAAGCCGGAATTCTAAAGGAAGAGTGTGCAGAACCGCTCACTGCATTTTTTGCAGATTTGAGGAGAGATGGCCGAGGGGCCGAAGGCGCTCGACTCGAAATCGAGTAGGTGGCTGATACCCGCCTCGTGAGTTCGAATCTCACTCTCTCCGCCAGGGAAGAACCTTGTAAAAGGATTATATACCGGGCCGTTAAAGGGCCAGACAACTGAATATTTTTGCGTGGAGAGATGGCTGAGTTTGGCTGAAGGCGCTCGACTGGAAATCGAGTATGGGGTCAAAAGCTCCATCGGGGGTTCGAATCCCCCTCTCTCCGCCACTTAGGAAACGACGGGGGTTTCGGTGATGTAGCCGAAACCCCCATTTTGATATTTCTTACAATTGTTATAGCCCGGAGTAGCCGTAATAGGTACAAATAGCCGGGAATACATATAAATACTCCAAAACAAATGAGAAATACTTGGTAAAATGTAGCTTCATTTTACAAAATGCTTTCTTTACGCAATTCAGCTTGTAACCTTTCAGTTAACTCCTGGGACATATTAAAAGAATGTTCTTGATCCGGGAATACACCATCTCGCACTTCCCTGGAATAGGTGTTTAATGCTTCTTGCATATCTGCGCCCATATTGGCGTAGCGTTTTACAAATTTGGGAGTAAACCTGTCAAACAGGCCTAAAAGGTCATGAATGACCAGCACCTGGCCGTCGCAGCTGTTTCCCGCTCCAATGCCAATGGTAGGGACTTGGACTGATTCTGTAATAATCTTAGCTACCGGGCTGGGGATGGCTTCCAGGGTAATCGCAAATGCCCCCGCCCTTTCCAGAGCCAATGCATCTTTGACGATTTGTTTGGCGCCTTCCAGGCTTTTGCCCTGTACTTTGAAACCGCCCAATTGAGCGGCTCTCTGCGGAGTTAAACCAATATGCCCCATCACCGGTATACCGGACTTTACTAACGCGGCCACCGTATCGGCGATCCATTCCCCGCCTTCCAACTTCAGTGCATCCATGCGCCCTTCCCTGATCATCCGACTGGCATTAATCATAGCTTCTTTGGGTCCCAATTCATATGTCATAAAGGGCATATCTGCTACCATGAAGGTGTGTTTACCGGCATTAGCGACCGCCTTACAAAAAAACAGCATGGTATCTAAATCAATATGCACGGTTGATTCATAGCCCATCATGGTCATGGCTCCGGAATCGCCTACCAGTATCATGTCTATATCGGTCTTATCCACCTGGGACATCATGGCAAAGTCATACACCGTGACCATAGTGATCTTTTTTCCCTGCTGCTTCATTTCTTTAAATTTCAATATATTGGCTTTTTGTTTTTCCACTGTCCCACTCCTTGCTAAATTTAGCTGTATTTCGTTCATACTGAGTTAGATATAAATAACCATTCAGTAATAGGCGCCTTTTTTGTTTTGAGTATAGCAATGTCAATGGTTTGCATACAACGGTATAATTGTATGCAAAACAATTTTAAATAGGAGGCAGCAAATGCCTATCAATTCCTTCACGGACTATCCCATGAACTGGAAGCCGAACTCCGCGGAACTTAAATCTCCACTGTATACTTCTATTGCCGAAAAGCTGGAAAGCGATATCAAGAGCGGGGTGCTGACCCCCGGCACCAAATTGCCGCCCCAGCGGGAACTCGCCGACTACTTAAATGTGAACCTCAGCACCATTTCCAGGGCCTTCAGACTATGCACGCAAAAGGGGCTTATTTGCGCGACCATCGGCAACGGCACTTTTGTGTCATCAGATGCCGGTTTAAATACCTATCTTTTAAAGGAAGACAGTTTTCCGCAAATAATCGAGATGGGGGCCGTGTTTCCGGAATCGGAGCCATATGATGAAATCACTGAGCAGATCAAAAGGATGCTCATCGAACCCCATTTTGGCAAGCTGTTTGATTATGGCAGGCCTGAGGGTACCTTTTGGCAGAAAGAGGCGGCTGCTAAACTCCTAAAAAAGGCCGGTTATGATGCCAATCCGCAGAATATTTTACTAACCAGCGGCGGGCAAAATACGCTTGCTGCAATTCTGGCCAGTCTATTTAAACCCGGCGACCGCATAGGAACCGACCCGGTGACCTTTCCCGGTATAAAAACCGCAGCCAGCATGCTGGGCATCCAGCTGATTCCTATTAAACAGGAGAACAATGAAATCGCCAGGGATGGACTACTGTTCGCCTGTAAAAATGAAAATATTAAAGGATTGTACCTGATTCCCGATTACCAGAATCCCACCACTCATACCATGTCCGGCAGTACCAGAAAAACGATTGCTGATATAGCCAGGAGCAACAATTTGATCGTGATTGAAGATGCTGCCCTCAGCCTGATGGCTGAAAATATACCTGCTCCAATCGCAGCGTATGCCCCAAAAAACACCCTTTACGTATCCAGCCTCTCCAAGGTAATAGCTCCCGGAATAAGACTAGCCTATGTTGCGACCCCGACTATTTATACAAAGAAATTGTCTGAAGCCCTCTATAATATCAATATTTCTGTATCTCCCATGATGGCCGAACTTGCCACCCGGCTGATTATAAGTGGAACCGCAGATAAAATCGTAGAGAGACATCGCGTCTACACCAAAACGCAAAATCAGATTGTAAATAGCTATATATCTGGCTACCCTGTTCTGGGAGAACCTGAATGTATGTTTAGATGGCTAATTCTACCGGAAAGATTTACAGGAGAGAGCTTTGAGGCCGAGGCATTCCGCGCTGGAGTTCGAGTATATGCTGCAGAAAGATTTACCGTGGGAAAAGCCAAACCGATTCGTGCAGTTAGATTAGCTGTTACTGCATCGGGAAGCAGTACAAAATTAGAGGAAGCATTGAATATTATTAGAAACATACTGGAAAATGATGAAGGATATGCTCTTTATTAGTTACCGCAAAAATTTCAACTACTGAGTTCATTTCGCACTATTTATGCTAACGACCATATGTAAAAAAGTAGTTCAAAAAATTAGGCTGAAAAAAAGTACCGCCTAACCATTAAGGTGCAGGCGGCGAAGCCAAATTGTATGAGCATGAATCCTGTGGTAAATACACCACAAGCGGGAGAACAAGTTACCAATACGGTAAGCCGAAAAAATAGGAGTATTACGACCCCTATACTTGTATCGGCCACGCTAAAAGCAAAAGTTCGAATGGGAGGTAATAGAGTTCATATTATTTTACGTCGTGCCTGTATTTGCCACACTTATATTTAGCGAATTGACTATTTCTTATAAGGAGTAACCAACCATTTCAAGCAACCGTCTTTCTGCCCACCAAAAATATCATAGCCTTTAACGATGTCATTCAATGGCGCTTCATGGGTCTGTAAGAATTTAGTGTCAATTATTCCGTTAGCAATTAAATCAACCAAATTTTTCATCTTAGTGGAATGTACCCAGCCCATCTTTATGGTAAGATTCTTCCCGGTTATTTCTTGCATTTGCAGTGTCTGTGGCGCAGCATAAAGTGCGATAATGGAAACAGTTCCACTGGGTCTAACCACATCTATAGCCGAATCGAAGGTGGGTTTAACTCCTGCTGCTTCAATCGCCACGTCGGCTCCCCGGCCTTCAGTGAGGTCTTTAACCTTTTGCACGACATCATCTTTTATTGGATTAAATGCTAGATCCGCTGCTTTATTTTTAAGCGCGACATCTAACCTGCTATCATTAGTATCTACGGCAATTATTTTAGCTGGGCCAAATAGCCGGGCAGTCAGCATGGCGCACATACCTACAGGACCGGCACCAAATACCACGACCGTATCTCCGGGCTTTATGTTACCATTTTCAGCTCCAAAATATCCTGTAGAGAGAATATCCCCGGTAAAAAGCACATCCTTATCGGATAAACTATCTGGTATTTTTACGACATCTATACTATTATTGGCAAAGCGAACTCTAACATATTCGGCCTGACAGCCGTCTTCCTGATAGCCAAAAAACCATCCGCCCTTTTCGCAATGACTGGTTAAACCTTGTTTGCAGTAAAAGCATTCTCCACAACTGGTAATACAGTTGACAGCGACACGATCACCAATTTTTACTCTGGTTACATCAGGTCCTGCTTCTACTACTTGGCCGACAAATTCATGCCCAATGGCTGTTCCGGGTTTTACAAGAGGAAGGTGGCCATCTTTTATATGGACATCACTGGCACAAATGGTCGATAAGGTGACTTGTACAATAATGTCATCCTTATTCTCGATCTGAGGAATTGGTTTATCTACCAGCCTCATATCATCTTTTCCGTAATAACATAGAGCTTTCATTGTTCCTTCCATTTTACATGTCTCCCTCCAAATATTTTTTATATTTATATTAATAAGCAAAATCCATGCCAATTGAGAGATAAATTAATCAATTGCGAATGTACGCTTATCTTGTAGATTTATGGGGGGGGGTTATAAAAAAATAGTGCGCCACCGTGGAGCATGTGCTAAGTGACATGCTCCATGTTGGCGCACCTTCTTGGTTAAAGCTTAATTTTTACCAAAATCGCTGGGGATATTGTATCTTTCCATCTTGCGATAAATAGTATTTCGTGCAATACCCAATCTCTCTGCGGTTTGTTTTATATTTCCGTGGGTTGCGCGTAACGTATCCATTAACAAAGCTAGCTGTTGTTGTTCAATAATAGTAATGTCTGGTAATGCTTTTGAATCTCCCTGAAGAAAGTTGAGTGGCAAATCATGATCACTGATTATGAAATCCTCACTGGTGTTGGCTGCCCTTTCTAATACGTTTTCTAGTTCTCGGATATTTCCCGGCCAATCATAGTTTTTTAGCAAATCCATGGCTGGCCCGTCAACGGTAAGGTAAGGCTTGTTGGTTTCGCTCATTATTCTCTCTAATATACTGTTTATAAGGAGCTCCAAATCTTCCTTGCGGTTTCTGAGACTAGGCATGTTAATCGCAAGAACATTTAATCGGTAAAATAGATCACGGCGGAAGGTTTTGTTTAAAACCTCTTCCTCTAAATTTTTATTAGTGGCGGCAATGATCCTTACATCAATTTGTTTGGGTTTGCTGCCTCCAATTCGGATGACTTCCTTTTCCTGTATGACCCTGAGCAAAGTAGCCTGAACATCCAAAGGCATGTCGCCTATCTCATCAAGGAAAATGGTGCCCCCGTCTGCGAGTTCAAATTTGCCCGGATTACCTTCTTTCTTGGAGCCGGTGAAAGAGCCTCCGTCATAACCGAATAGTTCACTTACTATTAACCCTCGGGGCAAAGCCCCACAATTTATGGCTATAAAAGGCATATGTGAGCGGTTACTGGTATTATGAATTGCCTGGGCCATAAGTTCTTTGCCAGTACCACTTTCACCCATAATTAGGACATTGTAATTGGTTAAAGCTACCCGTTTGCCCTGGCGGATTGTGTCCTGATATACTGCAGACTTGCCTATCATTTGTTCAAAAGTATATTTGGCATTGGAACCTGTCACCTGGTTTACCAATGCATGAATAGTCTTGCTGGGAGTAAATGTTAATATTATACTTTCTGGCAAACCTTGTTCGTTCTTAATAATAGCCGTTGAAACGCGGCACGCTAAGTCTTTGCCACGTAAAGCAAAGTCAGTTTCTATATTTTCCATCATTTTTTGATGGGTAAGAATATCATTAAGATCAATGCCAGAAGGGATAAGCATTTTTAATGGTTGATTTACAATGTCTTTTTTGGCCATACCAAGAAGTTGTAAGGTTTTATGATTTATTTCTGTCACATTTCCGGTCGGATCAACTATTAAGACCCCGTCTGTAATTAAATCAAGGATTATTTTTTGTTTCCGAATAACCTTTTGGTTTTCTGCTGCGATCTGATCGATCCTAATTTGTCTTTCAATGGCATTTGCTATCCCCATGACCATGCCCAGAGTATGAGCATGCACACTTTTCGAAGTACCAGTAACATTCAAACATCCGAGCATATTACCTTCTGGATCAAAAATGGGTGCCCCTGAACAGTACCATAGGTGATTGCCCTGATAATAATGTTCTTCAGCCCAAATTTGGATGGGTTTTCTTAATACCAGGCAGGTCCCTACTCCGTTGGTTCCCATGGTTTCTTCTTTGCAGTCTAAGCCAAGTTCAGGAGCCGTTGTTTCCCGCATGGCTTTTTCATCCCCAAGGGCAAAGATAATGATACCTTCAGAGTCAGATAGGGCTACAAAACCCTGACGATCCAAAATATTTAAATAGAGATTTTCCAGGTAATTACGAGCAGCACTTAGCAAGGTTATGCTATTATCTCGTCTCTTGCTTATATCAGCATCCGAGCGCAGCTTTTTATTCACATGGAAGGCATCAACATTATACTGTTGGCTCCGGTTCCATGAATCGAGAATATCCTTACGGACGTTATCTGTTCCTACCGGATTACCATTTTGAAAGTCTTGCCAGAATTTTTTAATATTTTCCCTGCTTTGCTTATCAAACAATTTCGTACCTCTTCCATGCTCAAACCTGTAAATACGTCCTTAGATGGACCATCTCTAAATAATAATTATATCTGATATTGTCTGATTGTTCCTCGTTTACAATTTAGCATTCTTGGTCGTTGAAGGAAAACGGATAAAGGCAGGAAGAAGTATCTGTATAGCTGAAGTTATGATTACTGACAATAATAACAAGTAATTAGCTCGCGTATATCCAAACAACTGTAACAACCGGTCTACAAACAATATCCTAGGTAGTATTGGCAATGGGATATGAATCTCTGCCGCCAAAGTTTATCAATGATGATAACTTGGATGGGACACAGTGAGCATATACTGTATGGGAGGAAATATATCCCATCAATATAAAAAAGATTCTCGAGTAGCCCTGGAGTAGCCGAAATAGATGAGTCCACCTACGAATAGCCACGACTAGCTGCAAAACACCGGAACAGTTGAGAGCAAGAAGTTCAGAATAGATGACAACAGAAAGGATTAGCGGAGAACTGTTGCGAGTTGCTTTACACAACTGGAAATCGAGTATGGGGTCAAAAGCTCCATCGGGGGTTCGAATCCCCCTCTCTCCGCCACTTAGGAAACGACGGGGGTTTCAGCGATTAGGCTGAAACCCCCATTTACTATTTTTTACAAAACATGGTCGTGAGTAGCCCATACCATTGAGGCCTCCATGTTATTTATGCAATCGGACTGACTCAGGGCAATCCTTCGGCGGCACCTTTCCCTATTTTGCCTAACCAAAAATCCCCAGATTAACTTTATCCGCAGCATCTTTTTGCATATATTCCAAGACATTACTATAAAGATCTATAGTAATGGCAATGGACCCATGACCGATGTTGTTGGGCGGTGGAGGGCTGATTGACTCTTGCACTATAGGGTTTATAGTATCATGTAGTATGCCGCGGGGTTGGAGAGCCATTCAAAGGAAGCATAGAAAACGTCCCATTGCTTCTCTAAATAGGGCGGGTAATTAAACAAAAATCCTGAGTAACCTGCTCTGGGATATCTGATTGGATATCCGGGCTGAGTGCCGGTTTATAGAACAATAGAATCATTCCCTTGATGTGCTAGGTAGAATTTCATCAATTCATCCGGTGGTAGTGCCGGACTGTACAAAAAGCCCTGATAATCAGAGCAGCCTAAAGCCAATAGTGCTTTTTGCTGTGCCTCTGTTTCCACATACTCGGCAATGACGTTGATTTCCATGGATCGGCAGAGATTAACAATAGAGTTTATAATCTCTTTGCATTTATCATTGGTGAGTACTTCTCGTACCAGTGATCCATCCAGTTTAACAGTATCAAGGTTGAACTCTTTCAAGTATATTAAGGAACTATGCCCCATACCGAAATCATCCATAGCCAAATGCAATCCCATTTCTTTAATCTCATTCAAAAGGGTCAAGCGTTTAAAGCCTCCCAAAGCAGCTTGTTCGGTGATCTCTAGTTCTATTTGATGGGGCTGTATCCCAGTCTCTAGCAAAACCGAGTTGATTTGGTAAGGCAAAGTAGTATCATCCAACTGGGTGGGCGTAAGGTTAATGGATAAGGATAGATCGGTCAAGCCTTCGTCATTCCACTTTTTGAATTGTCTGCATGCGGTACGAATTATCCATATCCCCAGTCCATGTATGAGGCCAGTTTCTTCAGCCAAAGCAATGGCAATAGGCGGAGAGATTAGGCCATAATGATCATGCCTCCAGCGCAGCAGGGCTTCCATACCGGTTATGTGATTCTGGGCGTTCACTCGGGGCTGGTATTCTAACTTGATCTTTCCGTTGCGCAAGTCGTATTCAAGATCACTTACAAGAAAGCGGGCCATATTGCCCACAGAATCCCGGCGGTTTAGCAATATCATTTCTCTTCTTCCCATCAGGTGGCTAACCTCATGTAACAAGTTTTGCATGGTTTCCTCTTCCCCTTGAGCCAGGTGTTTTTCGTGCATGCGTATGAAAGGCAGATAAACTAATATGCCTACCAGAAAATTAAATAGCTGCAGAAGTGAACCAGCTACCGAATTGGTAGCCATGTATCCTCCCAATAAAATGGGTGTTGTCCAATCTACCGAAGCAATGGTAAAAGGAACTAAACCCCATGCCATAGCGAAAAAAGTAATAATGGTCAAGAGGGCCGGTAGTATCACAAAAGGGATCAATAGGTAAAAGTTAAATGCAATAGGGACGCCAAAAACCATGAGTTCATTTACATTGAATATACTGGGAAGAGTAGAAATCAGGGCAATTTGTTTGGTGTTGCTGCGGCGAAGGCTGATTAGGATTGCCGCGATTAAACAAAGGGTAGCTCCCGAACCACCTAAGAAAACAAATACATCAAAGAATTGTTTTGTAAAGATTTCGGTCGGAGGATAGCCCTGAGCCACTAAGTGTTGATTTACAGTCAGAGCCGGTACAAACAGGCTTTGAGTAACGGGTTCCAAGGCGTTGTTGCCATGTATACCGAAAAACCAGCTTACATGTATGAGGATTACGAATATCAATGCAGTGAACAATGAGGATGACATACCTACAAATGTATTCTTAATCGCGACATTCATTGCAGCATATATATCGGGAATTCCTAAATCGGCCATAATGCTATGCAACAAGGCAAAAAGGGCGACTGTGCCCAAAGCTGGCAAAAGAGCAGACATGGCCTGAGCAATGATAGGTTCCGCAGCATTGCTGTATACCTTCACTTTCAGCCAGGAGATGGTTGAAAGAAATATAAAAATGTTTACTGAAAGACATGCTATGACAATGGCCAGAAAAACCCCTAAAGGTCCCAGCCAATCTACATTCAAAAACCCGTTTTCTACATGCATGGTCGCAAAAAGACAGGCTAAAGACACGATTGAGGCAATCATGGGATTTACTTCTTGTTGAAGGGCACGTGGGGAAATACTGGCCATAGAATAGCTGATAGTCAATAGCATTCCAACCGCCATAATGGCAAAAGTACCACTATGAATATTGTCACCGAAAGATTTCCAGTTTTCCCCGATAATCCGCACCATGAGATCCTGGTAAGCATGGATGGGCAAGTTGTTAATAAAAACGGCAAATGACCCCATTATCATGAATGGAATCATTAGGGTTAGCCCTCTGCGTATGGATATGACTAATGGACGATTACTTAGCGAGTCGAGAAATCTGATTAAAGACATTTTAAGAGATGACATATAAATAAACCTCAATTGTATTAGTTCAAATAACCATACTTTGAATAAATGCTATTGTCTAATAGACTTTCACCATGTACTCTTAATGTCTCGATTCCTTTGTATGCTGTTTACAGGGACAATCATCTCCTACAAGAAATGCTTACTTTTATTATTATCGAATGCCTTCCCGGAAAGCTAAAGCAAGTTGTGCACATCAAGGCAAATATCTCCGCCAGTTAGGAAACGACGAGGGTTCCGGTGATATAGCGGAAACCCCCGTTATTATTTTCTGCAGGCATCAAGCTTATTCGCGGAGAATTTTCGTATTTCTAAATGTTCCCAAAATTATAAAAATAGTACGCAAACAGAGGAAGTAAAGAATAAATCGTCAAAATTCGATAAATCCAAAACACTAGGATAACGATGCCTTTTTTTCAGAAACTACTTGGAACGAGCTCTGGATACTATATATTCTCTAGTATTTCATGTAACGGAAAAGTCATTGGAGGTATGGTCTTGGAGACGATCAATACATATTATGAAGACTACATAAGTTTGGAGAAGTTCGTTAAAAACAACCATGAGCTGCTGTTGTCCAGCAATACAAGTGCAGTGATGGCCCAGATTTTTAGCGGTATTTGTGATGAGAATAATTTAATCGCTATTTCGAAACAGATCCGCGAGTTGATTCCCGGCTCCCAAGTGATTGGCACAACCACCAGCGGCGAGATTATGAACGGATTGGTCAGCGGATTAAAAACAGTTCTTTCTTTTTCTGTTTTTCGTCATAGCAGCATTAAGGCCGCCTTCGCAGAAATGAAAGATGGCAACGATTACGAGTTGGGGCGGTCGATTGCGGCCACTCTAAACAGTGATAAAGCCCAGGTATTAATCCTGTTTACGACTGGACCAACCTTGAACGCCGGCCAACTGTTAGAAGGTGTTCAGTCGGTAAATGCTGGCTTGCCAGTAGCGGGAGGCAGCGCGGGAAACAATCGCAGAAGTACTAAGCGTTTTGTATGTTGCAATGAAAATGCTACAGACTGTGGAGTTGTCGGAGCTGTTCTTGAAGGCGATCATTTAACAGTTTCATGCCACAGCCACCTGGGATGGCAGCCTATAGGCAAAGAAATGATAATTACAAAAGCAGACGGTTCGCGAGTATATACGATTGATCACATACCAGCATTTCAGGTTTACCGTCGATATCTGGGGATCGGGCCAACTTCCGATATTATGGATGTAGTTGAGTTCCCAATGATTATTTGTAAAAATGGTCTGGAAATTGCCAGATCACCTGCATTACGGCATGACGATGATTCAATTGGGTTTTTTGGCGACATGGCAGAGGGGGATAAGGTGCGCTTCAGTTTTGGCCATGTCGATATGATTATTGAGAAAATGGACAACCTGCTGCAAATGGTAAAGCAACAACCTGTCCAGAGCATATTTGTATATTCTTGTGCTTCAAGGAGAGGGTTTCTCCAGGAATCATCTCAGATCGAAACCCTGCCGCTGCAAGATATTGCGCCTACGGCAGGGTTTTTTACCAGCGGTGAATTCTTCCACGCGGACAACAGCAATCAATTGCTGAATGCTACGATGACCACACTGGTATTGTCAGAATCAGCGGGCACTAAACTCGCATTAGTGCCTGAACCAGAGGCAGCGGTCTATTCTATTCAAACTAACACCGAGATTACGGCTATAAAAGACAATTGTGCGGATAGAAACATAGAGGTATTAAAAAGGTTGACCCATTTAATCAACACCGTGACCGGTGAGCTAAATGAAAGGACAGCCGAATTGGAGGCAGCAAATCAGACCGTAAATGATCGCGAGGAACGCTTAAGACTGGTTTTGGATGGAAGTACCGACGGCTTTTGGGATTGGAACATTGAAACCGGTGTTATATATAGAAGTAGGCATTGGATCGATATCCTGGGATATTCGGGGAAGGAAATCGAGCCAAACTTGCACACCTGGGAGAAAGTCATTCATCCCGATGATATTCACCCGACCATGAGGGCGCTTAATGAATATCTGGCTGGACAAACACCAAAATATGAAACTGAATACCGGTTGCTAACCCAATCCGGTGAATTAAAATGGATACTCGAACGCGGCAGCGTAGTATTGAGGAATCAGAATGGCGAGCCACTTCGTATCGCAGGAACATGTACTGACATCACCGAGCGCAAACGAATGGAAGAATCATTGCGTCTATCAGATGAAAAGTTTTCCAAAGCTTTTAATTGTAACCCGGATCCTATAACCATTACTACTGTAGTTGAAGGACGTTATGTTGAAATAAATGATGCCTGGTTGAAATACACCGGATATCAACGAGATGAGGCTATAAATCATACTTCTTCAGAATTGTCCTGGGCCGTTCCAGGAGAACGAGACCTGATTATAAAGAACATTGTGGAATATGGTAGGATTCGAAACATTGAAACGAGGTTCAATAATAAATCCGGAGAGGTGCGAACGGCACTTCTTTCTGCTGAAAAAATTGATATGGGTGGTAAACCGCATCTACTATTTGTTACGAAAGATATTACCGATCTTAAGAAAACCGAAGTGCAACTACAAGAAGAACGGAATTTTAACGCGGCCTTGCTTGACACCGCCGGCACCTTAATTGCCGTTTGCGATCAGGAAGGGCGCATTGTCGTGTTTAATCAGATATGCGAACAGATTACCGGGTACAAAGCTAAGGAGGCAAAAGGCAGATACATTTGGGAAATGGTTCATAGTCCTAAAGATGTGGAAGACTACAAGGCGTTGTTTGACCAGAATAGCGATTGGAAAACACCGGGTGTCAAGCAGGAGTATGAAAACTACTGGATAACAAAAGATGGTAAACGTCGCTTAATAGGCTGGACAATCACCGGTCTTTTTGATGAAAAAGGCCAAAACTACCATGCTATTGGCATGGGAATCGATATTACCGAGCAACGAATAACGGAAGAACGATTGCGCGAGAGCGAAGCGAAACTGCGCAGCATTTATGAAAATGCTAACGGAATTATTTTTACTATATCCCAGGAAGGAATACTCACTTTCGTTTCCCATGGTTGGACAAAACTGCTGGGTCACGATATCAATGAAGTAGAGGGCTATTCATATACCTCCTTGATACATCCTGACGATGTTGCTCTGTGTACAAGTTATTTTGAAAAGGTTATGGCCACCGGAGAATCCTTGAACGGGATTGAATACCGGGTTAAACATAAGAAGGGTACCTGGCGCTGGGTTAAGTGCAATGGTGCATGTGTAATGGATGAAGCAGGAAATAATTTATATGGAGTCGGTATTGCCGAAGACATAACTGAACGCATAGAGGCTGAAGCAGAGATAAGATATTTGAGTTATCATGATAAACTGACTGGTCTATATAACCGGACCTTTTTTGAAGAGGAACTCAAACGTATTAATACCAATAGGCAGCTGCCTATAGGATTGATAATCGGGGATGTAAACGGGCTTAAACTGATAAATGATGCTCTGGGGCACCAGGAAGGGGACAAGGTTTTAATAAAGGCAGCCGAAATATTAAGAAATTCATGTCGTCAAGAAGATATTCTTTCTCGCTGGGGTGGAGATGAATTTATTATCCTTTTGCCTCAATGTGACAGCATACTTGCCTTGAGAATATTTAAAAGAATAAATGAGTCTTTCATAGGTATTAATAGCTTGCCAATACCAATAAATATGTCATTGGGCATGGCTATTAAAAATTCTCTTGACAAAGATATAAGCGATGTAATCAAAGAAGCCGAGGAAAAGATGTATCGGAATAAACTATTGGAGAATCGAAGCACCCGCAGCGCTTTTATAAAATCATTGGAGAAGACTCTATGGGAAAGAAGCCATGAAACCAAAGAACATTGTCAGCGCCTGCAGGAAATGGCACAAAAAATTGGAAGAACCCTTCATCTAAATGATAGCGAATTGGATAATTTAAAACTTTTGGCTGCTCTGCACGATATCGGGAAAATAGCGATACCCAACAGTATTCTCGATAAACCTGGAAGATTGTCTCCAGAAGAATGGGAGACTATAAAAAATCATTCCGAGATAGGCTATCGGATTGCCCTTAGTTCTCCTGAACTAGCTCCCATAGCGGAAGCGATTTTACACCACCATGAGTGCTGGGATGGCAGCGGGTACCCCCTGGGGTTGAAGGGCGAAAAGATACCTCTTATATCACGTATCATTGCTATTACAGATGCTTATGATGTCATGGTAAATGGCCGGCCATATAAAAAAGCTGTGAGTAAAGGAGAAGCATTGGCCGAAATTGAGCGATGTGCAGGAACTCAGTTTGACCCTGAACTGGTGAGAGAGGGACTTTTCTTTGATTAGTTTAGGCAGGCAGAATGTGCAGAAAAAGCATTTGAAGATATACGAAATATCACATTGAAAGGGTAACAAATATCCATTCAGAAGTACAGACGGCCAAACCTTCGTCCACCGATGGACCCCGGTTTGGCGACAAGTTAACTATATCTTACATCTGAAGTTCTTGCTTGCAGGGCACGGAAGAAAATAATTTTATGTGTTGTGCCGAGCCTTTATCATTATAATTGACTTTCAGTTTAGCGTTTATATTGGAAGGATAGTTGCGATATAGTAGCCTTGGAGTAGCCGAAATAGATGAGTCCATCTACAAATAGCCACGAATAGCTGCAAAATATCGGAACAACAGAGAGCATGAATTCTATAATAGATGACAACAGAAGGGGTTAGAGGAGAACAGTAGCGAGTTGGTACAAACAGCTGGAAATCGAGTAGGGGGTCAAAAGCTCCATCGAGGGTTCCGACGGCCATGGATGGCCTAGTATCGCGAGCACCGTGACGGCGCAGGAGCGATGGAATCCCCCTCTCTCCGCCAGTAAGGAAACTACGGGGGTTTCGGTAATATTGCTCGAAACCCCCATTTTCATATTTTTTTCAATTGTTATAGCCCGGAGTAGCCGAAATAGGTACAAATAGCCGGGAACAAATATAAATACTACAGAACAAATGAGAAGTGGGCGGTAAATTATGGGAAAGAGATATTATTAAAAATGGCTGTATATCGGTATTTCTGTGCTTATTGCTTGTGTACAAAGACTCGACTTAGCATCGAGTAAGGTACCGTCAATTATTCTTTGCGAAATATTATTAATGACCACAAGGTGGCATCTTTAATTAGAATACCTTTTTCAGGTTATGACCTGAACAGCTTGAAGAGGTGCCTCTTCCATATTATGGATTTGGCCAGGCATGCTCTGCCACCATTATTATAGTTTAATAAAATGCCTTATAAGTAGCGGTAATAAGATGGCATTATTTATACCTTATTCCAAATTAATTCCTTGCTGTCCGTTCTGCTGGACAATCTGTTCCGTTCCCGCTGTCTCCTCCGTTCTCAAAAGGATATCAGGTTTATACGTCGAATGGTCTATAAAAGTGGGCATTGGGGATATCCCTTGGGAATATTCCCGCCTGGACCCACCAAATCCTTGTCTATATTATCATAACAGCTGCTCTTAAAATATTTTTATTATAATGCCTTTTGTCGACACATAAGTTTTATGCGTGGCAAGAACCTGTTTGCCGGGGTGATTGAACCAATGGTTTTAGAGCGACCATCAGATGAAAGATTAATCGAGACAAAATACAGCAGGCCTCGAGCCAATGAGCATATTATTTCCCGCCAACACCTATATAAAAAACTGGATAATCCCCTGAAACGAAAACTGACTCTGGTAACGGCACCTTCAGGATATGGCAAGACTACAGCCGTTCTTGAATGGCTGCAGAAATCCGGGGTGGAATCGGCCTGGCTGTCGGTTGATCAAAACGATAACAACCCTTTACGATTCTGGCGATATCTATGTGCTGCCCTGGATAAAATAGCACCTGGAATTGCCCTTGAAGCGGAATATGTATTTTCATCGCAGGAATTGATCAATGCCCATATTCAGATAAATATTATTATTGACTGGCTGATGATGATTGAATACGATTTTACTTTTGTAATTGATGATGTGCATCTTATATCCAACCCTTTGATTTGGAAAGGCTTATCCTATTTAATCGACTACCTTCCTCCCAGGATGCATCTTTTATTTATAAGCAGGATTTCACCAGGAGGCAGACTGGCCAAACATAGTATTAAATCACAGGTACAGAAGCTGGTGGCCAATGACCTGCGCTTTCGGGAGGAAGAAATAGAATGGTTTTATGAAAAACGGGGTTTCGCGCTTGACAGCCAGGATATTAAAATCATTCAAAATACTACAGATGGCTGGGCGGCAGCCCTGGTGGCCATTGCTATGTCAATGGAAGAGTCAACGGACAATCGGGAGGCAGTCGTTAACCTGGCATGGAGCAACATTGAACAATACCTGGCGGAGGAAGTAATCGGCAACTGGCCGGTAGAAAAGAGGATGTTCGCTCTAAAAACCTCCATTCTAGATACGCTTTACGAAGACCTGTGCGATGCCGTAACCGGAGATGATAACGGCAGTCGGATGCTTAAAGAATTAAGTGAAAGAAATGAGTTCCTTGTATCCCTGGATGAAGAAAACCGTAGCTATAAATATCACCAGCTGTTTAAGGATTTTCACAGCAAGCTTCTCGAGCAGTCAGCGGCAATTATCCGGGCAGATTTGCATTGTAAGGCTGCGCAATGGTATTTGCAGCATGGTCTTATCACCGATGCCATCAACCATTACTTAAATGGGCAGTGGTATGATGCTGCTTTGAAATTAATAGAAACTCAACTGGGCGGTCTTGCCGCCATGAATGCTTTTGATACGGCTTTGTCCTGGCTCGAACGGCTGCCGCCGACCTATAGGGATAAAAGCGTAAAAATTGCCGCTTTCTATTCATTGTTTTATGCTGAGCAAAACCATTTAGAAATGTCACGCCAATGGATAACGAAAGCAAACGATCTTATGCAAGCAATAAGCGATGCTGAGACGAAAGGGCAAGGCGAAATTCTGGTGGGCCTAACCTGGACCAATCTTCTCTTAATGGAAGGAAAAATAGAGGAGTTGTTTTCCGTGCTTAAGAACCTGGAAGCAAAGGGGCGGCTTGACAAAGGTATTGAGTTTTATGATTCCAACCGGTCGGATATTTACTTTTACAGATGTCCAGTTAATGCATTGGCTACTCAATTAACTGAAAAGAATAATGAGTTATATGAAATGATAGAGGAGAATTACAGGAAGGCAACCACGAAAAATGCAGGTTACTTTGCTTTGGCAGCAGGTGAATACTATTATGAAAAAAACAGGCTTGATAAAGCCAAGCCCTATCTGGTGCAGGCTCTGGAACTGGCGCAGGCTGCCAACTGTGCCGGGGTTATCGTTCCTGCGATGGTCAATATAGCCCGTATCAAAAGAGCCAGTGGAGATTTACCGAGAGCTTTCCAGGCGTTGGAGGAATGTCAGAACAGGCTTAAGACTGTCCATAAAGCTCACTGGAACATGCTGCTGCAAGCTTTTACAATGCGTTTATGTTTGGATACAGGTAGTATGCAAATTATTACCAAATGGCTTAATACGAATAAACTCAATATATATAGTGATATCAATAAAGTAATGGAATTTGAATTTATCGTTTTTGCCAGGGTTTTGATGGCCGGAGACCAATATGATGATGCGGAAATGCTTCTACTGAGACTTCTGTCCTTTGCCGGGGGCGAATCTCGTCAGCATAGTAAGGTGGAAATTCTCAACCTGTTGGCCATACTGTTATATAAAAAGAATGATTTGGCCGGGGCCGTCGACTATTTAGAAAAATCACTTTCCATAGGCATGAAAGAAGGGTATATCAGAAGCTATGTGGATGAGCTTGATCTGATAAGCGGTTTATTAAAAGATGCCATTGGAATCTTCAGAAGAAGAGGGGACTCCTACGCAGATTTGACTTCTTATGCCAGGGAACTGTACAAGCAAGTACAGGATAATATGTGCGGACTATCAATTCCCAGGCATGGTGGAACGGCATCTCCAAGAAGAAAATTGACCGCCAAAGAAACAGAAGTTTTAAAATTGATGTTGGCGGCCTATTCAAACGAAGAGATCTGCTCCAAGTTAAATATAACCATTAGAACCGTAAAAGCCCATACAGGGAATATCTACAGCAAGTTAGGGGTTAAAAACCGGGCTCAGTGCATCAAACTGGTTCGTGAAACTCCTCTTTTGGAATAAATAGCTAAAATGAATAATTGATTTTGATGGTCTGGCATTGTACCTTGGTACAATGTTTTTTCTTATGTTTTTTAATAAAATAAACTTGAGATATTTTACCAAACAAAAAGGAAGACATTGGGAGCTATGGATGAAGGGATTTATTTGGACGCTTGTCTCTCATTCTTTAAGCTGGTAGCGTAACCGACCAAAATGGCCGGTTATTTTTGTTTTTCGGGGGATGGTATTTAATTGGGTTTTTTCGAAAGGCCTAATGCGGTGAAACCTGATTTGATATACATAAGCAACCTTGGTCATTAGGGGCAGTAGAAGGAAACACGTCCCGAGGTGTTCGCGGATAGAAAAGGAGTGGTAAAGGATGAAGCTGTATTTAGAAAAAGCGCTGAATCGGGTGCTGGTTTTAACCTTGATGATGGTGCTGACCGCAGTTATGGCGGCACCGGCTGCGGCTGCTACCAGCGGGTGGGCCGCGGTGGGAAGTGCTGGATTTTCCAATGCGTCGGTTAATTCCTGCATGGCACTGGATAACAGCGGCACCCCCTACGTTGCTTTTGCCGATGGAAGCAAAAGCAATAAAGCTACTGTGATGAAATATAATGGATCCAGCTGGGCCATAGTGGGAGCTGCCGGCTTCTCTGCTGGTTTGGCCAACGATATTTCCATTGCGTTTGATGGCGTCGGAACACCCTATGTGGCCTATGGGGATGTCGGCAACAGCTATAAAGCAACAGTGATGAGGTTTAATGGCACCAGCTGGGAGACTGTAGGAAACGCAGGGTTCTCCGCCAACAAGGCGTATTACCTCTCCTTGGCTATTGATGGAAGCGGCATCCCCTATGCAGCTTATCAAGATGGGGGCAATAGCAAAAAGGCAACAGTGATGAGGTTTAATGGCACCAGTTGGGAGACGGTAGGAAACGCAGGGTTTTCTGCCGGACTTGAGATGTATACTTCCCTGGCCATTGACGGCAGCGGCAACCTCTACGTAGCTTATAGGGATTACGGCAACAGTTATAAAGCGACAGTGATGAAGTTCAACGGCTCCAACTGGTCTCCGCTGGGGGGGGCAGGGTTCTCCGAAGGCACCGCGGGATATACATCCCTGGCGATATACGGCGGCACCCCTTATGTGGCCTATTGTGACCAAAACTACGGTGGTCTTCAAGCTAAAGCGGTTGTAAAGAAGTTCAACGGCTCCGGCTGGGAGACGGTGGGGAGCGCAGGGTTCTCCGCCGGCACTGCGTCTTACGTCTCCCTGGTCTTTGACGGCAGCGGGACTCCTTACATAGCCTATGAGGACGGGGGCAATAGCAATAAGGCCACAGTAATGAAATTCAACGGCACTGATTGGGAGACGGTGGGGAGTGCCGGATTATCTACCGCTGCTGCGTATTATACCAACTTGAGAATTGACGGCGGCGGAAGTCTTTACGTGGCCTATGAGGATGGTAATAAAGGGTACAAATTAACGGTAATGAAGCATGCAGGACCCGTCGCGACATCCATAACGGTGAGCGGACCTGATTCTATTACCATTCCTGGCAACGGCACCGCCACAGGCAGCTGCACGGCTACGGTCAAGGATCAGTACAGCGGTGTTATGACCGGTGAGAAAGTAACATGGAGTATCGCCCCGTCTACCGGTGTCAATATCGATGCCAGCGGAGTCATAACCGTTACCCCTTCCGCGTCTGTCGGGATGTACACCATCACCGCTAAGGCGGGCAGCGCCACTGGCAGCTGTCCGGTCAATCTCGGCAAAGCAGCCTCCGTGGCAACCACTATCGAAGTGAGCGGTTCGACTGCCATTACCATCCCGTCCAGCGGGACTGCAAACGAAACCTATACTGCTGTAGTGAAGGATCAGTACGGTGCCGCCATGAACGGCGAACCCGTGACCTGGAGCATTAACCCCAACACCGGAGTCAGCATCGATGCAGGCATCGTAACCGTTACTGCATCTGCCGAATCAGGGAACTATATTGTCACCGCCATATCAGGAAACGCAATCGGCGGCTGCAGTGTTGCTGTAAAGGAAGGCACAACACCATCTGGTGAAGGTGGTGGAGGCGAGAGTTTTCCAATATTATCAGCCATTCCAAGCTATTTCGAACAGTTTTTCAATAATATTTGACCGTACGAAGGAGGGTTCAAGAGGGTTTTGACTCTTCTACAAAAGCGTAATTGCTGGATTTAAGTACAAAATTAAAGCCTGACCGAAAAAGATAAAAGCATGGGCTGTTGATATACGAATATCCGATCATTTTTATTTTAGGCATTGTACGTTGGTACGATGTTTTTTAAAACAAATGAGAAATACTTGGTAAATATAGATTCACAATATTACAAACAATAGCTGCCGAATCGTTATTTCGGCGGCTATTGCTTGTTCACAAAGGTCACTCGACTTACCATTGAGCAACCTTTGTGTAGTCTGCCGGTCCTGCTTTCTGTGATATTCCTGCAGTTGAGGTAGATCTAAATATTCAGTTCGATAGAGCCGCTAGGTTAATCTTTTATAGCCACGATGTTACTCCGGCAAAGCAGCCATGTTAAAGCAGGAGCAACAAAGCCTGGTCGCCAATGGCAACAAGGTTTAAACTGCCAAAATCTTGAGCATTCACACCTCGGCGCTGCACCGCAAGGCAAATATTGGATGGAATAATCTCGCTCTTGTAATATTTCCTTCTGCAAGAAAAATTATTGACATTTCGTCTAGACCATTTTCCGGTTTTGATACTTATTTTCCGGTTCTGATACCCATTTTCCGATTTTGATATACCAATTAAACCATCTTAGTATAGCGTTCGACAAATTTATTTAGTTAAGTAGCCAAGCCATGAATGCTTTCCTCTAAATGCATGTTAACCCGTCTCTTTTCTTGCTTTTTCCTTCGCCTTCTAAATAATGGCATACATTATGCATTTAAGATGATTGAGTAAAAATGCACTGAAAATTTAATATTAGGATGGTGATGATTAACACATAAAACAGATGATATATGGTAATTTATACCTTCTCGAGGAAGTCCGGATTACTGGCATTAACTGTAAATGCATTAGTTTTGAGAAACATCTAGGACAAACGGGTACTAATAATGTAATAAGGGAGTGATAATTGTGGCCAAAAAGTTGGAAAAGCCAGCTGATTACTCCAATAAGACAGGAATTGTCAATAAAGAAGAAAATCAAGAGATAGCAATTAAGAGAGAGCAGGCTAAAAGAATGGCTCAGGAAAAAGCCCGGGCGCGGACTATGGCCAAGCAGCAGGCCATGGCGGAGAGAATTGCTTCAGGTTCTGAACAATTGGTAGCCGGGATGGAGGAATCGACTACTGCAGCCCAGGAATTTTCTCGCCTGATGGAAGAAATGGCTGTGGCAGCTGAACAAGCGGCCCGTAATGCAGACAAAATGCGAGAGGCCAGTGGCCAGTTAAATGGTGCGGCTGCGGACCTTGACAAACAGGCTAATAAACTTTTAGTTGGAGGAACACAGGCCGTCAAGGACTCCAGGGAATCCATACAGACCATGGAGAAAATGACCAGCCTGGTTAAGGTGGCGGCCGATAAAAACCAGCAGTCTTCCGTACGCATAGGCGAACTGGAAGTACAATCTCAGCGTATCGGCGATATTGTGCAAGCGGTAGTGATGATTGCCGACCAGACCAACCTTCTGGCATTGAATGCAGCTATAGAAGCGGCCCGGGCCGGAGAGCACGGACGTGGTTTTGCGGTGGTGGCCGACGAAGTTAGAAATCTGGCCGAGATATCGGAACGCTCCGCCCGGGACATCCGCGGGGTGGTGGACGACATCCGCAACGGAGTTAGTGAAGTAGTAAAGGATATCAATATGACGGTTGAGGACTTTAATATTATGGCTGCCGGAATGGAAGAAAGCGCACAGGGTATTTCGAAGGTGGGGGACTTGGTCGGTCAATATGGAGAGACTAACGTTTCGGTTATAAATGGAGCCAGGAACTTAGCTGAAATTGCTAATAACCTTTTAGCCGGCAGTAATAATATCGATTCTGCTATCGAAGAGGCCGCCGGAGGGACCAGGGAAATCGTGAAGGCAGTGGTTGAGCAGACCAAAGCCCTGGCAGAAATCAATACGGCCAGCCAGGAATTAGGCGAAATGGCTGAAGATTTAAAGACATCCATCAATATTGAAAAATCTGCAGAAGAAGTGGCGGCCACAGCTGAACAGCTTTCAGCCAACATCGAAGAATTAAGCAGCTCTGCTACCCAAATTGCCAGTGGGATTATGCAGATGAATGAAGCGGTCCAGGTAATCATCCAGGAAAACAAAAAGGCTCAAGAATTACAAGATGCTGCGGCTAATGCACATAAAAACACAAACGAAAGGGCTAACGATTCTGGGAAAGTACGGGTAGAGATTACTGAACTCCTAGAAGCTACGCGAGAAAACGCAAAAACAGTTATCGGGGGCATTAATGAGAAACTCACATCTTATGAAACTACCAATAATGAGCTGGAAAAATTACAGGATAAGGTCCGCTGTATAGAGAAGATAGTTGACACCATTCAAAATGTATCGATTCAGACCAATATGCTGGCCGTCAACGGTTTTGTTGAAGCCGCTACCGCTGGTGAGCATGGCCGGGGCTTTTCCGTCGTGGCCGGTGACATACGCAACCTGGCCAACGAATCAGCAGAAAACGCAGATAAAATCAAGGATCTGGTTCGCGAAATCCAGAACCAAATGAGCAAGGTAATGGCTGAAATTAACCAGTCGGAGACAGCCGCTCGGGAAGCTGATGCCTTTATTCCCATTGCAACCCAAAAGATTCTAGCAATAGCAGCAACCATGGAGGAGATTAACCGCATTGGCCCAGGGATCCATACCGCACTGGAGGCTGCTAAAGAGGCGGGTGCAATTAACGGCCAGCAGCTTAATGAACTGGCCGTTGCTTTGGGAACGGTTGACAATGGGGTTCAAGAAGCATCGCAGGTAGGGCAGGAGCAGTCCAAGGCAATCGATGAACTGGCCAGTTCTATAGAAGAGATAGCTTCTATTGCTGATGAAATGCAGATGAACTAAGTGGGGGGAAACACCGCATAAAGGAGGGACAGCTATGAGACAGAAAACGTTTTCTCCTAGGCAGAAATGCAGATGGGCACCTTTATCCTGGGTGATGAGAGCTTTGGTGTGGACATAATGAACGTGCGACATTAGAAAACACTTCGAAATAGATTTTAAGGAAAACACAGGTCGAACCCGGATCATTGTAAGTGAAATGAACAATAAAAAAGTAGGGTTGATTGTGTATGAAGTCTTAGAGGTCTTAAAAATTTCGGAGCAGCAGTGACGGGGGTTTCGTTGATTAGGCCGAACCCCCATTTTGCTTTTTTCAAAAAATTTATCGAAAGTGGCTCAAGGTAACGAAATAGCAAAGTACTTGTGGAAATACGAAGATGGGATGCCTAGTAATCACTAGTATGGCTTACAAGAGCGTCATTATAGCCAAAAAAGGGTTTACAGCATTGATAAAAGAATAATGTCAACAATAATGGATGTTAACATCACCTTAATAATATCTGCACAAATCTACCTTTCAGAACCTTAAACCATAAGACCACAAATCCAGGAAGATTTCAACCCGCAGCAAATTCAAATCGTATCCGATAATTTAGCATGCCTGTATTCATAACAGGCTTGAAACCAGTACACAACAAACGCAGAAACATAATCGTATTCTAAAAGAAAGCGAGATGCAACCTAATGGATTTTTCATCAAGTGATATGTTGCCGTTAAAGAAACTAATAAGTAGCCAGGAAGATTGGTTGATGAAAAGGTTGTTTCACTATGCTTTTGAACGCAATTATGCTGAAGGAACCGCTGCGGTTGAAGAAGCGTGGCGTAATTGTGCTGCCGGCATCTCTGGTGCGATCTTAGAAGGGATTGACACCATTTTTCCCGATTTCGATTTTGGACCGGATCATGATTTCAGGAATGATCCCCTTTGCTCCTTTATTGTTGGTACGGCCAAGAGGCACAGGGAAAGGGGCGTCAGCCTGCAGATGTTTCATGGACTAATGGTCTATTACAGGGAAGCCTGGCTGGATCTGGTTCGAAGTGCCCAGTTTGAAAAATACTATGAGAATATATGCTTAAAAATTATTAATCGCATGTTTGACCGTTTTATGATTGCACTTTGCGCAGAGTGGGCTGTTACTGAAGAAAGTAGATTGATAGAGGAACTCCAGGCTAGGAATCGAGAAAGCATTATAGAAAAAAACAGGTTCTTAACCATATTTGAGAGCGTCCCCAACCCGGTATTTATTATTGATGATCGTCAAAAGATTGTAAATTTTAATTTTGTAGCAGCTTTGATGTTAAATGTAGTTGATTTCCATGGGTCGCAATACTACTGCCAAAAATCAGAAAAGGCATTTTTCAATGAACAATCAAACGATAAAAACTTGGCTCAAACATCTAAATCAATAATTGGTAAACCATTCACAACATTCTTCCCCTGGCTGGCTGATGATCTTAATGAATTTATCGCTGGAAATGATTCTTCCGTAAATCTAGAAAAAGAGGTCTTCAATAAAAACGAAACCAAGTACTTCAGTATCAAGTTATCTCGAAGGTTTGATGTGAGTAAAACATTCGTTGGTGGAGTAATTATTGTTGAAGATATTACGAAGAAAAAACAAGCCGAAGAGGATTTGCGTCAAGCACAAGAAGCCCAAAGGGAAGAAGTAAAGCGAAATCAAACCCGGTTGAATAGTATTTTGAACATTCTTCAGCATAGCTCATATTCAGTGCGCGATTTCTTAGACTATACCCTTGAAGAAGCCATCATGCTAACTGGTAGTAAAATTGGCTTTATTTTACATTATGATGAAAAGAAACAATTATTTATCTTGAATACCTGGTCCAAAGGAGCTTTGCAGGAATGTGCTATTAATTATAAACCCACCTTTTTTAAATTGGACCAGGCTGGAATTTGGGGAGAAGCGGTGCGGAAAAAGAAATCGATCATTATCAATGACTTCCAGGCCCCCAATCCATTAAAAAGAGGATACCCAGAAGGGCATGCACCTATTTGTAAGTTTTTAGAGATACCAGTATTTAGAGATAACCATATTATAGCGGTTGTTGCAGTGGCCAATAAAGAATCCGAATATGATCAAACCGATGTGCTCCAGCTTCGTTTACTGATGGATTCAGTGTGGAAATCCGTGGATATGAAGCGGATGGAAGAGGCGCTCCTGGACAGTGAAAAAAAGTACCGAACCGTCTTTGAGACCACCGGATCTGCGACAATAATTATTGAAGAAGGCTCAACGATCTCGCTGGCAAATGAAGAATATTGCAAATTATCTGGGTATCCCAGAGAGGAGATAGAAGACAAGAAGACCTTTTTCGAATTTATCGAAATGAACGATATCGATAAAGTAATGGAATACCACCATTTACGACGACTGGAACCGGATACGGCTCCCAGCAACTATGAATGCCGGGCTGTTGACAGGCAGGGCAAAATTATAGATTTACTTATTTCTGTTGCCATAATCCAGGGTACGAGGAAAAGCGTGGTATCTATGGTGGATATCAGTGATAGAAAGCGAACTGAAGTGGAATTGTACCATGCTCATGAAAAACTGATAGAAATGAACCAGCAGTTACAGAAAAGCCATGCTGCTCTAGAAGGCCAGACAAAGGAACTGGCGGTGGCCAGAGATAAGGCTGAAGCAGCCAGCTCTGCCAAGAGCACTTTTCTTGCCAATATGAGCCATGAACTACGAACTCCTATGAATGTCATTTTGGGATATTCGCAATTGATGCAGAGGGATAGATCATTATCAGATGAACAACTGGAATACCTGAATACAATCAATTGCAGTGGCGAGTATTTGTTGGCTTTGATTAATGATGTGCTGGAGATATCCAAGATTGAAGCTAGACATGTCACCCTGGACCGGGCCAACTTTGATCTCCATACCCTTATTTACGACCTGGAAACAATGTTTAGAATAAAAACCAATGCGAAAGGGATAGAACTTCAATTCACTGGAATTAATAATATTCCGCGTTATATAATTGCGGATGAAAATAAATTGCACCAGATATTTATTAATCTTCTGGACAATGCGGTGAAGTTCACCGAAAAAGGCAGCATTCATATACGGTTGGAATCAACCGATGGAGCCTTGGATGAAATACATCTAGCAGTAGAAATAGAGGATACCGGGATGGGAATAGCTGAGGGAGAATATATAAAACTGTTCCAATATTTTGAACAAACAACCAGCGGCAGGCAGACCCATAGTGGAACTGGACTTGGTCTGGTCATAAGCCGAGAATATGCCCGCATGATGGGAGGAGACATCACTGTAATCAGTCAGGTAGGAAAAGGGAGTACATTTCGTTTGGAGCTTGACATAAGGCAAGGGAGAAAATCAGATTTCAAAGAAAGCAATAGTAAACGCAAGGTAATAGGGCTAGAGCAAGGCAAAGATAACATTCCTCGTATACTGGTAGTTGAAGACCAATTGGAAAGTCGTAATCTGCTCAGCAGGCTTCTGGAAAAAACAGGTTTTCATGTGCGACAGGCCACGAACGGAATGGAGGCAGTGGAAATCTTCGAACAGTGGCGACCAAACTTCATATGGATGGACATGCGTATGCCAGTGATGGGTGGGCTGGAGGCAACCCGGCGCATTAAAGCTACGGAGCATGGGAATCTTACCACAGTGGTGGCGCTTAGTGCCAGTGCCCTGGAAGAAGAAAAGGAAGTATTCCTGGCGGTGGGTTGTGATGGTTTTGTGCGAAAGCCATATCGTGAGGAAGAGATATTTGAGGTCATGGCCAAACATTTAGGACTAAAATATTTGTATGACAAAAATGAACACGAAGTACTGGTCAACGAATCTGATGTTGAGATAAACTGCAAACAAATGGCTGCAGCGCTGGATGCAGGTCTACGAAATGAATTATATGAAGCTGCTCTCAAACTTGATACAGATCAAACTATGAAGATAATCGAGAAAATCTCTAGGAATGATGCCTACGCTGGCGGTGTCTTAAAAAAACTTGCGTATAATTTTGATTATAGCCGGTTGTTGGAATTGCTTGATAAGAGGGATTAGCATTAGGGGGATAATGCATGGTATACAATGTTCCAAGGAAAGCAAATTCATATCAAATCCTTGTCGTTGATGATATGCCAGACAATCTAAAGCTTCTTACTGAAATTCTTACCAATCAGGGTTATAAGGTTCGTCCGGCATCCAACGGGCAATTGGCTTTAAGGTCTGTGGCGGTTGAGCTGCCGGATCTAATCCTGCTGGATGTGAGAATGCCCGGCATGGACGGTTATGAAGTGTGCCAGTACCTAAAAGCCGAAGAAAAGACTCGTAGGATACCTGTAATTTTCATTAGTGCTCTCGATGAGGTCGCCGACAAGGTCAGGGGTTTTCATATAGGTGGAGTTGACTACATAACCAAACCATTTCAATCTGAAGAGGTTCTAGCCCGGGTTGAGACGCATCTTACTATACGGCGTTTGCAGACACAACTCGAGGAACAGAACCTTCAGCTTCAAACAGAAATTGCTGAACGTAAGCAGGCAGCTGAGGAATTGCGACTCAATCAGCAGCGACTGGAAGCCATGCGTCAGGAAAATACGGATGCAAATCGCAAATTAGGCGACTTAAAAAAATTGGTTGCACAGTCTATAGGATTGGGAAGGATATACTATGCTTCTGATAGTATGCGAAAAATAATCAATGAAGCACAAAAATACCATTCTGATCGATCTATCCCAGTACTTATCCAAGGGGAAACAGGAACAGGGAAAGAATTAATTGCCAGACTAATTCATTTTGGCGACATGGAAGTTATTGATAAGCCCTTTATAGACATAAATTGTGCAGCGATTAACCCACAACTTTTTGAAAGCGAATTCTTTGGTTATGAATCCGGTGCTTTTACCGGTGGACTTAATAAAGGGCAAATAGGAAAGTTTGATCTGGCCTCGGGGGGCACGATTTTTTTGGATGAAATCGCTGAGATTCCATTAGAATTGCAGAGTAAGCTGCTGCGGGTGATAGAAGTAAGAGAGTTTTATCGAGTCGGTGGAATAAATAAAATTGAATCTGACGTACGTATTGTTTGCGCTACCAATGTGGATATAGAAGAAAAAGTAAGAGAAGGAAAATTTCGAAAAGACTTGTACTATCGTCTTGGAGTAGGCTTTATTAAAATTCCACCTCTTAGGGATAGAAAAGAATCAATTATTCCTTTAGCCAAGATGTTCATGGACAAATTCTCGAATCAAAAAGGGAAAGTTTTTGGCAGTATTTCAGAACAAGCCGCAGAAATATTAATAGGTTATAATTGGCCGGGAAACGTTCGAGAATTACAGAATTTAATCGAGTGGGTCGTATTCATGTATGACGATGTTGTCCTTCAGCCTTTACACTTGGATACCATTCGATCGGATACAGTTCAACTTCTTAAGAAGAAAAAAGGGGTGCGGGGGAACCCTTCACAAACAGAAATATTAAGTCATGTTAATAAGGCTCTGGAGCTGTATGCAGGAAACAAAACAAAAGCAGCTAAGCATTTGGGCATATCCCGTCCTTCTCTATACAAATTGCTGAAGATGCAAAAGTAAAGTTGTTATTATTACATTTTACATATGACAATTTAACAGTGAATTTGCTTTTTTGTTAAGAATAAATGTCAAAAGAAAGACATGCCATAGGTGGCATGTCTTTTGCATTTACAGCTTAAATATAACATCCAGATGCATTAGAGTTAGATTTCGTAGAGGCAGGTTTTATAATTATTTTTGGAATTATGGATTCAAATGATAACAAAGATACTAAGTACTGGAGTTATCATGGGGAATTCCAGGAGCTACAAAGAATTACAGAATGCCAGCTCCTTGTCTCAAGCATTAATGTCTATTTGTACGGGTTAGAGACTTTGACCAACATGTATATCAACTAAGGAAATGCGGAGTTTGTGGTTGTATTCATTGGCTTAGAGTAACCAATATACGGAGTTAATGGAGGTGATTTTAAACGATGATTATTTTGAATGAAGATATTCAAATAACAAACCTTAAGGAGTCACGCAGGCACATCTGCTATATTTATGATACCCTGCAGGAACTTCAAGAAACGATTTTATCTTTCCTTTTCACGAGCTATCAAAAGGATCAAAAGGTTATATTCATTATGGAACACAACTTATTATCGAGGATCAGCGACTATTTAAAGCAGAAATTAGCAAGCCAGGGGACAGGTGGAAACCTTAGCCAGCTTTTCTTTATTAATACAGATGAAATAATGTTAAAGAGTGATAACTTTGATCCCTTTCAAACCATTCGCGTGCTTATTGAGCAGGTTAGAGAAGCAAGAATAGAAGGCTTTAAATCTGTAAGGTGTATCATTGATATGAACTGGAGCTCATGCAACAATTGGGCTTTAACAGATTATGAAACGAGAATCAATAAATACTTGATTCCACAATACCCCTGTACTGCTGTATGCCTTTATAACCTCAAAAAATTCAACCCGCTCCTTTTAAGAAATATTATTGCTCAACATCCGCAGATAATGCATAAAGGAGGTATTATAAACAACTGCTATTACAATCCACCATCCGCCTTTCTAAGCCAGAAAAGCGGTGAACAAGAAATCCAAACGTTATTGAAAACAATTTCAGTGGAACAGCGCATGGGCACTAATAACAAATTGAAACTGGAAGAAAGAGATGCTTCAGAGGTCAATCGTATAAATAATTGTTACCGTGCAATATTGGCCATTGTTAATTGCCTAGGTAGTGTATGCAATCGGAAAGGCTGCTTGACTGAAATTTATCAGGATTTGAGTGAAATTGCCTATTATATCATGGATAAGGACAAACATAGCGTGTTGAAGGGAATCGAACAAATAACAATATCAATTAAAGAGTTAGAGAACGAGATCAGGACAGAAAACCAGGAGAAGGATGCAACAGTAAGGCTTATTCTTGATGAAATTAGGACTCACCTGCAGTACTTGCGCATCCAAATAGGTCAAGATCTTCTGTAATTGGAGACTGGATTTAATATGATAAATCTGATGATAACAAAACCCAATTTGTTGAGAACGGCACTTTCAAGACCTTTAGAAAGTGCTGATTTTATGAACGGCTATTCGAGGTGAATACCAATTAAACTTTTCAAAGTAACCGAAAAGGTGAATATGGCTCGTCGACCGACCGTGGCCGGGGGAACATATTTTCTGCCTTAAGCACCTATTGAATCACTATTCATCTAATACATTAGCCTTCAATAATGATCCTATAAATTTATCCAAATCGGCAGATGCGGCTTCTTCCCCGACCTCATATTCATCTACAATCAACTGCAGTATTTGTTCTCTATTCAATTCCTGTTCCGAAAGTGCTTTCCAAATGAAGGCTGCCGTATCGGAAAGGGTGATCATATTGCTGAACTTTACCATATTTTCCCCCACTGGTACGACCACATTGGCTCCGGCAATCTCTCGTAGAATAAACCCGTCTTTAATTTTCAATCCCAACCCACCTTTATTAAAATATTAGACTTAACTGTTAACAAGCAATAAGCACTACTTCATAGACGATCGCGCCAGCTCGGCAGCTTCCAGATCCGGCCTACATTCCAACCTATAGACAGGCACAGTTTGAACCAGTTGATTCAGATTATCAATGGTTAAATTAATGAGTCGTTGATCCCAAACCGTTAAGGTACACATAGAAAGCAGAGCTGTAAAGGCTTCCAAGGGCTCCAAACGCACAATTTTATTTTCCCTGGCCTGTCTCAACATGCATAACCCTGCCAGCGGAGCGCTGTCATTTTCATAGCAATCTACCGAACCGCTCCAGGGTGTGCCATAAACTATGGCTTTCCCATTGATCATTCTGACCGCTGGTGAGTCATCGTTTAATTTCATTGCGCCAAAATACTTGACCCATAAATCAGTATGAGTGCTTTTTCCAGTTCCGGAATTCCCCAGAAAAGCGTAGCATTCACCGTGGTGTGTAACCGCGGAAGCATGCAAAACCAGGCCTTGATGAAATAATATAGCCAGCCGGAAGACCAGATTCAAAAGATCCTTATTCGTAAGGTAAGGCTTATCTTTATATTGGCTGGCTAACCAATTGTAGGGTCTGGTACGAATTATGGCCCGGTCGTAATTGGCGCTTATTTTCAGGATTCCAGGGGGCTTCATAGCCGGGTCGTCAATGGTTTTGATATAATAACAGTCCTCATGACCATATATCTCACAAATCCCTTCATCCAAAAGCACCCTGCCTTGTAAAAGCGTTCCTGCAATCTCCAGGCAATCTGAAAAGCTCACTTCGAATAGGCGGTCAATACCCTCTATCTCTTCAGTCACGAAATTGGCCATATTAGAAAGATGTGCGGAGTCTAAATCCTTCGCCTGTATACTGACTAATAATTCCGCAACCTTCAAATTTAACATTCTAGACCATCCTCGCCTTGTACTGCATAAAGATTAAGTTGTTTCTGATATAACCTAATACATTGATTTTGATGCCCAATGGTCATAGTTGATACTACGACTTAAGTATGTGACATATCATAAATCTACACCATAAAATCGCAAACAAAAAGTAGTAAAATGTCAAATTTGCAATAATAATGTAGTAAAACGACTAGTCGCGCGATAACTTTGAAAACTATAAATACCTATTATTCGGGTATATATCGGTTCATATTCGTTTAAAAACAATTCCGTTATTGTAATGAATTAGAG
>DATMYR010000008.1:0-158518 GCA_035560815.1 Syntrophomonadaceae bacterium | reverse complement strand
AACGGATTTACCGTTACAGGCTGAATATCGCCTGTAAAGCTCCCCGGCGAGTTCAACCAGCCTATGCCGCCTTCCACCCACCGGCGGCTCTCTGCTGCTGCCAGTCTACTACTCCGGATCTCAGCCTTTTCTTATTAAATTGACAAGACAAATTATAAGATAAGTATTTGTCAAAGTCAACCGATTCAAGCATAAATAGCGCAGGCTGCACATATAGACGTGAAACCCCAAGGAAAGAGGCAAGTCAAAGGGCCTCTTTCTTTGCGAGATGATTGAAAAGCAGATGGCTCGCAGTCAAAAGGAAGCTATTACCCCCGTCCTTTGCTAAAAGTGGGGGTGATTGAACGGTTAGGCAGGTGAAATCATTTACGCTATGAACGGTATTTAACACAGCATTGGACGACGAGCAGGAAAATTCCCCGGGAAATGTAGAAAACGAGAGAGTAATTTCGGTTAAGTGAAAATATTTACAAACATAAAACGATCCGATCGAAAAATAATAAATGTTATTATGAATATACATAGTAATAACCATGGTAGTTTTTCAAGAAGCTATCATATCTCCGCCTCTTTCAGTAGTTGACTGTTTCAGTCTATTGCTGGTCCTGTGCCTATTTTCCACCCAACAAATCACCTTCTTCATATGGCAGAATAGATATCGTCATACTGTTAGCACAGTACCCTGCATGTTATTCCCATAATAATGGCCTGTTAGAAAATGCATATAGATATTGTTTGGCAGAGATCTCATTGCGAAAAGGATAAGCTGAGGAACTTCAGATTAAGCTTCATTGACCTGTCTTATCATATACACGTTTCATGGTAAGGACAGGTCGACCGCGCAATCATAGACAATCCCTTACAGCTTGCACTTTGAGCTCGGCCAAACTGTAAAAGGGGGGGGAGAATTGAGTTCTGAAAAGCTGAGTGCCAACAAAAAGTTTTGTTCACGGGAAGATCTCAAGCAGGTGATCATCAATTCTTATGATGCCATAATGGTTACTGATGGAACCGGTAATATAATATTATGTAATCCGGCTACCGGAAAACTTCTCGATGTGAACCCACAGGAACTGATCGGAAAGAATGTTAGGGAGTTAGTTGCACAGGGCGTATATGATCAATCAATAGCTTATCAAGCTTTGGAAACACGATCCGTAGTAACTGGACTATTGGTTAGCCGAAACGGTACGAAGATCATGTGCACCGGCACACCAGTTTTCAATGAAAATCGGGAAGTCTCTCTGGTTATCGTCAACTCCAGAGATAATGACATCGTGGAGAAGTACCTGAAAGCCCTGGACAATGAAAGAATGAAAGCAGTGCGCTATAAAACGGCGGCTGAATATTTAAACGAAAAAGACTCCTACCAGGTGGTGGCCAAGAGCAAGAAAATGCGGGATCTAATTTCAAACAGCAGCAACATTGCCCAGTCCGACAGCACGGTCATGCTGTTCGGCGAATCAGGCAGCGGTAAAGAAGTGGTAGCCAGATATATACACCGCAACAGCCCACGGGCCAAGGAGCCTTTTATCCCGGTTAATTGCGCAGCCATACCTGCTGAATTATTGGAATCCGAGTTTTTTGGCTATGTATCGGGAGCCTTTACCGGTGCCAACACCAAGGGAAAAGCCGGGATCTTTGAGATTGCCCATAAAGGAACCCTGTTTTTGGACGAAATTGGAGAAATGCCGCTGCCCATGCAATCCAAACTGCTGCGGGTGATTGAAACTGGGCAGGTCCAAAGACTGGGGAGCACCAACGTTTTTCAGACCAATATCCGCTTAATTGCAGCCACCAATCGCGATCTTCAGGCTATGGTGGATCAGAAACTATTTCGAAGTGATCTGTACTACCGGCTTAATGTCATTCCTCTGTACCTGCCCCCTTTACGGGAACGGCCGGAGGACATTATTGCATTGGCGGAAAAATTCCTGGAGGAGTTTAATCGTAAATATGCCTTCAAGAAAGAGTTTTCACCGCGTACAATTCGTACACTTCTTGATTATAGCTGGCCGGGCAATGTCAGGGAGCTGAGAAATGTGATTGAAAGGCTGGTTGTAACTTCGACGAATCAATTTTTAAACTGGGAGAACGATGCTTTCATCGATAGGAAAGCGTGCCCCGAAGAGGCTGTCTCACCTCATCTACGTGGTGTGGTATCCTATCAGGGAACCCTGAAGAGTGTCTTAAAGGCCGTGGAAGAAGAATATATCAATCAGGTTCTAGCCGAGTGCAATGGTCGTATTGGCGAAGCAGCCCAGCGTTTGGGAATTCACCGGACAATGCTCTATCGTAAGACCCGGGCTATCCTGTAAGGGAATTACTTGATTGAAATAGAGTATTGAAGATGCCCGTATTCTTGAATATCAAGCGAATACGGGCATTTTCTTATTATCGTTTCCAAATCCGGGGGGTTGACGAAAAGTCATCCGTCTAATGTTCCATTATAGTAATACATAGGCCAGCATCTCACCCTGCCGAATTCTTTGTACCAAACCTTGCTCCGCCAGGTTTTCCAGATGCGCGATGGCCTCACCGGTGGCAAACCATTTCTGGTAGCCCGGCACTTCTTCCCAGGAGGAATAGGGCATATCCCAATGCATTTGACTGGCCGCCTGATACCCACTCATGGGGCCGCTTTGGTGTAGAATAAAGCGAACTTCATCTAAACGGCTTTTATGGTGAACCTTCAATTCGCTGATTCGTTTATGACAATCGTTGATTATTTCTCTGTGGCCTGGTAAAACCATATTAATCTCCATAAGATCTATTTTATTGAGGCTCCATAGATACCAACCCAGAGAATCGTGAAAATCAAAACGAGCGGTGATATTAGAAGTAATGTCAGCAATTATATGGTCGCCTGATATAAGAAACTTACTTTTCGGTTCGTACAAACACATATGACCGGGGGTGTGACCGGGCGTGCTGATACAGCTCAGCAGATAATCTCCGACTCCCAGGATCTCACCTTCCTTGACATAAGTGGTATGCAATTCTTTCTTGGACAAATTATCGGTCAAGGCCTTTCTTTGCTTTTCCATTTCTTCTTTGGGGTAGCCATGCATGCTGTAGAAGAGTATTACCTGCTCCCAGTAATTACTGCTCTGGGCAGCTTCCATGATTCTTGCGTCCACCTCACTGCAATATGTGGTGGCTCCTCTCCTGGCCAGTTCTTTGATAAGGCCAGAATGATCAGCATGAAAATGGGTAATAAAGAAATCTATCTTGGACCAATCCAAATGCAGTGCTTCAATTCCTTCCAGCAGAGCTCTTTTACATTCCGGCAGATTGAATCCGGTATCGATTAACAGGCTCCTTTTTTGTCCCTTAATTAAATAGGAGTTGAGACTCTTTAGGGGGTTGTTGGGCAAAGGTACCGATATCCGATAAAGGCCTTTAATTGCTTCTTGCACCATGCGAGGGACTCCTTTCCATGTACTTGCGAAATGTCAAAATGAACGGCAGAAGGAAACGATTCAGCCTGATGTGAAAATGTTAACATGCATGAAATGATAAGTTGTAAAGTACTACATGTTATCATGACAATACAGATTGCGGTTATAGTTTCACTCTCGTAGACTTGCTTTTCATTCCACTTCTTTCGGTAGTCGGCTAATAACGTCTATTGTGGCAGCTTTAACATGGGATATTTCCCATGTCATTTCAGATGTTTTTTCAAACACTCCAGGAACTATCAATAGAACTGGGCAGGATCATTGATGTAATGAACTCGCCTTGTTTAAGTGTCCCATTTAGTAATGGAGCAATAATTCAACAGGAAAAAGAAGACATTGCGAAGTGGTGACCAGGCGATGGTGTGATTTTGATGATACATACGTTGTATCATAACACTGGGCTGTATGACAACGGATCTAAATGGAAAATTTATGACATCATTCGCTCCTAAGGCTATCTTATGCGTATAGAGGAGGGTAAAGAATGAGTTCTGAAGGGTTGACTACAAGCAAGAAATTTTGTTCAAGGGATGATTTAAAACAGGTCATTATCAATTCCTATGATGCGATATATGTTGTTGACGGAGCAGGTTATGTAATTCTATGCAATCCCGCCACGGGGAAACTACTGGATGTAGATCCCCAGGATCTGCTGGGAAAAAACGTGAGGGATTTGGTTAAACAAGGGATATATAGTCCATCAATCTCTATGGAAACGATTGAGAAACGCGCCGTGGTTACGGGGCTGCTGAGAAACCGGCATGGAGCCAATATTATGTGCACCGGTACCCCCATATTTGATGAGAATGACGAGGTATCTCTGGCTATCGTTAACTCGCGCGACCATGACATTGTCGAGAAGTATCTGGAAGCCTTGGATAAAGAAAGCCAAACAGCGGCTCGCTACAAAACAGCGGCTGAATATTTGAACGAAAAAAACCTTGATCCTTATCAAGTTATAGCCAAGAGTAACAAAATGAGAGATGTAATTGATAACAGCACCTATGTGGCCAAATCCGATAGTACGGTTATGCTTTTCGGGGAATCGGGCAGTGGAAAGGAAGTTGTAGCCAAATATATACACCGCCACAGCACCCGGGCCAAGGAGCCTTTCATACCGGTTAACTGCGCGGCGATTCCGTCAGAATTACTGGAATCAGAATTTTTTGGCTACGTTTCGGGCGCCTTTACCGGAGCAAGTTCCAAAGGCAAACCTGGAATATTCGAGATTGCTCATAAAGGAACCCTGTTTTTGGATGAAATCGGCGATTTGCCCCTGGCCATGCAATCCAAACTTCTGCGTCACCGAACGATGCTATACCGGAAGACGAAAGCATTTACTTTTGACATGTAGTAATAGTGATACATGGTACTATAAATGCGACCTTAAATTGAATACTTTTTGCAACCAACATGAGAAATTGTTTAGAAGACAAAACAACAAATGAACCTGCAGGCAAGCCCGTATTCGCAAATATTAAGCGAATACGGGCTTTTGCTTATTTATGCGACAATTTTCATTCGTAGTGCAAATTGGTTGGCATGTCTTTTGCTTTTTATATAAGCGTAGAGGTGCACCACACAAAGACCACGGGAAAGGGGGGCGTTTTATAGAGGGGGAGCAAAATCCTATGAATAAATGAAATATGAAAATCGACTACTGCGAAGATGGTGGAAGACAAAGAACTAAAAGAATGTTGTATTTCAAACCTACTTTATGTTAATGGAGCTTTTTATAAGCTGGAGCAGATAGAGACCGCAATAGTTTATGTGGACTGGGCCGTGAAGAGGCCACACATCTAAATGATACTACGCTATTAAGGAGGAAGAACAATATGAAAAAAGTTGTTATAGCAGGGGCTGCTAGAACCGCCATAGGCTCCTATTATGGAAGCTTAAAGACGGTTCCGGCTGAAAATCTTTGCAGCATTACTATGAAAGCGGCTATGGAGCGTGCTGGAGTGGATCCATTGGAAGTTGATTCTGTTGTAATGGGCCAGGTGGAGAGCTCCATGGAGTGCAATAACATGGCTCGCTGGTGCGCTATTGATGTAGGCTGTGACAATGCGCATGGCATGACTGTCAACCGGATTTGCGGCTCCAGCTATCAGGCCATGGCCTCCGCATGGAGTGAAATTCAAACCGGACATGTAGACATTGCTATAGCCGGTGGGGCTGAGTCCCTCTCCCGGGCTCCCTACTACCTCCCCATGCAGTTCCGTTATGAAGGATTGGGCAGCAACAAGAAGTCCATCCTGGACCCCAATGAGCAAGCGCATATGTGCTCTGGTCCTCCCAAACTCGGCCCCCCGGAATGGATGGGCGTGACTGCTGACCGCGTAGCGCAGCGCTATAACATTTCCCGTGAGGATTCCGACCGTTTTGCCTATGAAGCGCAGATGAAGAATAAAGCGGCAATGGAAGCCGGGGTATTTGACAAGGAAATCGTGCCGGTGGAAGTAGTCATTAAGAAAAAGTCTTTCATTTTTGATAAAGATGAATTTGGCAAGCCTGACACCACAATGGAAAGTCTGGCCAAACTGAAACCATCATTTACCAAAGACGGTGTAGTAACTGCCGGCAGCGCAACCGGTTTTAATGATGGTGCTGCGTCCCTGGTCTTGATGTCTGAAGAAGCTGCTCAGAAAAGGGGGATTACACCCATGGCTTATATGGTTGATTATGCCATCGGCGTCTGCGATCCCCTGGTAATGGGTCTTGCCCCTGCATACGGTATTCCCAAGCTGCTCAAACAGACCGGTCTGACCCATGCCGATATCGATCTATATGAAATCAATGAAGCCTTTGCTGCACAGGTTCTGGGCTGTCTTCGAGTGATGGATGTATATCCGTATGATGGCGGTCCCAATGCCGAAGTATTCTATCCCAAACTGAACCCCTATGGCAATGGCTTGTCAATGGGACACCCCCTGGGCGCCACCGGTGCCAGAATCGCCACCACGGCACTCTATCAAATGGTTGACAAAGGTTACAAGAGATCCATCGTCAGCGCCTGTATTGGCGGAGGCATGGCGGTCACCATCTTGCTGGAAAGGCCGTAAACAGAGAGGATAAATATTGCTAATTCTACTCACTATCCAACTGTGAAGGAGGAGATTGGTATCATGGCAGCGAGATGGGAGACAATGGAAAAAATAATGGCGCCACATTTTATCCCTAGATTCGGGCCTTTGAACGGCATGAGGGTATTATTAACGGGTAGTATCGTGGCCGCCCCGTTTGGCGCTCAGCTACTGGCCGACTTCGGTGCTGAAGTGATTCATGTGGAGCTGCCCGTTATCGGTGATTCCTACCGTACTCAGAGACCGGCAATTGTCAGCGAAGATGGCAGCAAAGAAATGGCGGCCGCCTGGTGCCAGAAACGCAATGAATTGAGTTTTGCTCTTAACCTAAACTTGAAGAAAAGTCCAAAGTCCAAAGAGATATTTTATAGTCTGATCAAACAGGTTGACGTCTGGATGGAGAACGTGGTCTGGCTCGATAAATTGGGTATCGATTGTAAAGAATTACTGCAAATCAATCCCAAACTGGTTATCGTTCATGTCAGTGGATTTGGGCGGCCTCAATTCGGCGGCGATCCCAATATATGCGACCGGGCTTCCTATGACCCTATTGGCCAGTGCGAAGGCGGCCTTGCTAACATGGTGGGTTTTCCAGATGGCCCTCCTATATACGGGAATCCTTTTCTCAATGATTATCTAACAGCTGTTTATGCTTTCGGTGCCTGCTGCGCCGGTTACATCAACGTATTAAAAGGCGGGCTGGGTCAGGAAATTGATCTGGCCCAGGTAGAAACCCAGGCCCGCAACCTGGATGACCACTGGGCTTGTTATATGAACCTCGGTATTGAAAAGAGCCGGGTAGGCAACCGGGTGCCCATATTCCAGCCCGCTTCCATGCACAAGTGCAAAGACGGCCGCTATGCTTTTATCGGTGCTTTTGGCAAAGCTGCTTATGACCGCTGCTTAAGAGGTCTGGGTCTGGATCCGGATTTACCACAATGGGATTGGCAGGTGGCCGGTGCCACAAAAGCTGCTGTCGATTCTCCCGAGGGGCAGGCCCTGTACGCCCACCTCGACAAGTGGTTCGGTGAGCGCACCGCCCAGGAAGCTCAGGATCATATGTCTAAATTCAAGACTCCGGTGGGCATCGTCAAAGCACCCAAGGATATGTATGCTGATCCCCATTGGCACTCAAGAGGCAATTTCATTAAGTATAAAGTGCCTGCCATCGATGACAGGGAAATCGAAGCCTTTGGTTTCGTGCCCAAGTTCATGGATACTCCGGGGCAGGTATGGCGCGGCCAGGTTGATGTCGGCGGTGACACGGAGAGAGTTTTAAACGAACTGCTGGGTTATTCTCAAGAAGAGATTGCATCCATGCAAGGCCAAGACATCATTGACTAATTGATCCATCAAGATGCACCATTTCATCTCATCACAGGCCCATGCCCGTATCCATTCTATTGCATTTGCAAGAATCTTGGTGACATTTGCGGATAGAACCGGCAGTAAAAAAAACCTAAATTGAATGGAGGTAATATTATGGCGATCAAGACAGTTGGCGTATTAGGAGCAGGTGCGATGGGCACCGGCATAGTTCAGGTGGCAGCGCAGGCTGGTTATGATGTAATTCTTTGCGATATGGATATGGCTTTTGTTGAAAAGGGAGTCGCAAGCATCGATAAAGTTTTAGCGAAGAACGTGGAAAAAGGCAAAATGGACCAGGCAACCAAGGATGCGGTTATAGGACGCATCATCAAAACTACCAACAAGGCAGATTTGGCTGCTGTCGACTACATGATCGAAGTTATCGTTGAAAATGTTGATATTAAAAAAGCCGTTCTGGCCGAATTAGACGGGATACTAAAACCAGACGTCATCCTGGCTACCAACACCTCCTCGATATCCATCTCCCTGCTGGCTGGTGCCACCAAACGTGGTGATAAATTTGTGGGAATGCACTTCTTCAACCCGGTTCCGCTTATGAGACTTTGCGAAATCATCCGCGGCTACTCCACCAGCGATGAGACTGTTAAGGTTGCATCCGAGTTGGCTCAAACCTTTGGAAAGACCACGGTTGAAGTCAAGAAAGACACACCGGGTTTCATCGTTAACCGCTGCATGATGCCTCAGTTCCTGGAAGCCATCCGTCTGGTTGAAACTGGGGTAGCCACCCCGGCCGATATCGACACCGCAGTTAAGCTGGGCTTAAATTATCCGATGGGTCCCTTTGAACTCATGGACTTCACCGGAATCGATATTTCCAAGTTAGTTCTTGATGTATTCTTCGATGAAACTAAGGATTCATTCTGGGCTCCGCCTTACACGCTTAAGGCGATAGTATCCTCTGGCAAGTTGGGCAAAAAGACCGGAGTAGGCTGGTACGACTACAAGAAATAAGGATTGGGTAGATGGTTTTATTTCTCATACATGTGTGAATGTTTTCCCAGTGATTAAGGCAAAACATTGACCCAACTAGCCCGGACTGCATGGGGGAATCGGCATACCCAAATTTGTTTGAGGAGGATTTATATGTCAGGAAATGGACATGGATGGGCAAATCCTACACCTGCGGGACTGGTCGCACTAGCCATGGCATGCTTTACCTTTTTTGCGCTGCTCAGTGGAGCGGTTAAACCTACAGCCATTCCTTTGCTGGGGATTTGGCTAATCGGAGGTTTTGTCGTACAGGTAATCGTAGGTGTCGTTGAATTGAGGGAAGGCAACAGCACTGGCGGCAACGTGTTTGTGTTTTTCTCGGCCTTTTTTATGCTGGTGGGCGGATTGGAGTTTATTTTCAAGTACTTCGCGATGTTGAACAAGTGGCCCCTGGATCCTACAATCGACGGCTGGGCCTGGCTGACCTTGACCATTGCTGTTTGGCTTTGGACTGCAGCCTACTTTAGAGCGACATCGATTATGACCCTCCTGGTATTTGGTTTGGACATAGCCCTGCCCATTATTACTTTTACTGATCTGGGCCTACTCGCGGCCAGTTGGCATGTATATGCCGCTTATGCATTGTTGTTTTCAGGATGCTTAGCCCTATATGTTGCTTCGGCGGGGTTGGTAAACACTGCTTTCAATAGAACGGTTTTTCCACTGACCAAACCTTGGTCAGAAACCAGAGAACAGAGCACGGAGAAAATAGCAGGCTAGAGAGAACGGCGAACATGCAGAACCAATTTCAACAGGTTCAGGGATGGGATATAAGATTACTGCAATGGGAAGGTAGAACCCAGTTATTGAAAGACCGCACCTTTATGATGGCTCAAATTCATATTTGTGAACGGATATTATTTGAGAAGACGTTTTTATCAGCCAAGAGCAGGGGGTCTCTTTCCCCCCAAGGAATTCCTTGTCAACTCCTCCAAGGAGCCTCGATGACTCCCTGCCCGGCTTGTTTTTGACATGGCCGTTAGGCCAATACAAGAAAAGGGGGATTGCTGATGTCCTATGAGGCAATTCAAGTAACAAAAGAGGATGGCATAGCGGTTATTACGCTAAACCGTCCGCCCATGAATCCACTAAGTACTGCAGTATGGAGCGATCTTGGCAAAGCAGCCGATGAGTTCAGTAAAGATTCATCGGTTAAGGTCGTCATTATTACGAGCAACGGCACCAAAGCTTTCGCCGCTGGCGCCGATGTTTCCGAGATGGCTACGCTGACTCCGGTTGAGGTTTATGACTTTTGCCAGAACTCCAAAATAGCTATGATGAAGATCGAAAACTTGAATAAACCGGTTATTGCTGCCATTCCTGGGGTTGCCTTTGGCGGCGGATGTGAATTGGCACTTTCAGCCGATTTTAGAATTGCTGGTGACAACGCGAAGTTTGCCTTCCCAGAGGTCGGCCTGGGAATCATTCCTGGAGGCGGCGGAACGCAGAGATTGTCACGGTTGGTGGGCGCGTGTAAAGCGAAAGAATTGATGTTCATCGGGGATATTATCGATGCAGCCACTGCTGGAAAAATTGGCCTGGTTAACAAGGTGGTACCGATTGACAGTCTGATGGACGAAGCGAAAGCAATGGCCAAGAAACTGGCTTCCAGACCTTTAGTCGCTACCCAGATGTGCAAAGCAGCGATTAATGCCAGCGGCAATGTTGATATTGCAACCGGCCTGGAGATGGAGATACAAAACTTTGTCATGGCTTTTGCCAGCGCTGATGGAAAAGAAGGCATCACAGCATTTGTGGAAAAACGAAAACCCCAATACACAGACAAATAGGAATAAAGGATATACCTGGGAAATGAGAGGTGAATAACATGTATGATTTGCCCAAGGGAGGTAGTTTTCTTTTTAACCAAACTGATCCGATGGACGTCTTTACTCCGGAGGATTTTACCGATGAGCATAAAATGATTTACCGGACTGCTTTGGGTTTTGTGAACGACAAGGTTTTGACGGTTATGGACGATCTGGAAGATAAGAAGGAAGGGCTTAACAAAGAGCTGCTTCTGGCGGCCGGGGAATTGGGCCTCCTGGGAACCGATGTCCCGGAAGAATATGACGGCTATGCTATGGATAAAATCAGCACCTGCATTATTGCTGAATGTATGGGACGGGCGGGGGGCTTTGCCATGACCCATGGCGGTCAGACAGGTATTGGCCAACTGCCTATTGTCTATTTTGGCAATCATGAGCAAAAGCTGAAATACCTTCCGGGAATCGTGAGTGGAGAAAAGGGGACGGCCTATGCATTAACTGAACCGGGGGCCGGATCGGATGCTTTAGCAGCCAAAGCCTGGGCAGTTCTCAGTCCTGATGGCAAGGATTATATCCTGAATGGCACCAAACAGTTTATCACCAATTCTGCTTTTGCCGATCTCTTCATCGTCTTTGCCAAGATTGACCGGGAGAAGTTTACCGGCTTTATCGTGGATGCAAATTCGAAAGGGCTCAGCACCGGTCCGGAAGAACACAAAATGGGTATAAAAGGCTCTTCCACCCGCACCCTGATCATGGAGGATGTAAAAGTTTCGGTGGAAAACGTGTTGTTTGAAATTGGCAAAGGCCACGTCATTGCCTTCAATATTCTAAACATGGGGCGCTTTAAACTGGCTGGTAATGCCACCGGTAACTGCAAACAGGCCATTGAACTCGCAGCGCAGTTTGCCGTGGACCGCAAGCAGTTTGGGCAATCCATCTGTGAATTCGGTCTGATCAAAGAAAAACTAGCGGAAATGGCAACCAGGACCTATATTACGGAAAGCATGGTCTACCGTACAGGCGGCTTGCTGGACGGCATGATGCATAGTCTGAACATATCAGGCCCCGATGGTGGGCAGCTGGCAGCCAAGGGCATTGAAGAGTACGCCATGGAATGCTCTATGAACAAAGTATTTGGCACCGAGGTTCAGGGCTATGTCATGGACGAAGGCGTACAAATTCATGGCGGTTATGGAGTAACTTCCGAATATCCCATTGAAAGATTATACCGTGATTGCCGGGTATACAGGATTTTTGAAGGCACCAATGAAATTAACCGCACCGTTGCTACCAGCACACTGGTACGCCGCGGTTTAAACGGGCAAATTTCCCTTAGAGAGGCTGTCGCCAAAGTGCAGGCTCAGTTGGCGGCGGGCATTCCTTTCCGCGCCGACCAAGCCGCTCTGGTGCAGGCAGCCAAGGATATTACACTATTCACTTTGAGTGCGGCTCTGCAAAAGCATGATAAAAATATTTTACAATACCAGGAAATTGTAGGTAAACTGGCGGACATGTGCATGGCCACATTTGGCATGGAAAGTGGTTGGCTGCGTGCTCAAAAGGCGGCGGCCCGGGACGGGCAGGAAAGCGCCCAACTGAAACTGAATATGGCTACCATCTTTATCAACACTGCTATTGGCAACGTTTTCAATTGGGCCAAAGAAGTCCTGGCAGCCGTGGCTAAGGGGGATGAATTGACCAGTCTCTATGCCGATCTGCACAAACTCTTGCAGTATATTCCCACAAATACGATCACGTTAAGACGGGAAGTCGCTGCAGCGATCACATCAGCAATGAAGTATGTAGTATAAAAATCTTCGAACCAGGGAGGCTTTATCATACTTTGTCGGGCGAATTTAAGGTAGACGGCTGCCTCTCAACATGAATGTGAATGGAGCAAGGGGCCTTGAGGGGCGGACCGATTTTCTTGATCTCTCTGTGGCAATTGACGAGGTATCAATGTGCAATTATTTGGCCGGCATAGACCCTAACGGGTGAAGATACAAACTGCATATACGGGTGATATCTCACGGGTCAGAATGGCATACATTGCTGATGAATACCCCAGCTTCATGTAACCCCCTTATTCCTTGCTCCGGTAAAATATCAACCGGGGCTCCTTTTTTCCAAGGTTTTTTAAAGGAAGGACATCAGAGTTCGAAGCGCCATTTGATAAGAAATGATACCAATCGAGTATTAGCAGCGGTCTATAACTGTTTATACGCTCCTGAGGCAACGTCCAGGGAGCCCACTTTGAGGAGGGGTATTATGGAGAGGGAGCACCAACAGATTATTGATGATATAGAAAATTCAAAGTTCTACGAGTGTCTGGAATTAAAGATAACCCATTTGCGTACGGGCTGGTGTGAGATGCATCTTCCTATAAAAGATTTGTTGCTCGATCGGTTTGGGGCAGTTGACTCAAAGGTTTTGTATGTACTTTGTGATATTGCTGCCTTCGCTGTGACCTGCACGCTGGTACCGATGGAGGAACTGCCTGTTCATTATAGTATGCATTTTACGGTAATTTCTCCAGTTTCCCAGGGAGGCCTTAAGATAACAGCTCATGGCATTGAGGCAGATGTAGGCGGATTCATCGAGTCAAAAATATGGGGTGAGCACGACCAGCTACTGGCGGTAGGAAACATCCGCTTTTAGGGATGAAGGAGGGATTAAAGTACTCCATGAACCTGATATATAATCCCGCTCCGCGCAAGGGATTACTCACCTTGCACGGAGCTAAGGAAAAGAAGAGGAAAGCATTAGAAGAAGCAAGTTTCAATTATATTGTGTATATCAGTAATTCACGTCAGCCTTCAAAACAATAAATATCTCTAGCTTTGCTAACCGTCTGCTTTAATGCGCGTTTTAAGATCTTGCCGGAGGGGCTTTTGGGTAGTTCCGGCAAAAACTCTATGATGTGCGGGACTTTATAAGAAGCCATGCGCTCTTTGCAGAAATCAATTAATTCCTCCTCCGTCATTTTTTCATTTTCTTTTAAGGCTATATAAGCCTTGGGTACTTCATTTTTCATCGGGTCCTTGTGGCCCAGAACAGCTGCTTCCAGAATTTTGGGATTCTGATAAATAATATCCTCCAATTCGCGAGGATACACATTATAACCTCCGCATACAATCATATCTTTCAAGCGGTCGACGATATACAAGTAGCCATCCTTATCATACTTGCCCAAATCACCGGTGCGGTACCATTCCCCATCAAAAGCCGCTTCAGTAGCCTCTGGCATTTCCCAATAACCCCTAAAGATACCTGGACCTTTGACCAAAAATTCTCCAGTTTCTCCCGGTTGTAGTTCATGGCCTGATTCATTTACCACCTTGATTTGGATACCATAGGCGGGCTGGCCGATGGAGCCGTTACGCCCGTGGCCCAGGCGGTTGTAGCTGATAACGGAACTGGTTTCGGTGGCTCCATAGAGCTCACAAAAATTTACTCGGAACTTCTGTTCAATTTCTGTAATATATGCTACTGGCATAGGTGCTCCGGCGCAGTGAACCAGGCGTAGTGATGTTAAATCGTACTTCTGTTCATCAAATTGTTGCAGCATATATATAAACATCGTGGGGACTCCAGAAAAATGGGTAATCTGGTAGTGATTTATTAATTGCAGGGCAATATCAGGACTGAACCGGCTCATGGTGACGATGCCTGCACCTGCATGAAAGGGACCCAAGACCGATAGAACAAAACAGATATGGCAGAATGGGGCGCCGGTTAGCAGTAAGTCTTTATCGTTGATAAGGAGTGCGAGGGAGCTTAAAGTGCCGATGGCTTCCAGGTTGCTGTGACTCAACATGGCTCCCTTGGGATGACCAGAAGTGCCGGAGGTATATACCAGAGTTGCCAAATCTTCAGGGTTGCAGTCTATTATCTCCAGGTTTTCAGAACTTTCTATCAGCAATGAATCAAAATCAAGGCAGCCTGTTACGGGTTGGCCCATAGTAATGATTGTTTCCAGGTGAGGGAACTGATCTTTAACCTTTATCAAGTTTTTTTCAACTTCTGTGGAAGTGCCGATGAGAACCTTGGCCCGGGAATTTTTAAGAATATATGAAATTTCTCCGGTCTTGAATAAGACATTAAACGGCAATATTATAGCGCCTATGCGCGTTGTAGCGAAATAGACAAACAGAAATTCGGGAGAATTGGGTAGATAAACGGACACCACATCACCTTTCTTAATCCCTAAAGCCACCAGTGCATTCCCCAGCTTGTTGATCACTTTATCAAGCTCAAGCCAACTGAAAGCCGTGCCATTGTCCCCGGCAATAACTGCCTGGGTGTGGGGTTGAATAGAGGCGTGTTTCTTAACTAAAGTGGAGATATTCATGCAAAGTTCACCTCGGAAAGATATCTATTTGCCAGGATGTGTGGAACTAAAAAACTTCCGCCGAATTGAGTTCTAATGGATACTAAGAGCAAAACCCATGCCAAGATGGTGAAGCTGTGCGCAAATCTCTTATAAAGCCGGAAAAAACTGAATTCACAAATGGTGAAAAAGGGAATAGGGACTAAACCCTCCAGTAAATACGGAACAATTGGATGCAACAGGTCTACCTAATGGCGTCGCATATTAAATACATTGAATCCAAAATGCTACACCGCGAACCCTTTATCAATATAGTAAAATAAGGTAATATATACATGAAAATGCAGTAATGGGAGTGAGGGGAAGTGCCGGAAATTGATCGACGCCTGGCTGTTGCCGCCTTTGTTTTACTCTTATTGGGCTTTGTCGGAGGGATGAAGTACAGTGAATATCGTTTTCAACAGCAGGCTAAAAAACAATCTCTGCTGGAGACAGCTGCCCAAGCCCAAACGGTGCCCACGTCCCCGGCAGTGGAGAAAGTCCTTCAGGTCTATGTCAGTGGGGCGGTGAAGAACCCGGGGGTTTACACACTGAAGGAAGGCGACCGAGTGTACCAGGCCGTGGATATGGCCGGTGGCGCACTGCCCGAAGCTGAGTTGAAAAACTTCAATATGGCGGCGCGGCTGCAAGACAGCCAGCAGGTCTTGATACCTCTCCCCGGGGAAACCCCAGCCTCGTCTGCCAGTATGGCGGCGTCGGCTAATCCGGCTCAGACTGCCCCTGGCGCAGGCGGAACGAGCCCGGGCGGCAAGATTAATATCAACACGGCTGCCATCAGTGAACTGGACAGCCTGGATGGAATCGGCCCGGCTCTGGCCCAGCGGGTCGTTGATTATCGACAAGCCCATGGAGCTTTCCAGAAAATCGAAGATATCAAGAACGTTAGCGGGATCGGGGATAAAAAATTTCAAGCCATTCAGGACCGGATTTGTGTGAATTGAAGGGCAGGTGCTCGCAAAGCCCCTCTGGCTCAAGCGGTCAAAGTGAGTATTTATGAGATATATTAAGTTGGAGAATCCCAGATATCTTACCGTTCATACTGCCCGTAAGGGCAGTACAGGGGGACATTCCTCTCCCGAAGGGGAGGAGTGTCCCCCGACCTTAAATAAGGAATGACTGCTATGCGAGGCATCTGGTTTAAGGCTTTTGGACTATTAGCCCTGGCGGTTCTGCTGGTCTATTATCAACTCTGGTGGCTGGCTTTCGTCCTGCTGTTGTGTCCATTGCTTCTGACCTTAGTCAGAAGAGACTATGCAGGTGCGGCTCTTATCTGTTTTCTGGTTTTAGCTGGAGGCCTTCTGTATGTAAGCCTGGTTCTGGTAAGGGCTCCAGGGGATGCTCCCGACCAGGAGGCGCAGATGGAAGGAGTTATCATCAAGAGGCCCCAGGGGGATGGCAGCAAGTGTAGTTTTGTCTTCCAGCCCGATCATCCCCAACCCCATCAGGAAAAGATCCAGGTATTCTGCTATTTCCCTGCCCAGTTGGAGAAGGGACAAAGGGTAACCCTGCAAGGAATTGTGCGAAGGCCGGATCCGGCTGGAAATCCAGGTGAATTTGATTACCGAGCTTATTTATCCTATGATCGGATTTTTTATATCCTGAATGTCAAGAGTCCAGGCGATCTCACGATTCTAGGGAGGAAGGCCTCTGTCTGGGATTTTCTGGAACGCTATCGGCAGCTGGGGGTAAGCTTGATACGAAATACCCTTCCTGCTGATGAAGCTTCCATTTTTATCGGCATGCTCCTGGGCCAGACGGAGGGTATAGACCCACAGGAGTATCAGGATTTTCAAAAAACCGGCATCGTGCATATTTTCTCCGTATCGGGTATGCATGTAGGATTTTTGGCCCTATTATGCAGCGGGGCGGCTTCATTGCTGGGTTTTTCCCGACGGCGCACCCTGTTTTCTTCCATCGGGATTCTTCTGTTGTATGGAACCATGGTGGATTGGCCCGCCCCGGTGGTCCGCTCAGTAATTATGGCCAGCCTGGGGCTCCTGGCCTACTACAGCGGGCGGGAGAGGGAGTTGCTGGACAGTCTGGGACTGTCAGGCCTGGTCATCTTGCTGATTAATCCCACCGCCCTTTTTCAGATCTCCTTTCAACTTTCTTTCCTGGCCACCTGGGGCTTAATCTATCTCTTTCCCAGCTGGCGTCAAATCCTGCCACGGAGAAATTGGCTAACGGATCTTGCTCTCATCCCACTGGCGGCTCAGGCTGCTGTGCTGCCCCTCATTGCTTATTACTTTTACATATTGTCCCCGGTGTCCATCCTGGCCAACTTGCTGCTGGCATACCTGACCGGGGGAATTGTGGTCATCGGCTTTATTTTTCTCCTGGTCGGGGTCCTTTTTACTACTCTGGGAACCTGCCTTTTAGATCTGTCAGGAGCCTTAATAGAGCTGACCAGGTTGGGAAACCGCCTGCTTCTTCAGGCGCCCGGGGCTTATCTTTGGGTGGCTGCACCGAGTGCTCTGGCCATAGGCTTATACTACGGGGGCCTGCTGCTAGCCTCCCTAACCCAGGTCCGCAGAGCCTGGATGACAGGAATTTGCCTGCTAGGAGTCTTCTTAATAATCATTTGCCTTCCTGCCTCCTGGTACAATCGGGGGCAAGCGGAGGTTGTATTCGTTGATGTGGGGCAGGGGGACTGCACCCTTCTGAAGACACCGGAAGGTGACTTTATTATGGTCGATGGCGGGGGGAGTGCTATGAGTGATGTGGGGGCCCGCAAGGTGCTGCCTTACCTGAGGTATCGAGGCATTGGCCGCTTGTATTTGGCTATCAGCACTCATCCTGATGTAGATCACCTGGCTGGATTGCAAAAGGTCCTGGAGGAAATTCCCGCCGATGCTGCTGCCATACCGGCCAGCCTGGTGAACCATCCTGCCTATGATTCTTTAAAGGCATTGCTCAAAGAGAAGAACATTCCTCTGCTGGTCTTTCATCAGGGGCAACAACTTCAGGAAGGGGATTGGCGGCTCCGGGTTCTGTATGCCGGTGATTCCTCTCAAAACCCAGAGGACACCAACCAGCAATCCATGGCTTTGAAGTGTGAGAAGGGGCAGTTTTCAGTGTTTCTGACCGCTGACATCAATCAGGCCGCTCTTCAGGAAATGGATAAAGACGGCTTGCTTCAGCAGACTACAGTGTTGAAACTGCCCCACCACGGAAGCCGGTACTCGTTATATCCACCCTTATATGAAAAGACCAGGCCCCGTTATGGCATAATCTCCGTAGGAGCTCACAACACCTTCGGACATCCCAGCCCCGATGTGCTTCAAGCGCTGGGTGCAGAAAGAATCCCGATTTTGCGCACCGATCAGTCCGGGGCCATCGCCTTCACTACCCAGGGCGATGATTTTTCACTAACTATGGGTCCCTGAAGAAAGCAATATAGTTTATGCGGACATCCGATTATTATATTCTTGCCCATCTCCTCATAGTTTGATAAGAAGGGGGGATGCATGTGTGGCAGCCTGACCTCAATGCACAGCGGGTGGGTCCGCTCCTCTTCAAGCTGTCTTTCCCGGCTATAGCCGGAATGATCCTATATTCCATGTTCAGTCTGGTGGACACCTATTTTGTGGCCCGCCTGGGTTCCCAGGCACTGGCGGCCTTGACCCTGAGCGTTCCCCTGCAGATTCTGATCAGTTCTCTGGCTTCCGCTTCCGGAACAGGGCTTACCTCATTGATTTCCCGTACCCTGGGAGCTGGAGATGGACGCATGGCGGACAATATTGCCTGGCATGGTCTGATTATTGCTGTAATTTACGGGGTTTGTTTCAGTCTGGTTGGGTTTTACTTCCTTGATCCCATGCTGCTGCTTTTTGGGTGCACTCCAGACACGTTTTTCCTGTGCCGCGAATATCTGCAGATAGTTTTGGCTGGTAGTGTCTTTACCTTTTTGTTGATTATTATGGAAAACATTATGCAGGGTGAAGGAGATACGGTGATGCCTATGTTGGTTGGTTTGGGCGGTATTATTCTTAACGTAATCTTCGATCCCGTGTTTATGTTTGGTCTGGGACCACTCCCTGGCATGGGCATGCGGGGAGCGGCTTGGGCCACTGTGTTGTCAGAGCTGCTCAGCACCTGGCTCATTTTTCAAATCATTACCCGGCGCCGATTGCTCCTGGCCTGGAAGTGGGCACATTTCCGGCCCAGCCTCAGGGTGGTGAAAGGCGTGTATGCTGTAGGGCTGCCCATGCTCATGGCAGAGCTGGCCTGGGTGTTTTCCATGACCGTCCAGAACCGCCTGGTGGCTGGCTATGGATATACAGCAGTGGCTGCCATAGGCATCTTCCTACGGGTGCGGTCTTTTTGCCTGACCCCGGTCTTCGGCCTGGCCCAGGCGGCCCTACCGATGGCTGCTTTTGCGCATGGTGCAGGTAGTGCGGAGAGAGTAAAAGAAACGTTGGTTAAATCAGGTGTTCTGGGAATATTCCTGCTGCTGGCAGCCGTCTTCTTCATGCAATGCCACCCGGATTGGATCGTAGGCCTATTTTCTAAGGATCCAGGACTTACGGAAACTGGGATAAGCGGACTGCGATTGGCAACCTTATGCTTTCCATTGTTGAGCCCGATTTTTATGGTCTCCACAGTTCTCCAGGCTTTGGGCAAAGGGGTGAAGGCGATGATGATGTCCATGATCCGTCAGCTGGTCCTGTTCCTGCCTCTGCTGCTCCTGCTTTCACGGATCTGGGGTCTGAATGGAGTTTGGATGGCCTTTTCGATTTCTGAATTTTTGGCTGGAGGGCTGGCGTTGGTGTTTGCTATTGATCTGTGGAGGGAGCTGCCCGGACGGCGCAGGGTTGCCCGGGTGGTTCTGCTGCAGCCCGGTTACTGGCTGCGCCGCACCCTGGCCTGGATAAAATAAAGGAGTCTACTCCCGGTAATAGTACAGACGACCGTCTTCTATCTGGTATTCTACCAGGGACTGCTGGCCCAGATAAGCAAGCATGGCTCCCAGGGTGGAAAGCAGGTAATAATATTCCTTAAGATCCAGCTGGAGAGCGTCCAGGATCACCACTTCTTCCAACAGTTCTTCTCTGGTTTTGGGTTGATAGAGCAGTTCCAAAACCAGGTTTAAGTACTTATCTAATGCTGCCCGGTTAGCCTGCAACACGCTGTGCAATTCCTGGTGGTCATATACCCGGTCGGCATGGCCCAGAACATAAAATTCGTATTCCATTCCGGCAATCGTGTCCAGGGTCTGTATTTGGCTGCCTATACTAAAGAGGAACGGGAACGAGTATTTCGCGATGATCTCTGGACTGAATAGAGCGTCTCCCAGGAAGCAAACCCGATCCCGGGTGCCAACACCGATCTGTCCGTAGGCATGACCCCCCAGAGTCAAAATATCGAAGCGCTCTTCATGAATTTTTGCCGGACCGACGGGTAGGGTTTCATCAACCCTTAGTTTTTTAGCCCGAGTGAAATGTCTGGCCAGCTCATCGGGAGGGAGGCCGCCATAAAGATAGAGAGGAGCCAAAAAATCATTTTTTATGAATAGGGCGGCCTCTGGGGAAGAATAGAATTGACTGCCCGGGTGATTCTCCCGGATATAGAGGTTGCCCCCGCAGTGGTCCGGATGTTCATGGGTGTTTACTACATACTTGATCATGAGACCCTGTTGATGCAAGAGCTCACAAATACGCCGACCATACTGGTTGGAATCCCCGGTATCCAGCAAGAGGGTATATTTGTCCTTAAAAAGAAATACACCAGTGTTGGTTGGTCCTGGGATATAGTAGGTATTGCCTGATATCTTGCATAGTTCCATATGAACCTCCCGGAATCTAACCGTTATTTTTTTATCCTAAACGGCAGACTGAATGCTGTCAACCAGTCGGATTGCCATGCCGGCTGTTACCGCAACGGTGGGAATGTTACAATAAACGCAGGAAGCAAGGGAGGGATGGACAACCATGGTTGTTACGTTTGATTGGAAAGGAACAATTATGGAGACGTTGGGTATAGAGGTTACCGAATACACCCGGGAAAAGGTGGTGGCCACCATGCCGGTTAAAGCAGGGGTCTACCAGCCTTTCGGGCTTCTCCACGGCGGTGTCTCTGCGGTTCTGGCTGAAACTGTGGCCTCGGCGGGCAGTTATCTATTCATTGATCCTGCCACCCAAAGAGCGGTGGGTTTGGAGATCAACGCCAACCACCTGCGCAGTGTAAATCAAGGAACGGTTAGAGCTGTAGGAATGCCGGTTCATACCGGTGGGCGTACTATAGTGTGGGATGTGCGCATTTATGACCAGGAGGATAAAATCGTATGCATTTCCCGCTGTACGGTGGCTATTGTGGATCAAGTGGACAGTAGCGCTGGTCAGGATGCCCCCAACCAATAGCCAGCCCCAAAATGTCCATCAGGTTTCAGAACCGCTATTTTGTCTGGTTATGCAGGATGGACCGGGCAGCCACCACACCGGAGACGCTGGCCTGAATTAGGCCCCGGGTTACCCCGGCACCGTCACCAATGGCCCAAAGCCCGTGAATGCGTGTGCGGAGTTGTTTATCCAAATGGGGGCGGGCCGAATAAAACTTGACCTCGATGCCATAGAGCAAGGTATGATCACAAGCCAGACCGGGCATCGCCCGATCCAAAGCTTCTAAACATTCCAGGATTCCTACCATATAACGGTTGGGAAGCACCAGGGACAAATCCCCGGGAACCGCTGCTTTCAATGTTGGTTCCACCATACCCCTGGAGATGCGGTCAGGAGTAGAGCGCCGCCCTCGCTTCAAATCACCATAGCGTTGTATGATGATGCTGCCGCTTAGCATATTGGCCAAACTGGCAATGGAGCGCCCATAAAGAATGGGTTGGTGAAAAGGCTCGGTAAACTCCTGGCTCAAGAGTAAAGCAAAATTAGTATTGTGCGAAGGCTGGTTGGCGTAAGAGTGACCATTGACAGTGATGAGACCGTTGGTGTTTTCCATCACTACATGGCCGTTGGGGCTTACGCAGAAGGTTCTAACCAGGTCGTCGAAAGTAGGGGAATTAAAAATGATCTTGGGCTCCCAGATTTTATCCGTGAAATGTTCCATAGTCACCGCCGGAACCTCCACCCGGACCCCCAGGTCAACCTGGTTATTGCGGAGTTCCAAGCCTATATCTCGGGCTTGCTGAGAGAACCACTGGGCGCCGTCTCTGCCCGGTGCGAGGATTACGCAGGGGGCGCTGTAGCTGGCTCGCTTAGTCACTACACCGCTTACCCGGCCTTTTTCCACCAATATCTTTTCCACTTCTTCGCCAGTGTGAATTGTCACCCTTCGGGATAATTCTTTATGCATATTTTTCAAGACATGCAGGGTATTTTCGGTGCCCATATGACGGATGCGGGCCGGTATCAGTTTCAGTCCAGCTCTGGCAACTCGCAGCTGCAGGTCCACAATATCTTCATTAACCTGCCCGAAAATGCGGTCCGGGGCACCGAAATCAACATAGAGTTCGTCCACATAATTGATAAGGTGGGACAGGTGTTCTTTACCGATGTAGCTGTCCAGCCAACCACCGAACTCGGTCGTCAGGGTCAACTTGCCATCCGAAAAAGCACCGGCGCCTCCCCACCCACTCATAATGGAACAGGGCTGGCATTCAGCGCAGGACGGATGTTTCGTGTTGATGCGGCATTTGCGTTTCTGAACCTCCCGCCCTTTTTCCAGGAGCAGGACCGTCAGGTCGCTATTTCGGCAAATTTCCAGGGAGGCAAAAATACCGGCAGGACCGGCGCCAACGATGATTACGTCATAAGTGTTCGACAAAAGCGTGCCTCCTTCAGCCGCTATCAGCGGCATCGTCCATCGATGACCAATATTTTTATAGTATTATTATAGTATATATGAAAGGCAGCCCAATATTACCGGTAGGCAGAAAAGGAAACCAGCTGGGCAAATATGAATCATGGGTGGGTGTGCAGTGAGTAAAGGCGAGGATGTATATTTCCTCTGGGGTTCGGAAACCTATCTCATCGATAAGGAAATACATAAAATCATCGCGCGGATCAAGGAGGTGAGCCAGGAAGAACCGGAAGTGCTCTCCCTCGAAGTGGACAGTTTAAGTCCTCAACAGCTCCTGGAGGCCTTGGATTTCAGCTCTTTGTTCAGTCTGGGACGGGTTGTGATTATCAGGCGACCTTTCTGGCTGGCCAAAAGCAAGAAAAGGGGTGGTAAGGGGGATGAATATCAGCGGGTGTTGGAGCAGTACCTGAACCGCCCTTATCCCGGGCAGACGATCATTATAACCGCGGAGGAACACCCGGCGGTTCATCCCCTTATTAAGCTCTTGGATCAGAAAGCCCGGGTGGTGAATATAAAGAAACCGGACAGCACTCATCTGCAAAAGTGGCTGGGCCACGAGTTCCGGGACCGCCAATGTGAAGTCCGCCCCGAATCCTTACAGCGCATGATCGATAGCGGGCAGGACATGTATTACCTGGTCAATCTGGTGGACAAACTCTGCTTGATGTACCAGGGTCGCCCTATTGGCGCGGACCTGGTGGAGGAGCAGCTGAGCAGCAACGAAGAGATCAAGGTATTCAAGTTGACCGAAGCCCTTTTGGCCAGAAACCTGTCAGCCGCCCTGCAAGCCTATTACCAGCTTCTTTTCCAGGGGGGCAGCCAGCCCCTTTTTCTTTACATGATCGTCCGCCAGTTCATCCAAATGGCCAGGGTAAAACAATGCCTGGATCAGGGGATGCGGGGGGAGCAGATTGAGAATGAAACCGGGCTCAAGGCCTTCTCGGTCAGAAATATGGGCAAACGGGCTGGGAATTTCACCTGGGAGGATCTCCAAGGACTTTTTGCCACTTTCCTGGATGCCGACATACGCTTGAAGACCAGTGGCCAGGATAATAACCTGATTATGGAGCAATTGATCGTGCAAGTCTGCAAAAACAAATAGTACTTATCTTAGAACGAGGAAGACTGGTTTGGTTGATTATGGAGCTGTATAAAAAAATGAGGTTCGAAAAGACATTATTAGGGTAGCCGGGGGACTGGCCGTTTCTCTCGGCTTTTCGTTTTTCTGAACGATTAGATACCTGCCCTTTTTTTATTCAAGTGCCAGTAGAAACAGGTTAAGATGAAAAGGAATTTCTGATACTTTTGTAGAAATATTTACCATATAAAGGTGCTCGTGGTATATGGGAGGGAGTACTATTTTGCTTAATTCAAATCGCCGAGTGGCAAGAAAGAATAGCGAAGCGAATCACTGCAGCTGTGGGCAAACATGCGAAGAAAGCAGTAATTTAGTTGTCTCAAATCACTCACAAAGGCCTAGACCACTAAACGGCTCAAAACTGCCCTTTTTTCAATCAATTCCTGGTAAAATTTTAGCGTTGATTGTGCTAATAAATGTTGTCGGGCTTCTGGTCGGATTTGATGGAAAACTCCCCTTCGAGGGGCGCATTATTCTGTCTGGGTCAATGTTGCCGACTCTACAAATACAGGATCGCGTTTTAATTAATCTAGCTGCTTATTGTTTTTCAGAACCTGAGAGGGGAGATATAATAATTTTTAAGATTCCTCAACGTGATGATATTTTCATAAAGAGAATTATTGGTTTACCAGGTGAAACAGTAGAGATAAAGAATGGGAAAACATATATTAATGATCGCCCATTAAAAGAGCCTTATTTAACGGAATTAATGGATTATAAGTACGGGCCTGTAGCAATACCGCCCAATTCACTGTTCGTACTTGGAGACAATAGAAATAATAGTTTCGATAGCCATTTATGGTCAGAATGGCTGACTCAAGACAAGGTATTAGGCAAGGCAATTTCAATTTATGCACCTTCCAGTCATCTTAAGATTCTGGAACAGGAAGTCTCCTTTGAGGAATAATCTAATTTTAGCAAACAGTATCTTTGTCAATTAGCCTTTAACGGATAAACCACACCGTACAAAAAGAAAGAACTTGCTTTACGGCAGGTTCTTTCTTTTTAAACTTATGCGGAAATAACAAAAACCTGTCTTACGACAGGTTCTGGTGAGTCTACAATTTATAGGGCATTTAACTGCTTAGCTAACCGAGATTTCTTGCGGGCGGCCGTATTCTTGTGCAGGATTCCTTTGCTGGCGCCTTTATCGATCAGGGAAGTAACCTGCTGCAGGCTTTCCCTGGCTATTTCTCCATCACTGCTTTTTAAAGCGACTTCATACTTCTTGATTTCGGTATGCAGGCGGCTTTTCTGTGCCTTGTTTCTCAGCCGGTTGGCTTCAGCCCTCCGTGCCCGTTTGGCCGGGGTCTTGCTCTTTGCCACATCTTCACCTCCCTCTAAAACATTAACAGAAATACTATACCATTGGAATTTGATAAAAGCAAGGCGCATCTGCATCTTTTCTGATAAGTTGGGGAACATCTCCCCCGCTAAGGTTTGGGAGAGGAATGCCCCCTTGTGCCCTATAAGCTTTCGCAATATCAGGAATCCATTTTTGCACAAAGGACACATGCTCCCATGAGTCCCGGTGGTAGGTATTTGTTCTTGCATCTTTTTTGCTGCAAAAATTTTCCTCGATGAATGACACAAAGTGTAGATTTGACAGTGTACTAGCGAGTCCGGGCCTGGCATAGATTGGACATATATTGGCCTGGAAGGTGGACGGGATGCGCAGAAGAAATTTATGGACTTTTATCAAAGGCCTATTATTTATTCAAGTTTTCGTAATACTAGTTATAGTGGGAGTGAGTCTGGATTTTACTCGTAGTTTTACGGAACGGGTGGGAAGTCTGGATTTTAGCCCGATACTGCTTCCATTGAGCAGTTTACAAATAAGTCCGGAGGCAGCTGCCAGCTTGATCCGGCAAAGCAATACCATGATGGCCGGATCTCCTGACCAGCGGATGGCGGTGGGGGATTATTGGAACCAACGTTTACCTCGCGACCTGCTGGTTTTTAATATCCAGGCTCTGGCTACCACTGATTTGGATTCAGAGACACCCAGCCCCGACCCGGCAGCGTCTCAGGAAGAGCCGAAAACAGCTCAAGTCCTGGAGCAGGAGCAGCTTAATACCGATGATGATAATTATAAGTTGTTTCAGGACCGGTTGGTGGCGCTCTACTGCACCCACAGTGGAGAAAGCTATATACCGGACGGTGGGGATGCCCGGGTCGGAGGCCCCGGCTTGATTATGCAGGTGGCCAATCATCTGGGCCAGACATTGAAAAGCAAAGGGCTGCCAGCTGAGTTTATCGATACCATACATGACTACCCGGATTATAATAAAAGCTATACCAATTCCCGCAAGACTGTGGCTCGGGTGCTGGCTCAGGATGGATCCAAGATGCTGGCTCTGTTCGATGTTCATCGGGACAGCATACCAGGAGTCGAAGAGGGAGCCACGGTAATGATCAAGGGCAAGGCTGCTTCACCCATCCTAATCATTGTTGGGACTGATGCACGCAAACCCCATCCGCATTGGCGGGAGAATCTGGCTTTTGCCCAAAAGCTTTACAACCAGGCTGCTAAAATGTATCCGGGCTTGATTAAAGAGGTTCGAACGAAAGAGGGTACTTATAATCAGGAGTTTTTCAAGAACTCCCTGCTCCTGGAATTTGGAACTGACCGAAATAGCTTAAGCCAGTGCTACTATGCTAGTGAACTTTTTGCTGATGTCCTTATACAGGTGCTTAAAGAGGAATTGTGATGTGGCTTCAAAGATATACCATTTAATCGTACTAAGTTTACTCTTGACCCTGGTGATAATCGGATTGAATACCAGCAATGAAGCCATCAATCAGGTTTCCCGGGAATCGCGCGGTCCCGTTGCCTTCCTGCAATGGCAGGATCATGTTCTCCATGTGGATTGGCTGGGGCGGGGGTATGACTATCCGCTTCAGCGGTTTATGGAAGACATGGGACACTGGCGCGATCAGGTTAATGACTTATTAATAAGAAGCAGGCATGAACTCGGCGACCAAGTGCAGGCTACGGATTACGATCTCGTGTCATCGATAGACAGATGAGAACGAGCTGGACTTCCAATGACCAGAATTAGTCCATTGAGGCGGAGCCCGAGCCCGGGAACCGCCTTTTGTGTTTAATCCTCTCCCGGACGGAATTGTCCTTCGAACACCTTCAGCCTATCGAGCCGCCCTATCCACCGGGCTTATCAATTGAACCACCTTGCTGAATAGGATATAATTTATAAGCAATGTAATAGGCCAAAAAACCGAGTATACTGTTAACCCTAATTCTGTTTGTGATTCAGCGAGGAAAATTTTCGTAGGATAAGGCGGCAGCTCTTTGCCATCCGTGGCACCGCTGCACTAGTCCGTCCATGGACGTCGGAGATAAGTAATATGGATGTATTGCAATTGACGACAACGCAATCATACGGAAATTTAACCGGCGATAACATATAGAATTAGGGTTAACAGTGTACTACATCTTGGAGGTTGCAGATTTGCAGGATAGGATTAGGAATTTCAGCATCATCGCTCATATCGACCACGGGAAGTCAACCCTGGCCGATCGGCTCCTAGAAATAACGGGCGCCATCAGTAAAAGGGAGATGCGAGAGCAATATCTGGATAAGATGGACCTGGAGAGGGAAAAGGGGATCACCATTAAGCTGCAGCCGGTGCGTCTTAATTACCGCAGCCGCGACGGGCAGGATTATATATTGAATCTCATCGATACACCTGGTCATGTTGACTTTTCCTACGAGGTTTCCCGCAGCCTGGCTTCCTGTGAAGGAGCGGTCCTGCTGGTGGATGCTTCGCAGGGTATCGAAGCCCAGACTCTGGCTAATGTATACCTGGCTCTGGACATGGATTTGGAAATTGTCGGGGTGGTCAATAAAATCGACCTCCCCGGTGCCGAGCCGGAAGTAGTTATGGAGGAAATGGAGAATGTCCTGGGGCTAGATCAGGCCGATATTTTACCCATTTCGGCGAAAACCGGTGCTGGGGTCGAGGATCTTTTGGAGGCAATTGTGGAGCGCATTCCAGCCCCGAAAGGTGATCGGGAGGCCCCCTTGCAGGCCCTCATTTTCGATTCTTATTTCGATTCCTACCGGGGAGCCATCTCCTATATCCGGGTGATGGCCGGTCAGGTTCATAAAGGAGACATGATTCGCATTATGTCCAGTGGTCTTGAATTTGAAGTTGCTGAACTGGGCATCATCAATCCCAACATGTGTGAAGTGGAAAGCCTGAGTGCTGGAGAGGTTGGATACCTGGCCGCCGGGATTAAAAATGTTGCTGATACCAAGGTGGGAGATACGGTGACCAGGGCTGATTATGCCGCCCAGGATGCCCTTCCCGGCTATCAGGAGGTTAAGCCTATGGTCTATTGCGGGCTCTATCCCTTGGAAAACAGTGATTTCGAACGCTTGCGAGAAGCCCTGGACCGGCTTAAACTAAACGATGCTTCTTTGCTCTATGAGCCGGAAAGCTCAGACGCCCTGGGCTTTGGTTTTCGTTGCGGTTTTTTGGGACTTTTGCACCTGGAAATCGTCAAAGAACGTCTAGAGAGGGAATATGATCTCAGTCTCTTAGCCACGGCGCCTAGTGTGGTCTACAAAATCCTGCTGACCGATGGCAGCGAGATTTACCTGCAGAACCCCACCCATTGGCCCCCTCCCCAGAGAATCGACGACGTGATGGAACCACTGGTTAAGGCCTATATCATGGTTCCGCAGGAGTTTGTTGGGACCATTATGGAATTGTGCAAGGATAAACGAGGTTTTTTTGTGAATATGGAGTACTTGACCCCCCAGCGGGTAGCCTTAAGCTATAAGCTGCCCCTGGCGGAAATCCTCTACGACTTTTTTGATGCTTTAAAATCGCGCACGAAGGGTTATGCATCCCTGGATTATGAGTTTATCGGTTACGAATCATCCGACTTGGAGAAATTGGATATTATGCTGAATGGGGACATCGTTGACGCCCTCAGCTTCATTGCCCATAAAGATAAGGCCTATTACCGGGCCCGGTCCATTGCCAATAAACTGCGCAAGATTATACCCCGCCAGATGTACGAGGTGATTATCCAGGCCTCCATCGGCAGCCGGGTGATTGCCCGGGAATCCATCAAAGCTTTGCGCAAAGATGTTCTGGCCAAATGCTATGGTGGAGACATCACCCGTAAAAAGAAATTATTAGAGAAGCAAAAGGAAGGCAAAAAGCGCATGAAGCAAATCGGGAAGATCGAGGTTCCCAAGGATGCTTTCATGACGGTCATGAGTATCGACGATGATTGAGGCCTTGAAGAAAGGGATGGGCATCTATGTTCATATTCCCTTTTGCCTGCAGAAATGCACCTATTGCGATTTTTCATCTATAGCCCTCAACAATTCCACCAGCCTGGAAGATTACTGCCTCTGCCTGCAGAAGGAAATAGCCGGGCACTCGACGCAGCATCGAATGCAAAACATTTCAACTGTATATTTCGGAGGAGGGACGCCCAGCCTCCTGACCGCCGGGCAAGTCGAGGATATTCTCCGGGCTTTGCGCCAGGAGTTTTCTTTCCTGGATGATGTTGAAATCACTCTGGAAGCCAATCCGGCCACCCTTTCTCGGACCAAATTGAGAGATCTGCGGGATGCCGGTATCAACCGCCTTTCTTTGGGTGTGCAGAGTTTTTCTGACTCCGACCTGCGGGTTCTGGGTCGGGTGCATAGTTCCAGCGATGCTCTGACCACGGTGGAGGATCTGCATTTTCTAAGCTGGAAGAATTTTAATATCGATTTAATTTACGGTCTGCCGGGGCAGTCTATAGATAGGTGGAAAGAGAATCTGGATATGGTTGTAGCATGTGAGCCGAGCCATATTTCGGCCTACCTTCTGCAATTGGATCCCTGCACCCCGCTGGCTCGCGATCTAGCCCGCGGCCTCTGGGAGCCGCTGGAAGAGGAAAGCGAGGAGGCTATGTTCAATCTGGCCCGCGAACACCTGCAGGGCAACAACTATCGTCATTACGAGATATCGAATTACTGTAGGAGAGGCCGGGAATGCCGCCACAATCTTATCTACTGGTCTGGACAGGAATACCTGGGACTGGGCAGCGCGGCGGTCAGCTTTCAGGCCGCCAAACGCTGGATCAATCCCTGGCCGCTGGAAAACTATTGTGCTCCCCTCCGCTGTGGACGACTGCCTGGCATCCAGGTCCTGGAAACCATGAACAGCGAAGAACTACAGGCTGAAGCACTGGTTATGGGGCTGCGTCAGATAGAAGGAGTTGATCTGGAGGAGTTAAAGAACCGCTTGGGAATCGATCCCCACACCCATTATGGTACGTTGATCGATGATTTTATCGAGCGGGGATGGCTAAAGATGCTGGAGGGCAGACTCTGTTTACATCCGGACATGATTTTTGTCTCCAATCAAATCCTATGCCATTTTCTTGATAACAGGAAGTCTTGACAAAGGGCAAAGCGGATGCTATTTTTTTAATAAATCATGATTAGCACTCAAGAGAAGAGAGTGCTAACAAAGGTGATATTATGACCATGGATGAGAGAAAAAAACTGATCCTGGAATCGATTATTAAAGATTATGTAGAAACCGCTGAACCCGTAGGGTCAAGAGCGGTGGTAAAAAAGCACAACCTGAAGATCAGCGCGGCTACAGTTCGCAATGAAATGTCCGATCTGGAAGAGATGGGCTTCCTGGAGCAGCCTCATACTTCCTCGGGGCGGATACCATCAGAGTTGGGCTTCCGCTATTATGTGGACTGCATGATGGAAAAAGAAAGCCTGAGCCATAACGAGAGCGAAGTTTTACAGAACTTGCTGGGCGATGGCAAGCAGGAATGGAGCACAGTGGTTGAACGGGTAGGGCATTTTCTGTCCCAGGTGACCAACTATGCATCTTTCATTATCATTCCTCCTTTCGGTTTGAGCGAATTTCGTTATTTGCAGCTGCTTCCCCTGGAGCCTGGCAAAGCCGTGATGTTTTTGGTTAGTGATATGGGAATGATTCTGCATAACAAAATAGATATTCCCGAGTCGGTCAAAGAGGAGGACCTGCGCAGCATTTCGCAGATTTTCAACCAGATTTTGCGCAAACGACGGATCGGTGATGTGCGCCGCAGTGAGATGCAGGAGCTGCGCGATACCTTGAAACGCCGCCGGCGGGTTATTGATCAGGCGCTGGAGGCTATTGAGCACATGCTGGAAAACAGTGGGGAGGAAAGAGTGGTCATCAGTGGAGCCTTGAACATACTCAATGAGCCAGAATTCAAGGATTTGGAAAGAATCAAACGGATATTGAGCATCCTGGAGGAAGAAAGCCTGCTGCGCCATGTTCTCCCTGATTACATCGGTGATGAAGTGGATATCCGCATTGGGAAGGAGAACCAGGAGGAGCGTATGAAGGAAATGAGCCTGGTATTCACCGGCTACAAGGGTTTTGGCGATATGGGGAAAATTGGCCTGATGGGACCGGTGCGCATGGAGTACGGTAAAGCCGCCGGTGCTATTGAATCGGTTCGCCGGGCCGTAGAAGAACTGCTTAAACGATTTTAATTGCTAATACTGGGTCATAAGCTGACAGGAGGAAAAATGACGGAAGGTTCGTTATCAGGAAAACACAATATTGATGAACGCTTCCAGGCTTTGCTGAATAATTCCAGTGCCGCCCGGGCCGTATCTCAGTTAGTGGAGGGAACTATCGGACCCAAGGGCCTGGATACCATGCTGGTCGACAGTTTCGGAGATGTGGCTATCAGCAACGACGGGGCCACGATTCTAGAAATGGTGGAAATTCGTCATCCGGCAGCCCGCATGATTGTCAATGCGGCTCGCGCCCAGAAAGATGAAGTGGGGGATGGCACCACAACTGCTACGATTCTAGCCGGAGCACTGGTGGCGGAAGGTGTAGATCAAGTGCTGCGGGGGGTTCCGGTTACCCGGATCATTGAAGGCATCCAAACCGGCATACAAGCGGCCCAACAATTATTGGTAAGGGCTGCGCGCCCTATCACGTCAGTCTATGACCAACGCTTGGAGGATATCGCTCGGGTCGCTGGTCGGGGACATTCGGATCTGGCTGCCCTGGTATTGGAAGGGGCGCGCCTGGTCGGTGAGCCATTATTATTGGATCGGGACTACCGATTTGCGGAAGCGGTGGTAGCCCACGAACATGCGGACCATCGAGTGTTTAAGGGGTTGGTTTTAAACAAGGAGCCGGTCAACCGGGAAATGCCCAGATGGGTTGAAAATGCCACCATTCTGGTGGTGGATGATGCCCTGGAGCCCGAGGAATTAGCCCGCGAAGCCATGAAGAGCGAAGCCGGGTTTACATATTATCTACAAGCCCGGGAGCAATATGAAAGGAACCTGCAGAAGATTTGCCAGTTAGGCGTCAAGGTCGTTGTAGTTGACCGAGCCCTGGACGATATCGCTGAGCAAATCTTCAGTGAAAACGGCGTTTTAGCCCTGCACCGGGTATCTTCCCGGGAGATAGAGCGATTATGCAGGCATACCGGAGCCCGCAAGATCAAGCGGAGCAGCCTTAACCGGGATGTCGAGGTCATTCGTGACAACCTGGGTTTTGCCCAGCGGGTGGAAGTGGAAGAAAAATTCCACCACACCTGTATATATGCGGGCCAGGGGCAACCATGGGCTACTTTGCTAGTAGGAGCAGCCACCGAGGAAGTAGTAGACGAAGTGGAAAGAATGGCCCGGGATGCGGCTGCCTCTGTACAGGCCGCTTTACGAGAAGGAGTGGTGCCGGGAGGTGGAGCTATTGAAGTGTGGATGGCAGTCAGTCTGGAGGAATTGGCCCGGGGGTTGGAAGGAATGCATTCCTATGGGGTTCTAGCGGTGAAGGAAGCGCTGCTGAAACCGTTTACTTGTATGGCGGCTAATGCCGGGTTTAATCCCCTGGAAAAGCTGGGGGATGTAACCGCTGCTCAAAAAAGGCAGGCCTCGGATCAGATTTCTTTCGATAGTGACACTGGGAACCTGATCGATGTCATGGAAAAAGGCATCATAGATCCAGTAAAAGTTAAGATGCATGCACTGCAGGCCGCTGGTGAAGTTGCCACCGCCATCCTGCGCATTAATACAGTAATTCAGATGAAAGATGAGGAATTAAAGCCAAGCCGCCAGGATATTCTTGAATAGAGGTGAGTTTCTATGGAAGAAAATAGAGATCAGGATTTCAATAACGAAAATGGAATTGAATCACCAAAAGAGGCTATCACGCCGGATGCTGATCAGACATTAGAGCAGGAACTGGATAAAGCCCGGGAAGAGTCCCGCCAGAATTATGACCGTTATGTACGAACTCTGGCAGAAATAGAGAATCTGCGTAAACGAACCACCCGGGAACGGGAGGAGTATATAAAATTTGCCCCAGTGCCTTTGATTAAAAAAATTCTTCCTATTATTGATGACCTGGAACGCGCTCTGACCATGTCTACCAGCCAGCAGGATTATGCTTCCCTGCATAAAGGGGTGGAGATGATTGTGAAAAGCATGCATGAAATCATCAAGACTGAAGGAGTGCAGGCGATTGACGCTGCCGGAAAACCTTTTGATCCCGAGTTTCATGAACCGCTGGTTTTGGAGGAAAGTAGTGAGCATCCGAGCAACACTGTTATTGATGAGCTGCAAAAAGGCTACATAATGCATGGCCGGGTCTTGCGTCCCAGCCTGGTTAAAGTCAGCAGCTAGGAGTAGCCTTTTAGATATTTATTCATATTTGTGGAGGTGTAATACATGGCGAAGGTTGTTGGAATCGACTTGGGCACTACTAATTCGGTGGTAGCCGTTATGGAAGGCAGTGAAGCGACGGTAATCCCCAATGCGGAGGGAGAACGCATCACTCCTTCGGTTGTCGGATTTTCCAAGGGTGGGGAAAGGTTGGTAGGCCGAGTGGCCAAGCGCCAGGCTATAACCAATCCCGACCGCACAGTTGTATCAATTAAGCGGCAGATGGGTACTGATCATAAGGTGGATATAGATGGGAAGAAATATACCCCCCAGGAAATATCGGCCATGATTCTGCAAAAAATGAAAAACGATGCTGAAGCTTACCTGGGAGAAAAGCTGACCCAGGCGGTCATCACTGTTCCGGCTTATTTCACAGATGCCCAGAGGCAGGCTACCAAGGATGCCGGGAAGATTGCGGGTTTAGAAGTTTTGCGGATTATCAATGAGCCCACCGCAGCTGCTCTAGCTTACGGGTTGGATAAGGAAGAAACTCAGACCATCCTGGTCTTTGACCTGGGAGGCGGAACCTTTGACGTATCCATCCTGGAGATCGGTGACGGTGTGTTCGAGGTAAAAGCCACCAGCGGAAACAATCGGCTGGGTGGGGATGATTTCGATGACCGGATCATTGACTGGCTAGTCCAGGAGTTTAAAAAGGATAATGGCATCGATCTGCACAACGATAAAATGGCTCTGCACCGCTTGAAAGAAGCGGCGGAAAAGGCCAAACACGAACTTTCAGGGGTCCTAACCACCGATATTAACATACCATATATTACTGCCACCCAGGAGGGGCCTCTACACCTGGAGCGACAGCTTACCCGGGCAAAATTTAACGAAATGACGGCCGACCTGGTGGAAAAAACCATGGGACCCACCCGCCAGGCCTTAAAGGACTCTGGCCTGAGCAACGATAAGCTCGACAAGGTAATTTTGGTAGGTGGATCGACTCGCATCCCGGCCGTGGTGGACGCCATTCGCAATTTTACCGGCAAGGAGCCCTTCAAAGGGATCAACCCTGATGAAGTGGTCGCGGTAGGGGCGGCTATTCAGGCGGCGGTTCTCTCTGGAGAAATCACCGACGTGGTGCTCTTGGATGTGACCCCCCTGTCTATGGGGATTGAAACCCTGGGTGGAATATATACGCGCATCATTGAGCGGAATACCACGATTCCCACCGCTAAGAGCCAGGTGTTTACTACAGCGGCTGACAATCAGACGTCAGTGGATATCCACGTTTTGCAGGGGGAACGGAAGATGGCGCAGCATAATGTTACCCTGGGCCGCTTCCAGTTGACCGGACTTCCCTCTGCCCCCCGGGGAGTGCCCCAGGTCGAGGTAACCTTTGACATCGATGTGAACGGCATCGTTCACGTCACCGCCAAAGACCTGGCTACCAACAAGGAACAGAAAATTACCATCACCTCCTCCGGCGGTCTAAGTGATGCAGACATCAAACGTATGATGGAGGATGCTGAGAAGTTCGCTGAAGAGGATGAAAGGCGTTTCGAGGAAATCGATGCCCGCAACAGCGCAGACAGCATGATTTATCAAGCTGAAAAAACCCTGAAAGAATTTGCTGAGAAAGCGGATGAGGAGAGCAAACAAAAGATCGAATCCGCCAAGAGCGACTTGACCCATGCTTTACAGGGCACTGATGTGGAGGAAATCAAAGCCAAAACCCAGGCCTTGACCGAAGCTGTTTACGCTTTGAGTGCGAAAATGTATGAGAACCAAAATCAATCAGAGGGCACACAGGAGCCGGGGGCTGACGACACCATTGATGCTGATTATAAAGAGGCTGATTAATCTGGGTAGTTAGCTGGTTGACAGACACCCGGGAATCATCAATAATTTGATATGTCTGGTGACCGGATATCCTTTGGTTCCAGCGCATGAATCAACAATCAACCGTGCAGGGGAACCCGGCAGCAAAGAGGGCGGGTTCACCCTGCTTTTCAGGAAGGTGGGTAAATATGTCCGCAAAGCGCGATTTTTATGAGGTTCTCGGGATTAGCCGGGATGCGGCGCCGGAAGAGATCAAAAAGGCTTACCGGCAAAAGGCCCGCAAGTTCCATCCCGATGTAAACCGGGACGACCCCCAGGCGGCGGACAAATTCAAGGAAATCTGCGATGCCTATGAAGTATTAAGCGACAGCCAAAAGCGGGAAATGTATGATCGCTTCGGCCACGATGCTTTTGATCCGACCCGTGGAGGCGGCCCCGGCGGTTTTAACGGCGGGGTTGATTTCGGCGATATGGGCGGGGGTTTCGGAGACATCTTTGACTTGATTTTTGGCGGAGGGATGGGCGGCGGCCGGCGCCGAACCGGGCCGCAGAAGGGTGCCGATCGGGAAGCCCGGCTGGAGATCAACTTCGAGGATGCAGTATTCGGAATTGAAAAGGAAATAGAAATCAGTCGAGTGGAAGCCTGCGACCACTGTAAGGGAAGCGGAGCTGAGCCCGGTTCTAAAGTAAACACCTGCTCGACCTGTAATGGCAGCGGGCAGACCCGGGTGGTGCAGAGCACGCCCTTTGGACGATTTGAAACAGTCAGACCTTGTAATCATTGCCGCGGTGAGGGCAAGGTTATCGAAAAGCCCTGTTCTTCCTGCAGGGGAACCGGCAAAGTGAAGAAAGCTAGAAAAATTGAAATACGTATTCCAGCCGGCGTAGACAGCGGTGCCCGACTCCGCATCCAGAGCGAAGGGGAAATCGGGCAGCATGGCGGCCCTGCGGGAGACCTCTATATTACAATGTTGGTCAAACCCCACCCGGTCTTCAAGCGGGAAGGCTACACCCTGGTCACGACCCTGGAGGTCGATTTTGTGCAGGCATCACTGGGTGCGGACTTGGAGATGTCATTATTGGGAGGAGACAGCCATAGCGTTCATATCCCGGAAGGAACTCAACCGGGCGATATCATAACCATTAAAGGCAAGGGGGTTCCCCACCTGCAGAGCAGCCGCCAGGGCGACCTCAAGGTCATGGTGAAGGTGAAAATACCCACCCGTTTAAATAAACGTCAGAAAGAACTGCTGGCCGAATTTCATCGTGAACAGGAAGAAAAAAACACGAAAAAAGGCCTATTTGATAAGTTCAAGGATGCCATGGGCTAGAGAGGGAAAAACGTGGAATGGAAAGAAATTAATGTCCTCATTGAAAGGCATTGTATAGAAGCTGTAGCCGGGGTTTTCCATCATCTGGGGTCAGGCGGGGTGGTTATTGAAGATCCCCGAACAGCCCCTCCGGCTGTAAAACCGAAGGACAAGGGTTCCGACCCCGTTGCCGTTGCATGCAGTGAAGGTGATCTGGTTGCTGTCAAAGCCTACTTCTCCGAGGATGGACCGACCCTGGAGGAGATTCGGAGTTCCTTGCAAAGGGTGAACGATAATTTTGCCGTTCAATGCCGAATCATGGTCAATGAGGTGCGGGAGGAAGACTGGGCGGAAACCTGGAAGCAACACTTCCATACTTTCAAGGTGGGAGAGCGGCTGGTCATCAAACCATCATGGGAAATCCACCAGCCGCAGGCGGGAGAAGTAATCATCGAAATTGACCCGGGCATGGCCTTCGGCACCGGCATCCACGCCTCCACCCGTTTTTGCCTGCTTTTTCTTGATGAGTTCATGCAGGACGGCATGTCGGTGATCGATGCCGGGTGCGGCTCGGGAATTCTCTCTATAGCGGCTGCTCTCCTGGGAGCCGACCGGGTTTTCAGTATGGATATCGATCCCCTGGCTGTAAAAATAGCGGTTGAGAATGTACAACTGAACAAAATGGAGCATATTGTCCAGGTGGGTCAGGGAGACATTAGCGCCGAACTGCCCGATTGGCAGGCAGACATTATGGTAGCCAACATTATCGCCGAGGTAGTGGTTTCACTGATTCCCGGAGCAGCTAAGAATCTACCAACTGGAGGTTGGTTCTTCGGTTCGGGAATTATCGAGAGCCAGTGGCTACTGGTGCAGGAACAGCTTCAGAAATACGGCTTTACCATCGAAAAAGTGCTGAAGGAAGCAGAGTGGATCGGGGTTGCAGCCCGCAAGAGGTAGGCCCTTCGGTGTCATGGGGACGGTTCTCTTGACACGGGCGGCACAATAAAAAAAGGTAAAGTGTGTCAAGAGAACCGTCCCCATGACACCCATGACCCATATACTGATGACTGAAAGGAGTGGTGGCTCATACACCGCTTTTTTGTTTCACCCGATCAGATTAGAGACCAGTTGGTTTATATTGAAGCTGAGCAGGCCCACCATATCCAACGGGTTCTGCGTCTGAAACCGGGTACTGTCATTGCTGTATTCGATGGTCTAGGCTGCGAATACCAGGCCTGCTTGGAACGTGAGGAAGGGAGAGTCCTGGTGGCTCGCATCCTGTCGCAGATTGAGCGGAATAGTGAGACGGCTATCCGCTTGCATCTGGTCCAGGCTTTGCCTAAAGGGGATAAAATGGACTATGTCGTCCAGAAAGCCGTGGAAATCGGGGTGACTGGCATTTATCCGGTTCTCAGTGATCGTAGTACGATTAAACTGGATGAAGAGAAGGCAGTGCGCAAGGTGCAGCGCTGGCAAACCATCGCCCGCGAATCCTGTAAGCAATGCGGACGCTCGCTCATTCCACAGGTGCACCCGATTCAGGGACTTTCCCAATGGCTTTCCGGGGCACGGGGAACGACCACCATTATGCTTTACGAAGATGCCCGGGATCTGGGGTTGAAGCAGATCCTGAGGAAAGAACATCAAAATTGGAGTGTAGAGATCAACCTCTTGATAGGTCCAGAAGGAGGATTTTCTCCGCTTGAAGCCGATCAAGCCCGCCAGGCCGGGTTTATTTGGGCAGGCCTGGGGTCGCGCATCCTGCGCACTGAAACCGCCGGCCTGGTAGCAGCGGCCTTAATTCTGTACGAATTCGGAGAACTGGGTGGGTAGGTTGTCAAGGGGACGGTTCTCTTGACACGCCTTTTAACAGGCGATACGAAAACAAAAAGAAGAAACGTGTCAAAAGAACCGTCCCCTTGACAACCTTGACGGAGGATACAAATGGCGAGAGTAGCCGTAGCTACCCTGGGATGTAAGGTAAACCAGGTGGAAAGCGAACAGATGAAAGAAGATTTCCTGCGCATGGGTTATCAACTCGTGGATTTCACCCAGGAGGCCGATGTCTATGTGATCAATACCTGTACGGTAACCCACGTCAGTGACAGCAAATCCCGGGCCTTAATCCGCAGGGCGCACCGACGTAATCCTCGGGCACTTATCGTGGCTGCAGGATGTCTGGCCCAGGTTGACAGCCAGCAGGTGGCTGATATCGAGGGGGTGGCAGTGGTTCTGGGCAACCGCGACAAGGAACAGGTAGCCCAACTGGTAGACCGCTTCATGGCTTGCCCACCACCAACGGTAGTGCAGAAGGTGACAGCTTTTGACCATACGAACACCATTAGTCCAGTACTTTTCTCCCAACCCCATGAGAGGACTAGAGCTTTTATAAAAATAGAAGACGGCTGCAACGCCCATTGCACTTACTGCATTGTCCCCAAGGCTCGAGGGCCAGTGTGCAGCAAGGAGCCGGAATACGTTCTGCATGAAGTCGCCCACCTGGTGTCACTGGGATATCGGGAGATCGTGTTCACGGGCATCCACACCGGTGCCTATGGACAGGACCTGGACGGCTGGGACCTGGTGAAGCTTTTAGAGACGGCTCTGGGCCGGATTTCCGGAGAGTGTCGCCTGCGAATAAGTTCTCTGGAACCATTGGAAGTAAGTGATCGTCTGGTGGAACTTTTAAAGAACCGCCCTGGTCTGTGTCGGCATCTGCATATACCTCTGCAAAGCGGGTGTGACCGCGTCCTCCAGCGCATGAATCGCGGGTATGACCGGGATTATTACCGGAACCGCCTGGTGGAATTAACTGGGTCTATAGCGGGGATGGCGATTACCACCGATGTGATGGTCGGCTTTCCCGGAGAGACAGCCTCGGATTTCGAGGAAACCAGGTGCTTCCTCCAGGAGCTTCCGATAAGTGGGATGCATGTGTTCAAGTATTCTCGTAGGCCCGGAACTCCGGCTGCCGATTATCCCGAGCAGGTAGCCGAACATGATAAACAGGAGCGCAGTCATCAACTCCTGATTCTAGCCAGGGAGAAAGAACAGACTTTCGCTGGCAGCCAGGTGGGTCAAAGCCTCTCGGTCCTGGTGGAAAAAGAATTGAAACCCGGGCGATACGTAGGCATGAGTGACAATTATCTGAACCTGGAGTTCGCCTCTAGCCACGATTTGCGCGGTCAGCTGGTCATGCTGCAAGTCACGGCTGTTGGTCGGGGGCAGCTCTTTTCGCCTGGTTCCTGATAAGAGCTTTGCAAGAAATAGTTTTTAACCGCCGAAAAGTCTGATAGAATGTATAAGAATAGTCTCGTGATTGAAGACTTTAGATAGATTTATCCCCACATGATTGTGGAGGAGGTGACTGAATGGTCGTACCGGATTGTATTTTTTGTAAAATTGCAGCAAAGGAAATAGAAGCCCGAATTATTTATGAAGACCAACAGGTGGTTGCTATAGAGGATATTAACCCCGCGGCACCCGTTCATATACTGCTTATACCCAAGACACATGTAGATTCCCTTGATCAGGCATCAGACCAGAATTCCCAACTGCTGGGGCATATTCAGCTTCTGGCCGCTCAACTGGCGAGAAAACTAAACATAGCCCAGGCAGGCTATCGGGTGGTGAACAATTGCGGTGAGGGCGCCGGGCAAAGCGTACTTCATCTTCATTACCACCTGCTGGGAGGCCGAGAAATGAGATGGCCTCCAGGTTAAACTTGACTCCCAAAGCCAGGAATAGTAAAATGGTATGGCATTTATTTCAGCTGGTAGGTGAGGGGAGGGAAAACAATGAGCGAAGTCAAAGTTGGAAAAAATGAAACCCTGGATAGCGCGCTCAAAAGGTTTAAGCGCTCCTGTCAGAAGGCTGGGGTTATGCAAGATATTAGAAAACATGATCATTATGAAAAACCGAGTGTAAAGAAAAAAAAGAAGTCAGAAGCTGCGCGTAAGAAGAAGAAATTCTAAGGAGGATTTCCCTTGGCGTCCCTGAATGATAAGCTGATTGCCGATATGAAGGAGGCTATGAAGCAGAAGGAAGCCGGTAAGATTAGGCTTTCCACCATCAGGCTGCTCAGGGCGGCGCAGAAAGAAGCGGAAGTAGCCAGGACAAGAGAACTTGATGATGAAGAAATTCTTGAGCTAGCTGTCCGCGAGGTCAAAAAGCGAAAAGATGCCATTCCAGAATATGAAAGAGCCGGACGGCCTGAAATGATTCGCCAGTTGCACGAAGAAATTGCGGTCCTTCAGACTTACCTGCCCGAGCAAATTGGGGAAGATGAACTCAAGAGAATAGTCTATGGTGTGATCGAGGAAACATGTGCCAGCAGTGCAAAAGATATGGGTCGCGTAATGCAAGCCCTCATGTCCCGAGTAAAAGGGAGGGCGGACGGTACACTGGTAAGCCAGTTGGTGAAAGAAATGCTCAAGTAGTAAACAGCCCGGCAGGGATTCCTGTCGGGCTTCCATCTTGATTTTGATCCTTACCCGCAATCGGGGAGGATCCACGGGTGAAGGGGTGAAAAACCTTGAGTTTTATAAACTCCGGTATGCAGAATCGCAAGCATAGGAAAATCATCATATTCGTAATATGGCTGGTCATCTTATCTTTTATGGGCAGCATCATCCTGACTATGGCTTTTTATTAATACATTCAATCCAAACAACCATATGCCGAGGACAAACGGCCTGAAGCACCCCTAAGGGGTGCTTTTTTTGTGCCTGTTCAAACTCTCAATAGCACCCAAAGCATGCCCCACAAATCCAAGGCATATATTATCAACAGCAGCAACAACTAAGACAATGTGTTTAGCCCCGAACCTCAGTCCGTTATATAACATTGGGTCTTTATCTGGTATCACTTGAAAGCAGCAACAGTAAGACGTTGTGTTTAGTCTCAGATCCCAGTCCGTTGTCTAGTATTAAGGTTTTATCTAATTTGATTTGAAAGCGACAAGTAAGGCAATGTGTTTAGGAGCGGACCCCAGTCCGTTTAGTAACATTAGGGCTTTATTGAGTTTTGCTTGAAAGCGGCAGCTACAAGTGAGGAATTGTGTTTTAGCCTTAGACCCCATTCCGTGAAAGCGGCCTCGGGTTAAGTGTATATCACTTGAAGGAATGTAGGAGGGAATGGTATGAGCAAACGCAGGGAGGCCATCGGCCGTACAGTAGCCGATATGTTGGAGATACCCCGGGATCTGGTTTTTGACCTGCCCCGGGTAACCCTGGTGGGAAGGAATGAGCTTCACATTGAGAATCATCGAGGAGTTATCGAATTCAATCCCGATCGGATGCGTATTAATTTAAGCCGGGGATATATGGAGATCGAAGGCCAAGGCCTGGAAATCGATGCGCTTATGCCAGAGGAGATCAGTATTCGTGGGGAAATATACTCGCTTAAATATATGGACTGACCTGGTCCGGGCGATGGACGAATACCAACGTCAGGAGGGGTTGATATGAGTAAAAAGATATTCGAAAATTTGGGTGGGATGATCACCGTTAGACTTACCGGAAAAAACCTGGAGAAGGTAATCAATATGGCTATGGCCCGGGGCATCTTCATCTGGGACATTAAAAAGAATGGGGACGGCCTGCGCTTTCGGGTTCGAAGCAGTGGCTACAAAGCGCTGCAGAATATCAGCCAGGAAGGCGGATTTGAACTGACTGCTGTTGGCAGACAAGGCCTGCCCTTTTTCAAACAGGTTTTACGCAGGAGGGTGGGATTTGTGAGTGGCGTCCTGTTTTTTGTCCTGGCCCTCTACCTGATTTCTTCTTTTGTGTGGTTCGTGCAGGTTAGTGGCAATCGGCTTGTTGATGGCCAAAAGATCCTGCAAACCGCATCCCATCTAGGAGTGCACCGGGCAGCAGCCCGATGGAGTTTTGACCGCCGGGCAGTGGAGGAGGCTTTGCTGCGCGAAATTCCAGAGCTTTCCTATGTCAGGGTGAACATTCAGGGAGTCAGAGCGCAGATCGAAGTCGTGGAAAAGGTTTTGCCCAGCCAGGAGATTACCGGACCTTGCCACATCATTGCCGCACGGGATGCAGTGGTGGACAGCATCCTGGTGCTCAATGGGCAGGCCCACGTGAAATCCGGCGATGTGGTTTCACGGGGTGAGATCCTGATTTCCGGTCTGGTTGATCCTCCCACCAGCGAATATGTGACCCCGGATCCTGCCGATAAAGATAGGAAGCCTACTCCGGTTCGTGCCCGTGGTGTTGTTCAGGCCCGGGTTTGGTATGAAGGTTATGGTGAATGTCCTTTAAAATCGGAGAAACTGGTGTTGAGCGGTCAGGAAACGAAATGCGTTTACTTGCAGACTCCCTGGAGCAAGATAAGGTTGCAGGGAAACGAGCATTCGGGTTATGCTCAATCTCAAAATAGTTCAAAGGAGCGAATTTTCCAGACTTTCCTGGGGATCTGGGGAGTGGTGGTGGATACCCAGCAGGAGCAGCGAATGCAAAAAGATGTGTATACCGAAAGTCAGGCGGTGAGCATTGCCCGCGACCGGGCGCTCAAGGATCTGGCTGCGCGTCTGCAGGCTTCTCAGCCTTTCAATGACTGTAAGGTGGAAGTGCTTTCTTCTCCCAGCGACCCTATTCTGCGGGTGAAAGTATCCGTTGAAATCCTTGAAGATATCGGCGTTGCCCAGCCATTTAGCAGTGGGGAAAATAGTAATTGAATACTGTCATATGATATAATATGCTAGATATCGTTTTAGACAAATGGAGGACTATATTGGCTGAAAAGGAAGCGACAGTTGCAATCCGGGACAACCACCTGGCAGCAGCCTTTTTTGGCTCTGGGGATGAAAACTTCAGACATATTAAAGAATTGAGTCAGGCTGATATCTATGCCCGAGGCGGAGAAATCTTTATCAAAGGCCAGGAGGAGGATGTCGATCGAGCTCTGGATTTGCTGAACGCCTTATTGGACATCGTGGAGAGTGAAGGTCAATTACAGATCAATGATATTAACTATGTTCATGGGCTGATTCAACAGGGGCATAAAGCGGTCCATCAGGAAATAGTCTCGGGTATTATTCTTAGTTCAGCGCGGGGCAAGCCCATCAAGGCAAAAACCCTGGGACAAAAGCGCTACATCCAGGCTATTATGCGGGATGATGTGGTTTTTGGCATTGGCCCGGCCGGCACTGGCAAGACGTATCTGGCGGTGGTCATGGCGGTTCGAGCCTTGAAAAACCGGGAAGTGGAACGGATCATCCTGGTTCGTCCGGCAGTGGAAGCGGGAGAAAAGTTGGGTTTTCTCCCGGGAGATTTCATGGAGAAGGTAAATCCTTACCTGCGTCCTCTTTACGATGGACTTTTTGATATTTTGGGAATGGATGTTACCCAGCGCTACCTTGATAAAAATATTATTGAAATTGCCCCCCTGGCTTATATGCGAGGTCGTACACTGAATGATGCCTTTATTATTCTGGATGAGGCGCAAAATACTACACCTCAGCAGATGAAGATGTTTTTAACCCGGCTTGGTTTTTCCTCCAAGGCGGTAATCACCGGAGATGTGACGCAGGTGGACTTGCCCCGGGATGATTATTCGGGTCTTATTGAAATTCAGAAAATCCTGGACAGGGTGCCCGGAGTCTCCTTTGAATACTTGACCAAGCAGGATGTAATCAGACATCCTCTGGTGCAAAAGATTATTGATGCCTATGAAACATACGAAACAGGTCAAATGACCACGGAACCCTAGGCGGGCGGCCGTTTTTTGAGGAGTAATGAAGCTGCATGGCGAATATAGCTGGCTTTCTATGGAAGAAAATAACGGCTTTGCTTCTACGATCCACCAGTAAAAAACTGATTGGTGTCCTGCTTTTCTTTTCTATTACCATCCTGATCTTGTTTAGCAGCTTTAATCCCCAACAGATCGTCTTGCGGTCTGATGAGGTAGCCAGGCGCAACATCCAGTCTAACATTACCGCAGTGGTGATTGATCAAAAGCAAACCGCCGATCTCAAAGACCAGGCTGAACACCGGGTGCAGAAGGTTTACCTGCAGGACAAATACGCCCTGGCTAATACCAAAAACGATATTGCCAGTTTTTTTGCATCAGCCGGGGGTATAATCAGTACTACAGATGATAATAAGCAGGCCAAGCTGGAGGCATTGCTTACCAGCACCAATAAGAAACCGGATCTAAAGTTGGAAGACACTCTCGATCAACTTGCACAGTATTTGGCGGAGCGTACACCCCAGGAAATAGAGCTCATGCGCAAAGCTTGCCTGGATGTGGGCCAGGCTTTAATGGAGCAAACCATAACCGAAGATGCTCTACCAGCCACATTGGAACTGGCTCTGAAGCAGGTCGACGAATATGACTATAGTGGTCAAGCCCGGCAGATCATGAAGATCGTGGTGGTCAATTCCATCCGAGCCAATATGCTGTATAATCAGGATGCCACCGCTAAGGCGGTGCAGGAAGCCAGAGACTCGGTGCAACCGGTTCAAAAAACAGTGAAAGCTGGAGAGATCATCGTCCGGGAAGGAGAACGGGTTACCCCGGAGCAGATCTCAACCCTGGAACAACTCGGCATTTTGAGAAGTAAGAACTATCCCTTGACTCTGCTGGGGTCTGGAATTTTCGTATTGCTGACTTTCTGGTTGACCCTGGAGCAACTGCGCCGCCATCATCCTAAAATCTATGGTAATGATCGGCTTATGTTCTTAATAGGCCTGATCTTTATCCTAATCCTGGTGACCAGCCGGGCTATGACCGCCATCCATATCAGCGATCAGGCTGAAGTGAATGCTCTGGTGGGGTTTCTGGCGCCCGTGGCGGCTGGATCCATGCTTGCGGCCATTCTGTTGGACAACCGCTTGGCCGTATTCCTGACCATGATCATGGCTTTGTATGTGGGGCTTATCAATGACGGAAACCAGTTGGATTATGGCATCGTGGCTTTTCTGGGCGGGGCGGTGGGAATCTTCCAGGTTTACCGCCTCAACCAGACCTCGGACCTGGCCAAATCCGGTATTTATATTGCCCTGGTTGACATCGTGGCCATATTGGATGTGCTTTTGATCCGTGGCGGGCGGATCACCTGGGATGTTGCCTGGATGGGGGCCTGCATCGGAGCGGTCAACGGCATCCTCTCCGCAGTCTTAATGATTGGGGCTCTGCCGTTTTTGGAAGGTGCCTTTTCCATTACCAGTATGATCAAGCTCCTGGAACTTTCTAATCCCAACCATGAACTGCTCAAGCGACTGCTGCTCGAAGCTCCGGGAACTTATCATCACAGTCTGATGGTAGCCAATCTGGCCGAAGCTTCGGCCGAGTCCATCGGTGCCAATCCACTCGTGGTGCGTGCGGGAGCATACTATCATGATATTGGAAAAATAAAACGGCCCGAGTATTTCGTTGAAAACCAGCGTAGCTTTGAAAGTCCCCATGAGAAGATTGCGCCGGCTTTGAGCGCTTTGATTATTACCTCCCATGTAAGGGACGGTGTGGATCTGGCCCGTGAGGCCCGTTTACCGCAATTGATCTTGGATTTTATAGAGCAGCACCACGGAACCGGTCTGGCCCGATATTTTTACAGCCGGGCATTAGAAGAGGATCGGGAAGGCAACCTGAGTGAAGAGAGTTTTCGCTATGAAGGACCCAAGCCGCAAAGCAAGGAAGTGGCTCTGGTCATGTTGGCTGATACGGTGGAAGCCGGAGTTCGTTCTTTACAGGATCCTTCTCCAGCCCGGATTAATAATATGGTTCGAGTCTTGATTAAAGAAAAGCTCAATGACGGTCAATTGGAGTCCTGCGATTTAACTTTCAAGGATCTGGATATCATCAGCGATTCGTTCTGCAAGATCCTGGAGGGAGTGTACCATAAACGGATTGAATACCCGGAGACTATTGTAAAAGAGTTAGAAAAAAGGAGAGAAAAACATGGAGACCATGATTATAAACCAGCAGAGCAAAGTCCCATACAATAGACAGCTGCAGGACATAATTGTCAAGGTCGCCAACGCCACTGCAAAATTATGTAAACTAACCGGGAAAATTGAAGTCAGTATCTTGATTGTAGACAACAGTTACATTCAGGAGCTGAATTTGATCTACCGCCAGAAAAACCAGCCCACCGATGTTCTCTCTTTCGCCATGAATGAACTGGGAGAGGAAGAACCGGACCTGGATTTTTCCGGGGATGTCAATATACTAGGAGACATCGTTGTTTCACTGGAACAGGCTTTGGCGCAGAGCCTGGAATACGGACACGAATTGGAGAGGGAACTGGGCTATCTGATTGTTCACGGGATGCTGCACCTCTTGGGCTATGATCATGAAAGCGAGCAGGAAAAGGAGTTAATGCGCAGCCTGGAAGAAAAAGTGATGCAAAGCGTCAAGCTGGAAAGGTAACACCTGATGAAGAAGCTGGGACAGAGCATGGGCTGGGCTTTATCAGGCCTGAAGTATACGATTCTGGCCGAACGCAATATGAAGATTCACCTGGCAGCTGCTTTGGCGGTTTTTGCCTTGGCTGGATGGCTGGGTTTAAGTAGGATGGAATGGGGACTTTTGGTATTGACCGTATTTCTGGTACTGGTGGCGGAAATGGTTAATACCTCCATTGAGAAAACGGTTGATATGGTTACCCAGGAATATCATCCTCTGGCTTACACGGCTAAAAACGTGGCCGCCGGGGCTGTCTTGCTGGCTGCTGTAAATGCCATTATAATGGGATTGGTTATTTTCTTACCCCATCTGTCTCGATAAAAACCTGGAAGGTGGTTTGTTATGAGCCCGGAGGAACTGATGGAGCAGGCTTACCAAGCGCGGGAATTCGCATATGCCCCTTATTCGGGATTTCAAGTTGGGGCTGCTCTTCAGGGGGAATCGGGACGGATCTATAAAGGTGCCAATGTTGAAAATGCTTCCTATGGACTGACTGTATGTGCTGAAAGGATAGCTGTTTTTAACGCAATCATGGCAGGAGAAACCCGGTTCAAAAGGCTGGCTGTGGCAGGTAGCGGGGAAGGTTTTGTCTACCCCTGTGGAGCCTGTCTCCAGGTATTAGCCGAGTTTGCACCCGGGTTGGAGATTCTCGTGAGCGATCAGCATCATCGGATTCAACCTTTCCATTTATCTGATATGCTTCCTCAGACTTTCTCTCTAAGATAACTAGGAGGTTAATTGAGTGAAATCAGGATTCGTGAGTATTGTAGGCAGGCCCAATGTGGGAAAATCAACATTGATTAATGGCATTATTGGTGCCAAAATTGCTATTGTATCCGATAAACCGCAGACTACCAGAAACCGCATTCAAGGGATTCACACCTGCGATCAGGGCCAGATTATATTTGTCGATACTCCCGGAGTTCACAAGCCCAAACACCTTTTGGGAGAATATATGGTCAAGGTTTCGACCCGTTCCATCAACGAAGTGGATCTGATTTATTATGTAGTGGATGTAACTCGGCCTTTGGGCGGAGGGGAAAGATATATTATCAATTACTTGAAAGACGCACCGGTGCCTGTTTTCCTGCTTTTGAACAAGATCGATCTGGTGAGAGAGGAAGAAATCGATCGTACTCTACGGGATTATCACGGAGTTATGAAGTTTGCGGAAGTGTTTCGGATATCGGCTGCCTTGGGCACCAATATCGATCAGGTTCTGGAACGGACATTTGAGAGCCTGCCGGAAGGACCGCTGTATTATGACGATGACGATCTTACCGACCAGCCGGTATCATTCATTGTAGCTGAGTTGATCAGGGAGAAGGCTTTGTTATTGACCAGGGACGAGGTGCCCCATGCCCTGGCAGTGGAGATGGATGCCTTTGAACAAAAATCAACTGGGAAAGTATATCTACGCGCAACGATATACACTGAGCGGGAGAGCCAGAAAGCAATCATTATAGGCAAGGGCGGTTCCATGCTGAAAAGCATCGGAGAGCAGTCAAGGCAGACTATCGAGCTATTGCTGGGAAAATCAGTATATTTAGACCTCTGGGTCAAGGTAAAAAAGAATTGGCGGGACAACGAGGGGAATCTCCGGCAGCTTGGCTACCGGCCCTAAGAGCTGAACCCTAAGGGGCAAATCCTTCACCATTCACTTGCGCCCATCCGCTGCTCATTATGGCCGTGACGCCCCTTCGGTCTTCCCGTTTTATTGACAGCGGCCTACCGTATCAACATCGAACCGCCTTACTCGGTAAGGCTATTATTCAGCGAAATAGAGTTCTTGGCCCGACCCGTTGGCAGTTCGACATGACTGTAACACCAGGAACTGACCTTGTTTTTACTTGGGCTTGTTGGCCGGAATTGCGTACTGGCAGGCGCACCTGGCAGTGTATAGAGGTGGATTATGCTCGCTTCCTATTTGGACAGTACGAATCTCAAGGCCGATGCCCGGACAGTTGATATTCAGAGCTTGTGTGATGAAGCAAAGCGCTGGAAAATGGCTGCGGTGTGCATTAATCCTGGGCGGGTAGCCCTGGCCAGCCGCTGCCTGGAGGGCACAGCCGTGCAAGTGTGTACGGTGATTGGCTTTCCTCTGGGAGCCGGTTTAGCCACTGTTAAGGTTCAGGAAGCCAGCCAGGCTTTAGACGCGGGAGCAAGCGAACTGGATATGGTAATCAACATAGGAGCAGTAAAGGATGGGGACTATTCCCTGGTGGAAAGGGAAATATTAGCCCTCCAGGTCCTTAAACAGGATTTCCCTTTTATTTTGAAGGTTATCGTGGAGACGGCCTTGATAAATAAGGAACAATTAGCCCGCTTGACAGAACTAGTGGGTCTCAGCGGGGCGGATTACATAAAAACCTCCACCGGTTTTGCCAGCCGGGGGGCCAGCCTGGAGGACTTGGAAATCATTAAAGGCCACCTGCGGCCAGGACTCAAAATCAAAGCCAGCGGCGGGATTCGGGATTTAAACTGGGCGCTGCAGCTGATCTCGGCCGGTGCGCATCGCATTGGCAGCAGCAGTGCTGGGCTTTTGATGGAGAAATATACTGCGGGGGAGAAGGATTAACCGGCAAATTTCCGGTATTGTACCGTCTGAAACAGATTGGGTGATTTGCACATGTATTATCGGACCCGGGGCATCGTTCTGAAAAGCATGGATTACCGGGATGCTGACAAGCTGGTTTCAATTTTCTCTGAAAAGGAAGGGAAAATCCGGACCATTGCTAAAGGGGTTAAGAAGCCCCGCAGCAGCCTGAGGGCTTGCCTGCAGCCTTTTTGCCATACTCAGTTATATCTGCACCGGGGTCGGGACCTGGATCTCATCACCCAGGGACGCATCATCAACTTTTTCGGCAACACCCGGGAGGATATGCAGCGGACCTTACAAGCCGTGTACCTCCTGGAGTTGTTGGATAAATCGCTTATGGAGCGAGTGCCACTGCCCGGGCTTTATACGGATGTGCTGGTGGTCTTGGATGTCATGGACCGGGAAGGAATGCAGCCTTTATTCATGCGCTTCGTCGAACTGAGCGTACTGGTTAATTTGGGCTACCGGCCGGTTTTGGATGAATGTGTCGGGTGTGGGAGCAGGAGTGAATTAGGGACGGTTTTCGACCTGCCGGCCGGCGGCTTGATATGCAGCCGGTGCCGGGATCGGAGCGGGTCGGGTTTTCTTCTATCCGGAGAAGCCATTGGCTTGTTGCGGCTCATGATGAGCGTTCAGGCCTCGACTTTACACCGGGTTAGAGCATCCGTTCCAGCACTACAACAGATGGAAATATTTCTGGAGAAATACCTGGAGTATCACCTGGAAAGAAAGTTTAAGATGAAAGACACGATCCGAAGACTGAAGCAGATGGTCGTGAATCTTGACAGGGAAATACCGGATGGAAAACATTGATTGTACCGGGAAGGGAGCGTAAGGTTTTGGACAACATGGCTGAAAAATTCAGGGGCTTCATAAACAACCTGGCGGTTGAAAATCAGGATGCCATCAATGAAAGGGTGAAGTCGATTGCCAGGGCCATCAATCAGCAATACTGGCATATGAAATCCGAGACCCGCAATATTCACCTGCTTGGCTCCTACGGGCGGGACACGGCGATCAAAGGGTTGGAAAATATAAACCTCCTGGTGGTGCTGCCCGGTGATGTCTATAAACGCTTCGAAAAACGTGGTGATCATGGACAGACCGCTTTGATGCTGGAGGTGCGGGAATCCATTAACCATATTTCTCGCGACACCCACTTTACCAGTGAAGGATGTCTTATGATTCCCCTGGACAACAACAAGCTTGAAATCGAAATCATCCCTGGATTTTTTACTCCTAAAAAGAACATTCTCTATCCTGAATCCCACCAGGGCTGGCGTTGGGCGGAATTCAACCCCCTGAGAGAAATGGAAGCCATTGACGAATACAATTTCAAATACGGGGGGAAGATCAAGCACCTGGCCAAAATGATGCGGGCCTGGAGAAGACACTACCAGGCGCCAATTCCAGGAATGCTCATTGATACACTGGTCATGAATTTTATGGATGACTGGGAAGGACACTCGACTTCCTTTGCTTACTACGGATTTATGTGTGCTGATTTTCTGGAATACCTGGCCGGGTTAAAAAAGGAGCAGCTGGTATGGTACGCGAAAGGCAGCAACCGTAAAATAAGCCGGTCGGAAGACTTCGGCATTCAGGCCGATCAGGCCTTTAAAAAAGCCCGGATAGCCTTGCGCCACGAAAGGGAAGGGGATCATTACAACGCCAACCGGGTCTGGAAAACCGTATTTGGTGAACTGTTTCCCATGTAAAGACCGCGAAAGAGCTCAATGCCTTAAACCAGTAAAAACATCCTGATTAAATGTTGACGACATTTAAAATAGCCTATATACTGTATATAAGTTATATATACAGTATATAGGCTATATACTTTTGTGGGGGTTTGGCATCTTGCATATTATTCTTTCCAATGCTTCACCGGACCCGATATATGAACAGATACGCCAGCAGATCCGAAGCCAAATATTGCATGGGGATCTGAGCTCGGGGGACGCTTTGCCTTCCATCCGCAACCTGGCCCAGCAGCTTCAGATCAGCGTGATTACCAGCAAACGCGCTTATGAAGAACTGGAGCGGGATGGCTTCATCGAAACCGTGTCCGGCAAGGGGTCTTTTGTTGCGGTCCAGAACCCTGAGCTGCTGCGGGAGAAACGTATGAGTTTGATCGAGAACCGTCTGGCCGAGATCGTAAGGGATAGCATAATCCTGGGTGTCAGCCTGGAGGAACTCAGAGAAATGCTGGAAATTTTGTACAAGGAGGTTTAAGTCATGGAACCTATTCTGGCAGTGCAGAATCTTAGCCGGGCGTTTAAAGATTTCAAACTGGACCAGGTGTCTTTGACTCTTCCCCGGGGATACATCATGGGCCTTGTCGGCCCCAACGGAGCGGGTAAAACCACCACCATCAAACTGATTATGAACCTTATTCGCCGGGATAGCGGGGATATTTTCGTATTCGGACTCGATAATCGAACCCACCAGAAGGAAATTAAACAAAAAATCGGCTTTGTCTATGATGAAAACTATTTCTATGAAAACGTGACCCTGGAGGAAATGAAACAGATCGTAGCGCCTTTTTACCAGGATTGGGATGAAAGATTATTTCGCAAGTACCTCATGGATTTTGATTTGCCCCCACGCAAAAAGATCAAGGACCTCTCCCGGGGCATGAAAACGAAATTTTCCCTGGCCCTGGCGTTGTCGCACCGGGCGGAATTGATCCTTATGGATGAACCCACATCCGGATTGGACCCGATTTTTCGCAGCGAACTCTTGGAAATATTACAGAGGGAGATGCAGGATGATCGTAAAGGAATCCTGTTTTCCACGCATATCACTTCTGACCTGGAGAAAATTGCTGACTACATTTGTTTCATTAATAACGGCCAGGTGGTTTTTACCAACACCTGGGATAAGATTCGGGAAGAGTATCTGATAGTAAAGGGACCAAAAGAACTGCTCCACCAGCCTGTGCGTGATCTCCTGCAGGGCATCCGGGAAAATGATTTTGGCTTTGAAGCGCTTACTGATAAAACTGATAAGATAAAGAGTCTCCTGGATGATCGAGCGGTATATGAACATCCCAGTTTGGATCAGATCATAGTTTTTACTGGGAGGAGGGATGGAGATGTTTCAGCTCATTAAAAGAGAATTAATATTACAGAAGAAAATGCTTTGGTTTGGCCTTGCCTACAGCATCTTTCTTTTGCTTGTCTTTCATAACTCAAATTTTGGTCAGGTCGCTTATATTATGGCAGCTTATGCAATGTCCTATATGATAATTATTGGTGCAGTTCAGGTGGAACACAAAAACAATACGGATCTGGTTTTAAACAGTCTACCCATTACCCGCCAGGAAATTGTGCAAGGAAAATACCTTTCCGTTTTGGTTTTTACAGCAATCGCCCTTGTCATTGTGGGGGTAGTAGGCCTGATATTTCATTTGATTCCGGGTCCTTTTAATTACCGCTTGATTAACTTTTATGATGTTGTGGTGACCATGATAGCGGTGTTGTTCCTAGCGGGCATTTCCCTGCCTACCTATTTTAAAAGCATTGGGCAATGGATACAGGTTTTCAATGTGTTCCTTTTCATATTTATCTTTTTTGTACCGATACAAGTCATCGAGTATACGGTGAAAAATAGTCAGCAACCCTTTGTAGCGGGTCTGGCCAGGTTAGCCCGGTGGCAACCCTGGTTTTTATCCCTTTCCGGAATGGTAGTGATGCTGTTATTGTTTTTCATCTCCTATTTTATTTCCCTGCGCATTTACTTGAATAAAGACTTTTAGATAAGAACATTTGACTGAATGATAGTGTCAACAACCCCCCGGCCCCTTGACATTCTGGAAGGAGAGATAAACATGTTTCAGCTTATTAAAAAGGAATTTGTATTGCAGAAAAAAACGATCTTATTCGGTTTTATCTATAGTATCTTTCTCTTTTTTACATTTGCCCATCCAGTTTTAAAGAACTTTACCTATGTTATGGCTGCCTTTGGAATCTGTTATATAATCATAATCGGAGCGGCTCAAGCGGATTATAAGAACCATAGCGATATTATTCTGAACAGTTTCCCACTCACTCGTCGGGAGATCGTACTTTCGAGATACCTTTCTATCTTTGTTTTTTCATTCCTGGCTGTGATTTTGACTGGCATTATTGGGTTATTCTTTCACATGGTTCCCCAGCCATTTACATACCGCCTGATAAACCTGAATGATGTAGTCGTGACCCTGGTATCTGTAATGTTTCTGGCTGCCGTATCCCTGCCCGCCTATTTTAAAAGCGGCGCCCAGTCGATTGCCATAGTGAACATTTTCCTATTTTTATTAATCTTTTTTGCCCCTGCCCAAATCAGAAATTACCTTATGAATAACACCCAGCAGCCTTGGGTGCAGAGCCTGTCGTACATGGCCAGGGAACAATTCTGGCTGTTATCCTTTTCCGGGATAGGAGCGATGCTAGTATTGTTTTCAATCTCCTATTTTGTTTCCCTGCGAATTTACTTGAATAAAGACTTTTAGATTAGAATATTGGATTGGATGCAACCAACGGAGGTGATTCCTTATTTCATTTGCTGCTACCGCTTGACTTGCACCTGAGGGCAGGGTTTAAGATATTCGGTAGGTAGCCTTCTATGGGACTATAGGATTGTCGATTATTTAAATTATAAAGAGATTTAAGACGACAGGAAGGAAATTATGGTTCTTTTGTAGAAATAAGGAATACATATATTGGGAGCGGGAACGTCTAAATAATGGGAGGTTGTTTTATGGAAGAAAAAAATATGTCTATGACGGAGAGGTTTTGGAAAGTCCTGGCTTCCCCGGGTGAGGCTTTTTCTGCAATTATCGAAGATCCCAAGATTTTATGGCCGGGGATAATTATTATAGCTATAACGCTCTTTATGACAGTGATAGCTATCCCGGAAACCAAAACTTACACCGAGCAGCTTATGGCTGCCCAGGGGAACAGCCCGGATCAGATTGCACTGGCCATGAAATTTGTGGTGCCAGGCGCGGTGATAGGGACTATATTTGCTATGCCTCTGCTCTGGCTGGTTCAAGCGGGCTTACTCGCCCTTTACAACCAGATCAGTGTGGGAGAAGCGCGTTTCAAACAGCTATTTGCGGTAGCCATTTTTTCCGGGATACCGTCGATTATAAAAGCAGTGATTTCTACCTGCCTGATCAAAACCATGGGTATGAAGGCAGCTATGCAGGTCAGCACCAGCCTGGCCCTATTCATGGGCACCCCCGAGCAACCCAGTTTTCTTTACCGGCTGTTGGGGCAGATAGAGCTGTTTAGCATTTGGGGATTGGTCCTCCTCATTGTGGGCGGTGCCATGGCTATGAAAAGGAAGCCCGGGGGGCTGGCTGTATTTATGGGAGTGATTTGGATTCTTTATGTGGCCGTCATGGCATTGCTGGTAAAAACCCCAGCAATATAGATATGCCCTTCTCACCTGGAGAGAGATAGGAGTGCATCGAAATTTCAAGAGGAGTGAAAGCATTGTCGGAAGAGGCATCATCTGATCTGGTAAAAGATACCGGAAAAGCATTAAAAAAACCCTATTCTCTTAAGAAGAAACTTCTGATTGGGGGAGCGATCCTGCTGGTCCTGAGCATGATAGGATTCAATATTTATCGGGTTAAAAATAAGGATGTAGTCCAGGTGTCGGCATCCAAAGTGGTCGAGAAGCATCTAGTGGAAAAGGTGCCGGCATCGGGCAATGTAGTAGCCGTTGATCGCGAGATCATTTTTAGTGAAGTGAGCGGAACGGTAAAAGCAATCCATGTTCAAATGGGTGATAAGGTGACGACGGGTCAGGTATTAATGGATCTCTATATCCCCAACGCCGACCAGAAGCTGGCCGAGGCCCGCGCGACTCTGGCTTCCGCTGAGTCGAGCTTATACCAGGCGCGTTCCGGTGGTAAGACAGCGGACCTGGTTTCCGCCCAGTCTTCGTTTACTCAGGCCGAAAGCACTTATAAACAAGATAAGGATGCCTTGGAGCGCAATCAGATTTTGTTCCAACAGGGTGCGGTGGCCCAGGCTGATTTGGACAAAGTCCAAGCCGACTTCGATACCAGCCAGGCGGCCTATAACAAAGCCCAGGCCGATTTACAGCGGGCACAAGATGCGGCTCCGGTTTACCTGCAGTCTCTGGAAGCAGCTGTTGAGTCGGCCAGATTGCAGCTGGAATTGGTGGAAAAGCAAACTGCCAGACAAGGTTTATTATGCACCCACGACGGACAGATACTATCCATAACAGTAAAACCGGGAGATCAGATTAACGAGAGTTCACCGCTCTTGACAATTGGCAATCTTCAACAAATGTCGATCCAGGCTGATGTTCCTGAAAGTGAAGCCGGGAAAATCAGAGTAGGAGAAGTGGTGGCCATCACCGGCAATGCTTTCCAAGGGGAGACATACCAGGGGAAGGTTGCCCAGGTGGGCTTGGAGGTGCTGAATAAGACCAAGAAAAATGAGAACGAGGATACATTCCTGCCAGTGACAGTAGGGGTGGAGCAACAAGCAACACATCTACTGCCTGGTTATAATGTCGACCTGGAAATTACCACTGCTGACAGCCAGGCTCTTGTTGTGCCCATTGAAGCCCTGGTGGAGAAGGATGAGGGCGACAGCGTCTGGGTTATAAAAGATGGGCTGGCCCACCTCATCCCGGTGAAGACCGGCATCAGTGACGGCATTACCATGGAGATTAAGGAAGGCGCTGCCAAGGACGATCAGGTGGTGCTCAACCCTCCTGCCCAACTCAAGGAGGGAAGCAAGGTTCGCGTGCAATGATAATTATTGAAAGCTTATTTAAAACCTATGACACAGGCATCGTAAAAGTGGAAGCACTGAAAAACGTCAATCTGACTGTAGAAGATGGAGATTTCCTCGCGGTGATGGGGCCATCCGGATCGGGAAAATCTACAATGATGAACATACTGGGCCTACTTGACCGTCCCACGGAAGGAACTTATTTCCTGGATGATGTAGATACCCGGAGCCTGGATGAGGACCAGTTGGCGGCTTTGCGTAATGGCAAGATCGGCTTTGTCTTCCAGAACTTCAATCTTCTGCCCCGTCTTAATACCCAGCGTAATGTGGAGCTTCCCATGCTTTATGCCGGAGTTGGAAGTAGAGAACGACAAGCGCGGGCATTGGCAGCCCTGGAACAGGTGGGGTTGTCCAGCCACAGCGCCCATCGTCCCAATGAGTTGTCTGGAGGCCAGAAGCAGCGGGTGGCCATCGCTCGGGCTATGGTTAACCAACCCAGCCTGCTGCTGGCTGATGAGCCGACCGGCAATCTGGACAGTGCTTCAAGCTACGAAATCATGGCTCTGTTTCAGGACCTGCACCGCCAGGGCAGCACCATTATTCTGGTTACCCACGAACCGGAAATAGCCCGCCATGCCCAAAAGATTGTTCATTTCCGTGATGGGCGCCTGGTTTTGAGTGAAAATGTAGATCAGCCACTGAATGCCAAACAGCTGTTGGATGAATGGCTGCAGCAAGGAGGGCTGATATGAAATTCAAAGAGATGATCATGGTGGCCTTGGAAGGGATCTGGGTCAACAAAATGCGTTCTGCCCTGACGATGCTGGGTATGATTATTGGCGTGATGGTGGTCATCATCATCGTCACCATGGGCCAGAGTATGAACAAGCAAGTCTCTCAGGAAGTTGAGGGCATGGGGGCCAATTCATTCACGCTGGTGCCAGTAGCCAATGACAACGGACAAGAGGGCAAGTTAACCCTGGACGATTGTAAACTGCTTAAAGATTCCATGGACAGCATCGATTTTGTGGTGCCGCTCAAGGTCTTATCAAGTACAGCCGCCTTTGAAACAACGCGTAAGAAAAAAACCAACATGCTTATCGGAACCAATCCCGACTATATGAAGGTGAGTCAAATGGCTTTTGCCGAAGGACGATTCTTTAATGAGGCCGAGAATCAGATGGGTCGCCGGGTAATCGTTATCGATCAGAACCTGGCTGACGAACTGTTCGGCTCGGGCAATACTGCGGTTGGGAAAACCCTGCGTGTTAACCGAATCCCTTTCCAGGTCTGTGGGGTGACCAAGCCTGAGGCTGCCGTAATGGGGATGCAGCAGACATTTACCTGCATCCCGATCAAGACGTTGATGGAAATGGATGACAACCAGGAAGTACAGCAAGCCCTGGTCCGAGTCAAAAGCGGGGATCAATTGAAGGCTGCCACCCGTCAGAGTGTGGGCATATTAGAATTGCGCCACGCAGTAAAGAAGGGATTCAAAGCCCAGACCAATGAACAGATGATGGATATGTTCAGTTCGATGCTCGCTATTGTAACCTCGGTTTTCGGTGCTCTGGCGGGGATTGCTTTACTTGTGGGCGGCATCGGAATAATGAACATCATGCTGGTTTCGGTAACCGAACGCACCCGCGAAATCGGGGTGCGAGTGGCCTTGGGCGCGCGGCGCCGGGACATCCTGGCTCAGTTCCTGGTGGAAGCGGCTACCATTTCCGCTCTAGGGGGCAGTATAGGCATGCTGCTGGGTGTCGGTATTGGGGCCATCATCTCTCTGATATTAAAGATGCCGGTAATCATTTCATTTGGGACAATTATGATTGCTTTTGGTTTTTCATCGGCTGTCGGTATTGTTTTTGGCCTATACCCGGCTAACCGGGCGGCCAAACTTGATCCCATCGATGCCCTGCGCTACGAATAGAAATAAATGGACCTGATATCGCGCTTGAGGCGGGATCATTACATCCCGCCTCAGGATTTTAAGGTTAGTTCCAATATTTTGGATGGAACAGGGGGCGGGGTTGACAACATCTAAAGCAAATATGTTTTAATCAACCCCGTCTTTCACCTGTTTTCACTATTTAGGTGTTCCCTGATGAAATACTATCTGCCATTTGTCATCCTGTAATTTCCAAATAGAGCTTCGTAAGGAGCATTTGACCTTGTTTCCTGATTCATTTAAGTGAATAAGGCGGTATGTGGCTAATACAATGCCCGATGCCAGCATTTTCACCTGCAGATTATTCATTTCCATATGAATTGCAGGCGTCGTTTGAAGCACAGCTATAGCTTGTTGCTTATTGTAAGTACGTCCCGAGCAAGCGAATTCTACAAAATCATCCGCGATTAAATCTTCTAGTTTCTGCAGAGATTTTCGTACCCCGGGTTGCAATAACAGTTTTTCAAATGCTTGAAATTGCGCGGTCAATGAAGATAAATCAGCCATCTAATTCTCCTCAGTATAAGGCTTTATATACGATTCTATAATCTCTTCAATTCTCTCATTTCTAAATGATACCATCTACAACCTGGAATGGTAGTCTTATAGTTCGAGTTGCGCGGGGTCAACGAGAATAGTGCATCAGTATTCTTCTCGCCCATGGGGAGCCCATGGGGACGGTCCTTTTGGGCGATTTACGTTTTTGCCCCAATTGCTTATAAGAAATACCCTTTCCCACCATATTAAGACATTAGATTTTGCAGTTGTGAAGATCTACAATGTGATTGAGGACGAGTTATTTTTTGTAAAGGGGTGATAATCATGAAACGGTTGATTGATAGGATGCTACAGGCGGCAAGACAATACAATCTCTGGGATTATGGTTGCCTGAAAATTGCCCTTTTCACACTTGGCATTATCTTTGGTGCTTATTTTTCAAAATTTTTCTTGAGTTTTATAAGTGTTATTTGGATATTGTTCATCATAACGTATGTTTGGATCATATATAAGACTCTTATCAAGTATTGGAAGTAGAGGTGGATCTTTTAAGGGCGGGATGTGATTGTCCCGCCCTTAATTTTTGACAACTTTCCTGTGATTATATTATGAACTATTTTGTTGTAATATTTCATAAATAAGTTTAGTCTGATGATATGGACGACAAGATGAATGGCTTTGAGCTGCGTAAGAACAAGAAGATGGAGAGCATCCTGCGCGCTACGATAGAGCTGTTCTGCCAGCGCGGGTTGAAGGCGGTCAGTATTGCTGAAATTGCGGAAAAAGCCCATGTATCGCAGGTCAGTATCTATAACTATTTTGGCAGTAAAACCAAATTAGCCAGACAGGCTGTATTTTCATTGATGGACGAGAAGACTGTAGAGTTTGAAGTGCTGCTCCACAGTGAACTTTCCTTTCAAGAAAAGTTTGCGCAAATGGTTTTTGAAAAGACCCAAACCCGGGATCAGTATAGTGAAGCCTTTTTCCAGTCCGACATATGGACAGATCCCCAGATCCAGAGTTATATGGAGGAGTTCATGCAAACGCGTGCGGTGCCGTTAGTATTGGATCTCATTGAACAGGGGAGAAAAGAAGGCTGCGTGAACCAACAGATTTCCGACCAGGCGATTCTAATTTATATACGCATGTTTAACGAGATTTTGAACCGGGAGAGTCTATCCACAGACATTCGTTATGAAATGGCCTCCCTGTTTTTTTATGGCTTATTAGGTATGCCGGTGGGGTGTGTAACAGGGGGACGGTTCTCTTGTTACATCACCAAATGAGCTGCTGTGGTTGAACAGTCTAATAAATGGGTTGATGTAACAAGAGAACCGTCCCCCTGTTACACTTGTTACATCAGCGGAGCTTCCTAAAAGGGAGCATCAGGGGGAAGGAACTTTGGCAGAAGAAATATTGATGCATCTAGAGCAGGTAAGCAAGCAATATCCCATGGGAGATGTAGTGGTGGATGCTTTAATGGAGGCCGCTCTGGAGATTTATAGTGGAGAACTGCTGGTCATTGCCGGACCCAGCGGCTCTGGTAAGAGCACCATGCTGAACCTGCTCGGAGGAATGGACCAACCGACCAGCGGGCGGCTTTTTTTCGGCGACCAGGAATTAAGCTCAGCCAGCGAACAGCAGCTAACCCAGTACCGCCGCTTGCAGGTGGGCTTCGTCTTTCAGTTCTACAATCTGATCCCTGATTTAACTGCAGAGGAGAATATCGCTCTGGCGGCACAGCTGGTTTCAGACCCGCTGCCGGTGGAGGATGCCCTGCAGCAGGTGGGTTTATTGGAGAGAGCTCATCACTTTCCCGCTCAGCTTTCCGGAGGAGAGCAGCAGCGCATTGCCATTGCCCGGGCGGTGGTCAAGAAACCGCGTTTACTCCTCTGTGATGAGCCTACCGGCGCTTTGGATTATCAAACCGGCAAAAGCATTCTGGGTTTATTAGAGAAGGTCAACCGGGAAATGAAGAGCACGGTCATCATTGTCACCCATAACACTGCCATTACCAATATGGCGCAGCGGGTGGTGCGGATGCGCAGCGGCAGAATTGCAGAAATTTTTCGCAATGAGGAGCCCTGGCCGCCAGAAAGGATTGAGTGGTAATGGGGATTCTGAATCGCCGACTTTTCCGCTTGATCAGTAATAGCCGGGGACAGTTCATCGCCTTGAGTCTGGTGGTGACCATGGGCATTCTGATTTACATATCCATGACCACCGCTTACTATAACCTGAGCCAAGCGCAGCAGGATTTTTATCAAAAAACACGCTTTGCTGATTATTATTTTCAAGTAGTCAAAGCTCCGCTCTCAGTGGCCAACCAGATTCAAGCTCTGCCTGGTGTAATGAAAGCCGAAGGACGCATTCAGACCGATTTAACGTTTATTAAAAAGAACGGGGGACGGGGAACCCTGCGTCTAACCAGTTATAACCTTCCCATGTCCGGGGAAATGAACCAGCTGGTGCTCCAGAAGGGAAGAATGTTTAGCTCAGATAATGCTCAGGGTATTGAAGTACTGGTAGATCCCCAGTTTGCCAAAGCCAATGGTCTGGAGCAAGGAGGTACCATCCAGGTCATAGCGGGAGGCAAAGAGCTGCCCCTGCAGGTGGTGGGAAGCGCGGCCAGCCCGGAATTTATCTACTTGATGAAGGATTCAGCTTCCCTGCTGCCGGATCCTGAAAACTTCGGTGTGATTATGATGTCCTACTCGGCTGCCGAACGCATCTTGAATATGCAGGGTCAGGTCAACCAGGTTATCGTCCAACTAAACCCGGGAACCAGGGAAGAAGAAATTAAAGGTGCGGGCCAGGATCTTCTCCATTCTTATGGCAACCTGGCCGCCTATCCACGGAGTAAGCAGCTCAGCGATGCGGTGGTCAAGGCTGAGCTGGATGGATTGAAAGTATCGGCGAAATTCCTGCCTTTCCTGTTTTTGTTGATAGCAGCCGGAATCCAATTCATGCTGCTGGGGCGTATGATCAGAGCCCAGCGCACCAGCATCGGGATTATGAAAGCACTGGGCTACAGCAATTGGACCGTCATTTCCCATTATCTCTCTTATGCGCTGGCCGTGTGCCTGGTAGGTGCTATCGCCGGGTGCTTCCTGGGGGTGGGCCTGGCGTCTGTGATATCCCAGGTATATGCACTGTACTTCAATTTGCCGGGCGAGATCGGCGGCTTTAATCCATCCGTGATCATCTACAGCATTCTGATCAGTTTGAGTGTGGGAACTACCGCCGGACTTCTTGCCTGCCGGGCAGTCATTCGAATTCAGCCCGCCGAAGCCATGCGTAATCAGGCGCCGGTAAAAGGTGGAGCCGTCTGGTTGGAAAAGCTGACTATTCTGTGGCAGGCTTTCAACAGCAGCTGGCGGATGAGCCTGCGCAGTATGATACGCAATCGCACCCGTCTGGCGGTGACTGTCCTGGGAGTCATTGGTACGGTGGTTCTTCTGGTCATTGCCGCTTTTTCCAATGATGCTGTCGACTATATGATGACACGCCATTTTTTGTTGGAAAACCGTTATGACTATCTGGTGCAGTTTACGACGCCCATACGCCAGAGTGAACTGTTCTACTGGCAGCAATGGCCAGAGTTGCGGGGGATGGAGCCGGTCCTGGATGTGCCGGTTGCGGTTACCGCCCAGGAACAGTCAGGGGCTGGACAGAAAGAGGAAAACGATGTGCTACAGGGCTTACAGCTCAGGGAGCAGATGACCGGGGTCTTCGATGAGGAAGGAGGGCCCCTGGAAATTCCAGAAGAAGGCGTCCTGCTCAACCAGAAAACCGCTAAGAAACTGGGCGTCCAGGTTGGTGACAGCATCTGGGTGGAAACCAGGCTGAACACCGGCCCCACCCACAGATGGGAGCTCCGCGTGGTAGGCGTAAATCAACCCCTGATGGGCGGGGGTTCCTATGTATCCCTGAAGACTGCCAACCGTCTGCTGGGTGAAAGCGGGCTGGTAAGCCGGCTTTTGGTGAAGGTGGAGCCCGGCCAGGGTGAGGCATTTAGCGCTCGTCTGAAGGATATGACCAATGTCAGCTCTATCGTTAGCCGGGCTGAGGAAAAGGCAGGTTACGAAAAGATGATGGAGAGCAATGTTTTTTCTATCGGGCTTATGATCGTCTTTGCCGGGATACTGGGGATGGCCATTGTTTACAACGCCTCCTTGATGAACTTTAACGAGCGGCAGCGGGAATTGGCATCTCTGCGCGTGCTGGGTTATACCAGGCGGGAAGTGAGCCTCCTGCTCTTCAAAGAAACCGGAGTCCAGGCTTTGCTGGGCATTATTATAGGGCTGCCATTGGGACGATGGATCAGTAAGGCGTATGTTGCATCAGCCAGCACTGATTTTTACAGCATACCGTTTATTATCTATCCACGAACTTATGCACTGGCAGCTCTGGGCGCTGCTGTCTTTGCGGTGGCAGGATATTTGCTGATCTTGCCCCGCCTGGGAAAAATTGACATGGCCGCGGCCTTGAAAAATACTGATTAATCCTGAAATTATTCTGGTGATTCATAACCGATCCAGTTAGAGGGAGGGAGAATAGGCGATGAAAAAAAACAAAGTCTGGTGGGCTGCAAGCGTAGGAGTGTTTATTGTGGCAGTCATAGCCTATAACTATGCCGCTGGTGCCCAACAGGTGGATACTGCGGTGGTGAAAAAAGGCGTCTTGAGCAAGACTATCATGGAAACCGGCTATGTGCAAACCGTTGACCAATACGATGTACAGGTCCAGCAAGGGGGGCAGGTCCTGGAACTGCCGGTAAAAGCCGGTGAAACAGTCAAGCAGGGGCAGATCCTAATGGTTCTGGGAAACCCCGATCTGCAGACAGCCGCCAGCCAGGCCCAGGCTCAACTGTCGACTGTGCAGGGACAACTGGCCCAGGCGCAGCAGACTTTGACCAGCAATCAGGTGGAATTACAGGATGCCCAGACTGCCTACGATAGGCAGAGAGAACTGCAGAGCGCCGGGGCTTCCGCCCCAGCCGATCTGGAAGCGGCTAATTCGCGTTTGCTCAAGGCAGGGGATGCAGTACAACGACAGGAGGAGTACATAGAAAGCCTGGTGAAATCCGTCGAGGTGAACAGGCAGCTAGTAGACGAAAATCAGAGCAAGACTACGTCCCTCACTGTAGTCAGCCCTGGTGATGGAACCCTGCTTGACCTTCCGGTAAAAGCGGGCGCGGTTGTTACGGCCGGGAGCACGGTGGCCCAGATTGGCACCCCCCACCGGTTAGAGGTGCAGGCCGATTTATTAAGCGATCAGCTGGCGGATGTCCGGTTGGGGCAAAACGTTTATATAAGCGCAGCGGTGTTGGGCGATAAGGTGCTTACCGGCAAGCTCAGAGAAATCCGACCCCGGGCTTATGCTAAAACCTCGGCCCTGGGTGTGGAACAGCGGCGGGTGCCGGTCTTTACAGACCTGCCTGATCCTTCCATTCTCAAACCCGGCTATGAAGTGCAGGTGCGGGTGGAAACAGCCCGCAAGGATGGAGCACTGCTGCTCCCCCGGGAGGCGGTTAAGACTACCAGTCAGGGTCATTATCAGGTCATAAAGATCCAGCAGGGACGGGTAAAATACCAGGACGTTACTCTGGGCCTTAATAACCAGGATCAAGTTGAAATCCTCACCGGCCTGCAGGAAGGCGACCAGGTGGTGCGCGATGCCAGCCAGCAGTTGACAGAAAACACCCGGGTAAAAGGTTAAAAGATACGGGACCCAGCTTTACCGGGGCATGGATTAAGCGGGTGGCCCATGCCTCACAATAGATTATTGCTATGCTGCTGGAAGTCGACCAGGGTTTAGTGGCAGAACAAAGGAAAAACGAAGCGAGGCATAAGAACCGTCCCCATGCCTTCACCCATGCCTTCATGCCTTGTTTGCCTTGTTCCCAGTATTTATGATTGCGACAGAGAATTATCCCCTGTCGCTCATATTTCAGAAAACAGTTAAATCAACACAGGTTACATTTCAATATAGAAGGCCACTCCTTGTTCCTCGTTACTTGCCCAAAGTTTTGCCCCGTGCATATTCGTCACTTGTCTGGTAATAGCCAGACCAAGGCCAAATTGTCCATCCTTGCCGCTGGCATAAGGGTCAAAAATCATTTCCAACAAATCTTGTTTAATAGCCGGGCCGTCATTAAACACACGCAGCTCAAAACCACCCGACAATTCCTCATTATGGTTCATAGTGATTTCCACCCGGCTTTTTGCATAGCGCATCTGGTTGTCAAGCAGGTTTTCCATAGCCACTGACCACTGCTGGCGGTTGCCAATGATTTCCGCTTGCTGCAGGTGTAGAATCCACTCAACCTCCGGTCGATGCCAGCGCAGCCGTTCCATAGTTTCCTGAAGCAGCAGGTCCAGGCGGATAGTATCCCGTTCAGCTTCGTGGACAGCCAGGTATTTTAATTTATTTAAATACAGGAAGTTTTGTACTCTCTTTTGCATACGCTCAGATTCACTTTGGATTACAGCAACACTGTCATGCAGATTCCCCCGGGGAAAGATTCCATCCTGAATGGCCCTGGCATAACTGCTTATTACCATAGCCGGGGTCTTCAACTCATGCGACAGATTCTGTAGAAAAGCTTGCTGAGCTTCATCTTGCCGAACCAAACGCTGCCTCATCTGTTCAAAGGCATTGGCCAGCCTGCCTATTTCATCCCTTCTCTGTACAACCAGGGGTTGGTTCCAGTTATGTTCGGAAATACGGCTGGCCGCTTCTTCAATCTGAGCCAGGGGTTTTACCAGAAAACGGGCTAATAGCAGGGATGGAATCCAGCTAATCAGGCACAGGGCTATCATAATAATAAATAGCTTATTCATCAGGCTAGCCGACAATTCCTGGATGTAGCTGCCCCAGGCATAGCTTACCAGGTGGGTTGGCTTGCCGTCCAGAAATTGACTGTGAATGACATAAAGCAGGGTATTGTTTCCTTCTGTGTGGTTATAACGCTTGGTTTCTTCCGTCTGCGAGGAAGCTTGTTGTTTAATTATATTGGCAAAAGCTTCCGGTAGAAATGACGGGAGTTCAGGGGAAGGTTCATCAGGCAAAAACAAGTGGCCAACGGGCGGAAGACCCGATGGGTCCGTCCCGGGTCCAACCGGTGAAACGGTCATGAGCATAGCAGGCTGGGAATACACAGAGCTGCTAAGGCTTGTAGAGATTTGATTACTTTCTACTGCTTGAATTAAAATGGTACCCGACTTCATTTCTAATTCTTGGGAAGGCCGCTGCTTTTGTCCGACTCCGGATTCGGTAGCGGTGACTTGGACATTATTAAACTGATCGGAAGGAGTGGGTTCAGTCTTGGGAGAGGAAGCCACTCCGGCTTTTTCTGTACCTGTATCGGCAATGACAATCTTATCGGGTTCGTTAATTGTTGATTCTATATGGACAAACTGAACCTGTTTCTGAGAGTCTTCCAGAAGGGTGTAAACCTGACTGGTGAAGAAGCCATGTAGCATTCCAGGCAAAAACAGCATGATCGATCCAAAAATAAATAAAGTAACCCCTGCACATAGAGTCCATATTTTAACAGAAAGCGGTATGTTCTTCATGTTCTCACCAACCGGTATCCATAGGCGTAAAGGGTTTCGAGGCGCAGGGCGGGCATTTTTTTGCGCAGTCTTCTGACCAGATCGTCGACCACCCGATCGGTTCCATAATATTCAAGACCCCAAACGCCTGTCAAAATTTGTTCTCGTTCCAGCGGCTGCCCCTGGTGTCGGGCCAACATTAACAACAGATCAAATTCCCGAGTTGTCAAATCTATGATGGTGCCTGCCGCATCACTTACCTGCCTGGTGGTTTCGTCAAGGTCATAGTCGCCCAGCCGGTGCAAAGCGTTTTTGGGCTCAAGAGCCTGTTCGTAGACCCTCTGGAGCAGTTTTCGGCAGCGAATTACCAGTTCCTCTGGCATAAAGGGTTTGGACATATAATCATCGCTGCCCATTTCCAGTCCCACAATACGATCAATGTCAGCATCGCGGGCTGAGATAAAAATAACTGGAACTGCCGGATTATCAGCTTTTATTTCACGTATTAACTGGAAGCCATCCACTTCGGGAAGCATTATATCGAGTATCCACAAATGAGGATGCAGTGACAGGGCCTGCCGGGCTTCTCCTCCGGTTGTGAAGGAAGCCACCTCCCAGCCCTGATTACTCAGGTATGTACACAGAATTTGATTGATATTTACATCATCTTCGACTACAAATACGTGATATTTCATTACATCATCCGTTCGTTTTTTGGGAAGCAGGAGTTGATACATTACCAACTCCTGCTATATCCCTAATCAAGGCTGTTCAAAGATTATGTCATTTGGAATTTGCTATTGTTTTTTGCATATCGTCAGTCGCCTGCCGGTAGTCTGCCAGAATTTTTGGCAGCACACTCTTGATAGCTGCCGGATCGTTATTCTCTACGGCCTTTTCAAATTCCTTTTGGACCTGGATTCTCTCGTCAAGTTGTTTATTGTCAGAGGTTTCAGCTAATTTTACAGTAAATGATCCATTGGCCTGGTCGGAAAGTTTCTCAATGTTTATTTCGCCTTGTTTCCCGGTTTCAACCTTGCTCGTGCCTATAGATATAGTCCCTGAGGTTGAGAATTTTTGAGCATTGGATTTAACAATTTGTTCAAACTTATCGGAAGCCACCTTTCGTTCGGCAAAGGCTTTTTCCCACTCCGGCATTGCTTGCGGATCATATTCCTTAACCAAATAGTTTAGATAACGCTGTTGGTGAACCTCCGAAAACATCATATCGCTGGATTGAATGCACGTTACAGTTACTACCGTCGGTGCTTGACCGGCAGAAGTTTCAGCGGCCACGCATTTGGAAGCCAAGCCTCCCGTTGTCACCAAGGCTAGCAATAAAGCTACAGATACTACCCGTTTGAATCTTTTCATATTATACCTCCTAAATAATTTGTGGAGCTCCTTATATTTATAATTTAACGGACAACTTTGGAAGCATTATCAAAAGATTATGGGAAATTGTCATAAAGGGAGCTCTGGCCAGAACCCCGGCCTTTTTTTAATTAAAATCGCATTTTTGCAGGGTTTCTTTCAAATTCCTCGTTATTATTAATAGAAGGGAAAGGAGGTGGTTAAGGTTTGGGAAGATGAGCTGTGGGTTGAGCCATTTCCCGATAGAGATTCACGGGATTTCGAGGCTGTTATTGAGGAATACAAGGCTTATGTCTTTGCTATCATCCTGCGTTTCGTCAGCAACCGGGATGACGTCCAGGATATTGCCCAGGATGTGTTCATGCAAATATACCGATCCTTACCTGCTTACCAACCTGACCACCTCAAGGCCTGGATTGGCCGTATCACTATAAATAAGGCCATAGACTGGAAGCGCAAGCAAGGGCGAATACCCAAGATAGCCGAGAGCTATCAGGATGATTTTATGAATCCCGATGTGAGACCCGGACCGGATATAGATGAACAGATTGTGCAAAAGGAAAGGGAGCAGCAAGTGAGGGATTTGTGCTCAAAACTGCCACCCCGTTATAACCGGGTCCTGATAAAATATCATTTTCAGGAGAAGTCCTACCAGCAAATCGCCCGGGAGGAGGGCATCAGTGTTAAAACCGTAGAATCTCGTTTATACAGAGCCCGCAGACTTTTGCGAGAAAGATGGGAGGAGGGAAGCCAGTGAAGCATTACAGCGCCGAACAATGGCAGGAATTCTATAGTAATACAGATAGACTGGAAAATCGGCTGGAGATGGAAAAGCATCTTTTGGAATGTGATGAATGCCGCACGCTGTTTTTAAAAGGTATTAATCAAGGGGAAATTGAAAAAGCCGCCCTCATAATCCCGCCTGATTTTACATCGCAAACCCTCAAGCGGGCCGTGGGGAAAATGCAGGAAGGACCTAATAGAAGAAAAGTCTATCCCAGTCGGCGGAAGCTCCTGGCTTGTTACGCTACCGCCGCTGTAATTACCCTGGTTCTCATGGGCGGGGGAGTATTCCAAAACCTATCCGGGAGGATCAATCAACTTCCCGAAAGAGAGATCGACGGAATGTCCCTGCGTGTGAACACTTTCCTGTCTCATTGGCCTGATGAAGTGAGGGCCAGCTTCTGGGGTCAGATCGATAAATTGCAGTGGAAAAACAGCAAGGAGGTTGAACGGTGAAAAGAAAGAGCAAGTTTTTAGTTCTTATCCTCTCCCCTATTCCCGGATTGAGCCACCTCTACCTGGGATGGCAGCAGCGTGCTCTGGTATATTTTATGGCTTTCCTGGGCATCTGCGTGGGCGGGACTGCCATCGAGGGGGTGGGGCATGGAATGAGTGGCATCATAGTCGCATTGATATTTTTTGCCGGAGCCATTGTCTGGTTTAGCGCCCTGGCCGAAGCCATGGGTCTGGCGAGAGCTGCAAATTCGCTGCCCGGGCTCCAGGAAGAGGTGGGGACAGAACAGGACCGGCCAGAAGCTTTTCTTATGAGCAACCGCAAGCTTATGGCCCTGGCTTTTTCCGTAATTCCCGGAGCCGGACACATGTTCCTGGGTTTGCTCAAAGAAGGAGCTCAATTGATGACAGCCTTTTTCCTGGTATTGGTCCTGGGAGGGTGGTTGGATTTCCGCCTGTTTAGTTTCCTGGCTCCGGTAATCTGGTTCTACAGCCTTTTCGACATCTATCACATGCTGGAAGAGGAAGCAGAGCTGCAACTGGAGGGGTTCAACCTTTTCGACTGGTTTTCCACTCATCCCAAATGGGTGGGATGGGGGCTGATTGTTCTGGGTTTGCTGGCCATTCTCCAACGCCTGGTACTCCCCGTACTGGATTATTGGATGACAGCCAACCTTCGTAACATGGTCCAGACCAGTTTTATTGCCCTGATCCTCATTGGCGGAGGAGTCAAGCTCCTGTTGGGCAGCAAAGAAACACCGAAGGAGGATGAGGCGCAATGAGGCAATGGCGAGTGGGAACCTTATCCATGGGATTGCTTTTACTGGCTGGCGGGTTGGGACTTTTATGGGCCCAATTCCAGCCGGTGAAAGTGGTGGGTGCAGCCTTGCGTTGGTGGCCCCTGTTGTTTATCATTCTAGGGCTGGAAATTGTAGTCTACACCTACTTTCAAAAAAACGAAGATGGGCCGGTTAAATACGACCTGGCGAGCATTCTTATCATTATTTTCCTGATCTTTACCGGGCTGGGGCTGAGAGCTTTTCAAGAAGTGGGTTTGGCCCAGTATGTGCAAAAAGAAATCAGCAGCAGCACCTTTAACATACCCATAGCCCAGCATGATATGGGTCTCGATGAAAAGGTGCAGAAGCTAGTGGTGTCTGGAGGGCGATGCTCCCACCTGGATATCCGCAGCATTCCATCCTCAACTATATCGATAGGAGGGAAAGTGCAGGTAAGGGCACAAACCCTGGAAGAGGCCCAGCAGCAAGCTGCGGAAGTTTTTCATCCCGAGACCCGGCAGGTTGGGGACACTCTATTTTTGAATATTAATGGGAGCGGTGCAATGGAGGTCCAGGTGATGATCCCGGCCCAACTGGCTGTTGAAGTGAATGCCGGGGGAGGAACCCTTTCGCTGCAGGGGGATCAAATCAGTCAGGATTGGCTGGTGCGCAACTTAGGACCCAGCGAGATTACATTGCCCGCTCAGGCCGATCTACTCTTGACGGTGATGGGGGACTCGCCGCTGCAGCTGCAGGGGAATATTCAGTGGATCAAAAAATCGCCGGCAGCCAACGTTCGTTCAAAGGAAAAGACCCAAGAAGTCCGGGATGGGAGTGTAAACCAACAGACGGGGGATGGGGACGCGGACATCCAGGAAAACGAGCAATCCCCCCGCGATTATGAGGCCCAGGCTCGGCTGGGCAATGCCAGCCATCGACTCACCCTGATCAGTGTAGGAGGGCAGACTAGCATCAGGCAGCTGCCCTAAAACCAGAGTGAAATAGGGTGAGAAAAATGTTGCTGGCGGGTTTTGGCCCCGCCAGCCGGCTGTTGTTTAATGGCCTTTTTTCTTATCCTTTTTCTTTAATTGCTTCAAGATATACTTTTGCCGGGCCGCTTCTTCTTTTTCCTTACTACTTACCTGCCGTCTTTCCAACTTCAAGGCCTCCCGTTGCTCCTGCAGCGCTTCCTGAGCTCTGGTGCTCCGCCCTATATGAGCCATTTCATGTGCTATAGCCCGCTGACGTCTTTTGGGGTTCATAGTACCCGGGGCCGGAAACGACTTTTCTCTGTGGGGCAGGCTGAATTTCAGTTCATGATACCGTTCATAAATCAGTTGCAATATCTGATCGATGCGGGGTTCAGGACCGAACACCACTCGGCAAACTGAATACTTCCCCTGGGATTGTTTTTCAAAGAGACCTACCCAATAGGGTTCTTCATAAAACACACTGAGTTTAACCATCACCTCAATCTCATCCATTCCATACCCTCCTTTGCTGTGAAGCAGAGAAGGGACGACCCGGGAGGGGGCAGGTTACTGGCACGGTGTCAGGGAAAAGCCGCGCGTCCGGACTACCAACCGGACTGTGTTTTTATCTCTACTAAAAACATCATAATATATGAAGAGAAGAGCAGCAAGACGGATTCATCAATGTCATGATGCGTTGTATGTAAAAACAATATATGTAATAAAATATGGATATTTCCATCGGATTTCTCTTGATAATAAAATATCTAACCGGTGGAATAATAGTGATAGGGACCAAGTAAATTCGTTTGAGGAGGTTGAGATTTTGGCGGGAAAAAAGGGTAGCAAGGATAAAAAAGATAGTAAGATCTCTGATAATGGGGCGAAAAGGATTGAGGACCAACACGACAGCGACTCAACGGGAATCCCGGGGAGCAAGACCAAAAAAAACAAAAAATAGGGTAGACAATTTATTTGCGTTCATCAACACCCAAATTCCAGAAGGAAACTTCTGGAATTTGCCTTTCTAAATATATTAGGTATCTGGCTTACTCTGGAATGCCAGGGTTCGAGCATTTGACAAGCATGGGGCATATAGGTAAACTAATTATGAAATTAATCGTTTGGTGATGAAGAAGAGGAGTAGGAAAGCGAAATCCTTTGAAGAGAACCGGGGCAGCTGGGAGCCGGTAAGGATTTTTTTCCGAAGGCGCTTTGGAGCTGCAGGAGGAAAGCCTCTAGAAGGTGAGTAAAACCTGATCCGATGAGGTGGGCGTTTGCCAATCAGGGTGGAACCGCGGGAATTCCCGTCCCTGCACAGGGGACGGTTTTTTTATGGGAAAAAACAATAAAACCCCAGGAGCGCAACAGGTGGGCAGCCGGCTGAATACTAGATCTGGCGGCCTCAACCAGCATCCATTTATCTGTTAGGAGGAGGAAAGACGAGATGAATTTTCAGGATTTGATTCTTGGACTCCAGAAATACTGGGGCCAGCAGGGATGCATCATTCAACAGCCTTACGATGTTGAAAAAGGTGCCGGCACTATGAATCCAGCTACCTTTTTACGCGCTTTGGGACCAGAACCATGGAAAGTTGCTTATGTTGAGCCTTCCCGGCGCCCTACCGATGGACGCTATGGGGAAAACCCCAACCGTCTGCAGCATTATTACCAATATCAGGTGATCCTCAAGCCTTCACCAGACAATGTTATTGATCTGTACTTGAACAGCCTGAAGGAACTGGGTATTGATCCCCAAAAACATGATATACGTTTTGTAGAGGACAACTGGGAGTCGCCCACCCTGGGGGCCTGGGGGTTGGGCTGGGAGGTGTGGCTGGACGGCATGGAGATTACACAGTTTACCTATTTCCAGCAGTGTGGGGGCTTTGACTGTTATCCGGTCTGTGCTGAGATTACCTACGGGATAGAAAGAATTGCTATGTACATCCAGAATAAAGAGAGTGTTTATGACATTCAGTGGGTGGATGGCATCAGTTATGCCGATGTGCATCACCAGACTGAAGTGGACTATTCTCATTACAATTTTGAAGCGGCTGATGTGGCAGCACTGACCACCATGTTTACCATTTGCGAAAAGGAAGCCATCAACGTTGCCTCCCTGCACCTGGTTCAACCGGCTTATGACTATGTCTTAAAGTGCTCCCATCTATTCAATCTCCTGGATGCCAGGGGAGCGATCAGCGTTACCGAGCGCACCGGGTATATCGGGCGGGTGCGCAACCTGGCTCGCCTGGTCGCCGGTGAGTACCTGGCCCAGCGCAAGAACCTGGGCTATCCACTCTTAAAAGACGAAGGCTTAAGACAGCAATTCCTAAATGGTGAGGGGGTATAATCATGCAAGATCTACTTCTGGAAATTGGTGTGGAAGAAATTCCTTCAGCATATATGCCGGGAGCCCTCCAGGCTCTTGCGGACCTGGCCGGACAAAAGATAAACGAAGCGCGTCTACCTTATTCCAAGATTACGGTCTACGGGACACCCCGACGGCTGGTCCTTTTTGTACAAGGCCTGGCAGAAGCACAGGAAGATGCTGCTATCGAGAACCGCGGTCCCAAGAAGAGCATTGCCATCGACCCGCAGGGGCAGCCCACCAAAGCAGGTCTGGGTTTTGCCCGGGGGCAGGGCATGGATTTTTCCGAATTAGTGATTCAAGGCGTGGAGGGTATAGAGTATCTTTTCGCCCTCAAACGGGATAAAGGCAAAGAGAGCCGGAAACTGCTCCCTGATCTGCTGCAGTCGTTGATCCAGGCCCTACCCTTCCCTAAATCTATGCGCTGGGCTTATTTCAACACTCGATTTGCTCGGCCTATACGCTGGCTTTTGGCCTTGTATGGAGATCAGCCGCTGGATCTGCAAATTGAAAATATCAAGAGCAGCCCGGTGACCTATGGGCATCGCTTCCTATCTAACGGCCCGCAGCCGGTGAAAGATATTCAGCACTATTTTGCCCTCCTGGAAGAGCATTTTGTAATTCTTGACCAGGATCGCCGCCAGGCATTGATCTGGGATCAGGTCCGGCAGGCAGCAGCGGCAGCCGGAGGTGAACCCATGGAGAATCCGGATCTATTGGAGGAAGTTGCTTTCCTGGTGGAATATCCTACTGCCTTTTACGGGGCCTTCTCCTCCTCTTATCTGACCGTACCTCCGGAGGTGCTTACAACCAGTATGATCGAACATCAGCGCTATTTCCCGGTTTTCAGCCCTGAAGGACATCTGCTGCCCGGTTTTATCGCTGTGCGTAATGGCACGGACTACAATCTGGATGAAGTACGAGCCGGAAACCAGAGAGTTTTAAAAGCGCGCCTGGAAGATGCTTTGTTCTTTTGGAATGAGGATACCAAAGAGCCCCTGGAGCAAATGGCCGGCGGCCTGAAGAATGTTCTTTTCCACGAACGGCTGGGCAGCCTGCAGGATAAAGTCGAGCGACTTAAGAAGTTGGCTGTCTTTTTAGGCGCTACCATGGGGATGAGTGATAAGAATCGCTTGGAAAGAGCGGCTGGACTTTGCAAGGCCGACTTGCTCAGCGCTATGGTGTACGAATTCCCTGAATTGCAGGGTATCATGGGGCGTTATTATGCTTTGCAGCATGGTGAGGAAACAGAATTGGCGGAAGCCATTCTAGAGCATTACCTGCCGCGTTTCGCTGCTGATGAATTGCCCGCCACCGGCACCGGCATCTCCCTAAGCCTGGCCGAGAAATTAGATAATCTGGTGGGCTGTTTTGCCATCGGCATAAAACCCAGTGGCTCTCAGGACCCTTACGCTTTACGCCGCCAGGCTCTGGGTATTGTGAATATCATTTTAGGAAGGTCTCTGGATCTGGATCTGAAAGAATGCATTGCTGCAGCTTATGACAATTTCTCTGCCATCCAACCGGAAAACAGCCGGGAAGATACAACCCGTGAGGTTTTGGACTTCATTCTCCAGCGCCTGCGGGGAGTACTGTTGGACCGGGGATTTTCATATGATGTAATTGATGCCGTCTTGCAACGAGCCCTGCGGGATGTAAGGGATGTGTATGTGCGGGTGAAGACGGTACAGGATTTCAAACAGAGCACCCGTTTACAGGATTTTATGGTCGTCTACAACCGCGCCCACAATCTGTCTCGTAAATGGGAAAGCCCACTGATAGATGAAACCGTCCTGGAAGATCCCAGTGAAATCGAACTTAACCGTACGTTCCAATCACTTAAAAAAGACGTGACCGACAGTCTTGATAAGGCTTTGTACAGCCAGGCTTTAGAAAAATTGTCTACGCTGCGTCCGGCAGTCGACCTTTTTTTCAACTCGGTGATGGTGATGGTCGAAAACCAGGAGCTTAAGGCGGCCCGCCTGGGATTGTTGAAGTCGATCGCCGAGCTGTGCAACCAGGTGGCGGATTTTGGGAAGCTGGTATTTTAAAAATATTTTGCAAACAGGATGTTGCTGGAGCGATTTAGCATATATAATTAATATTGATTAACCCAAAAAGTATAGCATAATTGGGTGGTGAATATTATCGAACTCAGTGATCGACAGGCGCGAATCATGGACATTGTTAAAACCCATGAACCCATAACCGGTGAAAAGATTGCTGAAATGTTAAGGGTGACCAGGGCTGCTTTACGGCCCGACCTGGCAGTTCTTACCATGTCCGGCTTCCTGGAAGCCAAACCCCGAGTAGGGTATACCTTTAAAAACCAGGGATCCAATACCGAATTGCGCAGGATTTTAAACCAGTACCGGGTGCGGGATCTCCAGTCCATGCCGGTGGTGGTAAAGGAGAACTGCAGCATCTACGATGCCGTGGTCAGCCTCTTTGTTGAGGACACCGGCAGCATTTATGTGGTGGATGCAGACAATTATTTGAGCGGCGTGGTTTCACGCAAGGATTTTCTCAAGACGACCCTGGGGCAGGCCGATATACACCGGGTTCCAGTCAGTGTTATTATGACCCGCATGCCCAATGTGGTTACAGCTACTTTGGAGGAGACGGTGGTCGATGTAGTGCGTAAGATCGTGGAACACGAAGTTGACAGTCTTCCTGTGGTCAGAGATTTGAAAGATAATGAAGGGGAAGAGCGGCTGGAAGTTGTAGGCAAGATATCCAAGACCAACATCGCCCGCTTATTCCTGGATTTGGCTAGCTTATAATGCTGCAAAAATGATTTGGGCGAACAATGGTTTATGATAGGAGGTTTCAATTTGACCCATCATTTACCCGGGGTCTATGTAGTATCGGACTCCATTGGCGAGACAGCGGAGATGGTTGTGAGAGCTGCAGCCAGCCAGTTTAATTCGGGTGATATGGAAATCAGACAGATACCCAATATTTCCGATATTGATACCCTTGACGAAATCGTAGGCCATGCGGCCGATAATCATTTCGTCATTGCTTACACCCTGGTGGTCGATGAACTGGCTCATCACCTGCAGGTCAAGGCGCTGGAGGCTGGGGTGGTGTGCGTGGACATCCTGGGCCCTCTGATCAATGGCTTGAAGCAGGCCAGTCAGATAGAGCCCAAAAGAGAACCGGGACTCCTGCGCAAGATCGATGAGATGTATTACCGGCGGGTGGAAGCAGTGGAGTTTGCAGTGCGTTATGATGACGGCAAAGATCCTCGAGGTATCGAACTAGCTGACATCGTCCTGGTAGGCGTATCGCGAACCTCCAAGACACCTCTTTCCATGTATTTAGCCCATAAAAGGATCAAGGTAGCCAATGTTCCGCTGGTTCCTGAGGTCAACCCTCCAGAGGAGCTCTACAGTGCGGAACGGGGCAAAATTATCGGCCTCACCATTCGTCAGGAGCTTTTAAACCAGATACGGACCGAACGCCTGAAGACTCTGGGACTGGCCGGCCAGGCAACCTATGCCAATCCCAGCCGTATCGAAGAGGAATTGGAATTTTCGGACAAGATTATGAAGAAACTGGGCTGCCCGGTCATCGATGTGACGAATCGAGCGGTAGAAGAGACAGCCAGCAAAATATTAGAAATCTATTATAGGAGGTCGAGCAATGTCTAGCCACAAATATGTATACCTGTTTGAGGAAGGGAAATCAGACATGCGTTCTCTTCTGGGAGGAAAAGGAGCCAACCTGGCTGAGATGACTTTGATAGGACTGCCGGTTCCGCCTGGTTTTACCATAAGTACCGAGGCCTGCAATGACTACCTGGCTTCGGGAAGCCAGTTCCCCCAGGGTATGCTGGACCAGACCTTTGAGGGGCTGGAGACACTGGAACAACGAACGGGGAAGATCTTCGGGGACCAGCAGAATCCCCTGCTGGTTTCGGTGCGGTCCGGAGCTGCCGTTTCCATGCCCGGAATGATGGACACCATCTTAAACCTGGGCTTGAATGACGAATCCGTAAAGGGTTTGGCTTTATTAACCGGAGACGAAAGATTCGCCTATGATTGCTATCGCCGCTTTATCCAGATGTTTTGCAATGTGGTTCTGGACCTTGATCACGCTCATTTTGAAGAAATCGTAGAAAGATACAAGCGCAAACTCAGTCTGATCTTTGATTACGATATTCCTGCAACTGAACTTCAAGAACTCATTAAAGAATATAAGGCATTGGTAAAGCATGAAAAAGGCTTCGATTTTCCCCAGGAAGTACGGGAGCAATTGACCATGGCCATTAAGGCTGTCTTCGGTTCCTGGAACAACCAGCGGGCGATTGTCTACCGCCGCTTGAATAAGATTGATGACAAAATGGGAACCGCAGTCAATGTACAGTGCATGGCCTTCGGCAACATGGGCGATGACAGCGGCACTGGCGTGGCCTTTACCCGCAACCCCTCCACCGGTGAGAAAGAACTGTATGGCGAGTTCCTGATCAATGCTCAGGGTGAAGATGTGGTAGCTGGTATTCGCACTCCCATGCCTATCAGCAAGCTGAAGGATCAACTGTCTGGAGTGTACCAGCAATTTAGCGACACCTGCCAGAGGCTGGAGAACCACTACCGTGATCTGCAGGACATAGAATTTACTGTGGAGAAGGGGCACCTCTACATGCTCCAGACCCGTAATGGCAAGCGGTCAGCCAAAGCTTCGGTCAAGGTGGCTGTGGATATGGTCAATGAGGGATTGATCAGCAAGGAGGAAGCCCTCCTGCGGGTGGACCCTGAGTCTATCAACCAGTTGTTGCACCGGCAGATTGATACCAGCGTACAGTTGGAAGCCATTGCCACCGGGCTGCCGGCATCTCCGGGAGCAGCCAGTGGCAAGGTCGTTTTTGATGCCGATCTAGCCGAAAAATTCGGTGGAGCTGGAGAAAAAGTGGTAATGGTCCGCAATGAGACCACTCCTGATGATATTCACGGGATCATCCATGCTCAGGGGGTTTTGACCTCCCGGGGGGGAATGACTTCCCACGCTGCGGTGGTAGCCCGGGGGATGGGCAAACCTTGTGTGTGTGGCTGCGAGAGCATCAAGATAGATAGCGCCACCCGGATGTTTACAGTCAACGGGCTTACGGTCAAAGAAGGCGACATTATCACCATAGACGGGGCCACCGGCCGGGTTATGCTGGGTGAAGTGCCCATGATCGAGCCTACTCTTTCCGATGAATTCGAAACCCTTCTGAAGTGGGCTGATGATATGAAGGATCTACAGGTTAGGGCCAACGCTGACACCCCCGATGATGCGGCTCGCTCTCGTCAGTTTGGGGCCACTGGGATAGGACTCTGCCGTACCGAACACATGTTTATGGTCCAGGAGCGTCTGCCCCACGTTAAGGAAATGATTCTGGCCGAGAACCTGGAGGAACGGGAGCAGGCCCTGGCCAAATTACTTCCCTTCCAACGGGAAGATTTTTATGGAATTTTGAAGGCGATGTCCCCCTATCCGGTGACCATCCGTTTGCTGGATCCACCTTTACACGAGTTTTTACCCGATCATGAATCCCTACTCTTGGAAATCGCCGAACTGAAGCATGAAAATATCAACGACGGCCGCCTTCGGGAAAAGGAAAACCTGTTAAAGAAGATACATAGCCTGTCCGAAGCCAATCCCATGCTGGGACACCGGGGATGCCGCCTGGGCATAACCTATCCCGAAATATACCGGATGCAAGCCCGGGGGATTTTCGAAGCCGCCGCACGTCTTAAACAGGAAGGGATTCAGACCTATGCCGAGGTGGAGATCCCTCTGGTCATGGATCAGGCTGAATTGGCTATGTTGAAAGCTGAGATCCTGGATGTATACGAAACGGTCAAGAAAGAAACGGGTGTGGAACTAGACTTTGCAGTAGGCACCATGCTGGAGCTGCCTCGGGCCTGTGTGGTTGCTGAAGAGATTGCCGAACACGCAGAATTCTTTTCTTTCGGCACCAACGACTTGACCCAGACTACTTTTGGCTTTAGCCGGGACGATGCCGAGGGCAAGTTCATTCCCGTATACCTGGAAAAGAAAATACTGAGCGATAATCCTTTTGCGGTACTGGACCGTAAGGGAGTGGGAGCATTGATGCGCATGGCTGTAGCCGGAGCTCGTAAAGTCAAACCCGGAGTGCTGATGGGCATCTGCGGTGAGCATGGTGGTGAGCCAAGTTCCATCGAGTTCTGTCATTTGATCGGACTCAACTATGTCAGCTGCTCCCCTTACCGGATTCCAGTGGCGCGTCTGGCAGCCGCCCAGGCCAAGCTTAGAAACAAATAGACGCTGCGGCTGGGCTGCTCCTCCATAGCGGCTTCCCCAGCAGATCATGCATAATGACAGGTTGTTCCTCCGGGGGCCGGTTGAGATTGATTCTTTCGGCTTCCGGAGGTTTTACTTCCGGGGAGATGTGAAATTAGGAACAAATAAAGGATTCTACAAATAATGTGTAGTATTACATGGACGTGGGGGTGCAGTAGGTGGATCAACCTCTTATTGTAGCAATTAACGGCAGCCCGAATGTAAAAGGGAACACTGCATTTATGTTGGAAGAGGCTCTCTCCGAATGCCGGAGTTTGGGAGCCCGCAGCGAATGGGTGCATTGTCAGCGGATGCTTCGGGGGCAGCAAAAATCATTTTGTTCGGCCTGTTCTTCTCCCTGCAGTGGCAAGTGCTATGAGGGAAAGCCATTAGGGGAGGCTTATGAACTGCTTGCCCGGGCGGATGGCATTTTGGTGGGAAGCCCGGTCTATTTCGGAAGCGTATCCGGGCAGTTAAAAGCCTTCTGGGATAAAAGCCGTTTACTTCGTAGCCAGAAAGGTCTGCTCAATGTGGTCGGGGGTGCTTTATCGGTGGGAAGCTCTCGATTTGGCGGACAGGAGACTACGTTGCGTGTTATTCATGATATCTTCATGGTGCATGGGATGATAAGCGTCGGGGATGGGCATTATGAAGATGATTGTGGGCACATGGGCGCCGCAGCCCAAAGGCCTGCCCAGGAGGACCAGGAAGCGATTAAACGCAGCCGGATTTTAGGGAAACGAGTCTACCAGGTAGCCCAGGCCACCATGAGCCTTCGAATGCGATGAGAAGCAATCATCGCATGTAAATGGGTAGATGCAGAAAAATTCTGGGGTCCGGGCTTCAGGATTTTTTTATTGAGGTGAGATTTTTGCAAATCAGGAAAGAAATCGAAGAGCGGGAACGCGCAATGTTAAGCGTTTGGGCGACCCTGGCTGAAAAGGCCCAGAGCCGACAAAAGGAGGAAGAGCCGGATCCGGTACGCACCTGTTTCATGGTGGACCGGGATCGGGTAGTCCATTCCAAATCATTTCGGCGTTTGAAGCACAAAACGCAGGTCTTTATTGCGCCACCCGGTGATCATTACCGCACCCGGCTTACCCATACCCTGGAAGTCAATCAGATTGCTCGCACCATTGGCGCTGGCCTCAACCTCAATCTGGACCTGATCGAAGCCATAGCCCTGGCTCATGATGTGGGGCATACTCCCTTTGCTCATTCCGGGGAACAAATTCTCAATCAACTTCTGATCCAAGGGTTTCACCATAATGAGAACAGCATTCGGGTCTTGACCAGAGTAGAGCAGCATCGTTCAGGACCCGGGTTAAACTTGAGTCCGGAAGTGCTTGATGGGGTCCTCCATCACAGTGGCTACAGCAGCGATGAACCCGATGCCTTTACCCTGGAGGGGCAGGCTATTCGCTTGAGTGACAAGATAGCTTATGTGCAGCACGATATCGATGATTCCATCCGCGCCGGGCTCTTGTCGATTGAGGAGATACCCGCACCCTATTTGGAGTTACTGGGGAATACGCACAGCCAGCGTATCGCCACCCTGGTGAGCGATACCATAAACCACACTCGCTCCCTCATGCAGGCCGGGCAGCGGGTGCGGGTGGAGCCTCGAACGGAAATTGACCAGGCGTTAAGAGGACTACGCCATTTTATGTTTGAAAAGATCTACAATGGTCCGGTGTGCCAGGAAGAGCGGAGTCGAGCCATGTTCATCATAGAGCACCTTTTTTCCTATTACTGCAGCAAACCGGAAAAAATGAGTCCTATCTTCTGCCAAATCGCCGATGAAGAAGGGAAGGAAAGGGCAGCTGCTGATTATATCGCCGGTATGAGTGATGCCTATTGCATAGCCCTCTTCAACGACATTTATATTCCACAATCTCTGGTCCCGAATGCCGGGCGCATTTTTGCCTCCGGACATCAGTCCAGAGGAGAGCAGGAATCTGGGAATATTAATCTGGACTAGAAGGATTTATACATCAAAGATCGAATCTTAGGTGAAATATAGATAAATCAACATCAGCAGGTGGTTGTATGCCGACTTATTTTGATGACCAGCTGATTCGGGAAATCGAATCCCGCCTGGACATCGTAGATATCGTGGCCGAGACGGTCAAGCTCACCCGAAAGGGCAATCGATTCTGGGGGTTGTGCCCGTTTCACAACGAAAAAACCTCTTCCTTCAGTGTGAGTTCGGAACGAAACATGTATTACTGTTTTGGATGCCAGAGTGGTGGAGACCTGTTCAGCTTCGTGATGAAACGAGATGGTTTAGAGTTCAAAGAAGTCCTTGAGATGCTGGCCTCGCGGGCGGGTGTGGAGATGCCCGACAAGCCAGCCCAGCACGGCTCCGATCAGCGCAAGAGAATACTGCAGGCCAATCGGATGGCGGCCGATTTCTTTCAGAGTGCCCTGGCTGGACCGGGTGGGCAGACTGCCCGGCATTACCTGGAGAATCGTGACATTCTGCCTGAAACCATAGAGCGATTCCAGTTGGGCTGGGCACCTGACAGTTGGAACGCCCTCAGTGAGTTCTTATTGAAAAGAGGATTCAGCCAGGAGGAACTGAGCAAAGCATCTCTAATCAAGCGTAGTCAGGAGCAGGAGCGCTATTTTGATCAATTCCGTAAACGGATCATTTTTCCCATCCAGTCCTACAATGGAGAAGTTGTAGGCTTTGGGGGGAGAATTCTGGATGAAGGATTCCCCAAATACTTGAATAGCGCGGAAACTGATCTATTCCAGAAGCGCCGCAACCTGTACGGGCTCTTCCAGGCCCGTGATAAAATACGGACGCTCAATGAAGCTATCGTTGTGGAAGGGTATATGGACTGCATTCGCCTGCATCAGTCCGGAGTGGAAAATGTCATCGCCACCCTGGGCACGTCCCTAACCCAGGAACAGGCCGCTCTCTTATTGCGTTATGCAGAAAAAGTGCTGGTCCTCTATGACGGGGATGAAGCCGGACAAAGGCAAACTTTAAAGGCCATGGAGGTGCTGAAGGCGGAAGGGCTGAAGGTTGACGTACTAAGCCTCCCGGACGGCAACGATCCCGACGAATTTCTTGCTTTGCATGGAAAAGAGGAATTTTTGCAGTATATACAGAATAATAGAATCAGTCATATCGAATATAAAATTTTGAAACAGTTGCAAGCCGCTCCCATGCATGATGTGGAAGGCAAAATTCGAGTCATTCACTGCGTCAGAGAGGACATCCAGGGGCTCGACAGCGAACTGGAAAAGGATTATTATCTGAAAATCCTGGCCCGCAAACTGGCTGTGGAGGAGAATATCGTTGCGCGGGAATTGCAGGCAAGACCCCGGAATGGAAAGAAAGAAGGCGTAAACCGGAATAAAACCCAGTTGTTAAGAGATAATATTATATACGGTAATTATAGCATCGAGGAGAAAATATTGGCAACAGTGCTAATAGATCCTCAGGTGCACCGCAGACTAAGGGCGGCTATACCCGGCCGGTTGTTCGATCAGCCCGAAGCCCAATCGCTGTTAGAGGTCTATGAGGAACTGCAGGAAAAGGATGCTTTGACGCCTGCCAACCTGCGGAAAAGGGCGGAAGAAATGGGAATGGGCGCGTTTCTGGCCAGGATGGGAATCCTGGGTGACAATCCTCCACCCCGGCGGGAATATGAAATCGAGGAATACATATTTAAGATGCAAAATAGAGAGCGAGAACAACGTTGGCATAGCTTGTATGAACAGCTCGAAGAGGCAAAAAATAGGGGCGATTTTTCAGCCTTATTGGGTTTCATACTTAAACTAGATACATTCCTGCACTAGACCCAGGAAGGGGGGATATGATGAAGATGGACAAGAAAATTGCAGAATCAATCAGCGTTCTAGCCGAAAAAGGGAAAAAGAAGAAAAACCTTACCTACGAGGAAATTATTGAAGACCTCCAGGGTTTTAACCTGGGGCCTGATAATATAGATGACATTTTTGAACATCTACAGTCTCTAGGGATAAGCATCGGTTTGGACGGGGACATAGAATCGGAAGATGAAGTTGAAGAGAGCATTGAGACAGAGGATATCGTCATCCCTGAAGGGGTTGAAATTGACGATCCGGTCCGCATGTATCTTAAGGAAATTGGACGTGTCCCGTTGCTATCCGCTGATCAGGAAATACATTTGGCCAAAGCCATCGAAGCCAACGATGAAGACGCCAAACGCCAACTGGTAGAAGCAAACCTGCGTCTGGTAGTTAGTATAGCCAAACGCTACGTGGGGCGCGGGATGCTTTTCCTGGATCTCATTCAGGAAGGCAATCTGGGGCTCATGAAAGCCGTGGAGAAATTCGACTTCCGTAAAGGTTTCAAATTCAGTACCTATGCTACTTGGTGGATCAGGCAAGCCATTACCCGAGCCATTGCCGATCAAGCTAGAACGATCAGGATACCCGTGCACATGGTAGAGACCATCAATAAGTTGTCACGAGTGCAGCGCAATCTTCTGCAGACCTTGGGAAGAGAGCCTACCCCCGGTGAAGTGGCTGTGGAGATGGATATTTCTGTCGACCGGGTTATCGAGATTATGAAAGTCGCTCAGGAACCGGTTTCCTTAGAGACACCGATCGGTGAGGAAGATGACAGCCACCTGGGGGATTTTATTACCGATGAAGATGCAGAGTCACCGGAAGAATCAGCATCCTTTGTCCTCCTCCGGGAGCATCTGGATGGCATTCTTAACACGCTGACGGACCGGGAGGAAAAGGTTTTACGGCTGCGCTTCGGTCTGGACGACGGGCGCCCCCGCACCCTGGAAGAAGTAGGGCAGGAATTCGGGGTAACCAGAGAAAGGATCCGGCAGATTGAAGCCAAGGCCTTACGTAAGCTCAGACATCCTTCGCGCAGTAAGAAACTTAAGGATTACATTGAGTAGACAGCCGAGATCCCTACTTGACAAGAGGGTCGACAGCATTTTATAATGGTTCTCGTTGAGACATTCCTCGATAGCTCAACGGTAGAGCATCCGGCTGTTAACCGGAGGGTTGTAGGTTCGAATCCTACTCGGGGAGCCAGGAAAAACAGGGGCGGCAATTCCCTTGGAGTTGCCGCCTTTTTATTGGCCTCATGCCCGGATAAATGGACAATTGCACTTGACCTTTTATCTGAGATTTAATATACTAACTCTTGCGGGGTACCGCAGATTCCCGGGCCTATAGCTCAGTTGGTAGAGCTACCGGCTCATAACCGGTTGGTCCCAGGTTCGAGTCCTGGTAGGCCCACCATTTAGAAGTCAGAGTTCAGAAGGCGGAAGTCGGAAATATAGCAGGATTTATGGTTTTTTTGCAGCAAAAGTGTTTCCAACCTCTGGCAACCGTCTTCCGACGTCTGTTCTGGCCCCTTGGTCAAGCGGTTAAGACACCGCCCTTTCACGGCGGTAACAGGGGTTCGAGTCCCCTAGGGGTCACCATTAGGGCGATTAGCTCAGTTGGGAGAGCACCTGCCTTACAAGCAGGGGGTCGGCGGTTCGAGCCCGTCATCGCCCACCATGAAACTTTGAAACTACCTCCCTTATAGATTCATGGGAGGTAGCTTTTGTTTTCTGTATAGATAAGAGACAGATAGGTGTTACTTTGTTAAGAAATAACAATAATGAAGATCAATTTTGCCCATCAATGTTTCGGTATTAAGTAGCAGGTATGAAGAGAGTTTGATTTTAATCAATGTATGTTGGGTAAGATTTGACAAATTCTTCAACATGAACTATGTTATAAAAAAATGAACGAATGTTCAGTCAAAGGAGCGCGGGTATGGGTAATACTATAGACGCTAAGATGCAGAAAAAAAGAGAAAAAATTATGGCGGTCGCCTTGCATCTATTTGCTGTGAAAGGTTATGTCAACACCCCGGTCCGGGACATTATCGATGAATCGGGTTTTGGCACCGGAACCTTCTATAAATATTTTGCGAATAAGGAAGATGTCCTGAAGCAGCTTTTGGCCGATTTTCTCGAGCAGATCATCGCCAGTGTTAACAATTATTATAAAGAAGAGAGCGACTTATATTTGCGTTTCATCGAAACAAAACGGGTGATTCTGAAGGAATATATCCGGAATGAGAAAGTAGCAGGGATCTGCTGTCGGGCGGCCGGATTGAGTGCGGGGATAGACCAGTGCCTGAAAGAGTTTGATGACAAGTTCTTGCTTTTCATTGGGAAAAACATTCAATATGGGATAACCGAGGGCATTTTCCGGGATTTCCCTATAATGCCCATCGCCAATGCTACACTGGCGTTGATTAAATATCTGGTTTATAAGTGGATCGTGCTGAAAGAAATTACGGAAGAAGAAATGCTCGATATGGCCACTTCATTTCACCAATCCCTGGCCATCGGTTTAGTTATTGAGGGCAGCAGGGGAGGGCAGGCGTTTTGACTAAATCCCGGCGGTTAGAACATCTCACAGAATTCGTGTCTGGGGAGTGCTAATCACTCTTGTCCAAAATAGGAGGAATCACAATTATGGAGGAGATTCGTTGGGCGAAAACACACTGTGCCCGAATGGACCACGGTGGCTGCAGTCTGTTAGTCGGTGTTCAGGACAACCGGATCGTACAAATCAAAGGTGATCCTGAAGGCTATTTGAATAATGGCTATACTTGTTATAAAGGGCGGGTCTCCGCTGATCGCCTTTACCATCCTGATCGTCTCAAATACCCCTTAAAGCGAGCTGGAAAGCGGGGCGCGGGGCAATGGAAACGCATATCCTGGGAGGAAGCCCTGGATGAAACAGCCGAGAACCTTCTAACGATCAAGGAAAGATACGGAGCACGAGCGATGGCATTCGGTGTGGGAATGCCCAAAGGCCTGGAGCATTTCATCTTAATCCGGCTGGCTAACGTTTTTGGATCTCCCAATGTCGTTGCTTCCCAGGATGTATGCCATGCACCCCGCGAAGTCACCGGTATACATACCTGCGGGTTTTATCCGGTGGCCGATCTTCACAATCCTACTAATCTCATTATGTCCTGGGCCAGCAATGTTCTCTCCACCAACGAGGAGGGGCAGATTGCGGGGCTCACCCTGCAGCAGTTAAAGAAGGGCACCCGGCTTATTGTTGCCGATCCGCGCAAGACCGATTTAGCCAAACGTGCCGATTTGTGGCTGCAGTTTCGGCCCGGAACCTCGCAGGCCCTGGCCTTGGGCTTTTTACACGTAATTATTGCAGAATCACTCTATGACAAGGAGTTTGTGGAAAACTTCACCTACGGCTTTGAAGAACTGGCCCAGCACGTCCAACAGTATTCCCCTGAGAAGGTATCTGATATCACATGGGTTGCACCTGATTTGATTCGTGAAACGGCGCGCATGTATGCGAGAGCAAAACCTGCCGCTCTGCAGTGGGGCAATGCCATCGAACATGATGTGAATGTCTTTGATGCCACCCGCTCCCTGGTTTGCCTCATGGCTATTACCGGCAACCTGGAAGTAGCGGGGGGCAATATAAATGCCCACGATCCTAAAATCACGGGAATGGGCGAATTTGTGCGGGCTGATCTTATGCCCAATAAGGTTAAGGAGATGCTGGGTGCATACCATGGAACGATACCCAAAATGATGACGGTACCCCCCGCTTACTTCCGGCAGGCGGTGCTGGAGGGGGCACCCTACCCGGTTAGGGGCTACTATGGTATGTGCACCAATCCCCTGGTGGCCTGGGCTGACAGCCCAACTACCTATGAAGCCTTTTCGAGCCTGGATTTTGTGGCCATGGCTGAAATATTTATGACTCCCACCGCATCAATGGCGGATATTGTTTTCCCGGTAGCCCACCAGTTCGAGATGAATGATATCGGACACTACGGGATCGGGCATGGCATGATCCTTGCTCGGCCCAAAATTGTTGAGCCCCCTGAAGAGTGCTGGCCCGATATTAAGATCATGAATGAGCTGGGCAAACGAGTATCTTCGCCAGAATACTGGCATGAGGATTTTGAGGATTTTCTAGAAGATCTGCTTAAACCCTCGGGTTTAAGCTATCAGGAGTTTGCGGATCGAGGATATCTGAAAGGCCCCGATCGTTTCCAGCTCTATCAGGAAAAGGGATTCCGCACGCCCAGCGGCAAGGTGGAGCTAAGGTTGAGTACCGCTGAACAGTTTAAACTGAAACCCTTGCCGGAGTACACTGCCTTGCCTGAAGACGAGGACCCCCAGTATCCGTTGATTCTAATCAGCGCCAAGAGCCGCTATTATCTCCTCTCATCCTACCGCTGGGTGGAGAAGCTGCGGCAGAAACGTCCGGATCCACTGGTGGAGATCCACCCCGATACGGCTGCCGCTTATGGGATCAATGACGGTAACGATGTTGTCATTGAAACCAGGTATGGAGAAATTGTCCAGAAGGCCAACCTTACTGATATTGTTCACCCTCAGGTTATCAGTGCGGCTTTAGGCTGGTGGTTCCCGGAGAGAGATGCCGCCCACCAATTTGACTGGCAGAAGTCGAATTTTAATATGCTCACATCCATTGGCAAATTGGGACATGAGTTTGGAACACCGAACATTAAGAATCTACCCTGCAGCATACGCAAGAAATAACGAATGAACTGCAATTGCCCCGTAAATACAGGCCGGTTGTTGAATTACAGCCGGCTATCTTTATTTATGCCAAGACATTCCTCCCCTCTCGTGCAGGGGAGTCCTGCCATGGATGCCTTGAAAAACCAGCTTTGTTTTACAGGTTTTATTGAATGAATTATCAAAATATGGGAGAATAGGATGGAAAATGAAAATGATAAGAGGTTATTAGGAATATTTTGCCATGCTTAGGGATCTCATGAAATAATGTTTGGACAGACGCTGTATTAGTTATTATAGGGAAAAATTGTTCCATAAACAATGGGGAGGGGACACAGTATGGTGGGAAAAGGAAGGGTTATAGTTCTGAGTGGGATGCTTTGCTTCCTACTTACTTTGATGTCGGTAAATGGGGGGATAGGGTGCCTGGAGGCCAGCGCTTCATCCACACCTTCGTCACAAAAAGCTTCTTCTGGGGTGCAGGTTTATATAAATGGCAGCCTGTTAACCTTCGACGTACCTCCTATCATTGAGAACGGCCGCACACTGGTGCCACTCTCAGCGATTTTTGCTGCCATGGGGGCCACGGTAAGTTGGGATGGCGGCAGTCAGACAGTGAAAGCCATCCGGGGTGGAACGATGGTGGAAATCAAGATAGGCTCTCTTCATCCCAAGGTCAACAACCAGGATTGGCCGCTTGATGTTCCGGCCCGGATTGTAGACAATCGCACCCTGGCGCCGGTTCGCTTTGTTGGAGAGGCATTTGGTGGTCAGGTAAACTGGGATGCTGCCAAACAGGTGGTCAATATCGCTATCTCTGCAGCTGCGAGCCAGGATATCAAGGCAGTTAAAGTAGTAGATGATGAAATTAACCTGCGCAGTGGTCCTGGAACATCCTACAATAAAGTTGGCACTGCTCCGCATGGTCAGCAATTGCAAGTCCTGGCCAAGACGGGTGATTGGTATCAGGTTACATACATGGGACAGTCGGTTTGGGTGGCTGGCTGGTTAGTTGCTCCAGTAGTACAACTCGCTAGCAGTCAACCTCAACCATCATCTCCAACGGCTACCACCCCGACCAAAGAAAAGGAAGTAGCTCTAAATTATAGATGTGACAATGACGGTATTCGGTTGAGTATGGAATGTGGAAGCAGCCCGCAGGTAAATGTTAATGAGAACGGTAATATCACCACCTACCGGTATCCTGGCTTCTCGATCCAGGAAAATAAAAATTACAAGGAAGAGACCAGCAGCGGTGACGTACTCATCCAAGCCTCCAACCAGGACAATGCTGTCGTGGTGCAGATATCGGTGCCGGGCAATGTGGAGCACCGGCGCAGTGTGGAAGACAATGGCAAGAAGCAGGCGCTTTTCATACCTAACGCCGTGGTTGGGGTTGAAAGACATTCGTTTGGATCTAGTGGAGAACGCCTGATGATCAATACCCTGCTGCCAGCCACCTATACCAACAGTCAAAACGGGAAAGTGATGACTATTAATCTATCGGGCGTGGACCAGGGAAAAGCACAGGCCAAGTATCTCTATAACAGCCTCTCACTGGCGACTCTGTGCTTTGCGCAGAACGGAAACGGAACCACCAACTCGACTACAATCACTGTGGAGACTAAGGAAGATGCTAGGTACAGCATCTGTCAGGGTGAAAAGAAGAAAATGCTTTACATACTCTTGATGAACACCAGTGACCTTCCCACGCCCAACACGCTAGTGCTCCTGGATCCAGGTCATGGAGGAAAGGAGACAGGATCCATGGGACAGTCCCTGAAAGAAAAGGACGTAAACCTGGCGGTTGCGTTGAAGGTAGGGGCAGCTTTAAAACAGAAGGGCATCCAGGTTGGCTACACCCGGAGTGATGACACCTATGTCGGGCTGGAGGAACGACCGGCCATGGCCAACCTGCTGAATGCCGCTTTGTTGGTGTCGGTTCATCATAATAGCTTCGAGGATTCATCAGTAAATGGAACTGAAAGTTTCTTCTATGCACCGGCGGCAAACCCTGCTTTATTTGCACAAAAGAGTCAGAGGGAGCGGTTGGCCACACTTATACAACAGAAGCTGGTAAGCAGTCTGGGGCTTCCCGACCGGGGTGCGAAAGAAAAGGAATTGGCAGTATTGAGAAATTCATTGATGCCCAGCGCCTTGGCGGAAATCGTCTTTATCTCCAATCCCGAGGGCGAAAAACTTGCCCAACAGGAGTCCTTTCAGACCCGGGCTGCTGCTTCCATTGCTGAGGCTATTGCGCAGTATATTGGCATTGCTAAATAGAATCTGAGTGAAACCAATGTTTATCAGAGTAATCTCGGATTCAGGGCACCATCCCGACGTGATTCTTTTGGGATGGCCCAATTATTCAATTTTCGATATAAAGGGATTTTATCCCCCGGGTCAGACCAATTTGCAGCGATATTAGTTTTCTTTAAGGTATTATCCTGCCGCTAAATACGCAAACAAGGCTTTTAAGGAGGGTCCGCTATGGTTGAACTCATCAGAACACCAGAACCAAAACTCATCCAGAGGCTAGTCGAGTTGGAGTCTCTTGCTTTTAAAACCGGGGGATGGAACGAATGGACTTTTGTCCCCATAATCCGCCATGGTTTAGTTTTCTGTTTCAGGTTGAAAGGCGAAGTTATTGGCGTAGCAGAATACATGAGAGACTGGGAACAACCTTCCCTGGCCTACTTATTCGGAATATCGATTGAGGAAGATCATCGCGGACAAAACCTGGGGACGATTCTGCTGCGTGACAGTATGGAGGAACTGAAACGCCAGGGCATATCGAATGTAGAACTTACGGTTAGTCCTGAAAACCATCCCGCTATTGCTGTATACCGAAAGCTTGGATTTGAAATCATTGAGTATAGAAAGAACGAATACGGAGATGGCGAGGATCGCCTGGCTATGAGTTTGGCTCTCTAAGCGGGTGAATATAACAGTAGTACCTGTTGGTTTTATCGCTGTGGATGATAGAAATCACCATAAAGTTCTTATCCATGAAGTCCCTGGTTATAGCTGGGAAAATACGCTCCGGTAGGATAGGTCACCTGAGATTAAGCCATATTAAGGACATGAGAAACAGACGTTATTGAGCTGATATTTTATAAAATAGTCCCCTTTAGCATGCGATGAGTTTCTCCCGGAAGGGAAGCGCAATCAAGAATGGAAGGAAGAAAAGCATGGATTCAGATACTCAGGCCCGAACAGTAGCCCAGGCCTACGAAAATGAGAGTCTCTGCGACCGCTACACGGTTTTATTCAAAGATGGCTATGCCCTGGCACTATCCGAGCATCCGGAGCAAACGGAGGGCTTTTCTCGCTGGATCATGATAGACGACTATGATGCGTGCAGCTTAGGTCATCAGGTCGCATTTGATGAGTTGCCGGAAAATATTCAGAAATACGTTCTGGACCAGGTAAACAATGATATTTAAATCCCATCGAATTAGGGTCGACAGTGTATTATGCCAGGCCTAAATCTATAATCACCATCCTATGGGGATCTTTGAGCACCACCAATGCTTTATTCCGGCTGATTATGTGGATCCCTGCTCCAGCCGAAATGTTGTTATCACCGGAAATGTTAGCTAAAGTTTCAGGGGGAATGTGAAGCACACTTTCCCCATCAAGCAGCGACCAACCATAGAGAACCCTGCCTCTCACTGAAGGGCTAACCGACCTGCCTACGGCCAGTAGATAGTTCCCGTCGGGACTAAAAACGATATTATTGATGGATATGATTCGGTCCTCTTTTTTGGTCCTAAACTCTGCATCAGCGGCTTTGGGATCAAATAAAGTAATTTTATCACGGTAGCCGACGGCAATCTGCTTTTTACTGTGGTGAAAGGCCAGGGATTCTGCAATTGCTCCGAAGTCCTCTATTTTTATTCCCAGGTGAACGTCATAGAGTACTGCCGTGTGTCCATGGGCAACCACCAGCATTTTGCTGTCCGGGGAAAAGGCCATTGTATTATACTCGGAATCAAACACCGGGTCATATAAATGTGTAAACAGGGCAAAATTCTGGGTTTCCCATAGTAAAGGCCGGGCGGAATTATCCAAGGATGCCAGGTATTTTCCATCCGGGGAAAATGCAACCTGATTGTGATGGTAGCCAAACAAATTCTTAAAAAACCCTTGTTTGTTGAGATCGCCATTCAGAACCCGCAGTCTTTCGCCTTGTGGAAAAGACCACATGACCACCTGGCCTTCATCGGTGGCGGCTGCCAGAATTGTACCATCGGGGGAAAAAGTCAGGTCATGGATTATACCGGAGGGGGTCTTTAAAATAATGCCTTTGGCTCCAAAGGCAGGCATTTCCCATATATTGATTTTCGTGGACCGGTATGTCACCAGATACTTCTCATCGGGGGACAACAGCGCTCCGGATGGTTCTTGTTCATAAGAAATTATCCCAGTTACCTGCAGGGAAACTTGTGATTGTTCCAAGGTGAATGACCTCCTGCTGATTTAAGACGGTTCATAACGAGTGAGGCAAAGTTATAATAAAAATGGATATCTATCCTCTGCTTATTCCCTGGGGACTCAACCCACCGAACCAAAAAAATACTACAAGAGAAAATGTACCATGACCGGCGCCAAAAATAAACTAGCTGATCCAATTGTCAGATCTGTAAGAGTGAATCTACCTATTAAAAATGAATTGGTTGCGGCTGTTAAGTGCGGAATGGATGCCGGGAAGGGGTAGGACAGGTGAGGAGAATCGTCTCTGCGCTGCTTCCCTTAACGAGCAAGCAGCCCTGCTATCACAAGAAGGGCCAGGGCCCCGATCTGTTTTATCGTTGGGATTTGGGAGGCAAAAAGCATAGCCCCCAGGGTTTGGGTGGCTATGGCGGTGCCAAGGGTGATGGCGAATATCAAGAATAAACTGATGTGACTCTGGTAGCCCCAAAACCAACCAAGGATGGTGAGAAAATTGCCTATTACGATTATCAGGGCAAAACGAAAATTGAGTGATAAAAAGGAATGAAAGTCGTTGGATGATGTAAGATATACATTGGTAAAATTAACTGCGATTTGACCCAGTAGGATTGGCAGGAAAACCTTTAGATATGTGAGCATATTCTTTCCTCCGAAACCAATAAAATTAGATCATAAGCATTTGCATTCATTACTAAAACCCACCTATTCAATATACCATTTTTTTAATTTTTTGAAATGCGTACAGTTTCGGCGAAAACAAATATTGCTGGAAACGGGCTCAATGTGGCCCAGAGGGCGGAGAAGCTCTATGCTCAAAGAGGAACTGCCCCCCTTTAAAGGAAGGAAGCGACTCGGAATAGGCTTATGCCAAAAGCTGGCGCAGGGCGGTGGCAACTTCATGGATGGTTTCTGTATAGAACATACGATCCACTACGGTTTTAAACTGGGTGATGGTTTCCTGGTAATAGATATCCTGGAGATCCCGGGCCCGCGGGTCAGGGTTAAAAAGATAGAGGCGCTTGACCTTGCGGCGCAGGTTATCCAATGGGGCCAGGGCAAAAAACTTTTCATATAACATGCAATCGGTGAGCAAAATCACCACCGTGCGGGAGGTTAAGACATGCGAATAATTGTCTCGCAGTTGGGCCAGAGGACGCCATAACTGCGTGCCACCGTAATTCCACTGAGGCAATGCAGCGATTTCTTTTAATAAGGTTTGGTAATCCCCGCCTAATAGAGGGGTTACATAATTGATCTGGCTGCCAAAAATGAAGACTTCTATGCTGCGCAGTTCATTCTGCAGGGCATAGAGAAACTGCAGCATGATTTTAGCACTTGATAACATGGAGGAAGAGGTATCCAGGATGAGAATCACGCGCGGCTTAGCTGGTTTTCTCGTTTCCCAGCGCATTTTCAGGAGTGTGCCCCCATAATGCATATTCTCATGTATTGTAGCCCGAACGTTGATGGTTTTTCGCTTATGTCCGATTTTTCTCCTCCGGGAGATGCTGGTGACCAGCTTTTTGATCAGTTTGCCAGCTTCCGCACTAGCGAGTAAGTTCAGATCTTCGGGCAATTCATCACTGATTTTGCCCCCTTCCAGACCGGCTCCCAGAGAACCGACCCGCTCCCTTTGTTGGAACATGCGGGCATATTCCTCTCTGGACTCTCCATCCAGGGGTTCAAAACCCCCGGTCTGATTGCCATCCAGCGGACCGTCAGCTCGACCTTTTGGAGGGGGCTGTGGTTTAGACCTCAGAGCATAGCGGGCCAGGCCCCAAAAGCTCTTTTTTATCCGATACAAGAAGAAGGAACCTAGATCTCGGCCAGCCATTTGCCCCCGCCTCGCTTGCTCATCATTGCCACATCTTCCTTGTTTTTCAATAGGGTGGGCAGGAACTTGTCAATAGCATCCCCGTCCACCGCTTGAATTCCTTCCATGGTCATCGCCCGGGCAAAATCAATGCCTTCAGCGATACTGGGCTTTTTCAATAAGTCCACCCGGGTGCGCAGGGTATGCATCAACTCCGCAATTTGCTGAGCCAGCGGTGCCTTGATTCCCGGCACTTTTTTAACCAGGATGTTTTGTTCTTTCTCAACCGTGGGATAATCAATATACAGGTAGATGCATCTTCGCTTTAGGGCATCGGTTAGTTCCCGCACATCATTATTGGTGATAATGATATGGGGAATGGTTTTGGCTTTCAGGGTACCGAACTCGGGGATGGAAATCTGAAAATCCGATAAAATCTCCAGGAGAAAAGCCTCAAATTCTTCATCGGCTTTATCGATTTCATCAATGAGCAGGACTGGTGATGTCTCGCTAAGTATGGCTTTCATCAGGGGGCGCACCATAAGAAACTCTTCGGAAAAGACATCTTCAGCCGTGCGTTCTTTCCCCTGGATAAACAGCAACTGCTTCTGATAATTCCATTCGTACAAAGCTCTGTTTTCATCCAGACCTTCATAACACTGCAGGCGGATTAACTCCGTATTCACCATGGAGGATAGCACCTTGGCGATTTCCGTTTTTCCCACTCCAGGTTCTCCTTCAATCAATAAGGGTTTTTGCAGTAAGAGGCTGAGATAAACTGCAAAGGCGATCGTTGAATCGCATACATAATCCCGGGCCGCGAATTGCTCGATGACCTGTTCTACAGTGATTGCATTCCCGTTTACCATCAAGATCCCTCGCTTCAATTTATATTGGATCCAGTATTTCCAATGCTGAATTCGGGCCAAAGTCTGCCGGCGCAGGCTCAGGTAATCCTGGGCTCCGCTCATAATCGGATCGATGTCCCTGAGCTTCAGAAATCCGGTGACCACATCGAAATATACTTCCCGTTTTAAAGCATCCAGATATGCTTCATCATGGCTGGAGCTATGTTCCATCTCTTTATCCCACCTGGTTTTATCTTCCTAATCGGCTACGCGTGTTTATTTATTTTAGCATACTGCATAAAAGTGGACAAATAATATCTAATTAGACCTAATTCGATTTAAATTAGACCTGACATGAAAATAGGTTGGGCATAAAATGCGGGGATGGGAGTAAATTCGATTAATGAAAATGTGTTCAGAAAGATTTTACTGAGGTCTTTTCAGCCACGCAGAGGTTTACCCAGCAAACAAAACGACTGTTTTTCTTACGAGATCGGGATCAAATTGGCTGCCGGCGCAGCGTGCTATTTCACACCAGGCCTTTTCTTGACTGACTGCTTCTTGATAGGGACGCCCATTGATCATCACATCGTAAGAATCGGCAATCGCTATGATTCTAGATAAAAGGGGTATCTCATTGCCCCTGATGCCAAGCGGATATCCTGTGCCATCCCAACGCTCGTGGTGATGTAAAATGACTTCAGCGATGGGCGCCATTTCCACGGAGCTGAGAGCTATCCGATATCCTATCTCAGGATGTTTCTTTATTGTGTCCCATTCCTCTGGAGTCAATTTTCCAGGTTTATCGAGAATACTATTGGCGATAGCGATCTTGCCAATGTCATGCAAAACAGCCAGAAGCCTGAGATTATCCAGTTCGCTGTCGGGAAGACCGATGGCCTGTCCAATCCTCAAGGCCATCTCCTGCATGCGCCGGCAATGAGCTTCTGTTTCATGGCTTCTGGTCCAGAGTGTCCTTTGTAGGGAAACCGGGAAAGAACTGCGGGTGCTTCTATCCTCCAGTAGCTTATTGCGATACATCTTATCCTCGGCTTCCTTAATGATCTCTTTTACATCTCTCGCCAGAACGCTCTTGGTCGCCATGCCCAGGGAGATACTTGTCGGTATGGGCAGGGTGTCAAAACCCTTACAACCGGTCTTAATTCTTTCCGATACTTGCACGGCATCATCCATATCACACCCGGGCAACAGGATAATGAACTCATCCCCTCCCCAGCGCGCAACGATATCTTCCTGGCGGCATGATTCTTTAAGAATGCAAGCGACACCTATCAGGAGGTTATCTCCTTCCTGGTGCCCCAGTGCGTCATTGATTAACTTTAGACCGTTTACATCCCCCATAATCAGGCTGATAGGAAGCTGGCTCTCGGCATCCATGCGTTTTAATTCCTCTTCAAAATAGGCGCGGTTATATAAGCCGGTCAGTTTGTCATGAAAACTTAAATATTTAATCTCTTCTTCCGCTTGTTTGCGATGGGTTATGTCCGTAAGGATGCTGAGTAGACATGCCTGGCCGTCAATTTGTATTTCTTCTACAGAATACAGTCCCATTCGTTGTTCGTCGAATTTAGGCCGGAAATATATCTCTACCTCACGAACCGGTTCCTTCCTTGTGATTCTTTCTATCATCTTCTGGCGATCAGCTGGGTTAAACCAACAACCTAAATGAAAAGATGTTCGGCCCAACAACTCTTCCTGACTATAACCAATGACATTGCAAAAACCATCGTTAACTGCAATAAAACGACCATCTGTGAGGGTGCTAATACACAATGGGGTGGGGCTGGCATTAAATGCTTTGGAGAATTTATCTTCTGATGAACGCAGGGCCTCTTCTATCCGCTTGCGGTCTGTAATATCCTTGGTTACCCAAAGAAGGTGTGGTTTGCCACTCACATCTATGATCTCAGTGGAGAATAAAAAAGTCCGAGTTTCTCCATATTTTCCTCGAAATCGGATCTCATTACCCCTGCAAACATATCCCTGTTCACGGAGGTGCTCAACCCAATAATTCCGGTCCTGCTGGCTGAGCCATATATGCAATTCCAAAGCAGTTCGTCCAATAACCTCATCTCTTTTATAACCGGAAGCCTCTAGAAAAGCATCATTGACTTCCAAATAACGTCCTTCTCCAATGGTTGTGATAGAAATAGGATCAGGGTTAGATTGAAACGCTTTGAAATACTTCTCGTCTGATAAATGGAAGACCCCTTTAATGTGCCGGCCATCGATAGCAGCCAGATCAGATGAAGTACCTAACCGGTCTTTTCCCGGAATTGCTTCAGACAGTGGCTTTTTCGATCGCCTTTTAACCTGGGCCCCATTGCTCAAACAGATCCCTCCCTGGCGGTTAAATTTGTCAAAGGTGTTATCTATACCCCTATTTGGTATTATCGAATACTTATTCCAGGTTCCATATACATTTTTTTCTTGCTCATCAAGAATCGGCCCTGGCTTTGAATTATCCAGCATAAATCGTATATATAACGATCCTGACTGGATTACATTTTGGGGAATAAATGAATAACGTATCGCATATCTACGGCACCTACACTGTCTGGAAGTAAAACCGCAATATGGTACAATATAGAAAGCTAAACGGCCAGAAAGAAGTACCGAAATGCCCCGTTATTAGGATCTGATGTGAAGGAATGATGAATATGATGGAAAGACCTAGATTGTTAGCAACGACTGCAAGTGATGAAACTTTTGGCGGGGTGACCTATCATTTAGATGGAGAACTGGTTCCGGCCTTAACTATTGAATTGTTGCAAGGGCAAAAGGTATTTTTTGAGCACCATATTCTACTATGGAAACATCCGAGTATTAAAATTGGGATTCGTTCCATGAAAGGTGCATTGAAAAGAATGATAGCAGGTATGCAGGTTTTCGTTACCCAAGCCGAAGGCCCTGGTCAGATAGCATTTAGCCGGGATGGAGCCGGACACGTATTTGGTATCCACCTCCATCAGGGGAAAGGACTGCATGTCCGGGAGCATCAGTTTTTGGCGGCCACGGATAATGTTGAATACACATTTGAACGAATCAAAGGTGTATCTAATATGATTTTCGGCGGTACAGGGTTCTTCATGGATAAATTTCAGTGCATGGCCGGGGATGGCATCTTATGGCTACATGGATATGGGAATGTGTTTGAAAAGAACCTGGTGCCAGGCGAGCAGATCGATGTGGAACCTGGCGGTTGGCTTTATAAAGATCCCGGTGTCAGAATGGAGACAAACATTCAATCACTCTCTACTGGGCTGCTGGCTTCCATGAATATTATTACGAATCGTTTTACAGGTCCGGGGAGAGTTGGCCTGCAGTCTATGTATTATCACATGGTCTCTGAATAAATAGAATAATGGGGCACTGCCTGTGAACAGTAATCCACCACGACACATCCCCGGGGCGAAAAATGCTCACTTACAGCTGCCGACGACCCTGACCTTGACGGTGGGGTGATCAGGATCGTCACTGATAATTTTAAGCCAGGAGCTGTATTGCCCTGGTTTGATGTATTGGAATGAAATCTGCAAAGTTGTTGATTGACCGGGATGCATGATTTTCGGCAGGGGGGCCAGGGTATTATGAATCGTGAAGGCATCGCAGGGTGGGTCCACCAGGATATCCAGGATGTTCAAGTCCGTTGTTCCTTGACTTTGAATCATGACATCTTTGCAAACCGGAGCATCCTGGGAACCCAGGATCCCGAAGTTTAAATACTCCTGGCGGACGTAGCAGCGTGGACCGGCGGTCACTCCCGCCAGGGGTACGATTATTACAAGCTTCTTCAGATCATTGCTGGTAATGCTTAAAGTGCCGCTGTAGGTTAAACCACTCCGGTTTGGATAGAATACAATATCGATCATCTGGGATGAATTCGGTGTTATGCTCAGTGGCACCGGAGAGTAGTGGATGCTGGGTCTGACCCCGGGGCCATGAGCAAAATAGAAATTGGTGGCTATAAAATCCGTGGCTCCCGGTGACACAATGTCCAGACCGGTGACCAGCAGCTGGTCATCTCCCTTATTCATGATTGTGATTGTCTTGTGGTATTCCTGATTGACTGCCTGGAGACCGTAGTCCATATCAGTCGTATCCAATTCGATTTGGGCAGCCGGAATAAACCCTTCTCCCTGAAGCTGAACCCGCACGATTTTGGCCAGGTCCCACCTCCCGGCCGGGTAATAATCAATTAGCAAACTGGCCCTGGCTTCGCCGACGCAGGTTGGGGCGTAGGTGACAGGAAAGCTATGTACACACCGAGGAAGCAGTCTGGTGATAAGAGAGGATTCGGTCTGCCAAAACTGACCGGTTGGATTTTCATTCTCCAGTTGAGAACGAATCTGGCAATAGGCGTCGGCATCGCCGCTGTTGTATAAAAATACCCAATTCATTACACTACCGTCTACCCCCCAGGACCCTGCAGGATAAACCCTAGCCCGCCCATAATCGATGGCTGCGGGAGATTCTTCAATCTGAGGAGAAGCAATATACACCCGGAGATCAATGCTGATTGAACCCACATCCCGGTTTGAGGTGGACAGGATGAGTCTGCCTGTGCAGTCTCCTGGCCGGGTGGTCTGAAAGCTGATTTGGGCTTCCAGTGGATGCCCAAAATAAATAGTGTCATCCGAGATACTGAATTGCGTATTGTGAGAGGTAAAATCATCCGTGAACTGCCACGAGTCGATCTTCACTTCACTACCACCCTGATTATATATCTTGAATGTCCCAGACGCGATATGCCCCAAAACCGCAGTAGCCGACCATTGGTTGGTAATCACCTCGCTTCCCGCCGGATCTGAGAAGCGTGTTTCCATCTGGGGAGAAAAATCTTCGGGCAGGTTGAGCTCAATAAATAAGCGGCGCACCAGGGCGGCCAGATTGTCCGTGAGCTGAGGGATGCGAGCCCCTTTCGCATAGTTGAAGTAGTAATTGCGATTTATACTGGTTGCCTGACCAAAAACCCCAAAAGCATTCAAGCGCAGGTAAACATCAGCATAGAAGTTTTCTGCTAGAAATTCTGAGCTCCCGCTCCGGCTTTGAAGGTTGTTGAGTTGATATTCATACTTCTTAATCAGATATTCCCGAGCCCAGGCAAAATCGGTAATTTTTCTATAGCTGTTGGGATCGATGCTGTTATCCGCCTGGAAAGCTCCGGTAAAGCCGCCGATTTCGCCCAGCATGACTGATTCGAAGGTATAAACCAATACCATCATCCAGCGCCGGTCCTGTAAAACGAAGCTGCAGGAGTCGGAAACCCGCTGCAGCAGCTCAGCTCTGACCGTGCCCTGCCGGATTCCAGCATAGTCCAGATTGTTCTTGGCCCAGGCCTGGTGGTGGTAGAAATCAAGCGAATTTTGATCTGGCTCCTGGAAGGAATTCACGAAGCGGATTCCGGCATTGATGAAGCGCATCACAGAATTCGCGAAGAAGTCGGCGCACTGATCGACACTCATACTCAACTGCCGGTCATGCTGCTGGCGAAATTTCTCTTTGAGGTCAGCGGTAATGGCGGAGTTGGATTGATGTCGGCCCCAGTTCAAATGGGTTAGCGGGTTGGAGTCATTGTAGCGGGCGTTCGTGTAGCCCCCCAACCGGGCCAGGCGGACCGACTCATTGGTGTAAAAAGCGGCAAACCCCGGTGGGGGAATTCTATGCACCTTTAAGGCCGGATCGCCTAAAAGGCTCATCATGATGACCGTATAAGGAATGCCTTTTTCGTTGTCGTGAAAGACAGGCGATCTGTCCTGCTGCAGGGCTAAACGCGCAGCGTCAAAAGCGATACCCAAACGGTTATTCAGGGTTTCATCCTCTATGAACAGGTGGGAAGGTGTCAGACAACCGAAGAAAGTCTGCTGCACCTGCTTTCCCAGCCCGATAGCGATTTCGTCCATGTATCCCACATAGGCAACAGCGCCTCCTGACGGGTTGAACACCAGACGTTTGCTCACCGAGTCTTCCGTATAACGGTTGGTCAAGCATGAATCGGCATAGAATATCCCGTGCTGGTAGAAATTGATCAAGTTGCTTGCCATATCAGTATCAAAGCCGTCACAGCATCCCTCCGGAAGCCCATGCCCGGATAAGCTGACGATATGCTGCCCCTGATTTAACTTATCCCGTAATCTGCTCCGTGTATAGTACTGGACTTCGGGAACCGAACGATCTATGGCGGGAAGGTCGACCACGTCATCATACAACCTGGAGACTAAATCCCATTCTGGGATTCCCGCCTGAAGCTGTTTGCGCAGGACTTCTTGATCGCTCATTGATCCTTCCTCATCCGTTGGGTCGAAGATGAATTTGGATGGGTTCAGTAGACCGGGATTATCGTAAACAGCGATCCATAGAGTGGGAAGCGGAAGCCCTATGGAATCGAGATTGCTGGGCAGTAAATCCCTTTCGCTCTCAGCCGCTCCCAGGACATAAAACCATCCGAATTTACTGGTCATGGCCTGATGGTTATAAGGAATGGGGCGGAAATCGCCATCGCCAAGACTAGCCAGGAGGTTCTGCGGCTCCCGAAATTCTTTCTTCAGTTGAACCACAAACCGTAAGACTGCTTGATCGTCAGGGATGCCATAAACCAATATCCAGTTCAGGGTATTGTTATCGAAACACCAGCCGGGTTTGGTGCTAGAAGCGTTGGCATTCCTGGCAATTATCCGGCTGCCGGTATTGGTTTGGACGCATATACTGCCAATATCTTTATAGGTCAGTTGTGAGTGAAGCTTGATATAAGGTTTTCCCGGAGCGTGGCAGAATCGGTTTTCGTCGGGCTGGTTATTGGTGATATTGTCGCTGTTGGTTTCCGGCAATATCACTAATTGATCGACGAGTTTGATCAAGGCGAATAGACTATCATCATCATGATAGTAATGATTGTCGCCCGGAGGGTAGGATCCTAGCGGGAGAATATCGGTGGCATGATCCGACATGTTCCAGGATGTGGCTACAAAGAGGACTTTGTGCAGCCAGTCGGAGGATACTGCGGTTCCATTTGGCTGGCGCAGCTGTTCATAAGTGATCACCTTATTGACGAAAATTTCGGCCTGACTGGCGCTGGCCACCGGAGCACGACCAATGGAAAGGTCAATATTTAAATCAACTTCCTGTCCGTCAAGGGTCTGATTTTCCAGCCAGTCATTACTTTCACTCAAGTTAGCATAATAGAAGTCGGTCGGCAGCGCCGGAGTCCACCATCCGTTTTGCACAGTGCGGATGGGGACGATGGACTGGTCACCGCCCATCAGCACATAAACAACCCCCCAGGTAGTATGCGCCCAGATTAAAAACCGTCGAATAATATTTTGCAGATCGCGGGATCCAGTGGAGAAATCTCCGTAAACCTTGGTGACAATATCACTGACGGTTACAAGGCGAGACAATAATCCCACCTGCCTTCTCCAATCACTTAAAGTGGTAAAAGCAGCTGCCAAATCGCCGCTGCCCGGTCCGATTGGCGTTTTATGGCTTGCGTCCCATTTCAGATTATCGGTTATGATTAGATAATCAACCGGATCGGGGGGAAGTGGAAAGTGGTGCAGCGAAGTTCCAATATCTTCTGGATTGATTACCAGCGAATGAGCCAACTGAATATTTCTAATTGATTGAGCAGCAAAGACTTCTTGCTGCCGGGCTCTTTGTCTTGCACAGGATTCGAGATTTATGATGATTTCTAGTTTGGCTGCCATCCGCAGGGAATGCTTTCGGTCAAAAGAAAAAGGACTGATTTCGATAACAGCGATAGGAATATCGCCCATCCAGCGGGTCTCTAGCAGCCGGGCCGGAGGAGGCGCATTCTTTTTCTGGCTTCGATACAGGCTGGGCTTGGGTGAAATGACTGGTCTGACTCTTACATCACTGGAATAGGGAGGACGAGGAGCCATAATAGCCGGCTTTTGCGTGATATTGATCTTTTCCAGCAGCTCAACGTGTAATCCGGAGGCCTGGGTATTTAGAGGCAGAGCCACAAACAGGGTTTTGGCAGGCAAACCCGGTCCGGAAACAAGACCTGATAACGGCCAGTCCTCCATTTGCACAACCGACCCCATTTGCGTCTCTCTAACCTTGACAGCGGTACGGTGCAGTTCAACATTGATTTTTATTAAGGACTCCGATTCCGATAACTCGCTTTTAACCTGAATATCCATCCAAAATCCCCCCTATCGCTTCATCCAACCTTTTTTGGATTTAGTCCTCACTCTAGCGCCTGTAGGATGGCCGCAAGCACACATCCATATGAAAAATAAATGATGACAGACTAACGGCTGGTTATTCCGCTAAGATATAAAGGATAATCCCCGGCAAACGGAGCGCTACGCTGACCGGTCAGAGGAACCAAGTGGGAAACCATGATCCCCAGGTCCTCCCAGGTTAGCTCCTGATCAGGGCTCAGGTATCCCGGTTGGTGCTCTTTCAATAGACCCAGGCCGTAGGCTAAGCCTACATAGTTCTGCTCCGGAGCAGTGATCTGGTCCTGGTCTTCAAAACTGAGCTCCACCCGGGTTGTCATTTCCGCCACGTCCTGGTAGCCCAGCAGTTTGACCGCCCACACAGCAGCGTCCTGGCGGCTGATGGAATGATCGAGGCCGATCTTTGTTGTTTTGTCCAGGATTCCTATGGAAACGGCCTTTTTTAATAAATTCAAATCTTTCTGATTTAAATTTGATTGCAGAGTGCCGAGGTCAACCTGGGAGGAGTCATTGTAAACAATCTGAGAGTTGGCGGCAGCCAGCAAAGCCTCAAGAACAGTGCGCCGGTCTACGGGGCTGTTGAGGCCCGCGGTATCAGGCATGACCAGGCCATTTTGCAATAATAGTTCCAGAGAAGGCGAACCGGGGGAGGGGGTAGATGGGGATGCGGTTTTGTTTTTATGGGCATAGGGACTGTATTGCAGTTCTCCGCTGACGGCATCGATACCCAGGAGGTCCTCGAAGCGATAAACCAGGTGCGGTGAGCCACTCGGCATCCCTGATTCCTTGAGCAAATAGGTGTAGGAGGGATTCAACAGGGGAGCTGAATCCAGAGCTTGCAAGGCGGAATCTTCGGTGATCAACGATGGGAGAGGCGTGTTTTGCACCGGTGACCAATCGAGGTGATAATTTAGAATTTCTCCACTGGTCTGATCGATGGTGATATTCACTCCTTGCTGGTTGTAAGGCAGGCCGGAAATCAGTCGAGACACAAATATTTGATACATGCCTTGACCGTAATAAAGGGCGGAAGCATTGGTAGCCAGCAGTTGATCTTTGAGTTCCGGATTAAAGCGGGCAACAGCATCCAGGGCAACCTTCGTGGCTTTATGATAATCAATAGCCGGAGCTCCAGCTGGCGCTTCTCCGGACGACCTAAGATGCCAATTACGGGAGAACCCAACGAATTGACCGCTGTTAGCATCTATTTCAACCTGCAGGGGGGAATTTCCCTCGGTAGGGCAGTAGCTCAAAAATTTCTGCATATTCCCGTCCAAGCCTCCGCTTGATCCGCCTCCCGAACGACGGACCTCTCCGGAATAGCCCAGCATCTGCATATATTTCTTGGCTGTTTGCTGGAGGGATTCTGGATTGGGTGTGGAATTACAGGTATTTTCGGCCCCAGCCGCTTCAGTAGGGGTTACAGGCAAGAGGGTTTTATCCAGGAAGCGGGCCTGCTCATCACTGATGGCTTTTCCTTGAAGATCAAGGAACTGACCGCTATAGGCATCCACCATAGGCCATTGGCTGTTAAGACGGTAAATGGGATACACTTTCCCGTTCCCAGAAAAGATGCCGGATTTCTCCTGTTCGGATGCATAGCCCAGGTATATACCCAGACGTTGAATGATCTCCTTCTGCATAGCTTCCGCTGATTTTATTCCCTGAGTAGACGGAAAAGAAGCGTTATGCCAGGTGTACTGGTACTCGTCAATTTGGGAGCTATAGGCATTGACGCCGATGTTCACCCCGTCTCCATCAACTTTGATGCCATTGGCCTTTCGGTTCCAGGTAAATGTATAGTCAGTGGAAAAGAGCTGCATCATTGCCAATGGTGATGCAGGTGTTTGATATTCCAGTTCATCCATCCGGCTTTCTTGCATCTTGTTGAGATAGTTGAGGGCAATCTGGTAAGCCTGATCCCTGGTCAGTGTAACCTCTCGTCCTTTGTAAAGGGAGAGGGGCGGGTGGTATGAAAATGAAAGTAACTCACCAGTATGAGCATCAATTTGAGCCCTGAATATATTGCCATAGGGAAAATTGGATTGTCCGTCATCCTGGAAAGACCAGGATAGGAATCCCCTTCCCATTTCGTCATCCAGACTGGCGGTCAGTCTCCCTACTGCTTCAATGCCCGGCAGGTAGGATTGCAGAGCTTCCCGGGCATGCTTCTCGTCAATCGTGTTTTCTCTCTGCGGTGCTGTTTGAGCTGCTATTTGCGCGTCAGTGTTGGTGTCCGTCGCTTCGGCCAGGGCTGATAGGGGTAAGATCAATAAAATCGCCAACAACAGGGTCTTCAATAGCTTTTTCATCCTAATTTCCTCCTGTTTTTCTGTGAAATTCATACTTAGCTACATCGGGGTATTGTCGTGCCGATGTTGAATTATCGGATATATTTCCATATCTATTATGGGTTTTCCTTCCTAATTTTCTACAAAATTAATATATTTCCATAAAATATTCGGCGGTTTGCGGTCGTGCAAGGCGGATGTCCTCTCAGTACTTTCTTAACGAAGATGCAATTTCTATCTCTTTTCTCAACCCGGGTGAAAGTTTACAAATGTCAGGATCGTACTATATAATGGTCGAATATACAGATATTACTATCGCTTATGTAATAATGCGCTTCATAATGAATACCTATTCTCAACGGGGAGAAAGGAGTGAGATGGCATACCCCAAATGATCATGTCAAACTTATAAGGAAGGAGCTGACAGAGACATGAAACCAAAATCCTGGCTGGCCGGGACATTGTTCTTGCTGGGAATATTGCTGATGGCCGGATTTTCGAGTCCCGTGCTGGCTGATGATAACCCGTCTGTCTCACTGGAGCAGGCCATTCGCTCTGTGAAAGATGCTTTCGTAATCCCTGCTGAGTTCAGTGAATTTCGTTCTGGTTACACAAGTAATAACGGTCAACCCACATGGAACCTGGATTGGAATTCAAGTAAGGAACCGGTGGGAAATTTCAGTGCGCAGGTTAATGCTCAGACCGGAGAAATTCAGAGCATGAGTATCTGGAAAAATGAGCCGATGACAGGTTCTACGATGCAGATTCCCAGGATATCTCAAGCCGAAGCTCAGCAGAAAGCCAGCGAATTGTTGCAGCGTTTGGCTTCCCGGCATTTATCCGAGCTGCAGTTAGTCCAGGATGCTGACCCGCTTTTACCCCTGAGCAGCTATGGTCCGGCTAGCTACAACTTCCACTGGCAGCGTGTGTATCAAGGAGTGCCATTTCCCAGCAATGGAGCTTACATTACAATCCGTGGAGATAATGGTTCGGTATCCAACTACTCACTGCAGTTTACAGCGAGTGTGTTGCCTTCCACTGCGGGGGCTATCAGTATGGAACAAGCCCGGCAGGCATTTAATGATGCCGGGATGCTGGAACTTATGTACTTTCAGCCTTCCAGGATCAGGCCTTTATCGTCTGGTCAAAAACCTGAGGTGATCCTGGTTTACCAGCTAAACCATTCATCAGGCGGTATTATCGATGCATTGACTGGGAAGCCGCTGCCCGTAAATGACAATTACGGACGCTATGACGGGTTGGGGGGAGGTGGAGGGGAAATGAGCCTAACCACCAACCAGGGCCAAAAAGCAGCTTCCAATTCAAGTACGCCTCTCAGTCCGGAAGAAGTTAGTGAGATTGAGAAAAGCACGAAACTAATCAGTCAGGAAGAAGCGATCCAGGCAGTTAAAAAAGTGGTGGAGATCCCCACTGGTCTTTCCCTGCAGCAAGCCAGCCTGATGTCCAGGAGTGATTTTATTGCCACCCACATTTGGGACCTGGGGTGGTCTGCTCAAGATTCCAAGAACATAGGTAAATCGATGAATGCCCAGGTCAATGCTGACAACGGCGAACTTCTCAGTTATGGATACTACGATGGGTCTGATCAAACTGCTTCCGGTACCGGGGCCATCGATCGCCAGGCTGCGCAAGCTCTGGCTGATGCGTTTATAAAAAAGGTACAGCCCCAACGTTTCGAGCAAGTTCAACTTAATGACAATCAGCAGGCTCCCTGGATAAGAAAAATGGCCGACCAACAGAGTACTCAGTTTTTCAGCTACCGGCGCATGGTCCAGGGCATACCTTTTCCCAGCAACAATATAAGTATTACTGTTGATACGGTTAATAAACGCATAAGTAATTTTAATTTATACTGGGGAAATTATGATTTTCCCTCTCCTGGTAACAGCCTTAACAAGCAGCAGGCCGTTGACGCCTTTCTACAAGCCCAGCCCCTGACCATGGCCCTTTATCAGGAGTATGGCCCCAACGGTCCGGGAGCGGTAAAATTGGTTTATCAGCCCATCTATGACCAGAAAAACGTCTCTTATTACAACATGATCGACGCAAAAAATGGTCAATTGCTGGATGGAACAGGAAAACCGGCGAGTCTGCAGCATGCCCTGCGATTCAATGATATTCAGGATAGCTTTGCATCCAATGAAATCACCATCCTGGGTCAGGCCGGGCTGTTTGGGGAATACGGCCAATCTTTCCATCCTGATGAAAAGATTACGACCGGCGCTCTTTTACGGGCCATGTTACAGGTTCAGGACAACAACTCAGAAATAGCCAAAATGCCAGCTGACGAAATCTTAAACCAGGCCCGTTCCCGGGGGTGGATTAAAGAAGATGTTGAAGCTGATGCCCAGGTTTCCAGGGTTGCCCTGGCCAAACTGATGATTCGCTATTTGAATTTGGAGCGGGCTGCCTACGCAGTTGGGATCTTCCAGGTACCTTATGCGGATGCGGATGCTCTTCCGGAGGGCTCTCTGGCTTATGTGGCTCTGACTAATGGGCTGGGTATTTTGCGAGGTGATGGAACCAATTTCAATCCGCAAGATATGGTTACCAGAGCCGAAGCCGCTGCTGCTCTGGTGCAGACCCTCAAAGTAGCGCCTTGATCTAAAAAACACTCTATAATCGGTGAAACCTTCCCCTCAGGGAAGGTTTCACTTTTTCGGAGTATAGGGAATAAGGAATCTCTTATTTATGACTGTTCTTTTAATACAGCGCTTATACTGATGGATTGACCGCTGCGTGTGATGCCCAATTTGACAGTTTTACCTACTTGCTGCTTCTGAATATATTCCTGTACCTGAGTGGTGCTGGTGACTGCTGTTCCGTCAATACTGGACAGGACATCCCCCGCTTTGACTCCTGCTTGGCTGGCCGGACTGTTGGACATTACCTGGGTTATAACCACACCTTTAGCCGAATCAGGAAGCTGCATTTGGGTGGAAACATCGGGAGTGATGTCAGTCATGGTTATACCCAGATAGGCGCGAACCACTTTGCCGTTAGTCATTAGCTCCTGCATGATGCTTTTGGCTGTGTTGATAGGAATGGCAAAGCCAATACCCTGAGCATCGGTGCTTACTGCAGTGTTAATGGCAATAACCTGGCCCTGCATGTTGATCAACGGCCCTCCGCTGTTGCCCGGATTAATTGCGGCATCAGTCTGGATCAGGTTTTTGTAATTCCGGTCCTGAATGGTGATGGGTCTCCCTTTAGCCGATACTACGCCGGTAGTTACAGTGTGATCAAGACCCAGTGGGTTGCCGATGGCAATGACAAAATCGCCGATGCGCATGGCGTCGGAATCACCTAGAGCTATGGTGGGCAGCTGGCTGGCATCTATTCTCAACAAGGCCACATCCAGGTCATGATCCTGTCCAACTACACTGGCGGTGTATGATTTATCCTGATTCTGCAACTTTACCTTAATGCTGCTGGCGTTTTCTACTACATGCTGATTGGTAAGTATATAGCCGTTAGAATCAATAATAAAACCAGTCCCGGTGGCCTTTTCAACTTGCTGAGGCATGTACCACCCCCAAAATCCTTGACTAACACGGCTTCTGCCAGAAGAACTCTGGTCGGCTTCGATATATACTACTGCCGGACCCACCGAAGCCACAATATCCGCGACACTTGTTGAACTGCTGGATGAGACAAAGGTTGTCTGGTTGGCATTTACCTTATTACTCGCATTATTTGTAATGGGTTGCTGGCTGGCCAAAAGCCTTGAACCCAGAAGAAAACTCAGTACGGCGACTGCCAGACATCTTACTACTTGACGATTCATTCTCAACATCCTTCCTTTCCCATATCTCTGGATTCCAGTCCACATGTTTTCAAGTCTTGTGCCAGAGAGAAAAACTGCTCTTAGCGAAATAATAACCAATAATTGTGAAGGTTCTGTGAACAATGGGGGAAAAATGAAGAAAAAATATATCCATATTCACTAATGGTTGCCAGAAAATGAATGGTCCAAACAAAAAGAAAGGCAATGGAATGCAGCTTGTGCGTTTGAATGTACAGGTCCCGGTCACAAAAGTATATGATTTTCTGGGATTTATTTAGGGTCCTAAATAATTAATTGAATAAATTTTGCGATGGCAATATAATGGAAGGACAGCCATTTATAGGACTGATTTTTTAAAATTTCGAATAGGAAAGAGCAAGGCCGAATAAGTAACAGTTAAGCTATATGATCTTTACTGGATCCAGAGAGTCCGGGATAACAAGGAGGCGTTCAATCTGAAAAAAATTCTGTTTGGTTTTTCATGGCTTTTGCTCGTGATCCTTATGTGCCCCGCAATCGTACTGGCTGATCAGTCTCTCCAAACCGGAAACACCGTAAGCGCTGACCAGCTGATGAGCAAGAGTGAAGAGGCGGCCAAAACTCAAAACATCTGTAAATTCACGGAAAAGACGGAGACGCGGGTTAATAACTCCATGAAGCCATCCTGGGGCGACACGGAAAATTATAGTGATTTCGTTTTTGAGACCCGAGAGACCATCAAACAAGGCCAACCATCAATTCAATATGAAGTGGTAAAAGAAACTACGCCGTCCATTTATGGAGATCTCCAAAATTACGAGATAAACTACGAAAAGATGCAGAATAGTGAGGGAACATTTGTCAAATCAACCGTAGGAATTTGGGTGAAAACAGATGATCAGACCGAAGACGAAAAAATGGAAGCGGTTGGGATCAATGGTGAACTTGCGAAGAAATCCATAAGTTATAGGCGCGAAAAGGATGCCAAGCGGGCTGGTAAAGATTGCTGGGTGGTATCCTACCAAGCGAACCCTGAATTGTTTAAACCGTTAATCGAAGGCATGGTCAAGCAAAATCTATCTGAAGTGCAAAGCGATAATACCATGGGTAAGGATTATTGGCAGCAAATTGCAAAGAACACCAAGGTTGTCGCCACAGGAAAGTCCTGGATTGATAAAACCACTGGTTTGGAGGTTTACGAAGAATCGCAATTTACCATGAAATACGATGTGAACATTACGGTTCCAGACTCAGGAGGTAATACGATTCGATATTCCTTTACCATGCAGGAAACATCCAAGAAGGATTACTATGATTGGGGAATACCTGCTGTCTTACCTGATATAAGCAAGGCGGTGAGTCCCGACAAGTATGACAGAATATTGGAGAACCTGAACAACGCCAGTAAGGCCTAACAACTTTCTTCGTTTACGGGCATAGATATCATAAGACAATAAAGGGGTTTTTAGCTGGGCTAAAGACTCCTTTTTTATATCATTTTCATAAACAGTGTTAAGGCATAGAGCTAGGGATTCGTGTAATGTGTTCTTGCTGGTTTCGACCATATATGGTATTATCTACCATGCTCTCTTTGGAGAAAAGCAGGAGATCTATCCTTGGTGCAGAACGGGGGATCATAGATGGTGAGTATGGATCAAGCAGAACTGCGTAGGCTGCGCAGGAAACAGGTCATAATGCAGACAGTTCTTATGCTGGCAGGATCACTGGCAATCATCATGGGTATGATCTTCTTGCGTTGGCCCATGGATAGCTTGTTTGCCCTGGTTATCGTTATGAACCTGCTTTCAGTCATCATAAATTATGTAAGAAAAGAGGACTGCGGGTTATTCTACCTCCTGTTTCCCTCCATGAGACCACTGCGGGAATACGAGAAGGAGAAATTGGGTAACGAATGGGCCTACATAGAGAAGCAAAACCGGGTTTCCGGCGGCATTGTTATAGTGATGTTTGCTTTCATGATCGTAATGAACCATTTTTTTATTCACAAGCCAGCCTATTTTCTGCCCTCCGACCTGAAGCTCCTGATCCCCCTAACCCTTGGCATCGTAGTTTTTAGCATTGTTTACAGTCACTTTTATTACCGAAAAGTAGATTTTTCGACTAGCCAGGAGTTAGAGGGATTGGCGGGTAAGGTCCTGGTTAGCGGAATCATCTCCGGAGCTCTACTGGCAGGGGTGTTTATCGTGATTACTGTTTTGGTAGCGGTTCTGATTGAGTAATAGGGGCCGCTGTACTAGAAGAGGCTCTCAGGGGGCGACCAATTTGGAGTGCAGGGCTTCATCAAAATCAAAGGTGGCAAAGTAATCAGCGGGGGTTTCCGCTCTTCGTATCAATTCACTGCTGCCATCTTCTTTCCAGAGCACCTCAGCCGAACGCAGCTTGCCGTTGTAGTTATAACCCATGGCATAACCATGGGCGCCGGTATCATGAATGACGATCAGATCATCAATCTCGATTGCGGGCAGTATCCGGTCAATGGCAAACTTATCATTGTTTTCGCACAGTCCACCGGTAACATCGTATAGCTGATCGCAGGGCTGGTTTTCTTTCCCCATAACTGTAATATGATGATAGGCCTTGTACATGGCCGGGCGCATGAGGTTGGCGGCACAGGCATCCAAACCGATATAGTCTTTGTGAATGTGTTTTTTATGTATGACGCTGCTTACCAGGCAGCCATAGGGACCCAACATAAACCTGCCCATTTCCGTATATATGGCGACATCAGCCATTCCCGCTGGAATCAAAATCTCCTCATAAGCCTGGCGAACGCCCTGAGCGATGGAAAAAATGTCGGCCGGCTGCTGTTCCGGCAAATACGGTATGCCAATACCCCCGGAAAAATTAATGAAGGCGATATGAGCGCCGGTTTCTCGGTTCAATTCTACTGCGGTTGTAAAGAGTATTCTGGCCAGGGTGGGATAGTAGCTATTGTCCAGGGTATTGCTGGCTAAAAAGGCATGCAGTCCGAAATGCTGAACCCCTTTTTGCCGCAGCTGTTTAAAACCCTGGCTCAACTGGGCACGTGTAAACCCATATTTAGCTTCACCGGGGGTGTCCATGATGGCGTTATTGATGACAAAATCCCCTCCGGGATTATAGCGGCAGCTGATGGTTTCTGGTATGCCAGCCACCTTTTCCAGAAAATCAATATGGGTAATGTCATCCAGGTTGATGGTGGCATTCAGTTTATGCGCCAGGATAAAATCCTCTGGCGGGGTGACATTGGATGAAAACATGATTTCATCCCCATAAAATCCGGTAGCAGCAGACATCATAAGTTCGGTATAGGAAGAACAGTCCATCCCGCAGCCTTCTTCTTTCAGGATCTTCAAAATGGTCGGATTGGGGGTGGCCTTTACTGCGAAATATTCCTTAAAACCCCGGTTCCAAGCGAAAGCCTGCTGCACTTTGCGGGCGTTCTCGCGGATCCCTTTTTCATCATATAAATGCAAAGGGGTGGGATGCTTTTTAATGATCTCTTTCAACTGTTCCAGGTTTACAAATGGTTGCTTCATACGAACCTCCTTATGTTGTACTATCTTAATTAAACTCATTGATGGGCTTGCCATCCTTAAGGGAGGGGGTCCAGGACAATATCTCGTTTCCTAATCCGTGGGAATTTACAACGGTATTTATGTTTATGTCTCGCTCCGCAGCAGCATGGGATCATCAAATCACAGGTGTTTACTGGCTTCGCGCATACTTAATGAATGCAGGGTGTGATTGGCTAAAAATGCCTGAACCCATTCCTTATTCGTCTTCGAGTATTCCCTGAGTGCCCATCCGATTGCCTTGTTGATAAAAAATTCCCTGGTGCTACTGTTCTTAATAATAACAGAACCAAGTACTTCAGTATCTGTATGGGCTTTATATTTCAGTTGAAAAAGAATTGAAGTTCTAACCAGCCAGATATTATCGCTTTCAGCCCATTTCAAAATATGGCTCTGGATCAGCTCGGGCTTTTGGGCGCACAGCGCCCCGGTGATGTTGGTGGCCAGAATGTCGACCGTATCCCACCACGACTTGCTAATGAGAAGGCTTTCTATATGTGTGATGTCTGCCTTTTGCAGGTTGGCGTGTAAGGACAGTAAATAATCGACTGCCAGGTATTGAAACTCGCGCTCCTGCAAATCCCACAGGCTAAAAACCAGGTCCCAATCAATGGTTTTTTGTTTCCGAGCCTGTTTGATAAATTCTTTCCCAAGCCGGGTTCTCTTAGGTTTTGGCAGACCCAGGTAGGGGAATTGGTTTTTCATGTAAGCCGCCATAGGGACAGCCTGTAACGGGTCTCTATTCTCATAAAACACAGTAATCAGTTCGTTATACAACATAAAAGCATACCACCTGATCTCCATTTTATCGTCGAACGAAAGTGGATCCAATTGGAACAATATCTTCAATCCCATTATCGCGCCGATACTACTCTAGCCGGGTTGATACTATGGTTAAGCAGTTCATCGTCATAGGTATAGTGAAATAATAGCAGAATCGCTAGCAAAAGAGGAGTGCCTGAAAAGAAGGGAGGGTTAGTCTCGGTTGATTGGTTATAAACAGCAGCACCTAATACCCGGATAAAACTAATCCCGCAATAATTAAGAATTGAGCAGTTAAATAGCTAGCCATTACCCAGGGATGGTAGATGAAAGCATTTTTCATTTTATAGCCCAGGGCGAGCAGGTAATCTGACAATAAAAAGAACAGCGAGCCAATAAAGGGAACAAATGTGTATAGCTCATTGCCCTTTATTATCAACACGCTGCTTGAACTCATTATCAAGATGGCAAATTCATAAAGCCCTATCCCCCATTTTATGAAATTATCCAAATCGAGAAAGTCCCGAATATAACAATCATAAAACAGCTTGCCGACTATCATGTAAACCAGCATTACTATGCCATATAATGGCCATTCATTTTGTGAGGATCCTATCTGGTTGAACGTCCATATATAGAACAAATGGCAAATGATAAAAGCAAAACCACCCAATACCAAATTGGATTGGGCGTAATTAAGTCCCGGTTTTGCATTTCTTCCCATCCTAATAACTCCATCCAATAGGAGCACATCACCTAACCAGGCAAAGAAAAGAGCAAGAACTACACAAAGAAGTACCGATGAACTATTTGTTACATAAACACCTATAAGGACTAACATAAGTATTGGTTTTGTTATACAGAATGGTATCCACTTTCGATCGGACGACGATGCCCAAACATTAATAAATGACAAAAAAATATAGACAGCCATCATAAATTCACCAGGTATATCCATCGGAGAACCTCCTGAATTTTATCTGCATATCTATTACCTATTCAGTCATTTATGATTTTAAGATAGTACTTCTCTTCTACACACTCAACAATGACCCTGTTCAGACTACGGGGGTACAGAGGGGAGGGCAAATTATTTTATGCTTGGCAGCCTGGGTTTGCGTTTATGAATTAAAGCGGTACCCGCTGCCCCATAATGTTTCTATATATTTGGGATTGGAAGGGTCTTTTTCTATCTTCTTTCGTATTTTTTGAATGTGAACCGCTACGGTAGCGGTATCGCCGTAATAATCCTCCCCCCATAACGCGTCATATAATTGCTCTTTGCTGAAAACAATGTTGGGGTTGGAGGCCAGAAACAGCAAAAGGTCATACTCCTTGGCCCTGAACTTGTTTTCCTTTCCATTAACCAATACTTTGCGCGAGGCGGTATTAATCTCCAAACCACCGCAATTGACTATTTCAACCGCGATTTTTTTTCCCATCAGGCGTTCATATCTGGTAATGTGGGATTTTATCCGGGCCGCAAGTTCCGCCAGGCTGAATGGTTTGGTTAAATAATCATCAGCGCCCAGGCCCAGCCCTCTTATCTTGTCGATATCCTCACTGCGGGCAGAAACAATGATCAGAGGTATTTCCAGCTTTTCTCTTATCCCCTTGGTTATTTCATAACCGTCTTTGCCGGGCAGCATTACATCAACAATTATGATGTCATAAGGGTTGGATAACGCTTGTTGCAGGCCCTGCCCGCCATCCTGTATGATGTCCACTTTATACCCGCTCATCTGCAGATAATCGCGCTGCAGTTCCGCCATATTCAGGTCGTCCTCAATTACCAGGATTTTTTTCATGGATTATCTCCTGTCTCATCTTGGATAGGAAGGGATAGGGTAAAGCAAGAACCTTGACCTTCCCGGCTGGCGGCCTCAATCTTTCCCCCGTGGGCCTCAATCAATTCTCGCGCTATTGCCAGGCCCAGGCCGGAGCTCATTAAGTCCTTGGTTCGTTCGCTGTCAATGCGATAAAAGCGCTCAAAGATATGTTCAAGTTTGTCCCCAGGAATCCCGGGGCCGTTGTCTCGAATAGCAATCTGTACAAAATCGCCCTCCCGGGTAAGTTTCACACTTAATGCCAGGTCTTTCTCTGGGCCATATTTAACCGCATTGCCAATGATATTTCGCATAGCCTGGTAAAACCTTTTGCCGTCAATCCGAACCAGGCAATTCTGTTCCAATCGGTTCTCGTAGTCCAGCCTGGCGCCCCTTTCCTCCAGCTCGAACTGAAACTCCTCCATCAGATCATGCATAAAAGCCTGGATAGGCTGCTCTTCAAAACTAAAGTCCAGTTTATTCATATCCAACTGGGAAAACAGGAGCAGGTCGTCAATCAGTTTGTTCACATAGTCGGTGTTATGGGAAATGGTTGTAAGATACTTATCCATTTTCTCCGGGGAGGTAACGGTGCCGTCCAGAATGGCCTCAATATAGCCTTGAATGGCAGCAATAGGAGTCTTCAGGTCGTGTGAAATATTGGCTATTAAAGTTTTCCGATTTTCTTCATAGTCAAGTTTTAATTTTTCACTGGCCAACAGTTTTTGGGCCATTTCGTTAAAGGACGTGATGAGCAGACCTATTTCATTCTCAACATGGCTCTCGATGGTGACATTATAATTCCCTTTGGCGATCTCCTGCACACCAGCGTGGAGTTTTACAATGGGTTCAAATATCCTTTTTTCTAAACGCCAGAAAAAGGTTAGTTGGATAATTTCTTTAACAATAAGGAAACCCGCAAAAATAATGCCGATGACTTTGTACCCAACCCAACTAAATAACAGGTAAATAACGATCAGGTTGAATAAGAAAGCCAGAGGACGAGTCAGTCTTAAATAGCGATGGTATTTGTGAAACTCCTGGTGATGCCTGTGAGGGTTGTGGATTCTAGCTTGCACCTGGATAACCTGTATGTGCCTGTTTTTATACACCATGTCTATGCTCCAATGTTTATTTCTACCTGCTTGCTGTGCCTGCTCTGCTGTAACCATCATAACACCGCCAGCCGGAGGCGCGGTAATTTTCTCCTCTTTTCAAGGAATCACTTGATTGTGCCCCTGCACCGGTCTTTCCAGGGGCAGTCATCGCTGCGGCAGCAGGGATTTATTTCTCCGCTGGACAGGAAACAGTAGACCTTATAACTCAAATAGGAAAAAAGAGTTATGAAGAGCAATACCAGGATCACTGTCTCCAACGCATACACTTCCTTTACATTCCGGCAGCACCACGGAGCCATTCCCAGTGGTGCTTACCGGTTATGCATTATTTGTCCACTAATTGCTTTAAGCCAATCAGAATACCTTAATAGGAAAAACGTATAGCGGCATCGAGGGCCACATCATGGGAGGCATCCTTTTCATCCAGGTGCTTCCCCTTAATTTTTGCCGTGATTGCCTCCACTTCATACTTCTTGTTGATCCTGCATTCCAGAGCAGCGCTCTCCAGTGAGTGGCGTCCAGCCATAAAATTGTGCTGACCGGGATGCTGGTGCATCATCTTCTCCTGAAGAGCTTCTTTCAAATCAGCGGGAATTTCGGTTAAATCAAGGGTAACCAGGAGGCTGTTGTCCTCCTGCTCCAGGATCTTCATATTGTCTAGAGCATTGAGTGCAAACATAAACCGGTCAAGCTTTCCTTTGATCCCGCAGCCATGCATCTGTGCGTGGCCACTATGAAAATGATGGTGCTTCATGCAGCCGCAATGCCCCTGCTCGGATCCTTCACCCCGCTTGAATTCTGTCGTACTTTCATGTTTCAGCTGCTTACCGTCATGGTCGATGATGGTGGTAATTTTAGCCCGGGTCCAGCCGCTGGCTAAATCTTTGCTAAATTCATTGGTAAACAGGAGAGCTTCAACCTCGTCCTTGGTCCCTCGAACGTTGATCGTGCCTGCCAGCGTATTTTTCTCTTTCATCACTTTGGCCACATCATAGAGCAGTTTGATTTTGTTCATCCTTATGACCTCCTTTTATTATTACCAGATCATTGTATGAAACAAAGTTAAACTGCCCATAAACTGCTTATAAAATCTTTATAAAATCGCTCGGCAGGTTTAGTGCCTTAGACTTGTGGGCATCCCGAAACATCTGCAGTTTACGTTCCTATTGTGCTGTCCCACTGGATTAATTGCAGAGGCTATGATATAAGGTAATAATAGGAAATCAACAGATGATTGACCATCAAAGGGGTTATTACATATGTTCCAGGTCAGAAAACATAGCCTTACTTTCGCCCGTAAAGCGGAAAACCAGGAGGAGGATATCAAGGTAACTCTTATTCAGGAGCTATACCCGGAACGAACTATCGGGAAAACTGCTGGGCATGGGCTTTATGTGGGACGAATTCATGACAGTGACAATGGGGCAGAATTAAGAAGCCATGTTCTCGCTATCCTGGCCCGCGTTCAGGAAAATGCTGATATGGTTATGATATCTGAACATCCCGGGAACAAAATATCGTTGGATCTCTTTCAAGAACATGCGGATAGAGATCGACAGATTATCATCGCCCGGCTGGGACACTATGTACAGGGAGACAGCGGGAAGACAACCAATTCAGTGGCCGTAATCGCACCAGGGCATGACCCGGTCATTGTTAACCAGATTTCTTTCTCCGAGGAAGACCTGAAATACTATGCAAAGGCAAAGCTCTATCGCGGCAGCGATGTCCATGTTTTTTCTACTCCTATTGGTAATTTGGGCGTGATCAGCTGTCATGATTATACCAATGCCGATATTTTAAAAGAACTAATGGAATACGATATTGAAATCCTGGTGGTGTCATCTTTTAATCCCGCCACCCGCTTATTTATGCAATACGCCCTGGCAGACATTCATCGTTTTTCTTGCTTTGTAATTATTTCGAATATCGGCAACTACGGCGGAAGCGGAGTTTTTGCTCCTTTCCGTTATAATGGGCCTCGAAAGGCATCCCAGACTCTGGGGGGCGCGATCGCCTACACGCAGGGTGAAACCAGTGCCTTTTTGGAGGTTGATCTTCCCCTGGCAGATCTAAGAACGCTTCGTAATAAAAATAAGGAAGAAAGCAACGATTTTGACATCACTTGTCCCTGGATTCCCATTCAACCCAGCGAAGAATTTCTGAGCGAAGGACAGCCTGACTTCAAAATAAAACTGCAATCCAGCGATTTCCTGGTTAACATTGATCTCGAAAAGATGGGTTATGTCTCGCCAAAATACCAAGGGGAAGTGAATATCGGGGTGGCTCATTTACTATGCCTGGAAGCGGCAGACTATATCGACAACTATTACTGCATTTCTTCTGCCCAGGATGCTCCTCGTTTCATTAAAGACATTCAAAACCACCTTAGATTTCTTTCTGAAAAACTGGAGTTGAGCAGCCAAAAACTGGATTTCCTGGTGTTTCCCGAAGTATTCCTTCCGATGGCCGTAGAAGAGGATTTGAAGGAATTTGCCCGGAGGTTTCATACCATTATCATCGGGGGGGTTGAATTCGACACTCAACTGGCAGACATTCGGCAGCCAGAGCAGGCGCATGGTGCCAACCGCTGCTTTATCTATGTCCCCTCTGAAAGCGGAGGAGTAAAGCGCTTTCAATATGACAAATTAACGCGATCACAGTATGATGCCCGCCTTCCTGCTGTTGATGGTGGTGAACCGGGATATTTCGAAATGGAAAAGGGAAACAAGCTGCTTCGTTTTTCGTATCCAGGTCATTGGGATTTCGGAGTGTTGATTTGCTACGATTACAGTCATTATGATATTGTCCATCGGATCAACCGGGATGCTTCCCACGAAATGCCTCCCGACATCCTGTTTATTGTTGCCAATAACCCGGACAGTCAACTCTATGAACGTTGCTGCATCGCAGACAGTCATCGCTACTATCAGTACATCGTCATGTGCAATGTCGCTCAATATGGTGGGAGTGGGATATTCGGCCCCATTAAAACACCGGGCCACCGGCAGACCTTGCTGAGTGCCGGAGTGGCAGCGGAAGGAATATCGGTTCACACTGTGGCTATGAGCGAATTACAGGATGCGCGAAAAGCCAGTCATATCTCCGCTAACAGCAATTTCCAGCACAAACCGGGTATCTTTCAGATGCCGATCTTAGTTAATGAGAGCAGTGTACAGGGACCAACAATTAATCCGAACAAATAAAATGGAGATGTGAAGATTAACATAAGCATAGCTGCCGAAAAATGATTGCTTTTAAACAACTTTACATTGACCATTGCAGCAGCAGCCAGGATACATATTATCATCAATCCCAGGATGATTTCGGAACTACCGATAGAAAAAGCTCCCATAGTGAGCAGGTAGACGGCTGCCGATAATCCGATGCCCAAAAGTATCTCCCGGACCCGATGCCCTTTTACCGGATTATCTGGGGGATTGGCCTCCCGTAAGCTTTCCTCCTGGTCGGATTCGCTGGGGAATTCATTCATAGTCCCTGCACCTTCTTTCTCTTAAATGCTGAAAATACCAGTTTACGGTTAATATAGAGCAGACTAACGACACATAGTAATTGAAAATCCGTCAAGCCCAGAATGGACACTGGTTCCACTCTTATAAATTCCAGGAAGAAACGAAATGTTAAATAGCAGTTCAGAAAAATAGTAAACAATTCTCCCGGCTTCACCCCTCTGGCTTTTCGCCAGCTCAAATAGACCACCAGCATGAGATCAAATAACATTTCATAGATCTGGGTAGGGTGGCGGTATATATGATCCCCCAGGTCAATGCCCCAGGGCAGCAGGGTTGCTTTTCCATAGCAGCAGCCTCTAAGCAGGCAGCCGATGCGCCCTACAGCCATAGCCAAAGCCACCGGAATAGCCAGTTGATTGCCCAGACGTTCTTGAATATGAAAAATCTTCTTAGCCAAATAGGTTCCTACAGTTCCGCCGATAAGCCCACCAACGATGGTCTTACCCGATAACAGTATATCCAGAGACTGGGGCCTAAGACTCAGCTCTTTCCAGTAGATGATAATAATGGGCAGTTTGGCGCCGATAATGCCCCCGGTAATAGCGAAAAGTGCAATATACAAAGCATTGGGACTGTGAATCTGATCTTTGCGCAGCTGCAGGATGTATGCTGCTATCCCAACTACCAGGGCCAGAAAAACCATAACTGGATAAGAATCAACGGGAAGCCTGCCAATATAAAAAAGCACCGGTTTTAATCCCCAGTTTTCACTGATTGCCCTCTACTCCTCTCGGAATGCTAACCGCAGTGATATTTCTTGATGCGGCTGCCGGTCCGGCAGCACTGGCCATCGGGATTATTCATACAGCTGTACAATTTCATAGCTCCGCAAAGGCCGAAGGCTCCGGAGGTCTTGAGAGCAGCCAGCACCCCGGTGATAATCCAACCGGTCAGCGGATGAATGAAGTATAGAAATACCACAGCATTGGTCGCAAAAGCCGCTCCCACAATATGAGTGAACCTGACAGCGTTTTCATCCAGGATGATGGGTGGGGAAGGGAAGATTCTGTTAAGGGTATGGGTGTAGAGGAAGACCAGCGGGGCGTTCCTCACTTTCAGGATGGCTGACAGGACCAAAAGCCCCAAAATGATGGTCACCAAAAGCTTGCTCTGCAGGATGAGAGAGACCCACAGCAAAATAGAAATAGTAAATTTGCAGAAATTAAATGAAGCGTTAGGGACCTCTACAGGTCTTAATTCAACCATTGATTTCCCCTCCTGGTTTTTATTATTTTCGGGAAAAACATACCGGTCTCCCGCCGGTATTCTTCATATTGAGGAAACCTTTGCTCTAAAAGAGTTTCTTCCTGTCGGGCGCGATAATACATAAACGGAACAAAAATAACTATGACGGCCAGCAGCGCCGCGCTATTACGATAGACCAGGCCTGCTCCTAAAAACATCAATATGATGGTCGCATAGAGAGGATGCCGTATCACCTGGTACATGCCGGTGCGGACCAAAGTGTGGTCTCCATATATCTTTATTTGATTGGCCCAGTTTTTACCCAGGCTCCATCTCCCATAAATATTAAGGATGCACCCGCAGACCACCATCAATGCCCCCAGAATCATAAGGCAGTTTTTCAGCCAGGTGATCGGAATGGCTATAACGCCCCAGCCTCGCAGGAGAATTAAATAAAAGAGCAGTAAAAACAGAGCCATAGTTCCGGTATCGACAATGGATCTCTTTTCTCTTACGACATTCTGGCGCTGGGCAAAGAACAAAAAGTCCATAAGAATAAAAATTGACAGACAAAGCACAGACAGTCCGAGAATAGCTTGAATACCCAGGTAAAACAGCCCCGGCTCAGAAATGGTTTTCATGGCTGCATCCTCTGTGAATGGTATTGTAGGCTGAAAACGGGATTTTTTTTAGATCGGGAGTTATAACATGAACACACTCCTTCTGCATGGACTTGGTATCAAAATTATACGCATCCAAAAAGGATGAAACACTGATCCGGAACGTGTTCTGGTCGATGTATTCCATTTTCTGTTCTTTGTTTTTTGAAAAGAAGTTAAAGGGAACGATATGCCGGAAATCCTGCAAAAACTTCAGGCATTCACAGCTGGTGGTGATATCCTGAACACTCCCTCCCGCGCTTTTTAAGGCATCTTCAATCGTAAACACAAAAGTATTGTTAATTAAATGCAGATAATCTTGTATTCGGGTGTCTCTGGTAAGAGGGGTAAATCCGCCCTTTGATGTTCGATAGAGATAGGTCATGGCGATCCGCTCCACATTACAGGGCAAAGGGATAAAGTCGTCCATTCTTAACATGCCGCTGCTTTGGTCCTCCAGGCGCCGGAGAATCCCGGATAAGGTAATCCGATCTTCCCCTGGCGTTGAGGCGGTTCTGCCGAAAAAAGCCAGGGGTTGATAATTGATCCCCCTGACACAGGCTTGTGATAAAGCGAAGAGGAATAACGACCCGACTTCCTGATCATTGATTCCCGGGGCGATGGTCGCAACCAGGGTGGTGGGAATCTTGCAGCTGGACAGCTTGTCTATGGCGGTTCGCTTTTTATCCAAGAGGTTCTGACCTCTCATGCCTATATAGCTGGATTCCTTTAGTCCGTCAAACTGAAGATAGATTTCAAAGCCCCCCACAAACTGGGAGAGGGTTTGCACAAATTCATCATCTTCCGCAATCCGAATGCCATTAGTATTCAGCATCACATATTTAAAATTCTTGCTCTTGGCCAAGTGCAGGATTTTATGAATATCAGGGTGGAGGGTAGGCTCTCCGCCGCTGATCTGTAGGATCTCAGCCTGGCCCCCTTCTGACTCTTGGAAAAAATCCATCATCTGCTCAATGATTTCCAGAGGCAGAAACTCTCCGTCTCCTGCGTCCGCATAACAAAAGGGACAATGCAGGTTGCAGCGATTGGTAATTTCAATCAATCCGATGCAGGCATGCTGATCGTGCTGCGGGCAAATGCCGCAGTCAAAAGGGCAGCCCTTTTCCACTTTGGTGTGCACCTGCATGGGTGTACCCGGTTTATCATATTTCCTTTTTCGCATGTGATAATCGGCGGACTCCTCTAACAGGGAGCTTTGTTCTCCATGCTCGGGGCAGTATTCTAGAAGATAGATACGATGGTCCTTCAAGATAACTTTAGCTGGTACTACCTGCAAGCAATGCGGACAAAGGCTGTTGGTGAATTCGATAAAAATGTAATCCCGTATCGTATTTTGCAGACTCTCTTGTATTGCTTTCATATCAAATACCCTTCAAAGTTGAAGTTTATCCACGAAAAAAACGCTTCCCATCACGAAGGAGTCCTCTTTGTTACAGATACATACTGTATTGGAATAAATTTACCATGATTTAGTGTGAATTTATAGGGGAACTTTTAGATGGCAACCATCCCCTCCTTCATGCGATTTATGCTATTGGGGGAATCTCTTCACCTTGGACATAGTCGTCCCTTAACCTCTAAGCACATTTCTTCAGTTGAATGGTTGTTTGATTATGTTATGATATATATGAATATAAATAATATATATTCATATATATGGGAGGCGCGCAATGCCCAAGGGATTCAACGAACGGGAAAAGGTTTTAATTAAAGATGCACTTATAGAAAAAGGGCGGCTGCTTTTTGGCGGCTATGGCCTGAAAAAGACCGGTATTGCAGATTTGACCGGAGCAGTCGGTATCGCCCAGGGCTCCTTTTACAACTTCTATGAATCAAAGGAAGCGCTGTATTTTGAGATATTGGAACTGGAAGAACAGGCGCTGAAGGCAGCGCTTTTTTTGGTTTTAACCCCCTATGAGAACCGACCTCGCGAATACCTGAAAATGCTGCTGCGCAGCGCCTTAGAAATGCTGGAGAATTATCCCCTAATGACCCAACTCTATCTGGAAGATTCTATGAGAATCCTGGTAAGGAAGCTGCCCGCTGAGAAGTTGGAGAAGCATTTTAATAAGGATCATGCGGATTTACTGCCTTTCATTGAGAAGTGGCAGGCGCAGGGGATTTTACGCAAAGAAAAACCGGAGGCGATTACTGGCTTGCTGCGCTCCCTAATCCTCTTGTCTCTGCATAAGAAGACAATCGGTGAAGCGGTATATGAGGACACAATAACCTTATTTATTGACTTGATTAGCGAAGGGCTGGTCCTGAAGGAGGACTAAAGATGAACGAAGTAATTCACACCGTTGAATTAAGCAAGCATTATGGCCGGGTGCAGGCCGTAGAAGAGATTTCCCTCTCGGTCCGAAAGGGAGAAATATACGGATTTTTAGGACTCAATGGAGCGGGCAAGACCACCACCATACGGATGTTATTAGGAATGATCCGCCCCAGCTCTGGTGCATCTTATTTGCTGGGCGAAAGGATAGATGGCGGAAACTACGGGATCTGGAATCAGGTCGGATATCTTGTGGAAATACCGTATTCATATCCTGAGCTTACAGTGAAAGAGAACCTGAGCATTATCTGTAAGCTGCGTGGTATTGGCGATAAGAAGGTAGTTGATCAGGTTATCGATCAGCTTCAACTGGAGCCCTATGCCGATATAAAAGCTGGACATCTATCCTTGGGCAATGCCCAGCGCCTGGGACTGGCCAAGGCGCTTCTCCATAAGCCGGCCGTATTGATTCTGGATGAACCGGTCAATGGGCTGGACCCGGCGGGAATTGTAGAGATCAGGGAACTTCTGCAGAATCTGGCTCATCAACATGGAGTCACGATTTTTATATCCAGTCACATCCTGGGGGAGATGGCCAAGCTGGCTACCCGCATCGGTATCATTCACCAGGGGCGGTTGCTCCAGGAAGTGGATGCCGATCAACTGGAAGTGCTTCTGCGCAAACGTCTATTGCTCAACGCCCGGGATAAAACGGCTGCTCTTAACGCCCTGGCTGGTGCCGGTTATTCGGTGCGAAACAATGAAGAAGGCTTCATGGAGATCATCGATGATCAGGCCATCCAAAGGCCGGAAGAGATCGCTTGTTTCATGGTTCAGCATAACTGTCCTCCGACATTATTGCAGGTTGAGGAGGAAGACCTGGAAAGCTATTTCTTGCGGACTATTGAAGAAACAGGAGGAAATGTCCAGTGAACCGTTTGACCGCTGCGTTTTCCAGCGAAGCCCGCAAGGTTCTGCGCTCTAAAATACTGTGGATCAGTATTCTGGCTTTTTTAATGATCCCCCTGGTAGGAGGATTCTTTATGTTCATTTTAAAAGATCCCGCACTGGCCCGCAGTTCAGGACTGATCGGTGCCAAGGCACAGCTGGCCGGCACCGCCGATTGGCCGTCATATTTTCAATTTCTCTCCCAGGCTGTGGCGGTAGGTGGTTTGGTTTTATTTGGATTCGTGAGCAGTTGGATTTTCGGTCGGGAATATTCGGATCGCACCATAAAAGACCTGTTGGCTTTACCCATTCCGCGAATTCTCATCGTTTTGGCCAAATTCATCACCGTATTTTTGTGGTGCCTGGTACTTTCCCTACTGGTGTTGGTTCTGGGTTTATGGGTGGGAAAGATAGTAGTACTGCCTGGCTGGTCCGGGCTACTTGCCGTTCAGGGATGCAAGACCTTCTTGCTCTGTGCCATACTTACCATGGTGCTTTGCACGCCGGTGGCCTTTTTTGCCTGCTGGGGGCGGGGTTACCTTACTCCCTTGGGCTTCGTGGTATTGAGTTTGATTTTTGCCCAGATCGTTGCCGCAACCGGATATGGCCAATTTTTCCCCTGGGCAGTGCCGGCACTTCTTAGTCGTGTTGCTGGATCTGCAATCGCCCTTCCGGGAAACATTGGTTATTTTCTGGTTGTTCTGACGGGTATCGCTGGACTAATAGGAACATCCTTATGGTGGCGTTACGCGGACCATCTATAAGAAAAGAACATTTAATGCTTCACTTCATTCACCAGTTCCCGCCGGTCAACTGTTCGAGGAGGCTCCTCGAACCAACCATTTTCTATCAAGATGTTGGTGGCATCTTCGGCATAATCACCAGCTGCAGGCATAACCTTCATAAACTTGGCTTTTATGTCATGCCGGAAGCTGTTTTTCAGCAGGTAGGCTGCATTTAGCATGCCGCAGGTATTCAGGAGGGTTAGCTGGTGCATCATTAAGCGATCCGAAAAAGGCGGCTCTGTGGACTCGGTAACCATTATGTCGGAGACCGTGGGCAAAGGAATTTCCTCTGCTTCAAGGATGGAACCCATGGTATCAACCATTTTAGTAGTAAGATTGATCCCTCTATCCATGAATTCGCGCACTTTTTTCGACCGGGCCGTTTGTCTGAACCCCATGAGCAGGTATTTGCCGATATAATTTGGAAGGGCCAGAGAAAAAATCCCTGAGACTTCCTGGGCCAGTAGAGGTCTTTTCTCCCCGAGAAACCCGGTTAGAAAGTTTTGCTTTTTCACCATATCAGTTCCATTTTGGATGGTAACCGAAGGGGGGCCGACATAACTCCCTTTCACCAGGAGCAGATTTACAGCCTTCTTAAACAGCATGATTGATGAGGAGCTGCGAAATGTATAGTAGTCCAAAACATCAGAGCGGGTTGATGTAACAAAATCCAGGCTGCCCAGGGGCATCTCGAATTTTTAGATGCATTTCATATATTGCATGTAAAAATAGTCTGAGTATAAACGCGGGGCTTTCAAGTCCAGGTCGGTATTATCAGAACAGCCCAGGGGCAGAGAAAACCCCTCTTTCTGAAATATTTCCGTAATTATCCGTTCTCGTTGCCCAAAGATTGTAAGATTTTCCTCCAGGAGTGATTGAATGTCCCGGTCTTCTACGTTGGTTAAGAAACTGCTTAGGAAGCACTTAATCACGGTGCCATCAAAATAATTATTCCAGAGGTTGGCTATCTCCGATGAGGTCAATCCGGGACTGTGCATCACATGATCGGAAGCCATATTTAGTTCTTCGTACTTTTGTTTCATTCTCTAGCTCCTTTTCCTGATCTAATGCTTCGGATCGTTCTCCAATTTTCCCCGTTCTAAGGTAGATTGAACTTATGTTTCCCTTTTTCCATTGAAAATTCTTGATGGGCTTCTCATTTAGCAGAAAATGTTCTCCAACATGATAATTCGGAGAGGTAAGAATAATCAGTACATAAGCATATAAGAAGGGAAAAAGGCTCTTTGCGGGGAACCACTATGTAAAGTACGTCAAGGTAACAAGGCTAATGAACATATTAACCATTATTATTAGAAAAATAAAAAGGATACGCTCTTCACACAGCTACATCAAGGCCATATGGTTTCTTATGGGTCTGATCATAGGCAGCGCTGTGCTCATGTACTATGTTGAAAAAGGGACCAACAGCCAGTTCGCGACTCTGGGAGATGGTCTATGGTGGGCAGTATCAACGGTTACCACAGTTGGATATGGTGATCGGTATCCGGTGACAGGAACTGGGCGCCTAATTGCAGCTGTGGTTATGGTGGGTGGAATCGGATCTTTTGGGTTTATTGCCGGGTCCGTTCTGGAAGAATTTATGAAGAGGGGACAGGGGAGAATGAATGTCAGGGTGCAAAATCACTTCGTAATCTGTTCATACAATTATAAAGCCGAAAGCATAGTCAAGGAAATTCAAAAAGAATTGCCTGATGCTAAAATTGTTTTAATTGCCGATCGCGAAGAAAACCCGATGATTCATAAGGAGGGCGTATATTTCGTTCGGGGGGACAGTGCCCGGGAAGCGATTCTAGAAATGGCGCATGTCAGCAAAGCAAGCACGGTAATAATTTTGGCCGATAGTGTTATGAGCGACCAGTTAGCAGATGCCCACTCGGTGCTGACTACTTTGGCCGTAAAGGAGTTGAATCCTACCTGCCGGGTTGTGGCCGAGTCATTAGATCCTGAGAATACACATCATTTGACTCATGCGGGGGCTGATGAAATCGTCTGCATAGGGGATATTACTGCCAGGTTGATATCACGATCAAGCATCCATCGGGGAATGACCCACCTTGTTGCAGAGCTTATGAGCAGCAATTCGGGGAATGAACTGTACTCCGTTGAAACACCTGACCATCTGGTGAACCTTCGTTTCGAAGATGCTTTTGCTGAGTTCAGGAACAAGGGGGCGATTTTAGTTGGAACCTATTTGGATGGTCGAATGATTTCCAACCCTCCCTCCGATACGATTCTGGACAAAAATGCAATCCTCATTTACATTGCCAACGCTCAAGTTATTTGAAGATCTGAAAAACCCGTTTTTTCATTTCTTTCATCTTGTACCTGGTGCGGATCACTTTGTTTTGACTTTATGTGCAATTCGGAACGCTTCTTGTTTACCGGATGGAATTGTCCGGGGCGAACAACTCTTCCAGGAATTTCTTCCTATCATTCAGAAACCTTTTTGTTATAAAGTAATGTTCAGTATTTTCATAAACCGTTTCTTGCATCGGAGACTGATCAAAATCCAATATAGTAGCCCCAGGATAGGCCATAAGAATCGGTGAATGGGTGGCAATGATGAACTGGGCCTGGCCAGACTGCTCCAACTTCCATATCAGGCGAAGGAAGGCGAGCTGCCGCTGGGGCGAGAGGGCTGCTTCCGGTTCGTCCAGTAAATATATCCCCTGCATATGAAATCGGTTTAGAAAAAGAGATAGAAAAGCCTCGCCATGAGATTGTTTATGCAGCGATTGGCCGCCGTAGGGCTGGTAGGCTTCCGGAGATTCTTTGGCCAATTCATCAATGTAGCTGGCATAATTATAGAAAGTTTCAGCCCGAAGAAAAAATCCGGTTTTCACCTTGGGCAGCCAGGACAGTGTAATTAGTTCTTCCAGGCTATGATGATCTTCGTGTGCGTCTACCAGCGATGCCCGTCCTCCTCCCATGAGCTGAAAACCGCATTTGATTGCCAGTCCCTCCAGTAGGGTAGACTTGCCCGAACCATTTTCCCCCACAAAAAATGTAACATTACCTGTCAATTCTATGTTGCCCAGACCCTGGAGGGCGGGAATGTTGTAAGGAAATCTATTTTTAGTGTTGACCGACTCCCAATGGAATCGAATGTCTTTCAAAAAAGGCAGAAGAGTACCCCCTTTCTCCTGCAAGCTACTCTACCATTCTTCATTAATTATGCCATAGGTTCCATATTATAGGTAAAGCAATTGGGTATTCCCGAGTGCCTGCTCCTTTTTTAAGGGATAGTAACAGGCAAACAAGACCCGGATAAAAGCCCGAAAATCACCCGATTATTAGGCATTATCAGGCACTAAGGACTCCTTGACTTGCTTATAATCCATAACCACCGATTTGCTGCATGCGCGTCTGTGCGAGGGTTCCTTTCCACATGATTCCTTCCTCTCAATCATTTCTCAGTACCTCATGATTTGCTGATTGAAATTGCCCGACATATTGGGATTGCCGATGTATGCGGTAGACCAAAAATGAAGGCTATACCCTTATTTACCAAAAGGAAGGATGCGGCGAGTACCGAAATGGATACCAGTAGAGACAGGCAAGCGATGAGGATGATGGACTGTTTAGGAGGTGATTGAAATATTTCAGTCTCAACTGAATATAAGGGAACTAAAACATACATTGGGGCTAAATAACCAGTGGAACAAGGCCGCCCATCCCATCTAAGCCAGCGAGCCGACCTGGAATACTTCGTGGAAATTCATTTGCTTGAAAGGAGTAAAATATGTTAAAACATCTACATAGCAAAATAGGCGCTATATTATTGGTGCTTATGATGCTAGCTGCACCCGGGGCAGCACTGGCAGCTGGCACTGGAACCAGCACTCCCGATCACGTTACCTTGAGTTGGACATCTAATCCCGCCACGACTATGACCGTTACCTGGCGCACAAATACACAGACCAGCGCAAGCGTGGTTCAATACGCTCCGCAGAGCGGATCATCATTAACCATGCCATCCACCGCTGCAAAGGTGAACGGTACGGTCAGTTCTTATTCATCAAGTATCGGAAAAATGGATGTTCATCATGCTACTCTGACCAATCTCACGCCAGGCACCAGCTATATTTATCGGGTGGGAGATGGGACTCACTGGAGCGGCATGTATAAGTTTAAGACCGAACCTCTTAATGATATTGACCTCAAGGCTGTGATCTTTAGCGATTCACAGAGTGGCTCTAGCAGCAGCTATAATTACAGCCCCTGGAAAACGGATTTGACCAGTGCTGTAAACCGGGAACATCCGGATTTTGCGGTAATCACCGGCGACCTGGTGGAAGTGGGCCGGAACCAAAACCAGTGGGAGGCGTGGTACAGTGCTGTCAAAGGCACGCTGGAGAACCTGCCTCTAATGCCGGTAGTTGGCAACCATGACACCTATGTGACGATAAATCATGGCGCTAAGCCTACCGCTTTTACGGCCCAATTTACTCTTCCTAGTAATGGCCCTGCTGGATTAAAAGAACAGGCATATTCATACGATTATGGCCCCGTTCATTTCGTAGTCCTGGACAGCCAGGGGCAGGAAGAAGGTTCAAAAATCCTGACCACCCAAAAGCAGTGGCTGGATCAGGATCTCAAAGCCACGAAACAAACCTGGAAGGTGGTATTTTTCCATAAGTCGCCTTATCCGGTAAAAAACAACCGGTCGAATAGCGATGTAAAGGCAGCCTTTAGCTCGATCCTGGAACAAAACCATGTGGACCTGGTGGTCAGTGGGCACGATCACACTGCAGCGCATACCTATGCGATTTATAATGGTAAAAAGGCCACCACTGGGACTATATACGCCCTGGCCGGACGCAGTGGGGCTAAAGTGTACACCGATGTCACGAGAAGAAGTTATGACACAGGCTTCTTTGTTCCCAAAGACCAGCCGGTATACTCACTGCTTCAGGTGAGCGGCAAGAAGCTGCAGTTTATAACCAAGAAGGCCAATGGCACGGTTGTCGATTCATTCACGATCAATAAGTCCTAAAATCGTTTCAATAGCCCTTGCTGCCGCGAATTTTTAAAAAAACCGTAATAGAGAATTGAGCTGATTGTTGCGAATCAGCTCAATTCATTCTTATCTTCATTTGGGATGTTTTCGCAGGCATTGATTAGCTTGCCACACGATTGCGCCCGGCCAGTTTGGCGCGGTACAGTGCTCGGTCAGCCTTATTGATACCTTCTTCCGGGCTGTCAGCGATTGAAGGGCTGCAAATGCTTACCCCGATGCTGATCGTCAAGTAAGGTGCGGATTCCGAGTAGGCATGTGGAATGTTCAGATTTTCAATACTATCCCTGATCTGTTCTGCTAGACTCTCGGTGCCCTCCTGGTCCATGTTAACAGCCACGAATAGAAATTCTTCTCCACCCAGCCGGGCCACAAAATCACTGGAGCGCCGGCAATGGCTGTTTAGGGTTTGAGCAACCTGAATCAGGCACTTATCCCCGGAAAGATGGCCATAATGATCATTAAAGGCCTTAAAATTATCGATATCAATCATCAACAAGGCCAGCGAATTTCCCTCCCGAATAGCCCGGTTCCACTCCCTGTCCAGAAAATTATCCAAACTCCTTCTATTCGGGATTCCGGTTAAATCATCGATGAGCGAAAGTTTCTTAAGTTCTTGATTGGCCTTCTCTAATTCTTCCTGAACGTTTTTTCGCAACACTATTTCGCCCGTCAACTGGTCGTTTATATCATGTAATAATTGGTTCCTGGCGTCAATCTTTCGGTGGGAGATAAAAGATATCAAATAATTGCAGTATTGGGATCTGGCCATCACCCAGGACAACACCACAAATATCCCTATATTCACATAATGCCCTATCAGAACTGACCGGGATGGCTGAAAATAGGGTAAACCTACCATTAAGACAGTTAAAGAAACGATATAAGGAATGCTCAACAGGCTGCTCTTTAGATAAAAAATAAGGGGACATAGGACTATCGTAGCCAGGTAAGCAGCTACATTTCCATACAACCGTTGATCCATGAGTGAAATTCCGGCCGACCAAGTCATGACCAGGGATATGTACGATACCATAAGCCAATCAACTCCGGTAATTGACGGCTGCTTCTTTATGATCTTTTTCCTGGCCTGAGAAAACACGACCAAGTATAAGAGCGAGGCAAGGATGAGAAGTAGATACATAAGGCCATAATTGAAATACTGGAAGTTGTGGGACGTACTGACGGGTTTATCGGAAAAATACCCGTTTGCCAGGAATAGAATTATCTCGATCATGAGGGTGGTACTGGCAAATAATCTTCCCCGGTTAATATTCAGTAAAGTTGTCTCTTGGGAAAATTCCTTCTGATACTTTTCATTAATTGGATGGTGAAAAAACTTACTAATGAACATAAGTTGATCCCCCCTCGAATGTTTTTGCCCACATAATCTCTTTCGGTCGGGCAGACTCCCAGCACCAAGCAAGAAGAAGTTAGATGATCTATCCTAAGTCCCATTCTAAAGTCGCAAAGCAATATCGACCAAAATACCTGCACTAAATAGGACCAACATCCTGATATGAACAATAATATTCGCCATAAAAACGAAAAGTCCTGCAAGTATATAAGAAGAGCTTTTGGCTTTTTACAATATCAAGCTGGATTCGTTCAATGGGACATAAGAGCAGGGATGAAAAGATTTTGATGAATGATATTGTCTGGGGAATGCTATTTCCAAATGCCGAAGAGGATGATGCCATTTGTCAGACAGAAATCTCCCGCAAACGGGCATAGGAAACGGGCAGGCACCTTTGCGACGGTATGGCACCGAGCAATTCGGGACACTAAAGGCGGTTTTGCTGCACAAGCCAGTAGCATCCCTTCCTATTGTGAATGGTGATAACTTTCATTTCTTCCTTTATGACAAGATTCCCGATGTGGAACGCTATCTTGCGGAACACCAGGCCTATTCCGATCTGCTTAAATCCCTGGGTGTTCAGGTCTTTGAACTGAGCGACTGGGTTGCGGATAATAATGATTTACTGTGCCGACTCCCCAACTTGGCATATTTGCATGATACCGGGGTAGTCACAGGCCGGGGGGCTATCCTCTCCAAGATGTCTTCCGGGGGAAGAGAACACGAGGAGATCGTGGTGAAGGAGGCATTGAAAAACCTGGGCATTCCTATATACTACGAGTTTTCGGAAGGGCAGCAGTTTGAAGGTTGTCTTCTTCTTTCCCCCCAGACCCTTTTTGTTGCAGAAACAGAACGGCATAGCCGTAGATCCATAGAACACTTCATCCCCGTCGCACTGCAGCTCTTTTCTGAGGTAATCTATGTAACGATACCAAAACTCCGGCGTTTCATGCACTCCGATATGATTTTCAATCGGGTGAACGAACACCTGGCCCTGGCCTATCTGCCTGCTTTTGTCACTACTACTCAATACACTCGAAAAGGGAGTAATGCCATTCTTGACTTCCCGGCCTTCATGAAAGAACGGGGGATGGAGGTCCTGGCCGTATCCGATGAGGAACAGCAGCGCTGGGCTACCAGTTTTGTGCCGCTAAAATCAGACACCATTGTACACTACGATATTGCCCTCAATACGCATACCAAGAAGGAATTGGCCCGCCGGGGAGTGGAGATCATCGAATTTCATCCAGATGCTTTGCTGGCCGGAGGTGGCAGCCTCCGCTGCCTCACGCTCCGCTTACTGAGATCCTGAGCTGCCACACACTATTTTCATGTCTGGAAATAACGGGATGTAAACTCGTTGTACGTGGAATGTATTATTAAAAAATAGCTCGGAGGAATTATACACGGCATACAGTGTTCGAGTCGTAAGGATACATCAAAAGTATTCGCGTAATTCTGTATGTGAATGCAAACATTAGGAGTGATATGGATTTTTTGTTTTTGTTAATGCCAATAAAGGTGAAAAATAATAAAATAAAAGAATCACATTGTGCGTATTTATGAGGTTGATATGATTAGAGAAATGTTGCAGTCTGATGGGCAGAGAATTATCGAAATTTACGCAATGGGAATGAAAACTGGAAATGCAACCTTTGAAACCGAGATCCCATCATGGGAAGAATGGGATTCCAAACATCATTCCCATTCTCGATTCGTTTTTGTTGAAAATAATAAGGTGGTTGGATGGGCGGCTATTTGTCCAGTTTCCACAAGAAAAGTCTATGCGGGGGTAGCGGAAGTAAGTTTGTATATTGACGTAAATTACTCAGGCCAAGGTATCGGAACTCAATTAATGAGAATGGTAATTGAATCATCAGAGAGAAATGGCATTTGGACACTATTCTCAGTGATTCTAGCTGAAAACAATGCCAGTATAAATATCAATCAGGTTTGCGGATTTAGGCAGATCGGTATACGAGAAAAAATTGCCTGTTTGGATGGAATTTGGAGAGATACGGTGATCATGGAGAGAAGAAGCAAAAGTGTAGGAATTTGAATTTTCCTTAGTACATACACATTTTTTCGGACATCAGAATTATTGAGTTTATAATTAAACTATTACCAGAGGCAAAGATGTCTCCGTAAAAAATACGGGGACTTTTCGTTTTTTTAGGGATTGCGCTGTTGCAACACAGCTTTAACATCACATGATATATCTTAAATAAGATGGATAAATCTGCTAGGATATACTATAGGTAAATATTCGGGAAGGAGGTATTCAAGCCGGGTGATTAAAATGGAAGCAGCAAACAAATTTTTTGATTCGTTGCAGGTTCTAAAGGATATTAACTTGACGGTAAAAAGTGGTGAAAAGCTGGTTATTATTGGCCCCAGCGGCTCGGGAAAAAGCACCTTAATCAGGTGTATAAACTTGCTGGAAAAGCCTACTAGCGGCCGGGTAATTGTTGATGATATTGATATTACTGCACCACATGCGCCGCTAGCTCAGGTGCGACAATCAGTAGCCATGGTTTTTCAGCAGTTTAATCTGTATCCACATAAAACCGTCCTGGAAAATCTCACCCTGGCGCCGACAATTATCAAAAAGACTCCCCAGAATCAGGCAATAAAAACAGGTCTCCAACTCCTGGAACGCGTGGGCTTACAGGATAAAGCCAATGTTTATCCTGCCCAACTCTCTGGTGGACAGCAGCAGCGGGTAGCCATTGCCCGGGCTTTAAACATGCAGCCTAAGATCATATTATTCGATGAACCAACTTCGGCACTGGATCCGGAAATGATTAATGAGGTGCTGGATGTTATGGTTGGCCTGGCCAGTGAAGGTATAACCATGGTGGTAGTTACCCATGAGATGGGGTTCGCCAGAAAGGTAGCCGATCGAGTTATTTTTATGGACGAAGGCAATATCCTTGAGGAAGGTCCGCCGCAGCACTTTTTTGAGAATCCGCAGAACGAACGGACCAAACTATTTCTGAACAAGATAATTCGTTCCGAGGGATAGTCTGTTAATGAAGACATAGGTCTATATAGATTTTGGGAAAGGGGAAAGGCAACTTCATGAAAAAGATAATGATGATAACGATCAGCCTTTTGGTGATGACCGCTTTTCTAGTGTCGGGGTGCAGTTCCAAAACATCTCCAACTTCAACTTCCAGTTCCCAGGCGGCGGCCGACATAAAAGCCATAACAGATCGTGGAGTTCTTAATGTGGGCGTAAAAGTTGATGTGCCGAAATTCGGTTTTAAAGATCCTAAGACTGGAAATATTGATGGAATGGAAATAGACCTGGCCCGGGCAATAGCCAAGAAGATCCTGGGAGATGAGAAAAAAATTAATCTCCAGGCGGTTACTGCCAAAACCCGTGGACCCCTGCTGGATAATGGCGAACTAGATATGGATATCGCCACTTTCACCATTACCGATGAACGGAAACTAAGCTATAATTTCTCGGACCCCTATTTCACCGATGGGGTGGCCCTGATGGTGAAGAAGGATTCCGGTATCAAAAGCCTTAAGGATTTAAATGGCAAGAAGATCGGCGTAGCCCAGAGTGCCACCTCCAAAAAAGCCATCGAAGATGCGGCTGCTCCAGATGGTATTAAGGTGAGCTTCTTGGAATTCGGGACTTATCCTGAAATCAAGACTGCCCTCGACTCCGGACGAGTAGACTGCTTCTCGGTTGATGGTGCTATTTTAAACGGTTATCTGGACGACAGCGTTGTAATTCTGTCTGAACGTTACAGTCCTCAGAATTATGGTATTGCCACCAAGAAAGCGAATGTGGCTCTAGCTGCTCTGGTAAACGAGACTGTAAATGATATGAAAAAATCGGGTGAATTAGATAAGCTTATTCAAAAGTGGGGTATTAAATAGTGGATCAAGTTTTCGCCGGATTTAAATGGATAGCTCTTTTTAAAGAATGGCCCATTTTCCTGGATGGGTTTGCAACGACTCTGGAGCTATCCATTCTGGCGTTGCTGTTGGCTTTGGTGCTCGGAGTCATATTCGGAGTTCTGGGCAGCAGCTATTGGAAAGCCTTTAAGCTTGCCAACCGTGGGTATGTTGAATTTTTTCAAAATACTCCGCTGGTCATTCAGATTTTTTTTCTGTACCATGGCTTACCCCACCTGGGAATTAACCTTCCGGTTTTTTTGGTAGGAATACTGGGTGTGGGTGTATACCATGGAGCTTATGTAGCCGAGGTGGTGCGGGCAGGAATAGAATCGGTTCACAAAGGACAGATGGAAGCAGCCTACTCACAAGGGTTTTCTTACTGGCAGGCTATGCGTTACATAATCCTCCCTCAGGTAAAACGAGTTGTACTCCCCCCCATGACCAACCAGGCGGTGAATTTAATTAAAAATACTTCGGTAGTGGCTATGGTAGCAGGAGGAGATCTTATTTATCAAGCTGACTGCTGGTCAAGCCAAAACTTATTTTATGGCCCTGCCTATGTAATCACAGGTCTGCTTTATTTATCCGTTTGTCTACCTCTGGCTACCTTTGCCCGGCGCTTAGAATACCGCATGGGAGACCATATATGATACAAGATATTTTAAAACCGGAAATCTTTTTATTCCTGGGACAAGGCTTGATGACTACCATGTATATAGCGCTGGCCTCCATAGCGCTGAGCATGATTTTCGGGACCATTCTGGGATTAGCCAGATATTCACGAAATGCAGTTTTTGCACCAATGGCTGCAACCTATATCGAGACGGTTAGAAACACGCCTTTGCTCCTCTTTATTCTAGCTACCCGCTTCATGACACCCCTGACACCTATTAACGCCGGGATTGCAGCCATGACGATATTTACCTCGGCCATGATTGCAGAGATCGTCCGGGGAGGTTTGAATTCCATCAATAAGGGTCAGTGGGAGGCGGCTACTTCACAGGGTTTCAATTACGTCCAGACTCTGGTGCATATCATTCTCCCCCAGGCCTTACGCAATATGATACCTCCGATCGTATCACAGTTTACCACGGTAATTAAGGACACCTCTTTTGTCTGGGCGGTGGGGACTGAAGATTTGACAGGCAAAGGCATGATTATCATGGGGAGATATGGCAGCACAGCCCAGGTTTTCGCGTTGTTTGGTATGATTGCCGCAACATATTTTGCGATGAACTATACTTTATCAGTTCTGGCCCGCCATCAACAGCGTAAAATGTTACACCATAGTTATTAGAACACCATGGGGCTTTCATAATCGACAACAGCAGGGGAAGTGTTGAAATGGCAGCACGTGACTGCCCGTCCATTCACATAATCCATTGTGACCTGGATGCATTCTTTGCTTCCGTGGAACAAATGGACAACCCATCATTGCAGGCCCAACCGGTCATCGTAGGGGGAACAGCTGGCTCTCGGGGAGTTGTTTCCACCTGTTCCTATGAAGCGAGAGCATTCGGCGTTCACTCGGCTATGCCTATGGCCCAGGCCCATCGGCTTTGCCCCCGGGGCATATTTATGCCAGTTCGCATGTCTCGTTATCAAGAAATATCCCAGCAAGTCTTTGCCATCCTTTCTCAATACACGCCGCTTATGGAACCACTCTCTATTGACGAAGCCTTTCTGGATGTGAGCGGAACCGAAGCCCTGTTCGGAAGCCCGGAAAGGATCGGACGCCAGATAAAAGAGCAGGTAAAAAGCGAGCTGGATTTGATCATATCGGTGGGCATTTCCTATAATAAATTCCTGGCGAAGTTGGCATCCGAACTGGGTAAACCCGATGGTTTGCGCATCATCACTTTTGATCAAGCTCTGGAAGTACTGAAACCACTTCCTGTCACTCGCTTGTGGGGAGTAGGGGACAAGGGAAAGCAAGCTTTGCATCACCTGGGACTCTATACCATAGGAGATATTCAAACATTGCCTCCCGGTTGGTTGGAAGAAAGGCTGGGCGACAGCGGGCGGCACTACTGGGAATTGGCCCGGGGAGTAGACCTGCGCCGGGTGGAAGTTCAGCAGGAAAGAAAGTCCCTGGGTCGGGAAGTGACTTTTTCCGAAGACGTTTCAGATATGGAAACCCTGCAAAACCATCTCGTATTCTTCGCGGCGGAATTATGCAGCAAACTCCGGAAAGATAATATACTCTGCTCAACCGTCACAGTCAAGCTGCGCTACCGAAGCTTTAAAACCATAACCCGGCGCCGGACCATCGCACCCAGTCATGCCGACCTGGTTATAGGTGAAGTGGCGGACGAACTTCTCAGGCAGTCGTACAGCGGAGAGCCCCCCTTACGTTTGCTGGGACTCTCCCTGGGCAAATTGTCCAAAGCTGATGCTTGGGAGCAGGGCAGCCTCTTTCAAGAAGAAAGGAAAAATTATGATCTGGACCAGCTTATGGATTCCATCCGCCAGCGTTTTGGCCTTGAAGCAATCCAGCGAGGCAATCTGGTGAAAGGCAAGGATTTTGAAAAATAAGCAGTTCCTTGCCCGCCAACCCCGCTAATCCTCCATCAAAAACAATTCTTCTACGCCTGTTTTAAGGAGCTTAGCAAGCTTCATGGCCAACTCCAGGGTTGGGTTGTATTTATTGTTCTCAATGGCATTTATGGTCTGTCTGGTTACATTTAACATCAAGGACAAATCTTCTTGTCTTAAGCCCAACTCTTTTCTTAATTCTTTAATCCTATTCTTCATTTTTGCCTGCCATAATTCTTCTTATGATAAACTGACTTGACCAAAAGACAATTCCCTGACTGGTGAGCAATATAAACGGCAAGCCCAAGATATTACCCTTCATATAGTCGTAACATATCCATACGAGCAGGAAAATAATGGTGTAGGCCCAGGCAAACCTCATGCTTTTTAAAGAGATATAAATTTCCATTTCGTCGGCCTTTCTCATGAGCGACTCCTCCTTGAATGTAAAATACATTTTACATTAGTAATCATACAAACGGAACTAGAAAATGTCAAATAAGTTTTACATTATAGGATTACATTATCGGTAGTAAATCACTATCCAAAGACGTTTGCGCTGGGCTGATAATATGGGACATAATACTTCTTTACATTTTAGAACCGAGTTCAATGAGAGATTATTTTCTTTGATAGCAGATCAACTAATTCTTCCAATGGTTTAATTTTGCCCGCCTCAAAAAATGCCTGCCCTATATAGGTATCGTATCTGATCTCTAAATTAAGCTCCATTTCTCCAGAACCGGATCGCCGGACTTTTCCCAGGGAAACGCAAGAGATCTGGTTCACGTGGATTCTTAGGGAATATTCTCTTTTGAAACCGAAAATCTCCAAGATGTCTCCGTCGAGGCGAACTAAGCCATTTAATCCAGTTTCACGTTTTACTTCAATCATATTGCTACCTCCCCATCTATGCGTTGGATTAATCATCATCACGTACTAAACCCATCAAGTTCCCTATTATTAGATTTAGACCCGAAATATGGAGAACTAAAACAAAATCTGTCTGAGGATTTAAGCTGCAAGAAAATATACCCAGAATTATACTTTAAAAGTAAAAATATAGAAAATGATGAATGATCATGTTTATCATGTTCTGGAAGAGATATGTGATGATAATGTGGAATTGTATGGGAATATGGCTATTTTCAGGATCGATGGGCGAGATAAACGAATATTTTAGTAAATAGTTATAAAAATCATTAATTAAGCAAGACGCAAGATCAAATTGCGATTTATACTGGTCATTGCTTGACAATAGAGCCCCATATTAATACAATGACTATAAAGTCAATGACTTGGGAGTCAATTAAATGAAAAAGAATCAGCGGCAAATACAGAAAGAACAAACCAGGCGAAATCTATTGGCGATTGCATTTAATGAATTCGCAAGCCGTGGGATTATGTCAACACGAATGTCAGACGTCGCCGAGGCGGCGGGTGTTTCTCATGGGACGGTCTTTGTTCATTTTGCATCACAGGAAGCGTTGATTACGGCTGTCATTGAGGAATTTGGAGAAAATATTACCCACCGCACCCATGAGCTATCCAGTCAGTGCAGAGGCGTACAGGAACTGTTGGCAGCGCATCTGACCAGCATCATGGAATTTGAAGCATTTTACACCAGGTTGGTGATCGAGGCCCGACTTCTGCCTCCGATGGCTAGGGATACCTTTGTTATGATCCAATCCGCCGTGTCCTTACACATCAGCCAGTCTGCCCAACGGGAAATGGAGGCCGGTACTATTGCTCCTATGCCGCTCCACCTTTTCTTTAATACCTGGGTGGGTTTAATCCATTATTACATTACCAATAGTGATTTATTTGCTCCTGAAAGCTCTGTTGTGGAGCGCTATGGTCCGATGCTTCTTGAACACTACATGAATCTGATAAAAACATTCAAATAGGAGGGGGGTGCTTTGAAAGACCAGGAACTCAAACCGCTAAAAGCCAGGGTGTGCTACGGTCATCTAGGAGGAACGCTGGGTTGAAGGCTGTTTACAAGATTCGTAGAGTTGGAATGGCTGCAAGAGGATGGCGACAAGACTTCAGCCTATACGCTTACTCGGAAGGAATCAAACAACTGGATAAACTGGGAATTGATATTATGAAAGGAGGTAATGAAGGTGAAAATATGCATCGCATGTGGCATGCCCATGAATGATTCATCCGACTTCGCAGGGAATGATGAAAGCAAGAATTACTGCAGATATTGTTGTAATCCTGACGGTTCCATGCATTCTTATGAAGAGAAGCTTGATGGAATGACTGCATTTATTGTCAAGACCCAGGGGCTTGATGAGAAAGCAGCCCGCGCTGCAGCCCGGAGTATGATGGCCAAGCTTCCTGCCTGGAAAGAGCAGAATATTTCGGTAGAATGAAATCCCGTATGATCAGGATCGAGGTCAGGGAATGATTCTGCGGCTTTTCTCGAAAACGGATTTCTCTCCTGGTATCAAATATGGCGGCATATATTAACATGCTCTGGAAAAACTAGAGTTTGGATGCTCATTGAAGGAGGTGAATCATGGTGGACGAGAGGGTTATCGTTGAGACCGTAATATCACATATTACTTCTGCCAAATCGGAGATTGAAAAATTCCCCAAAAGCGGTCTGAATAAAAAAGCGATTGCTGAGTTGGATCTTGCTTACAGCTCACTAAATGATAGTATTAGCCACTGTAGGGGCGTTTTCGGACCCACGACGCTTAAAAACTTATAGGGATCAATAAAAAGCAGTTGGCTATAGAATCACCCAACTGCTTTTCCTTTTTCACTTCAATGTGCCCTTCCTGGCACCCAATCTCTTATCCTAAAGAGACGTATCCATGATATAAAAATACATAGTGAAACTTTTTTGCCTTGATCCTTGTATAGAGTAGTGAGAGAGAGGGGGAGCCCCGTTGGCTGAGGACGATCTCCAGCTAGTACTCAAGTGCCGGGAAGGGCAGAGTCAGGCGTACCAGGACTTAATGCGCCGCTATGAGGCGTATGTATACCGTCTTTGCCATAGTTTTGCCGGCAACCGGGAAGATGCACTGGATCTAACCCAGGAGACATTCATCAGAGTTTTCCAGGGCTTGGGGACGTACCAATTAAACCGCCCTTTCAAACCGTGGGTCCGCCAGGTTGCTGTCAACACCTGTGTAAATTTCCTGCAAAGGCGCTCTCCAGTCTTGCTTTTTTTGGATCAGCCTTTGAGGGATAGCGATCTCACTCTGGCTGATACCATAGCTTCCAAGGAGGATCTGGGCAATGAGCTGGAATGGCAGGAAACCGGCCATTTCATTCAACAAGCTATCAGCCGGCTGCCCCAGGAATATAGATTATTGCTCACATTGCGTCATCAGGAAGAAATGAGCTACCAGGAAATTGCCGATGAAACCGGAGTGCCCTTGGGCACAGTAAAAACCCACTTGTTCCGGTCTCGTGCTGCTCTCCGGAAAGAATTATCGGCGTATTACGCTTGGGAGGTTTAGATTCATGAACTGTAATCTGGAAAGTCTGCAGGAATATCTGGACGGGGAAATGGATGCCCCGGCCAGGAGAGATTTAGAAATGCATCTTGGCCAGTGCCGCCCCTGCCGCAGGGAAATGAGTCGGATGCAGCTTCTATGGTTTGAGTTGGGTCAGAGCCGTGAAGGGAATCTTCCCGCCGAGCTGCCTTATCTCCGCCAACAAGTCATTAACCAGGCCTTGCACAGCCAGCGGGAAATCCGAAATTCTGAATCAAACTACTGGGACGTCCAGAAATTAGCCTGGCAGCCCGCCATACTGGGAGTCAGTTGCGTCCCGGGTGTGGGCTTCATATCTTCTGTTACACGGGCTACCGGCCGGCAATTGCCCAGGTTGATGTCGGGGACAGCGGCTCTGGCTAGACGGCTGGTATTCCCACCCCAGGATAAGAAGGGGGAAAACAAGTGAGTACGGTTTTGATCTATTGCCTATCTATTCTTGCTGTACTGCTGGCTGCTGTTATACTGGCCCCGATTCAGTATTGTCTCCTGGGTGAATATGCGCAGGGCTTTGACTTTCGGGGTCGGATTAGATGGGCGGGAGGTTTTTTCAGCTTCGAGATGATCCGTAGTGACAGAAAAGTTCACTTGTCCCTGGGTTTAATGGGAATTAGAAAGAATATATCGCCAGGGGCAGGAAAGTCTACGAAAACAGAAAAGCCTTCCCCGAAAAAGGGTAGAGAAAAATCCTTTGGCAATATCATGGCTTTCATCAACCGCCAGCTATTTACCGCATTAAAGAATTTGCTTGGTAAGATTATCCGGGCTCTACACCTGAACATGAACCTTTCTGGTACGTATGGATTTGAAGATCCATCCTTGACCGGAATGGTGATGGGACTGATAGCCACCCTACCTGGAATAGGTGGCTCTATTGATCTACATCCTGATTTTACCCAGTCTATTGTAGACATTCGGGGGAGCATCCGGGGATGGTTTGTCCCCCTTCAGATTCTAGCAATCGGTGTGGTGTTTATTTTTAAAAAGCCGGTCAGAGCCCTATGGTGGCCGAAAATAAAAATCAGAAGAAAACAAAAGGAGGTTGTTCAGTATGTTTAAAGAAAATATCGAGGCACTCATTTCCCGTCTGGAAAATATGGCCCAGGCCAAAACAGTGGTTGGTGATCCCATCGTGAGCAATGGCAAGACCATCATCCCCTTGCTTTCCGTACGCATGGGTTTGGGAGTTGGTGGCGGCGAGGGTAATGCCCCGCAGCAGGGAGTTGGCAAAGGTGATGCCGGCGGCGCCGGACTTAGCCTTTCACCGGCCGCACTTCTCATCATTGATGAGAGTGGTGTGCAGGTTTATGCACTCAACAAGAAAGGCTGTCTGGACAAGCTGACCGAGATGATTCCTGAAGTCATGAGCAAAATGGGCAAAGACGGCAGCGGTTGCTGCTGCTAAGTGAAACCTGCGTTTGCTGGCTTTATCAGCACCGGCCAAGTTCAATGGCCGGTGTTTTCCTATGCAGCACCCAATTCAAACCTCATATCTTCTTATTATTGGGATTAGTTAAGAAGGAGTATGGATTAAGTGATTACAATTAGTTTTGCATAAGTGCTTGAATTATAAAAGAAATTGAGATATATATTATGTTGATAATCTTAACCAGGAGGGGTTTAGTATTATGGCCAAAATTGAGTTTAAGACTGAATCAAAACGCTTGTTGGATTTAATGATTCATTCGGTTTATACCAACCGGGAAATCTTCCTCAGAGAATTGATTTCCAATGCCAGTGATGCCATTGACAAGCTGTATTACCGCTCTTTAACCGATCAGAACGTGGGGATGAAACGAGACGATTTTTATATCAAGATCTTCATTGATAAAGAAAAGCGCACCCTTACTATATCCGATAGCGGATGCGGGATGACCGAAGAGGAGCTGGAAAGCAATCTGGGCACCATAGCCAATAGTGGATCTCTGGCTTTCATGCAAGAAAACCAGGGAATAGAGGATATTGACATTATCGGACAGTTTGGCGTGGGATTCTATTCGGCCTTCATGGTCAGTAAACGACTTACCGTGATCACCAGAGCTTACGGATCCGGTCAGGCTTTTCAATGGGAATCAGAAGGATTGGACGGTTATGCAATAACCAATGCCAGCAAGGAGAGTGTTGGCACCGATGTTATTCTTGCCTTGAAGGATAACACGGAAGAGGAGAGTTATGATGAGTTTTTAGATGTCTACCGGATCAAGGCGATTGTAAAAAAGTACTCCGATTACATTCGTTATCCTATTAAAATGGACGTGGAGAAACGAAGGACCAAAGAGGGCAGTGAAAGTGAATATGAAAGTTATATCGAGACTGAAATACTCAACAGCATGGTTCCCATCTGGCGTAGAAATAAAAGCGAATTAAGCGATGAGGACTATTACAACTTTTATAAAGAAAAATATTACGATTATGAAAACCCCCTGCAGATCATTCACAGCAACACAGAGGGGAAGGCAACGTATAATGCGCTTATGTTTATTCCCGCCCGCACCCCCTACAACTACTACAGCAAGGAATATGAAAAGGGTCTGCAGCTCTATTCCAATGGAGTCTTAATCATGGATAAATGCGCCGACCTTTTGCCTGACCATTTCAGCTTTGTCAGGGGGCTGGTGGATTCACAGGATTTGTCGCTGAATATTTCCAGGGAAATGCTTCAACATGACCGTCAACTAAAAATCATTGCCAAGAGTCTGGAGAAAAAGATCAAGAGTGAACTGCTTGATATGCTGAACAAAGAGCGGGAAACCTATGACAAATTCTATAAAAGCTTCGGGCTGCAATTAAAGTTTGGCATTTATAATGATTATGGTGTCAACAAGGATATTTTGAAGCAGTTAATTATGTTCTATTCTTCCCAGGAAAAGAAGCTGGTGACTATCGAAGAATATATTGGTCGTATGCAGGAGGAGCAAAAATTTATTTATTATGCCAGTGGGGAAAGTGTAGAAAGAATAGACCGCCTGCCGCAAACGGAGTTGCTTAAAGACAAAGGCTTTGAAATACTCTATCTTACCGATGATGTTGATGAGTTTGCATTAAGAATATTACACGACTATGACGACAAGGAATTTCAATCTGTCTCCAGCGGCGATTTAGGACTGGAAAGTGAGGAAGAAAAGAAATCAGCTGAGAAACAGGCCGAGGATTACAAAGAACTGTTCGATTTTATCAAGGAATCTCTGGATGGCAAGGTGAAAGAGATTCGTTTATCGCAAAGGCTTAAATCCCACCCGGTTTGTTTGACAAGCGACGGTGTATTGTCCTTGGAAATGGAAAAGGTATTGAACGCCATGCCTTCTGAGCATCAGGTGAAGGCCGACCGGATTTTAGAGATAAATGCCAATCATCCGATTTTTTCAACCCTGGGCAGTCTGTATCGGGATGATCAAGAAAAGCTGAAAGCCTATAGCGAGATTTTGTATACCCAGGCATTACTAATCGAGGGCATTGCCATTGAGGACCCGGTTGCATTCTCCAACGCAGTATGCAATTTAATGGCAGATAAAATGTAGGATAGCAAAGGCCACTTCAAATCTTCCTGCTGATTTGACACACGAAAGAAGGAGTGCGATAGTATGTGCACTCCTTCTTTCTTCCCTATTGGGTTTATATTTTCCTATTGAAGACAGAAGGAACATAATCCTTAAATGGAGAATAATGGGAATAAAAAATGGGAGGTATTTGATTTATGAAAAGGGAGTTAAAAGGATTCCTCGTGGGGGTAATCTTGACGGCGGTGCTAACCACCTCCAGCGCTTTTGCAGAGGGAATTATTCAGAACATCGCAGTGGAACTCAATTCAATTAATATTTCTGTAAATGGGCAGAAAGTCGCTGCTGACAACATACTGTATAATGGCAGAACCTATGTGCCCATTAGCATTGTGGCCCAGATGTTCGGTAAAGAAGTGGGCTGGGATGCCAATACAAATACTGCCAGTATCAATGACAAAGCAACTGCAGTTGTTCCTCAGCAAACAAGTTCCGGACAAAATGAATATACAGTCAAAGATGCAAATGGTAAAGCTTTATATAGTTTGAAAATCAATAAAATTACTGCGATGAGTGAGCGTAATCAATTTTCAACTGCTAAACCTGCCCAAGTCATTTTAATTGACTATACTTACACGAATCTAGCCAGTAACGAGGAAGTATATTTAGGGGATATATATTTCAAGGTTATAGATTCACAAGGCAAGATAGGATATACGTATCCTAATTCAGTAAGTAAATACCCTCAAAAAATAGCGACTGGTGTTACTTGTGATGCACAGATGATTTTTGGCCTTGATAATTCGAGTAGCAAAGTAAAAGTATGCTTTTACAAAGATCTGTTTGGTGAAATGACGACATCCTTTGACATACCGGTAAAATAGTAGATATGCACGAAAGGCATCCGAAAGGATGTCTTTCGTGTTTTTCATTTAGCATGAGTTGCAGAAACCATTCCCGCATCTTTATTCATGGAAGCGTTTAATCGCTGCTTACGCTGCTGATTATTCCTGCCAGTTGCCGCCCGCCATGATCTTGATATAAACCGCCATGGTAACAAATGATGTTTTCCACTTCATAGGGGATAAGCTTCTTCAGCGATTGTAAAGCATCATTGTTGTTGTGGTTAAGGTGCCATGGAGCGGGCACCAGCACCCCGTTTTCAACAAATAGGGCATCTCCGGTTATGAGGGTTTTGCTCTCCTTAAGATAGAGGCAGATATGTCCGGGGGTGTGACCTGGAGTGTGAATGACAGTGATTCCGCCGCAGAAGGGCAGTTCCTCTCCGTCGGTCAGCGTTTGGTCTACCGGAGCCGTGAAAGCCTTGAAGTTTGAGAACACGGACATAACAGCCTGGCGCTGTTCCTCGGAGAGCTGTTTGTGGTGCTCCTCCAAATGGGGATTGGGTCTAGAGCCCAACTTGGCCGGAGGCAAATCTCCCTGGATATAGGGCATCTCTTCTTTATGAGCCAGAACTTCAACTTTATGTGAAATTTCTCTTAGTATTGCCAACAGGTTGCCGATATGATCGATATCATGATGAGTCATAATGATGTGACTGAGCCGGTTAAAAGCGATACCAGCTTCTTCAATGGCCTGGCGAATATTGGGCAGCAGGCTGGGAAATCCCGTATCCACCAGAATGACAGAATCCTTATCCCAGATCAGTGTAGGATAAATGGTGGTGGGTCCGAACACCAGGTGAGCCGACAATTCAAGCATCTCAACGCCAGTAGCTATCTTCATGTTATCCCTCCATTCGATGCGGCTTTCTTAATAATTCTTCCCAAATAAAAACGAGATGTCCTGGTTCTCAATAGAATGATACCAGCATCTCGCGCGAATAATCAATTATATAATATGTAAGCATAGCATATAATTGATAATGTGTCAAGAGGTTTTGGGAAAAAGGTGAGAAAAGCCGCGACAATCATTTCCGCGGCTCCATTTAAGCGGGTTAACGCTTATAATTAATGTTGCGCATCTGTTTGAAGCATCTTGATTAGCAATCTAGTCAGAACGGCCCTTTCCCTGTCATCTCCAACCTTCCATAATTCCTGAAGGAGCCTCTGTTCTCTATTTTCGGGGTCAATCGCTGAAGACAATATGTTGCCCATTCTGAGGCCTATTTTCTCTATGGTTGTATCGGACATACCGACCAATTCTGCTACTGATACCGCTTTGGCGAGTGTCCCTTTCCATTTTTCCCAATCAGTAAAGGACTCGGTTTGATTAATTTCCATTCAATTTCACCTCAAGGTTTTATTTGAAGTTTATTATTCCATTAACGAATAAGAATATGCTTTAAGCAATGTCTATCTGTACCCTTAATTGGTCCATTAGATAGCGAGGGTAATTGATTTATCGGGGAAAAACCCGTTTTCTTGAACAAAAGGCGTGTAGAATTGAGCATTAGGAAACACTAAAAGGAAAGCTTTTAGGCAGGAGAAAAATAGATTCTCGGAAGAGTCATAGTTTGCATAGAATACGCAGGAGGTGGTTGTTATCAGTTAATCCATTATGTTATTATAAGTTGTGGAATAATAAGGAATACATACATAATAATGGTTAAAATTGAAGAACGGGGGGTATTACAATGAAAAAGTCCCTGGGAGCTAAGACGCTGGTCTATCCAAAGCCGGCCTGGGTTGTAGCCACTTATGATAAAGAAGGAAAAGCCAATGCTATGACGGTTGCCTGGGCAGGGATATGCTGTTCTGATCCTGCTGCTGTAACTGTATCCCTTAGAAAGGCTACCTATACCTATGGCAACATTATGGAACGGAAGGCTTTTACCCTTAACGTTCCGTCTGAAAGCTATGTTAAAGAGGTTGACTTTGTAGGAATAGTCTCAGGGAAAGCCACTGACAAATTCGCCTATACCGGACTAAATTCGGTTAGAAGTGATTTGGTTGACGCACCCTATATTAAGGAATTTCCCCTCATTCTAGAGTGTAAACTGATTCATACCTTTGAGATTGGTTTGCATACTCAGTTTATTGGACAAATACTTGATGTGAAGGTTGATGAAGACCTGATCGGAGCTAACGATATTCCCGACGTAAAAAAGATAAAACCTATTGTTTATAGTAACGGTGTCTATTACGGTCTTGGAAACCCAATTGGAAAAGCATTTTCTGTGGGTAAAAACATGGCTCCACCGATATGACGGGTGACCGTACCCAATTCCCGTGTGCTTACATTTTTTACTCCCCGATCCCGCTCGGAGAAATCTTGATTATTAGTCTATTCAATCATCTTTAAATAAAATGCAAAAAAGGCAACGTGTCAAACGGGCAATTCCGTTGACACGTTGTTTAGTTCCAAGACATGAATTGTGAGTACTGCCGATTTATTGTTTTTCAGATGACTTCATCAGATTCTATGGACTGATGTTCTTTTATCCGTCAGTATTTGTGATGCCGGCACCTGTATCGGCCGTACCTGTATCGGTGGCACCTGTATCGGTTGAACCTGTGTTGGTTGAACCTGTATCGGTTGAACCTGTGTTGGTTGAACCTGTGTCGGTTGAACCTGTGTCGGTTGAACCTGTGTCGGTTGTACTCGTATCAGTTGTGCTCGTATCGGTCGTATCCGTGTCGGTACCGTCTCCGGATGGTTGAACGACTTGAGCCAGCATTGCTGCTATTTCAGCCCTCGTAATAGAACTATTAGGATTAAATTTACCGTCCGGACTGCCATGAATAATTCCTAATTGCTGCAAGGCCACGAGGTAACCTAGATCCTCTCCAGACATATACCCTACATCAGAGAATGGAATTTCCCCATTGGTGACCGGCTGCAGGTTCAAGGCTTTGGCCAGCATCACCGCAGTTTGGGCCCGATCAGCTTGTACCTGGCTATGAAAACGATTGACATTGATGATCTTTAAGGATTCGGCTTTCGTTACCGCTGGTTGTGCCCAAGCAGGAACCTGGTCAGCTTCGGATTCGGCAGCATCCGCATCTGTGGTATCTTCATTGGGAGCTGCACTTTCCTCCTGATCTGTTACCACGTCAGTATCAAGAAGGTCTGCTGTTTGTACTACCATAACTAGCGCTTCGGTATTACTTATGGGATCATCCGGACGGAATGTTCCGTCATCGTAACCCCGAATGATTGATAAAGATTTTAAGGTTTTCACTGCATTCGATGCCCAGTGTCCTGAAGTATCAGAAAAGTCGGACACTAAATCTGTATTGACTGTCTTCGGAGTATGGCTAGTTTTCAATGTGTTCGATGAAGTAGGGCTGTTTGCATTTTTTGTAACCGTATTTCCCTTGCCCGAATTGGTGGAAGTGACACCATGGTTCCCTTGGCCTGAGTTGACGGAGGCGGCGCCTTGGCTTCCATGGCCGCTGCTTCCTCCTCCGTTGCCGCCACCCCCTTTAGCCAGGGCGGGACTTACAACCATGGATAGCATGAACATTAAGGTCAGCAATACTGCGCTTACTCTTCTCACATTAAACGTCTCCCTTCAACAAAAATCGCCATATAATTACTTATAACACGCCTGACGAAGGTCATCAATTGTACAATAACACTATATTTAATAGGACGCATGGATCAATTTGTTGAAATTTAAGCAAAAGTAACGCAAAAGGCGGAATTATCAAAGAATAATGGTATTCGAAAAAAGCATAGGGGATATCAATTCCTGCTGATATTTACTTCTGTATTATCAAAGCAGTTGGCGAGAAAACTAACAATACGCTAGACTTAATATACTACCAATAAAATTTGGATATTTAAGGAAGTAAGGGGTGTTTGTAATGGCTCATACTTTACCGAATTTACCGTATGCCTACGATGCGCTGGAACCCTTTTGTGATGAACAGACAGTAAGATTGCACCATGATATGCATCACAAAGCCTATATCGATGGACTGAATAGTGCTGAAGGCAAGCTGGCCGAAGCACTGGAAAAAGGCGATTTTGCTTTGATTAAACATATCGAACGGGAGCTGGCTTTTCACGGATCTGGACATATCTTGCACACTATGTTCTGGGAAAACATGAAACCTAACGGCGGTGGCCCGGCCAATGGTGCAGTAGCTGAACTGATTGATCGTGATTTCGGTTCCTTTGATAATTTCAAAAAGCTATTCTCCGCCTCCGCCATCGCGTTAGAAGGTTCCGGATGGGCGATACTGGCCTGCAACCCGGTTTTTGAAAAGCTGGTTGTGCTGCAGTCGGAAAAGCACCAGGATCTAACCCAGTGGGGGGCGGTTCCGCTGCTGATCGTGGATGTTTGGGAACATGCCTATTACCTTAAATACCAAAACAAGCGCGCTGCATGGATCGAGGCCTGGTGGAACCTGGTCAACTGGAATGACGTTAACCGGCGTGTAGCTTTAATGCAGAAATAGAACAACCATGCACCGGGTGGCGGTGGTTGCTGCCCGGTTCGTTGGCTTGCCAATGTTTTAATCTGATGCCTCTTTAATCCCCAATTTTTTGCCCCGCCCGGCTCTAGCACATTGAAACCGAAGTGGCTCTGTGAAGAATAAGCAGGTAATAGTAAAATAGTTCGTATCGCGAATCCTGGCTGCGAAAGCCTCCCTATCCTGATAAACTGCTGTTTGCCTTTGATCGGATAAGGCCCGATATTATATAATGAGGTAATGATGGGATATCAAAGGGTTGATTTCTTCGGGTGGAGTATCATGATGATATTGTTATTGGACCATAAATTCCAAGGAAAATAGTTGACATTCGTAAAACAAAATATTAAATTTGTTAGAATATATTTTCAAACCTATGCAATTAATCCAATAATTAAAGCAAGGAGATATAATAATGGCAATTTACTATGACGAACCTTCTTGTACATTTAGTGAGTATTTACTCGTACCCGGATATTCATCAGTTGAATGTGTGCCAACGAATGTTAGCCTCAAGACACCATTAGTGAAATTTAAAAAGGGGGAGGAGCCTGCTATTTCAATGAATATCCCTCTTGTGTCTGCCATCATGCAATCCGTTTCAGATGACAAAATGGCAGTTGCTTTGGCCACCGAAGGCGGAATTTCATTTATATTCTGTTCCCAATCTGTTGAAGATCAAGCTGCGATGGTAAGCCGGGTAAAAAATCACAAAGCGGGCTTTGTTACCAGCGATTCTAATATTAAACCAGAACAGACATTAGCCGATGTTTTGAGGCTCAAAGAAAAAACCGGGCATTCAACTGTTGCTGTTACCGATGATGGGACTTCAAATGGGAAGCTTCTAGGATTAATAACGAGCCGCGATTACCGAATTAGTAGAATGCCTCTCAGTACAGAGGTACACGAATTTATGACGCCTTTCAAATCGTTAATGTGTGCTAATGAAGGCATTACTCTTAAAGAAGCCAATAACTATATATGGGACCATAAGCTCAATACTCTTCCGGTTGTTGATGACAATCAAAATCTTGTATCGCTGGTATTCCGAAAAGACTATGATTCTCATAAAGAAAATCCTGACGAATTGCTTGATTCATTAAAGAGATACATTGTGGGTGCGGGTATTAATACTAAGGATTACGAACAGAGAGTCCCCGCACTTGTAGAAGCAGGTGCAGATGTTTTATGTATTGATTCATCAGAAGGTTTTTCGGAGTGGCAAAAGTTAACCATTGATTTTATACGAGATAGATATGGTGAGAAAGTAAAGATCGGTGCGGGAAATATAGTTGACAGAGAGGGTTTTATGTTTCTTGCCGATGCGGGAGCTGATTTCATAAAAGTTGGCATAGGCGGAGGTTCAATTTGTATTACGCGTGAAGAAAAAGGAATTGGCAGAGGCCAAGCTACCGCATTAATAGAAGTTGCCAAGGCCAGAGATGAATATTTTGAAAAGACAGGGGTCTATATACCCATTTGTTCCGACGGTGGCATTGTTCACGATAATCACATCACGCTTGCCCTCGCGATGGGTTCTGATTTTGTTATGCTGGGGAGATACTTTGCTCGATTTGACGAAAGTCCTACCAATAAGTTCAATATAAACGGTAATTTTGTAAAGGAATACTGGGGTGAAGGATCAAACAGAGCCCGGAACTGGCAGCGTTATGACCTTGGCGGTACTGAGGAGCTTTCCTTTGAAGAGGGTGTTGACTCTTTTGTTCCTTACGCAGGAAAACTCAGAAACAATGTTCAGATTACGTTAAACAAAACGAAATCAACAATGTGCAACTGCGGTGCGATAACAATCCCTGAATTGCAAAAAAAGGCCAGGTTAACCCGCGTTTCGTCCACAAGCATCGTTGAGGGCGGAGCACATGATGTAATCCTTAAAGATAATAATATTCTGGCCGTAAAATAATCCGTGAATTCTTGCTCACTAACTTCCTGTTCATCGTTCCGAAAGATAAAACGTTCGCAATAAGCGGACGTTTTTAAGTCAGATCTGTTAAATAGATGAAAACGGGAGGGATACAGAATGGCCAGGCCTTCTTTTAATGAGTTCTCAGATATGCTGGATCGAGCAGTAAATCGCATCCCGCCCCAGTTCTGCAGGGAATTAACGGGTGGCTTTAATGTGCAGAAGGGGAAAAAACGCGAGGATGGGTATTACATTCTTGGTGAGTACGTAGAGGGCGGCCATCTGGGTTGTTTCATTGTGTTTTATTATGGCTCCTTCGTGGGACTGCTGGAAGGTGAACCCCGGGAAGCCTGGGAAGCAGAGATTATGGATACAGTGCTGCATGAAATGCAGCATCACCTTGAAGCCCAAGCAGGAAGAGACGATTTGGCCCGTAAAGAAATAGAGGAATTGGCAGAAGCCTTGCGCGAAGAGTGAGACAGGGCAAATGATTCGCTGTTGAAAAGCTAGGAATATATATATAATTCTGCTTAATCAAGAAATGCTCCATATTTAATGGAGCATTTCTCTTTGACTTCCGATGTTGCTTCGAAATCGGGCGTTTCTTCAATTGAAGCCTGTTAGCTAACTAAAATTGATGATTAATTTAGGGCCAACACTGGGAATTGTGGGAACAACAACAAAATTTAGAGAGCCGGGAGGATTTTGTACAGCGATGCTTGTGCCAATTACATCCAGCCGACGGGCCTCCCGGTCGAACTCCCTGTCACAGTCCCGGTCAAATTCCCGGTCGAGCTCCCGGTGGTGCTCATGATGGTTGTGACGATGCTTACGGTGATGGTGCTTACAGTGGTCGTCATGTTCATGTTCAAAATGCTGATGTCTCATATGACAATGTTCCAGCGGGATAGGAAAAGGTGTCGTAACAAGTTCCGTATTTGCAATACCGAGTAGGGAATTAAGCTGTTCATTTCCGGTAATTACAAAGCCATCGTTGGCAATCGAACCGTTTATCCAGCTAATTACTAAGGAAGTTATATCAATAGAAATCACTGACCCTGGAATGTTGGCGGAGGATACAGAAAAGGTTTTAGCTAAATTGAAACCAGGTTGATTGTTCCATGTTACCGATGATTGCGACCACGGTACCAATGCATATTGTAGACCCGCGTTGATAACGGTTCCCACTGGAATTTCATTCCGGGATATAGGCAATGTCAATTGGGCGGAATTTATGATTCTACTAATTGGGATTGAGTGTAGGGGGAACTGAATCAGAGATCTGTAGATATCTCCAGCACCATGATACTGGCCGAAGAACAAATTCGGTGGCCTTATGAAACTTTGATTTGCATAAAACTGAGAAACGTAAGCACTTTGGATGGGAAACAATTCCGATACTGCCATAATAATTACCTCCTCTCATATATTGTCAATATATCTTATGGAAATAATTGTCGGCAGGTTACTGGATATGCTTGTTAGAATAAAAAGGAGGGACTCAACTGTTTTGAGTGAGGAATTTTCCCTGTTTTTATGATCGTCAGAAGGACAGCCCTTTTAACATGTCTGGATGCAGCTTTTTGATCTTGTCAGAGGAGATTACGGTCGGTATGGATGCATGCAATGCCTGGGTCCGCGGCGCCGCCGCAAGCGAATTTTACTGTCAGGGGCGGCACTGATAGCTGGTTATCTATTATTCGTATTATTAACAAGGGGACTGGTTTATTTAAACCCGATGTGGTTTACGCTATGAGGAAAGCTCAACAAACTATTCAGTAATCATGGCGTCATGGAGATGAACTCCAATAAGTATGAAAAATATGTAAATGGTGTAAGAAGGGGGAAATATTTATGACAAAAAGGTTCTTGATCTTAGCACTATTAGCGTTAAGCCTGATCTTATTTGCAGGTTGTGCATCAACGAAACAAGATACATCGAAGCAACCCGTACCACAACCTGCGCCGGGTTCTACCGAATCCAATAACTCTAACCCGGAAGCCAAACCGGATGCGCAAGCAACGCTTTTGAATGAGATTATGCAGTCAGCCAAGCAAGGAAAGGTTATCAACTGCGAATTCCCTGTTGAAACCACGGTTATCGAAACTGTAAAGGGAAAATGGGGAGATCCTGACAAGGAAGAGTATATTGCTGCAGCGAAAGGGCGATATGCTACCTATACACAACACAATGCTGTTTTTGGCATTAATAAAGGTGAACAGATTTTCGATGTGAGGTCATACGACAACAGCATTAAAGAACTAACCCAGGCTAAAATTAAAGAGGTCTTAGGGACCCCTGAAAATATTCATCATTATGATACCCAGGACATGCTGGTATATAAGGCTGGAGAAAAGTATCAATTGTTGTTCATATTTCCTAAGGCTACCCAGCAGAATTTGGACCCTAAGCTAGACCATTATAATGTGTTTTATCCCCAGGGCTCGGTTAATATGATGGCAGATGACCCGGGAATAAAATACTAGAATCAATAATAAAACCAGGGTTTATGAACGCCCTGGTTTTTGCTTTGTAAAGGTTTTGATTAAGTGCTATTGCGACCTCATTACATAGTCACTATACTTGTTATAACAATTATTGTTAGAACATGTAGGTGGGCAAGATGAACAATGAACAATCTTTAGGATTTATTATTGCGAAAACCCATACCAAAATGAAGAACAACCTTGCTAAGGCACTAAAGCCTTTTCATGTTACCCCGGAACAATGGGCACTACTCAACAGTCTATGGGAGCAGGACGGTATTCCTCAAAAAGAACTATCACAGAAAAGCTTCAAGGACCAACCCACCACCACCAGGATTTTGGATAAACTAGCACAACGAGGATTGATTCATCGTCAGGTCGATCCCGACGACCGGCGGGCCTTCTTAATCTACCTGACCACCGAAGGTCAGAACATTAGGGAGCCTCTTACCGATTTAGCTCGTCAGGCCCTGGCTCGGGCACTGGAAGGACTTTCGGGGCCCGAGCAAGCACTATTAAAGGATTTACTCAATAGAATTTCAGACAATTTAGATAGCGGAGGACATGCATGTTCGAAAAGATAAAGAATTCCCCTGATTACCGCTGGTATGTACTGGCTACGGTTTCCATCGGAACCTTTATGTCCACATTGGACAGTAGTATCGTTAACGTGGCATTACCCACCATTTCCGGTCAGCTTCATTCTGCTCTTTCCACCCTACAATGGGCGGTTACCGCTTATCTCTTGGCCATTTCCAGTCTACTGCCGGTTTTTGGACGGATAGCCGACATGCTGGGGCGTAAAAAGGTTTATTCGCTTGGGTTCCTAATTTTTACTCTGGGATCAGCCTTGTGCGGCTTAGCGCCAAACATCTGGTTTTTGGTGGCGACGCGGGTACTGCAGGCTGTTGGTGCTGCCATGTTAATGGCCAACAGTGCTGCGATTGTTACTGCCATTTTCCCTTTCCAGGAGCGGGGCAGAGCCCTGGGCCTAACAGGTACTGTTGTAGCTCTCGGTAGTTTAACCGGCCCGGCGTTGGGGGGAATACTCATAGGCCTGGCTGGTTGGCGGTCTATTTTCTACATTAACCTACCCATCGGAATTATCGGTTATCTGGTTGCTCAAATGATTCTACCTGTTGATAAACCTGGAAAAGACAAGGAAAGTTTTGATTTTACCGGTGCTTCATTATTTGCCGGTGGGATGATTAGTTTGCTTTTCGCCATCAATAATGGCGAAGCCTGGGGATGGTCAAGCTCTCCGGTATTATTGGGTCTGGTTTTGGGCGTGGGGCTACTAACGGGATTCGTATTTAATGAACGTAAAGTTCAACACCCCATGATCGATTTATCTCTTTTCCGCAACCGCCCTTTTGTAATAGGCAATCTTTCCGGTTATCTATGCTTTGTCGCTATGTTTGCCAATACTATGCTCCTGCCCTTCTATCTACAGCAGATTCTTAACTACAGCCCATCTCAGGTGGGATTAGTGATGATACCTTTCCTGTAATGATGGCCATTGTGGCCCCTATCAGCGGCCATGCATCAGACAAATTCGGCCCCTTGATCCTGACAACGGGCGGTCTGACCATTAGTGCTCTCGGTTTGTTCTATTATTCAACCCTTTCTACGACGGCACATTTTTATCAGGTAATTCCCGGTTCCCTGCTCATGGGCCTGGGGTCTGGTATGTTTCAATCTCCTAACAACAGCAGCGTCATGAGTTCCGTTCCTGTTCAAAAACTGGGGTTGGCCGGGGGAATTAGCAGTCTGGTAAGAAATGTAGGTATGATTACAGGTATTGCCCTATCCGTATCTTTGTTTGAAGCCTGGGGTGGGGTTACCATGCCCAACCCGGAACAAATAAGCAGGTTCATGTCCGCCTACCATTCCGTCATGCTGGTAGCTATGACCATTGCTCTGCTTGCAGCGGTTATATCCTTGAACCGCAAAAGTTACGCAGAGCCTGGACGCCCCGATCAAGAAACGCCTTCACCCGGCCTCATAGAGAGTTAGACCCAGGCCTTTATGTTGCCTTGCAATTAATGGTAAAGTATAATTCGCATCAAGAAATGAGTTATATGGGAGGAGTTTTTTGATGGAAGCAACTATTTGGACAGAAGTACTTTCAATTTTAAACGACCCTGCAGCAATCGGTTATCTAGCAACAGTTGACGATGGAAAGCCCCGGGTTAGACCATTTGGCTTCATGTTTGAAGATAACGGAAGGCTCTACTTTTGTACTTCTAGTACCAAAGATGTTTATAACCAGATCACAACTGTACCGTTTATCGAATACTCAAAGACAAGGAAAGACTTTGTTTGGGTAAGGGTCAGCGGAGAGATCCGATTTGATGATGACATCAAAAGGAAGGAAAGGATCTTGGAGCAAATACCTGAACTGACAATGGTTTTTCAAACAGCAGATAATCCGACCTTTAAAGTTTTTTACCTGGAACATGGAAATGCAATTCTTGATGACTTTACACAACCGAGAAGGTCGTGTGAATTTTA
>DATMYR010000007.1:0-11850 GCA_035560815.1 Syntrophomonadaceae bacterium | reverse complement strand
ACCTTGGCGCTAAAGCCCGTCAGGTCGAAAACCTCGCCCGCAAGGTAGGTCAATTTGGCCGGATCGCCTGTTTTTACGATCGCCGGCTGTGCGGGCTCTTGCGGCGCTGTGAGTTCCATCACGGTTATGCCGCCCAGCGCAGTTGTTTCGAACGATGTGGTTGTGGCGCCCGGCGTGGTTGTGGCGCCCGGCGTGGTTGTGCCGTCCGGCGTGGTTGTGCCGCCCGGCGTGGTTGTGCCGCCCGGCGTGGTTGTGTCGACCGGCGTGGTTGTGTCGACCGGCGTGGTTGTGCCGCCCGACGTGGTTGTGTCGCCCGACGTGGTTGTGTCGCCCGACGTGGTTGTCGATGCCGTCACGGACGCAGAATTCGGCGACGCTTCATCTGCCTGTGCTCCAATCGGAAATATCGGTGCGAGTACCATGAACAGCGCCAATAACAGGCTCAACAGTTTCCCGGAGCTTTTCTTCTTTGTTTTCACATTCTTTTCCCTCCCATTATTGACGAATTACCGGCTTCACATACGTTATGATCGCATGCCGGTTGATTCCTTAGCGTGGTGTGTCTGTTTTTTTATTTTGGCATCCTCCTCTCTGCATTGCTTTAATTTTAGGAGCGTTAATAAATTTTTTATCTCTCCTTTCGCACGCCTTTGTTCCCTATTATGTTTTGTTATGTTAAGTAATGCAATACTTTTATCATCCTTTATGTTATGTAATGTTATTTTATTTTTTAATTTGCAAAAACCATGCCACTTTAAATACAAAGTAAAAAATAAAAAAAAAGCCCCTTTTTAGGCTTTTAGCAACACTGCTCATAAATTTTCTATAATAAAGTCGTTACTGGTTCAGTTTCAAAATAAAACTAGTACTCTGTTACCACTCTTGCCACCCCTGGCACCGCGACACTAGGCCGTCAATGACCGTCGGGGATTGAACAATATCGGGCGTATTGTGATTGACGACAACGCAGTCATACGAAATTTGGCCGACGAGAAGATAGAGAATTAGTCTTAACAGTGTACTTGATCATCCGACAATCATTGCCTGTCTTTATTCATCATTTACGAGCCTGCCTGGCTTTCCAATCAGCAAAAAACCAGCCCTGAAATATGGGGCTGGTTTATCCCTATGTCCTATAATGCGAAAAGCCTTACGCCAGACACTGTTTATCGGTAAATGAAAATCGTTTGGGTGCCATTATCCAGTGCGTTTTGCCTGCCCCCTTCACGAACAGCCTGCCATAGTGCGCTTTCATCAGTCACCACTACCCCAGCCAGAGTATTTACGCCATAATTAAATAGAATCCGGGATAATGGCACACTTGGTCCCAGCAATGTTACGGTGGCATTTTTTGATAATTCGATCAACCGGGGAGCTGTTTTATAAATAAACGTTGTACCGGTTATGAAAACAAAGTCCTGATCGGGAAGAATATTTTCGCCCATTGCTTCGGAATAAACGTTATCATGTGCTTCTCTATCTATGACAGTAAGCTCACAAATATCGCCCAGTGGTTCCAGCATAGGAAAATGGCCAACCATTGCTACCTTTTTCCCTTCAAAGGCCGAAACCAAATTATTAAAAGCGTTGGAGTTGTCGGGATCAGATATTTCTTCGATATAGTCATGATGGTTTAAAGCAGAATTTATGGCGGCTAACCCCAGAGACGCCTCCAGCAAATTTCTTGATTTCATGTAGCCGGCCAGTTTTTTTAGAGGCATACCAGTAATATTATGAAGTTCGAATGTATCTTCATCTCCAGCAAGAGTTCTGGCCAATCCTGTACCATTCTCGGACCTGATCAAGGTCCAGTGAAGACCAACCATACATTCTAGAACCGAAAGCTTTTCAGAGACGCTATCGATGATTTCGTCATATAATTCCTCCCAATCGTCTTTTTTGTTTTTGTTCTTGTTCCTCTTCTTGGATGCCACTTTATTTGTCCTCCCCCGAACTTCGTGTACGAATGTTAAAATCAGCTATTGCTTTGCCCTGCAAAATGGAACTTGTAGGTAAGCAACATAGTGTTTGTTATGTCCTGTTATGGTTTCTATTATCAACATAGTAACAATTTAAACACAATCAGCAATATCTCTGCAAGACCAGGAACCAGTCCTATTCAGGACTGGTCAGACCGTCAAAAAGAGCGAATAGCTGCGTTATTCAATCACCCCGTTCAATCAACGTACCATGTGTACGTTTCAATCAAGGGCTTCATGAATGCCTTGCTCTTCACTCTTTTTGCTCGCTCTGGCAGCCTGTCGACTTTTTCGACAGGCTGACCAGTCCTATTTCAGGACTGGTTCTTAAATGATACCTTTTAACGGGAGACACTTTTCCCATATTTTAACTTATATTGTTGCCCCTCCACAGCTTGACCCCTGTCCTGCTGTACAAGCATAACAATGATTGCCCAAAGCTATCTTTCGCTCCTTAAAGGCATCCAAGCTGAACTCACTGATGTGTCCCGGGGAGCATTTCAAACCCAGCGCCTGATTGAAATCACAATCATACAATTGTCCATCCCAATCTACTGATATTTGATCGCGACACATCACCTTGCCGACGGTAGATGAATTAAAGCTGCCGGCCAAACGACTTAAATACCCTTTTAAATTCCCGGAGTTGGTTAAAAACTGCAAAAACCTTCCTACCGGTACATTGGTAATCGTGTAGACATTGTTAAAACACACCCCATATTTATTGGTCAACTCTCGATGATAGTCCGCTTCAATTGATGGCTGGGCGGGCGGCAGGAAAGCACCCCCCGGGTTGTAAACCAGATTGATTATCAGTAATCCATCTTTTTGCCCGTATCCCAGTTCATTTAATATTTTAAGCCCCTTAATTGAATCCCTGAAAACTCCCGGCCCACGCTGGCGATCGGTATCTTTTTCAGTATAATAAGGCAGCGAAGCAATCAACTCAACCTTATGCTCAGCATAAAATTCCGGCTTGCAGAAGCAATGTTCCGATTCAAATACCGTAAGATTGGTTCTTACTATAACATGGCACCCTATTTGGCGAGCTTCTGAAATCATCCAGGATAAATTGGAATTCAATTCCGGCGCTCCACCGGTAATATCTAACGTTGGAATCTTATTGTTCGCCACCACCTCAAGGCATTGACCCATCGTTGCTCTGCTCATAGATTCTGTTCTATGCGGCCCCGCTTGTACATGACAATGCTTGCAGGTTAGATTACAGACTTTGCCCACATTAACCTGCATGGTCTTTATCGTGTCATTACTTATTAAAGGGTAAAAATCTGTTTCCTTTATTTTTTCGGCAAAGGGTATAATCCCAATATCCCCTAAGCATTGAAGCTGTTCAGCAGTTGAATTCATAACTTCTCAACCTCTTTCTAAAAACCCAGTTTTTTCACAACATTTTTCATCTGCACGCCATGAACGAGCGAAGCTCCTCCGCGAATGGCTGCCGCCACGTGAATTGCTTCAGTCATCTGGGCTTGATTGGCCCCTTTTTCTAAAGAGCCCTGGGTGTATGAGTCAATACAATAGGGGCATTGCACCGCATGGGCAACAGCCAGAGCAATAAGCGATTTTTCCCGAGCACTTAAGGCTCCATCCTTAAATACCGTTTCATAATAAGACATGAATTTTTCCCAGAGTTCGGCAGCTTCTTCTCCCATGTTCCCGAATTTTTCTAGATCAGCAGGGTTGTAATAAGTTTCCACAATTGTTTCATCCTTTCTTTTTAAACTCGTATTTCTAAAAACCTGGTAATATTGGCCCTAAAAGCTCCTCTCCATTGAATTGAACATTGAATTCATCGTTCTCGTTTTCATACAAAAGTAGAATTTTTCCTGTATGAAGCCGACTTAACTAGCCTGAAATTAATAATGTGATAAAGACTCTCCAGAGAACTCCTGATGAATCTGTTGTCTAAGCGCAGCAAACGCAGAATCCGCTCTCTTTCGAGGCCTGGGAAGTCCAATTTCAACGATCTCTTTTATTGTTGTCGGGCGGTCGGAAAGTACTATAATCCGATCTCCCAGGTAGACAGCTTCTTCAATATCATGGGTAACGAGAATTATCGTAGTGGCTTGCTCTTCCCAAATCCGCAAGATCTCCTTTTGCATTTTTAATCTGGTTAATGCATCCAGTGATCCGAAGGGTTCATCCATTAATAGAATTTTGGGTTGGTTTATCAGCGCCCTAGCGAGGGCAACCCTTTGAGCCATCCCACCTGACAAATGATTTGGATAGGCATTTTCAAATCCACTTAACCCCACTAAGTTCAAAAGGCTTTGAATCAACTTCTGAGTTACTATGGAACTACCCGCAGGCAGCGCAAACGCTATATTCTCTTTAACAGTCATCCAGGGTAATAAACGCGGTTCCTGGAACACAACGCCTCTTTCAAGGCCAGGTTTCATAACTGGTTTTTCGTCCAGTATGACCATACCCTGATAATTGGTTTCCAGGCCGGCAATAATCCTTAAAAGAGTCGTTTTGCCACACCCACTGGGACCGACAATGCAAACGAATTCATGCTCAGCAACATTGAAAGTAATGTTTCTTAGAACCGGCAAATCATGTTCTTTGCCGGAAAAGCTCTTATAAATGTTTTGAACCATCAGATGAGGTTTTTCATTATGTTCTATTCCCCGGTGTACAACTCCCGCCATCCAACTATCCTCCCTTCCACAAGTCGCAAGATCCCATCCATGGCCTTGCCTACCAAGCCAATAACCATCATCCCGACGACAACTTTGTCCGTTTGAGCCAGCGATCGGGCATCCGTAAGCATATAGCCCATACCCCGCATCCCCCCTGAAAGTTCGGCGGCCACAACACACATCCAGGCATAGCCAAGACCAACTCGTAAGCCTGTCATGATAAACGGCATTGAACCTGGTATCACTACTTTTAAAGTAAACTTCAGTTTGGCAACCTCAAGTACCTGGGCTATTTCGACCAGCTTGGTGTCGGTCTGCCTTATGCCGTTTAATACGTTTAAAAAGATGGGGAAAAATGCCCCCAGTGCTATAATAAAGATCTTCGACCCTTCTTCAATACCGAACCAGAGGATTGCTAAAGGAAGCCAGGCAATAGGCGGTATGGGTCGAATCATCTGTAAGATTCCCTCGATCATATCATTCAGCAAGGGGAACAATCCCATGGCCATACCCATCCCAACTCCCATAAATGAGGCTATGGCGAATCCTTCCATGACACGAATCAAGCTCACACTCAAATGGCCCAGCAGTTCACCGCTGCCCAACATCTCAATAAAAGCCTGTAATACGCTTTCAGGAGATGGGAAAAGAACCGGCTTTACATAGCCTGAGGCAGTAATCCAGTGCCATAACATGAGAAGAAGTACCGGTAAAAAACCTCTCTTCCAGATTGGATGAAATATAGTTATGCGCGGCCATTCCGAGGATATTCGTTTTAATACCGTTTCCAAACCGGTGCTCCCCTTCCCGATCCTAATCTTTATATATTCGCAACAATAATATCCGAAGTTATTGACCCTTCTTAATTGGTCCTATTTTCGAATAAATAACTGCATATCCACTTGACTTTTGGTTAATCCATTTTTTTGCAGGAATACATTGGTATCATTAAGGTCTGCTGCCAGACTATCAGTTAAGGCCTCATCATAGTTGAATTTCGCTACGACTTTTTTTAACTGATCGGGGGGTATTTTAATGTCTTCTCCCAGGAGCTTGATCGCCTCGTCAGGATTATCTTTGATAAATTGGGCTCCTCTCTGAAGAGCTATTTTTAGGGCTTCAATTGCCTTAGGATTACTGGCGGCAAACTTCGTATCGGCCACTAAAACCGCAGTTCCAGGATAAATATCAGTCCCGTCTGCAAGCACACGAATTTCACCTACATCTCCCATCCTGGTAAGAACGGGATCCCACATAACGCCGGCATCTACATCTCCGTGGACCAGGGCCAACGAAAGATCGTCCATGCTCATGTTAATGAACTGAATATCATTAAAAGTCATCCCGTTCTTATCAAGAAGCAGGGAAAGGAGTTTCGTTCCATAAGCACCGCGGGTCGTGGCTACTTTTTTTCCTTTTAGTTCAGAAATATTATTAATAGACGAGTTATTCTTTACAACTAGTGCCAGTGCTTTAGGCGCCGTAGACGCGATTGATACTATCTGATAGTCGATCCCGGCCGAGCGGCCGATAAATGCTGGAAAATCTCCCATTACACCCACATCAAGATGCCCTGCTGCAAATGCTTCGCTGACCATGGGGCCTAAAGAAAAGGTCTGCCATTTCAGCCTCACACCCACTTTGGCCAGTTCTTCGTCGATATATCCATTTTTCATTGCTATCCACATGTGTGCATAGTGGGGAAGCGGCACTACGCCCAGGCGCAGCTCACTTGCTTGTTGGCCGCTTTGTGTTGGCTGGTTATTATTCAGCCTACTGCATCCTGCAGTTACCATTATTAAAGATAAAACAACAACCATTCCGGCTAATTTCTTTATCACTGCCTATACCGCCTTTCTATGTCAATAGAAGCTCTGATTCCAGATGCGAGAAGGTCCATCCAACACCTCCCACCCCGCCTGCCAGTAAATTTTACGAAGATCCACTACAGTTCGGCCCCGTGTTGTTTCACAATCCTCATGGGTGTCCCGTGGACTGGATCCAGTTTCAGCCCACATTAAATTGGCTCCCGCCAGAGCTCCGTCTATGCTTGGCTCGTGCCAGCACATTCCGATCATCTGATGCTGGGTTGATAGACGAATAACCGCCAAAATATGTGCAAACCGCGCATCATTAATCATGCCGCGCTTTCCCACTTCAGTCCCGGGTATGGCTATACGGCGCATTGATCCGCTATATACCGCTCCGCATTCCCTGGCAAAAATGGCGGTTTCTACTAATTCATCCGTTGTATGTTCGGGCCCGACCGGCTCAACACAAGTCCCCAGGGAGAGGCCGACTTCATGAGCATTTCGCATACTGTCCAGTCTTTTTTCCACAGGTATGGATGAATCAACCCCTTCGCGAAAACGAACTGCATGGTACACCCCGTTGAGACCGGCATCCTTAAGAGCCTGGGCTCCCTTCAAACTAAAATCATCAACATTACCGATTAACACAGTATCCGGTTTAAGATTTTTTCGAACCTCTTGAATAATTTCTACTAATCGTCCAAAAGCCAAGGCGCCGGTAGACACCAAATAGATGGCGTTTGCTCTTGCCTCTTCAAAGCGAATGCTCCGTTTAACGATTTCTTCGATTGGTAAAATGCTGGGTTTAGGAAACACTTTATTTACTGCAGCAAAAGAACACCATTTACAATTACGACCGCATGGTCCCAAATTAATGCCGATGTGACAATGGATTTCCGCCAGGTTGCCGCTCACTAAGGTGCTGATTTCCCTTGCTACAGATTGGATGTAAGTTGAATCTGATGAGAATGTAGGCACATTAAATAGGGCAGCCATATCTTCACGTTGTAATAACTCGGCAGCTCTTGCTTTCGCTACGATGTTAGCAATGTCTTTCCGTATCAATTAAAACCTCTCCTTTATAACATTACCGCCTCCATGTCTGTCCAGTAAAAATGTATCTATTTGGCCCGGATTAAAGATATTCTTTCTTCCATGTAATCCAGGGCTTTTTCAGGACATTCCGTGTTTCTGCGGGTGAGCGAAATGGCATAAGATCTGAATACACGTTCGACCTGATCCTTGATTACTGCTGTAATTAAATCCGTGTTTTCCTCATAAACCCTTTCTGCCAACCCTCGATGAATCAAATCCCTCATCGCACCAGATATGGTTTTTCCCTGTTTATCAGCAATGATTTTTATTTGCTCAAACAACGCGGCATCAATCTTAATCGTTACTGACCTCAGTTCTGTCATGAAACCCCTCCTGCTCTACAATGTCTTACCGCGTATTCCTCTAATTATTGAGCGTGCCTGCCCCAAACCAGGATATTTGTCTTACCGAGTATGTAAAGCAAAAATGATGCCAACTCCGGTACTTTTCCGTAAATCCCTTTAAAATGGGATTTTATTAGCTTTTTTGTCCAATTCTTTAATGCTCATGCTGTTTTTCTTGATTTTATATTCCCATAATGAAACTTGAGCGCTACATTTCTCATAGCTTTATAGGCGGTATTATTAACAATCGTTATTGGGCCGGTAGTGTCATATAAGGGCCATAAATTGAAACAGGGGGCCATCTCCTCTCAAGAGATGGTCCCCTACAAATCTTAGGAATGACTTATATTAAATTATGCGGGAGAGTATCAAATCTTAATCAGCTGCCAATATGACTGCGGATGCTTTAATAATTGAAGTTACCTGAGACCCAACCTTGATGTTCAAGTCCTTCAGAGCATCCATAGATATCGTTGATGTGATCTTTTTGCCATCTCCAATATCCACCACAACCAGAGCGGTGACAACTCCTTCCTTTACCGCTACCACCTTACCCGGGAACTGATTTCTTGCACTCAATTTCATATACGCTACCTCCTTTCTTGCTAATAATCGTTCAGGGTTCTTGAAACCATTATATTGGCTCTACTGGATCGCCCTTTTTAATCGTTCCACCATGAACCACTTTTAAAAAAAGGCCTTCGTACGATAAAAGGGTTAACCCCAAATTTATTGGCTTATCGTTAAATGGATAATAATCGGTAGAGCCTTCTTTTCCTATTTGAGTTACTTCTAATATTACATCTACACCTAATTTCAGCTGCTCACCAACATTCATTTTGCTTAAATCCAAACCTGCGATAATTATGTTTTCATCAAATTCGCCAGGCCTGGCGTTGAAATTATTTATTGTATTTAAAACACTGCTCAGGCTCAAACAAGAAATATGTCGCCCCCATTTTCGTCCCCATTCCCCTGCGTGGCCATCATTTTCAATTCCGTATTCAGTAATTATAGCCTCTTGAATTTCTTGTCTAGCCTTATCCTTCCCCTTACTTATACTAATCGAATAAACTGTTCCTCTTTCCATTATGGCCTCCCGTTTTATTGGTCTTCACTGTATGATTTAGAAGGTACCATCTTAAATTGTTCCCAGAAAAATCAAAGGCACTGGTTGGCAGGTATTTCTATCCGGGCAATGGTTACACTGCTCAATATACATATCGCTGAGATCAGAAAAGCTAATCGGGCTAAACCCATAGCGGCCATAAAAACCTGCAGACTCTCCTTTAGCCACGGTCGTAATGGTATATAATCCTTCCAGTTGATCTTCGTAATAAGAACGACAATGTTTATGCGGCATAGCTGTCAGATTTGTTAATAGACCACGCCCCCAACCTGATCCCCGTTGGTCATTTCTAACGCCGAAAACCTCCAGGTGAAAACGATGATTGCTTTCATAGACTAGCTTTCCCACTGCGCTGATCACCCCGGATGTTTTGAGTACCACATGATCCTCAATATCTCCGGATAGGGCGAGGTTCACTTCACCAAGCATTTCTTGAGCCTCTAGTTCATCGTATTTTTCAGCATACATAATATTTAATTCCATAGCATCTCCCAATCTTTTTTTGACATATCAAAATATAAGCAACTTTGCTTAAGTTATTAAATGATCAAATTTACACGTGCGTAATTAGAGAATTTGGGCAATATTCCTTAGAACCTGGGCAGTACTGCTTATTTCTTCAATGCTCGCTGATATTTCTTCGGTAGCTGCAGCTTGTTCTTCCGAAGCTCGGCCTGATATCTCAGCCATCATTTTGGCAGTGTGAACACTTTCCTCTATCTCTTGGGCTAATTCCTTGATTCTAATCGTTGTCTGTCTGGATTCATCAGAAAGCTTACGAATTTCTTCTGCTACAACTCCAAATCCTCGTCCAACTTCGCCAGCTCGGGCAGCTTCAATGGCTGCATTTAATCCCAGCATTTTGGTTTGATCAGCAATGGTTTTTATAAAATCAAGCACCACTTTTATGTTATCAGTAGCTTCACCAATGGCTATTACCGATGAATTCATCCTTTGCTGGTTATCATTAATATCTCCGGCCGATGCTGCAATCTGTTGAACCGCTGATGAGACCTGTTCTAAGGCTTCTTCTAATTGTGCCGTCATTTGGGTTATATTGATTTCTGTTGAGACGTTTCTTCCCAATCCCACACTACCTACTATTTTCCCCTGAAACGCAATCGGCGTAGACAAGGCCTTTACCGGCACACCGAACACTTCAGCAGGAACCATCATATTCGTCTGTTTTCCTTGCAGCATACATTCTAATGATGGGTCCCCCGGCGGAAGTGAAGAGTTAGGAAGAATATCCAAATCAAATGTACGGGCCTTTTCAAAGGCCAGAAAATGGGTCGTATTGCACATTTGTACAGCTACATCCTGGCCCATAATTTCTCGCAGATAAGGCATTACCATTTTAAAAGCATCAACAAATTCTTCAAAGCCAATGTTAATCTCCAAAATTAACTCCCCCATTCTTCTATGTTAAAGTTATTAACGCAAAAATCATGCCAGATGGTCTATTGTCTTCAACTGACCATTGTACCGCCCTTTTTCGTAAAAATGTGCTTTAATTAATGATCATATCAGGTTCATTTTGTGATTTTACTTTCCCAAAATGATATGATTTCAATTCCCTTGTTGAATTAAATAAAAAGCAGGGGTGCTTTTGTTTTAAAATCAAAAACACCCTGCTTTATTTGTTAATATATTTGACAGGAAACACTGTGATTATACTAAATGCCTAATCAATTTCCATCTCATTACCCATCTCACTTACGTCATAATCCCCCATTGCAGCTATATCATCCTTAAATTCCTGTGACCGAACCACTTCGATTACAGCCTGAATTTTCGGTTCGTGAATGCGCTCTTTTAACAACACCATATCATAACGCTCTTTTTGCAGGGGGATAAATTCTATTCCTCTCACTTGCATGGATGCTTTTTGACTACCCAGGCCGACGTCTGCCTCTCCCCGCGCTACGATGCTGGCTATTTCAAGGTGGGATTGTTTTTGCTGTTCATATCCTTTGATTTGTCGGCGGTCAATGTCCAAAATGCGGATCTTCTCATCCAGGAGAACTCGTGCACCTGAACCTTTTTCCCGATTCACCATACGTACATCGGGTCGAGTTAGATCGTCCCAACCTTTAATGTTAAGTGGATTACCAGCCGCCACGTAAAATCCCTGCATCCGCGAAACCAGGTGTATCATAATTTTTTTCATGCCCGGTACTAAATACCTGACATACGCTGTATTGTATTCGTCCCGGTCTCCATCCCATAAGTGAGCGGTAGCAATGTCCACTTTTTCATGATAAAGGGCATTTAAGCCAGCCATGCTACCCACTTGCTGCCGCAAAGCTTGATAACCATATGGGGAATTCTCGAGATGTCTGGTTAAAACGTCAAGTAACATATCCTGGCCGCAAATTACCAGGTAGCCGGGAACTTCATGCTCTAACTTGCGAAAAATAGGAGTGGCCATGGTTTTTCCTAGAACCGATGAATCGCTGGCTGCCTGGGTTTTTCCCTGACGCTGCTTGTATACTTCAATATCTTTCATATCTATTCGGTACTTTCGGCCTACGCGGTAGGCATTGAGATCGCCTCTTTTGATGAGTTCATATACGGTGTTTTTCTTTATTTTCAAAAGTGCAGCTACCTCTTCAGGCGTCATTGAATTATTCATGTCCTTCCGTCCTCCTATTGCTTGATGGAAAATCAGAACTTATGGTTAGATACTTCATATTCTCAGGAGCATTGATGTTTCAGGAAATAACCTGTCATTATTTTCCCATTGAGCGGCATCAAGCACAACTGCGAATCCAAACAAGTTCAATTTTTCGATTATTTCTCTATTTATATCTTGTTATGTTATTTAAT
>DATMYR010000006.1:0-87974 GCA_035560815.1 Syntrophomonadaceae bacterium | reverse complement strand
AAAAAAGGTTGACTTTATTAAGAAGCAGAACTTTCTAACGGGGTTTTTAGGGGAGAAGAGACCGCTGCTCGCCCAAGAAATATCAATGCTTTCTCATGCAATTAATATAAACTACCTGGGTAAATACTTGCTGATGGGATTTAAACAAACAGCAAGGTCTGAACAGGTTCGTGCTTATATAACCAGGGGGATAAACACTGCATCAAATATCATCGATACCTTTTCATCAATCTTAATGCGTGAAGATGTGCCTATTGCTACTTATTGGGATAACATGGTTACTGATTCAACAGTACCCCCGTTTTCAGACAAGCTGATGATGTTCCATTTGGTTAATTTAAACAGCGGTGGAGCATTGATATACGGAAGCAGTCTGACAAATAGCTTTAGACATGATCTTACAGTTGAATTAGCCAAAATATCGGCAGAGGTCGTTAGCTATTTTGAAGACGGTGTGAACATTACGATTGATAATGGCTGGTTAGAGGAGCCTCCAAGACTTGTTGATCGAAGGGAGCTTGTTAATATTACAGAACATTAGCACATGGTTTCCTCCATTGATTTTGTTTCCTATTATCTGAGGTTCCGCATTGATTTACGAGATCCCTCGTCGTTTCTTAAGTAGCGGAGCAACTCCAGATAGTTTATCCAAAGCCCTCTGGTCCCGACTGTTCCTGCCTTCTGGGCCTTTCCAATCCAGTATAATTGTGGGTGATGGAGGGGGGGCGTGGCAGTCAAAATCCACAATAAGGAAGCGGCAGCTCTTCAAGTTGTTTAGGCAAAGCTAATTTCTTTATATCAATTTCACATATTCCTGTGCACCGTAGAAAAAGCGATGAATAATAACCGTCCTGGCTGCTTCCTCAACCTTATAAACCAGCACATAGTTTTTTATGATCGCCTTGCGATAGCCTTCTTTTTCTAAATAAGCATCATGACAGCGTTCATACATAAGCGGATTGCTTCTCAAAAAGCCATAACATTTTTCCACTTCATCGAGGAAATTGGTGGCTGCTATGGGGTTTACAAGTTGAACGGCAATATATGAGACGATATTATCCAAATCTTTGTAAGCAAGCTCCGAAACAACCAGACTATACATTGTATTTTTCTCTTATGCTTTTCAAAGATGCGTCTCCATCCAGCACCTTTCCTTCCGCTATCTGCACCTCGGCTGCAGCTAATTTGTTGTACACATCCAGCATAAATAGTCTTTCTTCGTACATTTTTACACTCATGATAACCATATCGCCATAGCCGTTTTTGGTAATATATATCGGCTCGGTTGCCTCTTGGCACATTTTAGAGATTGCGCTTGTATTTTTCAAATCCCTGATCGGAATAATATGCGGCATAACCGTCAACTCCTTTCTGTTGCCGTGCCATTATTATACCATAGTTATGGCCCCTATAACTAACAACACAATTCTCTTTCCCCCCCCAAATATAAAAGCCATTACTCAGGAATCGCATACTCGCTAAGTGAAAAAGGCAAAACTCAACCGCTAAGCTAGGGGAAGTCCTTCCTCGTCCCATGTTCATCATGATAATTATACTTGTCTACTCGCAAAGTTTAATTATTATATTGACAAGTTATGTTTTTTATATGACAATTATACTTGTCACCAAAGAAACCTGAAAGGAGTATTTCTAAAATGAATAAAGAAGAAGTATTGCGACAAAGCCGGAAAGAAAACCGCTATATGGATGAGAGAGAAAAGAGTTTTTATCATTATTCCTTTTCTTGGGGAGTAATCGCCATGTTAAGCCTGGCAGCAATTTTCGGTATGGCCTCCGCGATTAGAGGTGGGAGTATGTCCGGATATTCTGCTATTTTTTGGTCTTACTGGGCTGCATCCAGTATTTATCAATATAAAAGTCTAAAAAATGCAAAGTATCTGGTGTTGGGTATAATTGGGACTCTTATTGTCAGCTGGTATACTTTTCAATTCTTTATTGGGAGGTAGCAATTTATGAATAATAATCTGGTATTAAAAAACCGGTTAAAAGTAGCTAGGGCTGAAAAGAGTCTATCCCAAGGTGATTTAGCGAAACTGGTAGGTGTATCACGTCAAACCATTAGTTCGATTGAAACAGGGCAATTTTACCCGACTGCAAAATTAGCGCTTGTTCTTTGTATCGCTCTGGATAAGAAATTTGAAGAACTATTTTATTTCGAATAAAGTGTATATTCTTGCGTGGTAGAGCCACTTGTTCTGGGAAATGGGCGCCTCTGTTCTGATTCAAAATGAGCCACTCTTCTGTTTGCAGAGCTACCAGCTAAGCTGGCATCCCTGCAGAGATGGATTTTAAATAGAAAACCCAGACCATTTTTATGATCTGGGTTGTGGATTTGCATGGTGGAGGCGGGGGGAGTCGAACCCCCGTCCGAAAGATAGACCAGCCGAGTATCTCCGAGCGCAGTCCGTGATTTAGGTTTCGCCCGCAGAACGCCCACGAACAGGCTTTCTTTGCGCTATCCCCGATTGTTTTCCCCTTAAAGCCCCTCGGAGGAGGAGGGCTTCAGGGTACCCTAACTAAGTGACGCCCTGCACCAGGTCGTTAGGAAGCCTGGCCGGACGAGCGGCTTAAGCCGCTAGTGCGAAGTTATCTTCGGCAGTTAAAAGTTTTTCACCTTTTTAACGAGCTGGCGACAACTCGGCTCGCTGCTCAACCCATCAGTTCCCCCGTCGAAACCATTACGCCCCCTTATATTGGTTGCAAGAGCCATGATAAGCTCCATATACCCTTTTGTCAACTGGTAAAAGGCGCTATAAGTCTTCTAAGACTCGCGGCCTCTTTCCTTGATGGCCCGCTCCATATCCCGGTGGGCATCGCGGGTGGCCATGTCATCCCGCTTGTCGTAAAGCTTTTTACCCACTGCCACCGCCAGATCCATCTTGATCCGGCCATCCTTGAAGTAGATTCTTAGCGGAATCAGGGTAAGCCCCTTTTCTCGCTGCAACACTTGCAGATGATGAATCTCCCGCTTGTGTAAAAGCAATTTTTTAGGCCGCAAAGGGTCATGGTTAAACTGGTTGCCCATATCATAGGGGCTGATGTGGAAGTTATTGACCCACACCTCTCCCTCTTTGACCACAGCGTAAGCATCGCGCAAATTGGCTTTGCCCAAACGCAGGGATTTAACCTCGGTGCCGACCAGAACCAGGCCTGCTTCAAGGTTTTCTTTAATATGATATTCATGGCGGGCCCGGCGGTTATCTACCACCGGTTTAATCCCTTTTTGTTTGACCCCCATACTTGCCACCTTCTACTTCACTATGAAGAAACGTAAACCCTCGCCCGGGAGTCATGCTACCCAAAGGCCAGGGCCGGATTCAACAATACTTCTGCAAGTTGATTATACCTGAGCCAGGCCTACTAGTCAAGGCAGGGTCCATTTCCCCCGGGGAACAGGACGCAGTCTGCCGGTTCTCTTCTTTCCCAGGTCGTATCGTTCCCATTGGGGGGAAACAAGAAGACCGTTGTTTCCCCCACGTGTTTAGGTGAGCTGTTTGGCTTTTTTGTTCCGGCGGCGTCGGTCGCTCTTTCCGTTCTTCTTCTTCCCAATAGGCCGGTCCATATCACTTTGGCCGTTTTTGGTCTTTTTTACTTCAGGCCGTCTGGGTTTTTCTCCCACAATCTTGTCCATCACCAATTCAAAATCGATCTTGGCGTCATCTACATTGACCTTTACCAACTGGACCCGAACAGGATCGCCCATAGCAAACTTGCGGCCGCTATGCCTGCCGGTTAGGGTGTAGTTTTTATCATTAAATTCATAGTAATCATCTGCAATACTGGAAATATGCACCAGGCCTTCCACGGTATTGTCCAGCTCTACGAAGATGCCGAAAGACTGAACCGAGGAAACGCGGGCATCGAATTGCTCCCCGACAAAGGGTTGCATGTACTGGGCCTTCTTGATATCCAGGAATTCTCTTTCTGCTTCCTCAGCCTTCATCTCCTGTAGAGTGGAATGCTCCCCGTACCCGACCATTTTTTTCTCCAACGCCGCCTTGCGCCGGGCATTCATGCTTCCTTCCAGAAGACTGGTCAAGACGCGGTGCACGATGAGGTCGGGATAACGACGGATGGGGCTGGTGAAGTGGCAGTAGTATTTAGAAGCCAGACCGAAATGCCCTAATGCTTGGGGGGCATAACGGGCATGCTTCATGGAGCGCAGCAATACCAGGGAAATCAGCTGTTCCTCAGGGTTTCCCTTGATATCATGCAATACCTTTTGCAGAACCCGCGGCTCCGGGCTGAGAATTTGTATTTTGTGCCCGAAGACGCCTAGAACCCCATTTAGTTTGGTCATCGCTTCTTCATTGGGCTTTTCGTGCACCCGGTACAGAGCCGGTATTTTCAGTTTATACAAGTGTTCTGCCACCACTTCGTTGGCCTTAATCATGAAATCCTCGATGAGATTTTCTCCGGCTCCCTGTACGCGCTTGCGGATTTCCACCGGGAAGCCGTTCTCATCAGTGATCACTTTTGCTTCGGGAAAATCGAAGTCCAGATTGCCGCGCTCGTTTCTTTCTTCCCTGAGAACATCAGCCAGCTCTTTCATGAGGAAGAAATTCTCTAAAAGCCCAGCATAACGCTGGCGCAGCTCTCCGGTCTCTCCGGCCAGGAGTCGATTCACATCGGAGTAGGTCATACGCTCCTTAACCAGGATGACGGATTTAAATATCTCATGAGAAAGCACCCGACCTTTGCGGTCGATGTCCATCATACAGGTTATAGCCAGGCGGTCCTTTCCAGCGTTCAAGCTGCACATATCGTTGGATAATTCTCTTGGCAGCATAGGCAATACAGTATCCACCAGGTAAACGCTGGTCCCCCGGGCGCAGGCTTCTTTATCCAACCTACTCTCTTCTTTAACATAATGGGATACATCAGCGATGTGAACACCCAGGCGGTATCCCTGCGGAATTCTCTCCACGGATACAGCATCATCCAAATCCTTGGCATCTTCCCCGTCTATGGTCACCATGGACAGGTCGCGCAGGTCGCGGCGCTTACCGATTTCTTCCTGGCTTACCGCTTGTGCCACTTTCACGGCTTCTTCCACTACGCCGGAAGGGAATTCAGTGCGCAGCCCATGCTTTTTAATCAAAACCTGGAGGTCTACACCGGGCTGGCCTTTGCCACCCAGTACTTCAAGGATTTTTCCCTCGGCCCCATTCTCCCCATCAGGCCAGGAAGTAATGGTGACCAGCACTTTGTCTCCGTTCTGAACATCTATTTTTTTGGAAGGGCGCACATAAACCGGATAGATCTGGCGTCCATCATCGGGAATGACCTGCCCGAGTGTACGCCCTTTTTTATAGGTTCCTACCATCTCCTGATTAGCCCGGCTAATTACGCGGATGACAGTCCCTTCCGGCCGCCGCCCATCCTCTTCCGATTCCCGAATCCGCACCAGCACTTTATCATTGTGCATAGCACCGTTTAATCGCTTGCCATATACAAAGATGTCAGGCCGACCCGGTTCCTCTGGAATCAAAATCCCATAACCGCGCTGGCTCATGCGTATAATCCCCCGGGTCAGATTCATCATCTCGGGTAGGCCGAAGGTGTTCTTCCGAGTACGGACGATGTAGCCTTCCTTCTCCAACTGGCCCAACACTTTGCTGAAGCGGATATCATCCTCACCCGGGGCCACCCCCAGCACTTCCATGAGTTCGCTATACCCCAGCGGTTTATAACTTTCCTGGCGTATGTAGTCCAGGATGTTGTCTTTCGTTACCATGTTTTCCTCCTAAATTTCGTATGTTGTTAATAAATAAACAGAAGCCGCATTCTTTATTATTCCCAGGAGCCCGGCGGCTTTAATCTAGAGTCCCAGTTGGGGAGCGATTTTTTTCATGCTCTCCAGGGCAATCGACAAGAATTCGTCGAGTTCCAGACCGATTTCAGTACAGCTGGCCATCTGTTCCCGGTTGGCACCCCGGGCAAAAGCGTTCTCTTTAAAACGCTTCTTGAGGGATTTCAACTGCACCTGGTCCAGGCTTTTATCTGGCCGCACCAGGGCGGTAGCAGTGATAAACCCGCTTACCGGATCGGCCGCCCATAAAGTGCGGTCCAGAAGACTTTCCCGCTCCAGGCCGTGGGCTTCGTTGTGAGCTTTTACTGCGTGTACCACTTCTGGCTCTATTCCCTGTTCCTCCAGGAGGCTGGCTCCCATCAAGGAATGTTTTAAGGGCTCGTCTGCCGTATAATCATAATCAATATCGTGTAGGAGCCCAGCCAGGCCATATTTTTGAACATCTTGGCCCAGGCGCTCAGCCAGACCGCGCATAATGGCCTCCACTGCCAGGCTGTGATTAACCAGGTTCTCGGTCTTTAGATGTTCTTGCATTAACTGCAGGGCTTTTTCTCTTTCCATTGCTTAGTCTCCTTCCTTTACGAGTTCGTATTGATAAAACTCTGGATCTCCTGTGCAATCATTTCTTTCTCAACACCCATGGTGGCCACGTGTTTTGAGCGGGGAAGTTCCAGGACACGAACCTCGGCTTGCCGGCAGTGCCGGAATATATAGTGTGCGCTCTCCATTAACACGGATTCATCCTGCTTGGATTGCATGATGAGAAGAGGCAGTTTCATATCCGGCAAACCTTTCATCAGCCTGCGCCGCAGGATCAGCATACTACTCAAGGCTTTTAAGGGATAACAATCATAAGCGAACCGTTCCTGTTCTCTCGAGTCAAATTCAACCTTTTCTTTAGGCCAACAGGAGCGGCAAAACTGCAGAAGAGGAGCCACTCGAACCCGTCCAGGATTGCGTACAAAAAGCGGGGCGTTGATCGATATAATTCCTTTAAGCCCCTCCACGTGTAAACCGGCATAGAGCGCCAGCATACCGCCCATGGATAAGCCGGCCAGGTAAACCTGGTCATATTCGCCCAGTAAATGATGGCATCTATCCTCAACGACCCTGTACCAATCAAGCCACCGAGTCTGGTTTAAATCCAATGGGTCAGTGCCGTGTCCGGGCAGCAGTATGCCCTGGACCGTGATATTCCCTGATTGATGAATTAGACGAGCGGTAGGAGCCACTTCTGAAGGGGAAGCGGTAAATCCGTGTACGAAAAGCAAGGCGGCATGGCCAGTGCCCGGCCATAGAAAAGGCTGGGCCTGCGGGGCAATAGCGCTCATGGGTTCACTCCACATCTTTTTCCTTAATCTGGGCTCATTATACATCAAAAAATAAAAGCAGGTCTAAACAACCTGCTTTTTCTAACCTTATAAGTTGGATGCATCTGCTATTTAACGAACGACAGAATCAGGGTTAAAATCAAGAAAAGCGCAGCAATATAGGCAGTCAGCTTGTTTAAAAGATCATCAATGCCCTTCTTCTTTCCACCAAAGATCGCTTCACTGCCGCCGGAAATACTTCCAGAAAGTCCAGCGCTCTTGCCGGATTGAAGCAGCACGGTAGAAATCAAGGCTAGTGCGGCTAACACCTGAATCACAATCAAAATTATCTTAAGCAAGGTTTCACCTCCGATATGCCTGTACACGAGCTAAATTGTATTGTATCACATATCACCGCGTTCTTACAAGCACCAGAAGCTTATCCCCGGAACAGGTTGGAAAAGCTGTCCAAACCACGATAGATCGCGAAAACGTCAAGCTCCTCTTCTATTCGCAAAAGCTGGTTGTACTTGGCCACCCGATCGGTACGGGCCGGAGCTCCGCTTTTTATCTGGCCGGCACCTGTAGCCACGGCAATATCTGCAATGGTTGAATCCTCAGTCTCCCCGGAGCGATGTGATATTACACAGGTGTATCCAGCACGTTTGGCCATGCCGATCGTGTCCAGGGTCTCGCTCAAGGTGCCAATTTGGTTGAGTTTAATCAAAATACTGTTGCAGATGCCTTCCTTGATGCCCCGAGTAAGTCTTTCCGTATTGGTTACGAACAGGTCATCCCCGACCAGCTGGATCTTATTCCCCAAACGCTGGCTGAGCAGTTTCCAACCATCCCAATCGTCTTCGGCCAGGCCGTCTTCGATGGAGATAATCGGGTATTTTGCCACCAACTCGGTGTAGAAGTCAACCATCTCCGGAGCGGTCAGGGTTTTCTTGTTTCCGGCCAGGTGATAATGACCTTTATCATAAATCTCAGAAGCTGCAACATCTAAGGCCAGGTGCACATCCTGTCCAGCCCGGTAACCGGCCTTCTCCACCGCCTCCAGAATGACGTCTATGGCTGCTTCATTAGAGGGCAGATTGGGTGCAAAACCGCCTTCATCGCCCACAGCCGTAGCTAATCCCTGTGCCATTAAGACCTTTTTCAAGGTCTGGTAGATCTCTACGCCCATGCGCAAGCCCTCAGCAAAATTCCGGGCGCCGGTGGGAAGAATCATAAACTCCTGAATATCCACGTTGTTGTCCGCGTGCTTGCCGCCATTGAGGATGTTCATCTGAGGTACCGGCAGTTCTCGAGCATTTACTCCCCCAACATACTGGTAGAGGGGCAGGCCCAAAAAGTTGGCTGCAGCCCGGGCTACCGCCAGGGAAACCCCCAGGATAGCATTGGCCCCCAACTTTTGTTTATTCGGAGTGCCGTCCAATTCAATCATCATGGTGTCTATGTCGATCTGCCGTACAGCCTCCATACCCACCACTTCAGGAGCAATAACCTCATTCACATTTTCCACCGCTTTGAGAACACCTTTGCCGCCATAACGTGTGGCATCTTCATCCCTGAGCTCTACAGCTTCATGGGCTCCGGTGGATGCGCCCGAAGGGACAATAGCGCGCCCCATGGTTCCATCTTCCAACACCACTTCAACTTCCACAGTTGGGTTGCCGCGGGAATCCAATAATTCTCTGGCGAAAACGTCAACAATACCGCTCATTTTGTTTTTCCTCCTCAATGTAATTTGTCATTGTACAGTATAATCCAGCTATGAAGCGCAAAGCTTCACGATCAAGGTGTCAACTCTATATGATAATATTCTTTCCGGTCATTTCCGGTGGAGCCGGGATGTTCAGGATTTTCAGCATAGTGGGGGCGATATCGCATAGTGCCGCATTGTCCCGGAGCTGACGGCCTTTATATTCTCGGGCCACCAAAATAAAGGGTACATCATCAGTTGTATGCGCTGTAAAGGGACATTCATGTACCGGATCAAGCATCGTTTCACAATTGCCATGATCAGCGGTGATGATTACATCTCCGTCCTTCTGCAATATCGCATCGACAACCTGGTGGAGGCACTCGTCAACCGCTTTTACCGCCTGCACGGCCGCTTCCAGGATGCCTGTATGCCCAACCATATCAGCATTGGCAAAGTTCAATATAATGACATCGTAGATATCTCGCTCTATTTCCTCCAGAACTCGATTGGTAACGTCATAAACACTCATTTCCGGTTTTAAATTATAGGTAGCCACCTTGGGCGAAGGGATCAAGATCCGATCCTCCCCCGGATTGGGCTCCTCCACCCCACCGTTAAAGAAGAAAGTCACGTGGGCGTACTTTTCTGTTTCTGCAATTCTTAATTGCTTTAGACCCTGTTCGGCCAAAACCTCTCCCAGGGTGTTTTGAAGATTTTGGGGCGGAAAGGCCACCGGTGCCTGAATCGTATGATCATATTGGGTCATACACACATAATGAACCTTGGGCCAGATAGGCCGGGGAAAATGGTCCATCTTTTTATCTACAAATACCCGGCTGATTTGCCGGGCCCGGTCGGAGCGGAAATTATAGAAGATAACACTGTCGCCATCCTGGATCCTTCCCAGTGGCTGACCCGAACCGTCTATGATTACCGCTGGTTCCATGAATTCATCTGTTACACGCATTTCGTAGCTGTTCTCGATGGCAGCAAGAGCGTTGGGAGCCTTCTTCCCTTCCCCCAAAACCATCGCCTGATAGGCCAGTTCAATCCGGTCCCAACGGTTGTCGCGGTCCATGGCATAAAAACGTCCTTGAACCGTAGCAATGCGTCCCAGCCCCAGATCTCGCATACGGCTTTCCAGGGCTTGAACATATTCCATAGCGCTTTTCGGCCCCACATCACGGCCGTCCAGGAAGGCATGCACAAAAACTTCCGGTACATCCTGGCGGCGGCACAATTCCAGCAGGGCGTAAATATGCTCCATGGTGCTGTGTACCCCGCCATCGGAAAGCAGACCCATAAGGTGCACCGCTCCCTTGTGATCTCGTGCATCTTTCAAGGCCGCCAAAAACGGGGGATTGCTATAGAAACTCCCATCTTCGATCGCCTGGCTGATACGCGTTATCTCCTGGTACACGATACGCCCCGAACCAATATTCAGGTGACCAACTTCAGAATTGCCCATTAATCCCGCGGGAAGACCCACATTGAGACCCGAGCATTTCAGCTGGGTATGGGGATATTCCTCCTGCAGGGCAAGGAAATAGCCAGGATGAGCCTGGCTGATGGCATTATCTGCAGCCTCCGGTCTTACTCCCCAACCATCTAATATCATTAGAAGCAATGGCTTTTTACTCATGAACTGCTAACCTCGCTATGGCGGCAAAAGAGTCGGCCTGCAGGCTGGCTCCCCCCACCAAAGCCCCATCTATATCTTGTTCGGCGAAGAACTGGGCGGTATTGTCTTCATTCACACTTCCGCCATAGAGGATGCGTACCGCTTGCGCGAACGCTTTGCCATATAATTTCTCCAGGTAATTACGCACAAAGCCGGTCATCTCCTGCGCGTCGTCGCTGCTGGCATTGACCCCGGTTCCAATCGCCCAGACCGGTTCATAGGCAATAACCAGGCTGGGGGCAGGCATTTCTATATTTTGGAGATCCCGGATCAACTGCTCTTTGACAATTTCCCGGGCTAAATTGTTGTCTCGCTCCTGCAAGGTTTCGCCCACGCATAGAACGGGAATCAGTCCGGAATCCAGGGCCGCCTTGACCTTACGGTTGATGTTCACGTCACTCTCCCCTAATATCTGGCGGCGTTCGGAGTGGCCTATAATGACATAATGACATCCCAGGTCCACCAGCATGGTGGGGGATATCTCTCCAGTATATGCTCCCTTGTCGGTCCAAAATAGATTTTGGGCTCCCAGGGCAATCTGAGAACCGTTTAAAGCCCCACCCAGGGTTTGCAGGCAGGTAAAGGGCGGGCAAATCACCATGTCAACCTCAGTTAGCTGGGCTACTGATGGCAATAATTCCCCAGCGAAAGCACGGGCTTCTCCCGTAGTCTTGTTCATTTTCCAGTTGGCAATTACCAGTGATCTTCTCAGTTCTTATCCCCCCCCTATGTCAGTCGTACACGTCGAAGCTTAGCGGGCTGCCGGGGCATAACCTTCACAGGCCACCACTCCCGGCAATTGCAATCCCTCCAGATATTCCAGGGTAGCACCGCCCCCGGTTGAGATATGGGTTATGCTCTTCTCCAGCCCCATATCATGGACTGCGGCAGCTGAATCACCTCCACCGATGACACTTACCGCCCGTGAGTGAGCTAAGGCTTCAGCCACCTGGCGCGTTCCAGCCGCAAATTGTTCGTATTCGTAAACACCCAAAGGACCATTCCACACCACAGTCTTGGCTGCCAGAATAGCCCGGGTAAATTCTTCAATGGTCTGGGGCCCTATGTCCAGAATCATCATATCGGCAGGCACCTGGTCAATACTGACCACCTGTCCGGTGGCTTCCGGAGTGATCTCCCGAGCCACTACAACATCCACTGGAAGCAGAATGCGGGTGCCCTGTTGTTCGGCAATATCCAGAAGGCGCCGGGCTTCACCAAGCAGGTCATCTTCCACCAGGGATTTTCCGATCTCTCTATTTTGCGCCTTTAAGAAGGTATTCGCCATACCCCCACCAATAAGGATATCGTCCATCTTACCCAAGAGGTTATGAATGAGCCCCAACTTATCAGCTACTTTGGCTCCTCCCAGGATAGCCATCCGCGGGCGTTGTGGATTTTCCAGCACGTCACGCAGCATTGTAACCTCTTTTTCAAGAAGGAAACCCGCATAGGCAGGAAGAAAGGCAGCCACCCCCGCAGTCGAGGAATGGGCCCGGTGAGCCGATCCGAAGGCATCGTTGACGAAGAGTTCCCCCAGGGCAGCCAGTTGGCGTGAAAATCCGGGGTCGTTTTTCTCTTCCTCGGGATGAAAACGCACATTCTCCAACATAAGGATTTGCCCTGGCTTCAGCGCATTCACCTGGGTCTGCACCTCAGGGCCAATACAGTCGGCGGCCATATAAACATTCCCGGAAACCAACCCCTTGAGATGAGCGGCAACATTCTTCAGGCTGTATTTCTCATTTGGCTTACCATCGGGACGGCCTAAATGACTCATAAGGACGATGCTGGCTCCCTGTTCCAGTACATAGTTGATCGTAGGAATAGCGGCCCGGATCTTGGTATCATCAATGATATGTCCGGATTTATCCATAGGCACATTAAAATCTACCCGCATTAATACCTTTTTGCCCTTCAATTCCGCATCCCTTAATTTTCTCAAACAGATCCACCCCCAAATTGCTTACGTTAGAATTGAGATGCAATGTACTGCACTACGTCAATAACTCTTACTGAATAGCCCCATTCATTGTCATACCAGGCGATGATTTTGGCCATCTTGTCTCCAGCCATCATGGTCAGCAGACCATCCACTACGGCCGAGTTCTCTTCACCTCGATAATCGACAGAGACCAGTTCTTCTTCCGTGTATTTTAAAATACCTTTCAGGCTGCCCTGGCTGGCTTTAAGGAAGGCATCATTGATCTGTTTTACCGTGGCCGGCTTCTCCAATTCAACAGTAAGGTCCAGAAGAGAAACATCAGGCGTGGGCACCCGGATGGCAACACCATCCAGCTTGCCCTCTAATTCAGGGATGACCAGACCAATGGCACTGGCTGCTCCCGTAGTGGTCGGTATGAGGGAAATAGCCGCTGAGCGAGCGCGGCGAAGATCTTCGTGCTCCAGATCCAATACCCGCTGATCGTTGGTGTAGGAATGAACGGTATTCATGAGTCCTCTGACAATGCCAAACTCTTCCAGGAGAACTTTAGCTACAGGAGCTAAACAGTTGGTTGTGCAGGAAGCATTTGATAATACATCCATATCGGGCCGGTATTTATCATGATTGACGCCCATAACGATGGTGAGGTCCATCCCCTTGGCCGGGGCGGTGACAACCACCTTGGCCGCACCAGCCTGCAAATGCTTGGCAGCCTGCTCCCTCTTGCGGAAAACGCCTGTGGCTTCTACAACGACTTGCACCCCCAGCTCCTTCCAGGGAAGCTTTTCCGGGTCCCGTTCCGAGAGATATTTGATGGGTTTTCCGTTTACCACCAAGTTGTCCCCATCTACAGACACATTTCCGGCGAAGGTCCCGTGGACCGAATCATATTTGAAAAGATGTGCACTTCCCTGGATTCGCCCCAGGTCGTTGACTGCCACGACATCAATTCCTTCTCTCATGGCAGCAACCCTGGCCACCAGGCGACCTATGCGTCCAAAGCCGTTGATCGCAACCCTAATTCCCATGCTAACCATCCTTTCCATTACTATTTATAATTTCCCGTGCCGCACCTTCATCAGTGAGAAGCACGTCTTCCAACCCGTTGCTCAAAACCGCCTTAATAGCCTCTGCTTTATTGCGTCCCCCGGCCACCGCGATAACCGTGGATATATTTCTTAAATCATCGAGTTCAAGGCCGATTCCCGGGGTTTCATAGACTATGTTGCCCGATTTATCGAAATAATATCGCAGAGCTTCCCCCACAGCCCGGTATTGATGAATTAAAGCGAGCTCCTCTCGGGACAAACCGCGGCGGCTGGCCATTTCCATGGCCGGTCCCACTCCGTGAATGAGAATGTCGCTGGATTTAATACGGTTTACCATTTCCTGAATATGACTGTCCCGTTTTAATATTTCGGCTGTATTCTCCTCCAGGTTATCCGGAATGTGTAAAAGCCGGTATTGTGCTCCGATAGCTTTGGCGATTTTAGCAGCGATAGCCCCGGCCTGCAGCTCCATTTCCTCACCTAACCCGCCCCGGGCTGGCACAATCAATACATCCGGGAAATGAAATTCGCCGGTTGCCTGCGCCATTTCGGCCAGGGTCGTGCCTCCCGTAACCGCCACCGTACAGCCAGCATGCAGGCTCTTTTCCAGAAAACGAGCTGCGGCCCTTCCCAGATCTTTTTGAATCAGAGGGTCTTGCTGAGAGTCTCCAGGCACTACAATGACCTGCTGTAAATTAAATAGCTGCTTAATCTTCAGGGCAAGTGTTTGGGTGTGATAAAGTGCAGGTACGAGTAAATCAATCTCATGTAAAAGTTCTTCTCCGTAGTCAGTCAACACAATGCCTGCGGGTGTAATGATGAGAGCCCCCTGGCTTTTCAGCGTATCAACCTCGTTTCTTACCAGCCTTTCAGAATATCCCAGTTCTTTGCACAACTGGCGCCTGCCCAGAGGCTGCCGGTGCATAACCTGACGGAGCAGCTGGTAGCGGGTCTCAATAATCTCCATAGCATCAGGGGCGAAGCGTTCAATTATTGAAAAAAAGCTATTCATGAATCATCCCCCCGGCCTTTGGGTAGTTTTTGCTACCCAGGGGCAAAACTGCCCCGCATCTATGAAAGAATAGCAACGTTTTGTTGCTTTATTATTATATCACATTGGCCGGTAGATAATGTATCCAGAACAGGCAGCATTTTCTGCCTTCAGTACCTCTTACGGCTCATAGTAGAAGGAATCCCTAATTCCTGACGGTATTTGGCCACCGTACGGCGCGAAATCCTGATTCCCCTCAATTTGAACATCTGAGCAATTTGTTCATCACTCAGCGGCCGGGTGGGATCCTCATTCTCAATCATTCCTTCCAGCACGTGTTTTATGCTCTTGGATGATACTTTTTCATTGTTCTGGGAGGACTCAATCCCCGAACTAAAGAAAAACTTGAGTTCATACAATCCCTGCGGAGTTTGCATGTACTTATTGGATGTGGCGCGGCTGACGGTAGATTCGTGAACGTTCACTACCTGGGCCACCTGCTGCAGCTTCAAGGGCTTTAAATACTGCACGCCTTTGTCCAGGAATTCCTTTTGAATGGCGACGATACAGCTGGCTACTTTGTAGAGGGTGATTCGGCGTTGTTCAATACTGCGGATCAACCACAGGGCCGAACCAATTTTTTCTTCCAGATACTTGCGGGTTTCATCGGAAAAGTTCTCGGGCTGACGCAGCACACTCTCATAGAGGTGATTGACGACCAGACGGGGGAAATTCATGTCGTTGACATAGACAATGTACTCTCCATCCACCTTTTCTACAAAAACCTCAGGAACAATATAGCGAATCTCCTGGTCACTGCTGTACTGTCTGCCCGGTTTGGGGTCCAGTGTTCGGATTAGATCACAGATCTCTTGTGTCTGCTGTACTGATATACCCAGACTGCTGGCAATTTTATTCAGTTTACCCCGGGCCAGGTCGGCCAGGTGGTCCTCGATGATACTGCGGGCAATATAAGTTTCCTTCCCATAATGGCGCAGCTGCAGCAGCAGACATTCACTAAGATTGCGGGCTCCCACTCCGTGGGGATGGAATGAATGTACGATGCGCAGGATTTTTTCAACTTCTTCGAGAGCCACGTCCATTTTACGGCTCACTTCGTCCAGATCAACACATAGATAACCGTTGCTATCGATGTTTCCGATCAAATAATACCCGATCCTAAATTCCATTTCACTCAGACTGACCAGGCGTAGCTGAAATTCCAGATGTTCAAACAGGCTGGGCACACGGGTTAAGTAATTCTCAAAAGATTTTTCCTCCCGGCGTTCCCGCTGCACCACACCAATGTCCCGGTCATGATAAATTTCCAACCATTCTTCCAACCAGGCCCCATCATCGACTTCCTCCCGAACGCTTTCCTCCGCCTCTTCGCTCTCTCTCTCTTCAAGAAACGGATTTTCCTCCAATTCACTACCTATGAACTCGTTTAGTTCCATGGTGGACATTTGGAGGATGGCTATCGCCTGGCGCAATTCTGGTGTCATGAGTAATTTTTGCTGTTGTTCCACAAAAATCTCGTGTACCAGTCTCATAATGTCCCCACCCCCTTTTATCTCTCTCTATATATGAATATGATATTCGTCAAAAGTCAGGACTTGTCCTCCTGCCAGTTTATCCTAGCTATGATCCAAAAGCCGTTCCGCAATCTGTTCCAGCCTCCTCATGCGATAGGCGGCTCCGGATTTACTCAAGGGGGGGCTTAACATCTCCCCTAGCTCTTTTAATGTGCTGTCCCGGTATTCAAGCCGCAATAATGCCAACTCCTTCAATTGCGGAGCCAGTTGATCCCACCCCCTGGCCTTTATAAGCCTTTCCATCAACTCTACTTGCCTTACCGATGCATCGATTGTCTTGGCTAAATTGGCTGTCTCACAGTTCACCTGACGGTTGACGGAATTGCGCATGGACTTGAGGATGCGAACGTTTTCGAAATTCAACAAAGCCCGGCTGGCCCCGACCATGCGCAGGAAATCCACGATTTTTTCGCTTTCTTTCAGGTAAATAACAAGATGACTTTTGCGTTCAATAACCCGCGCTTCCAGATCCAGTTTATGAAGGAGCTTACGTACTTCGGCTGAAAGTCGGCTGTCATTGACAACCAGTTCCAAATGGTAGTTGCCCTCCGGCCTGCCAATAAAGCCCCGGCTTAGAAACAGCCCCCGGATAAAAGCGCGCTTGCAGCAGGTTTTTGTTAATAGGCTGCGTTTCAGATGGCTCCGCTGACCTTCTGGGATCAGGCCCAGTTCCTCCAGCTGGAGGGCGGCCTGGGGTGGCAGCCGGCTGGTTACTTCATAAGAACGGGTCTTTTTAAATCTTCTACGCTGTTCGCTGTCCACTGTGGCTGTCCAGCCATAGGTTTCCTTCAACAACTGGTAAATTTTTCGGGCGGTAACGGCATTTTCTACAGCGACATGAACAACCCAATCCTCCGAATTATCCTCCACCGGCTGCCCGGAAAAAAGGAGTAAGGCCGAAAGTTCAGCTTTTCGGCAGCAGGCTTTATCCGGAATAATCCGTGCTATTTCGTTGCGCACATCATTGGAAAAGCTCATCCCAACCTCCCTATTCCAGTAGAGCGATAATGGCCCGGGCCAGCTTATCGGAATCATGCCAGGCAAGTCCGTTGTTACATATGAGGTCAGTCTCCATGATATCCACGCCCATAGCGGCTAATTCCAAGCGATGGTTAAGCATGACCGGGCAGGCGTTCTCTTCCTGGTATTTCTTTAAACGTAGCGTATCGATGGGTGCTGAATTTAAAATGATATGATCGATGGCCCCGGCGCCCAGATAATTTCGAATCACGTTCAAATGATCGATGACTTCGTAATTGTCCGTTTCCCCGCTTTCGGTCATAATGTTGCTGACATAGAGTTTGCGGGCCCGGGTGGCCAGTATTGCTTCTGAGACCCCTTCTACCAGCAGGTTGGGGATGATGCTGGTATAGAGGCTGCCGGGTCCGATGACCACGGCATCAGCTTCCATAATCGCATCAAGGGTTTCTGGCACCGGCAGACATTTTTCCGGGACTAAAAAAAGCCTCTGGATAGATTGGCCGTAATTTCTGATTGATGTCTCGCCCACGACTGTAGTGCCATCCGCCATTTGAGCGCCCAGAGCCACATGCTCCAAAGTCGCTGGCATTACTTTACCGCGCACTTTTAGGACTTTGCTGACTTCCCGAATGGCAGAGATAAAATCACCGGCAATGTCGGTCATAGCCACCAATAGTAAATTGCCCAGGTTGTGGCCTTGTAGACCGTTGCCCTGGTCAAAACGATGTTGAAACACCCGGTCCATCAATGTTTCCGTCTCGGCCAGAGCCACCAGACAGTTGCGGATATCCCCGGGAGGTAAAACTCCAAGTTCGGCGCGCAAGCGTCCCGAACTCCCCCCGTCATCGCTGACAGTAACCACAGCAGTCAATTGGGAGGTATACTTTTTCAAGCCTTTCAGTAAAACCGATAAACCTGTGCCTCCGCCAATAACTACAATTCTTGGCTCATCGATGACAATACCCATTTATTCCTCCATTTTATACTTTGCAACATCTCTATGCCGAGTGATCGTATTATATCCCATTCGTTCAAACTGTGTGGACAGATAATCAGCCAGAACGACGGAACGGTGCTGCCCCCCGGTGCATCCTATCGAAACCGCCAGGTTGGTCTTGCCCTCCTGAATATAGTTGGGAATCAAGAATTTTAGCAGGTTGAGGAAACGGCGCATGAAAGACTGAGTTATCGGGGAATCCAGAACATAGCTGATAACCTCCTGATCTTCCCCGGTCAAATGCCTCATCTGAGGATTATAGAAAGGGTTGGGCAGAAAACGTACATCGATGACAATGTCCGAGTCCAGTGGCACACCCATTTTATAGCCAAAGGACACCAGGTTGATGATAAAAGCTCCGCCCCTTTCAACTCCGTACAAGCTTCTTAATTTCTCATGCAGCTTGCGCGGACTTTCTTCGGAGGTGTCTATCACCACATTGGCCCGACCCCGCAGTTCCTCCAGCATAGTCCTTTCCAGGCGAATGGTTTGCAGAAGGCTGCCCGCCCCGGAAAGGGGGTGGGGACGGCGCGATTCCTTAAAACGCCGAACCAGTGCATCATCCGAGGCCTCCAGGAACAGTATCTCATAGGCAACACCTTCCTGGCGCAGTTCGTCCAGCGCTTGGGAGAAATCAGCGAAAAACTCCCCGCCACGCACATCGATGACCAGAGCCACTTTGGTAACCCTACCGCCCGACTGCATGCCAAGTTCCACGAACTTAGTAAGAAGCACTGGCGGAAGATTGTCCACGCAATAATAGCCCAGGTCTTCCAGACAGTTGATAGCCTGGGTCTTGCCGGCTCCAGATAGTCCGGTGATTATAAGTATATGCAACCCCTGGCCTTTTTCCCCCATATCTTTAATCCTCCCCGGCAACCAAGATTGATTACCCGCTCAGGTTCGATCTCCAATTGTTTGATAGCCCGCTGCCCATATTCTAGATTCCCAACGCTCTCTGGGAAATGGGCATCACTATTGACGATAAAGTCCACTCCGATCCGGTTTGCTTCCATTATATCAGAAAACGAAGGATGCTCATGCCCGCAATTGATTTCGAAAAGCACCTTATTTTGCACACAAGCCTGCGCAACCTCAATAATATCCACCTGAAAAAACATTCCCGGGTGCGACAAAATATCCAGCGTCGGGTTGGCGTAAATAGCGGCCACGCAGGCCTTGGTATTATTGTTCAACGCCCGCTTCCGCTGTTCGCGACCCAGATGACGCAAAGAGTTGCGGGCGAACAACTGCATACCATCTTTGAGGGTGCTGGGCAAGGTATAGGGGTGCAGGCCGGCAATGAGTATGTCCAGTTGGCGGGCCGCTGCTTCATCCAGATCCAACTTCCCATCAAGTCCCCTAATATTGGCCTCCGCGCCTACATAAACCCGAATTTCTTCGTCGTTTTTGGCTCCCTCAATCTCTTGGGCCAGACTCGTATATTTCTCGGTATTTTTCACGCCGATTCCCGCTACCAGGGGTCCGTGGTCGGTAATCGCCACTTCCTTCAGACCCCGATTGCGAGCTGCCTTTACGATGTCCTCCTTTTGCTGCCGGCCGTCACTGTTCCGAGAATGAACATGGTAGTCCCCGTAAAATTCCATCGCTGCCTCCCGAAATTTTAATATCTTTTGGTCTATTTTGCACCGCAACTGTTGTCTGTATTATTTCACTGTTAAAGACCTGACTCGCATCGCCACCCCTTTAAGAGCAAATTCCTTTCTTGTATAATTATGGAAGGTGTGCGAACGGGGGTGCTTTTAATGAATTGGGATCTTTTTCCAGATAATCTTAAAACCATTAAAATGATTGAAGTCTGTATCGATCAACATAAGCAAAAGCTGGCTTTAGGGTGTTACCCGGTAGAAGAAAAGGATAATCTGTTTTTGTTTAATAGAATTTTGGGGTTAGCTTATGCAGGGCTTTTCCGTTCCTGTCAATACCTTTGCGGAGTGCTCTTATGCATCAATGAAAACAATTTGATGTCATCCTACTGGCTGGCCAGGGCTGAGATCGAGAACCTGGGTTCTATGTCTTATATGTTAAAAGAAATAGAAGAATTTCTTTTGCATGGTGACCTTGACAGTCTGCACCGTAAATTTAACCAATTGGAGTATGGGTCTACCTCATTAGAAGGATCAGAAGGACATTGTTCCCCAATTCAGATTATAGGCAGTATGGTAACAGAAGACAGAGATGTGTTATTAGAGACTTATAGGCATCTTGGCGAGGTATGCCATCCCAGTTGGAACGGTACAGCATCAAAAAAGATCGAATACAGTAGGCGAGTTGGTTTCAGCGAAGTGGTTGTCGATGAAGATCTCTTTTTTATACCCTGCGTTGCCGGGTGCGCGAATCAAGCCTTACGATTATATGATTTGCTTTTACATCGAGTCGAGGAGTGCATCCAACAGCTGATTGAACGGTATTTTTCCCATGACCATGACTGACTAGCAAATCATTTCCTGGTATACACTGCATTATGGAGGTTAATCTAGAAAAAATGCTAGGAGGGATCAACATGAAAAGGATTGCTCTCATGCTGGTTTTAAGTATAGTAATGATCGCAAGTGTTATGGCATGCTCCACATATCAAAATCCCGCGAAGAAACCATACACACAGACTCCGGCCATCAACCCTCCTGTGCAAGTTCAGCCTGCTCAAACCAGCGGCATGGAAATCTACAGATCGAAATGTTTAGTATGCCACGGGGATAAAGGCCAGGGAGTTAAAGGACAAGGGTCAACCTTATTAACAACTGGGGGGAAAGATCCACAAAAAGTAATGGCTGTAACTAAAAATGGTACAAAAGGAATGCCTGCTTATAAGAGCATGTTAAGTGATACTCAAATCACTGATGTAAGTAATTATGTAACGAATGTATTAAACAAGAAGAACATTCAAGGTAAGTAATGGTCAGGCTTAACCAGGCTGAGGCGGGGGTAGAATCCCCTGCCTCAGGCCGTTGACAAAAGCGAATCTCTACGTTACTCAAGAAGCCCGCTCGATCAACGTACCTGATGTACGCCTCAATCGCGAGCTTCTTGAAAGCCTTGATCTTCGCTCCCGTCATTCGGTCTGGCAGCTTGTTGACAAAGTAAAATCCCCTGCCTGCCTACTTTATTTAGCCAGTTCGGCTTTTAGATAATCGATGACCGGGATGGGAAGCGAATCCAGTTCGTATTCCTCAGCCAGGTAGGTGCTGGCATAATCCCCGATATAGGTCAGAGAATAATAACGCGCCAACCATGATTCGCCCCGGCTGGCGACCTCTATAAGAGCCTTAATCTTGCCTTCTACAAGCTTTTCCGTGATGTCCATTCGTTTTGAGATGCGAGGATGATCCTGGTTGTCGCGCAGGATGACCAGACAGATCTGTTCAACAATTTCCGGCGGCACCTGGAACCCCACAATTTCGTTGTGGTTAAGTTCGGGAAAAGTCGCGTAATATGCCGGACTCTTGGCATTTTCGTTAATCTGAGCTTTCCATCGCAAAGCAGCTGTCTCCGATGGTCCATAAGCGCCCCAAATTACTGGCAGCGCATTTTTCATGGCCCGGGCCGCTTTCCAGGCTGTATTTCCCTCCTGGGGAGCCTGGGGATTCAGCTCTTCCCGCATTTGGTAAAGGACTTCGATTGCCTCCCGGAGATCATCTTGAACCCCGGTTAGTATTCCGGCCTTTTCTAACAGGAGAACCATAGGGCCGAATAGGAAGCCGTTAGCCACCCGGGGCATAAGTCCGCCGGGTACTTTGATGTGCGGATAATTGTCGGCTTTAGCCAATTCCTCCAAGCGGCCTCCGCTGCTTACGCATACAACCTGTGCTCCCCTCTGGCGGGCCTGCTCATAGGCGGCCAGGGTTTCCTCGGTGCCCCCTGAATAGCTAACTGCCAGGAAAAGGGTGTCTTCCCCCACCAGATGAGGTATATCATAGCTGCGGTTAACCAGGATCGGCACCCGGGCTTGGGAAAAAGCCAGACAGCGAAGGATATCGCCGCCGATCGCCGAGCCTCCCATACCGGAAACCACTATGTTGCGAATCTCCGCCCTGAGGATGGGAATCGCTTCCTGGTGCTGCAGGCTGTATTCGAACTGCCCGGGCAGCTCCCACAGGTACTGCATCATCGCCTGGTTGTTCATGTTCCAGTCCTCCCTTTTCATTTTGTTTAAAACACGAGCGAGTGATAAGATATAACCTTAAAAAATATATGGTAGACAAGCTTATGGTATACCTGCTGGAGATCCGGCCTCTATAAGCGCTGCAACACAGCCCAGCAGGACAATGTCCTCTCCCAATTTCGTAAATTCAAGGTGCAGGTCACGACTGTTTAGGGGAAAAACCTGGGCTTTGACTGCAGCTTCCAGATCCCTGGCCATCAGGTCCTGCCAGCCCAGGGCCACACTACCACCCACTACTATCATTTCCGGATTGAAGATATTCACCAGGTTGGCAATTCCGGTTGCCAGGTATCCGGTTATCTTCTGCACCAGCATCTGGGCCTGAGCATCTCCAGAACGAGCTGCCTCTCCGATTTCACGAGCTCCGAGGTTATCAGCCGTCAAGCCTCGTTCTTTCCCCCATCCCCGGGCTGTCATTTCCGATGCCTGGGCGGCGATGGCATTGCCGGAAGCCATCGCTTCCAAGCACCCTCGGCGTCCACATCCGCATAAGGGGCCGTCCGGATCTATCACCATGTGTCCGATCTCTCCCGCCCCACCCCGGCACCCACGGTATAGTTTTCCGTCCAAGAGGAGGCCTCCTCCGATGCCGGTGCTCATGGTAATATACAGGATATTTCGATATAAACCGCGCTGTCCAAATCGGTACTCCCCCTGGACTGCCATATTGGTGTCCTTCTCAACGACCAGCTCCTGCGCCAGGCGAGACCTCATTTCGGTGAGTAGATGCACTTCCCGCCAGCCCAGATTGGGAGAATCAAAGACCACTCCATCTGGATAGGAAAGAGGCCCCGGGGTAGCCAGGGCCGCACCCTGCCAGCAGTCCCCGGGTTGAAAAGTCTGCTCTCCTAATCGCAGCAGCACAGCGCAAATCTGGTCGATGATCTCTTGAGGATGTCGCTGGGGAATCGTAGGATGTTTCTCTCGGGCCAGAATTTGACCGTCTGGTGTGGCAATAGCAGCCAGGATTTTACTGGCTCCCAGGTCGGCAACCATCATCAGATCCCGCATGTCATCCTCCTTCGGGCAGAGTTGCCCCGCCAGTTATACCTCCACCAGCTGGTATTCCAATGTCCCCAGGCCGAGATCTTGGGCATGTTTTAACATTGCCATCCAACCCACACCGGGATGAACGGCTTCAAACTTATCTTGCCCGGCCTCCAATCCTTCTATCAAACACCCGGGTAAGGTTGGCTGAGCATTGACCATTTCAACACAAGCGTGGTCCAAGGCCACGGGGTCCAGGGAGGCCATAATTCCCAGGTTGCGGGCTATAGCTGTATCGTTATGCCCGTAGCAATCGCATTCCGGGCTGATATCCATCACAAAGGATATGTAGACTACTTTGCCTTCTTTACCGGCTACTGCACCCAGGGCGTATTCCGCAGTCTTCTCCTGCATAACCTGAGGGGTGGTGCGCCAGTTAATGTTGATGGCATCAAATGTGCAGGTAACCCCGCATTCTCCGCATCCCCAGCATTTTTCCTCCATGATTCGGGATTTTTGTCCCTTCTTGTTTCCTTCCCAGGGCTCCATGGCAATCGCATCCGCTGGACACCACTGCTGGCATCTGGCGCAGCCGGTGCACAAATTGTCCTTTACACCGGGCAGCATGTCGGAATGCATCTGCTGTTTCCCACTGCGGGATCCCAACCCCATGCCCAAATTCTTCAATGCCCCGCCAAACCCGGTTAATTCATGTCCTTTAAAATGAGACATAACTACCAGGGCATCGGCGTGTACAGCAGCACTACCGATATTCACTTCCTTGAAATGTTTGCCGGGAATAGGCACTTTGATGTAGTCTTTCCCGGTCAAGCCGTCGGCGATAATAACAGGTGCGCCGGCCACCGCATAATCAAAGCCATTGAGGATAGCCGCTTCTACATGGTCTACAGAATTGGAACGCTGCCCTCTGTACAAGGTGTTGGCATCGGTCAGAAAGGGTTTGCCCTGATGCTTTTTGACCATGTCCACAACCCGACGCACATACTGGGGTCTAATATAGGCCAGGTTGCCCGGTTCTCCAAAGTGAAGCTTGATGGCCACCAGGTCACCCGGTTCCACTACTTTGTTCAACCCAGCTCGACTGGCGACCCGCTCCATCTTATCAAGCAGGCTCTGATTGTTTTTCGCTCTCAAATCAGTAAAAAAGACTTTCGCTGCCATACCATCTTTCCTCCTTATAAAACAAAGCGTTGCAAGGCTTCTGCCACACCTTCATCTTCATTGCTCAGGGTTACGTAATCAGCGGCCTTCTTAACAACCTCGCGGGCATTTCCCATTGCCACCCCCAGGCCGGCCCATTCGATCATGGCCAGATCATTATAGCTGTCACCCAGAGCCATTACTTCATGCTTTTCAATTCCATAATGCCGGGCTACTATTTCCAAAGCCCGGCCTTTGGTAGCTAGTGGGTGCATGAATTCCAGGAAATAGGACTTGGAACGGGTGATATTAAGGGTGTCGCCAAACCTGGTATTTAATTCCTTCTCCATATCTAGTAGAAGCTCCTCTTTGTAGTGAGCAGCCAATATTTTGGGCGATGGCTTCTCCCGAGCAGCTTCCCGGAGGTTTTTGATAATGACCGGTTTAACCCGGGCCAATTTCGCGTACTGCTGCCCTTCATAGCTTAACTTTTCCATGCACAAGCGGTCATCGAAATAGCAGTGATAATGAACACCCGCCTGATGAAAATAATCCATTACTTCCACCCCCAGGTCACAGGGAACCGGTTGGAAATAAAGTTCTTCACCGGAACGCGAATTTTTGACCAGGGCTCCCTGGTAGGTGATTAAAGGCGTGTCCACCTGTAATTGATTGGCATAGGGAAGAGCGGAACGATACATACGCCCGGTGGCCAGAGTTACCATAACTCCCCGGGCCTGGACCTGGCGAATCACCTGCAGGCAGCGCGGAGATATGCGCAGGCGCGAGTCCAAGAGAGTATCATCAAGATCAATCGCCACCAGTTTAATGGTCATGATTTCCTCCTTAACGGTTTGGGGACACCTTCCGGCTAAGGTTAGGTGACACACCTCCCCTTCGGGAGAGGATGTCCCCATGAGCGCCAGTAAGATCGAGGAGCCTGTGAAGGCGACCGATATTACAAGTGCCTGTGGTACGGCCTGTGGCCGCTGGATGTAAGCAATTTTAACTTATGTAGCTGTTTGGGATAGGGACCTCTTCAGGGAATGTCCCCATGACCGCCCAACGGGCGGTGGATGTAAGAATATAATTCGGACGAAAGCTAAAAGTTTAGGGATATCTTTCCTTTAATAAGGAATGTCCCCATGAGCGCCTGCGGCGCTGGATGTAAGTAAACCTTGAATTAAACCGCTGAAAATTATAGCCGAGCTGGTGCCCGGCTAATCAGATTTTATGTTGATTTCGGTTTTTAACGGAACTGAAAAGGCCGATCTTCTACGAAAAAACTAATCACGCCACTGAGGATCGTCAGGATAAAAGCAGCAATAATCGCCCAGCCAAAACCATCAATATCAAAATTGCGGACCGTAATCGAAGTAATCCAGAGCATAAACCCGTTGATCACAAAGGTGAAAAGGCCCAGGGTAAGCACATTCAGGGGCAATGTCAGAACAATTACCAGCGGCCTGATGACCGCATTAATGATGCCCAGGAAAACAGATCCTACAACTGCCGCCCACCAACCATTAATGGCGAAATGGGGCGCGATAGCTGCTGTCAGCAGAATTGCCAGAATATTCAATAGCCATCTCATCATCCATCCTTGCATTGATCAAACTCCCCCTTCTGCACACCTTACTCAACAATATCCTAAATCCTTTGGTTACTTCATTGGTAGATTAATCCCCAACTTACCAATGCGACCAACAGTCGCATTCATGGGGACATTCCTTACCGCTGCTAGTTGGCAATATGTCTACATCAATGAAAGCAACACATAGCAAAAATAGTTAGTTTAGCTACGCCCGGGGGAAGGTGTGTCCCCAACCCATATTAAAATTATATCATCCTTTTCCCGAAATTTTGACAGTTGCCTTCAACATTTATTTATTATTTCCCGGGAAATATTTCATCAATCCTTCTCTTTCCCAAAATAATCGCAGATTTCTTGAGCCAACCGGGTGCTAATACCGGACACCGCAGTGATTTCCTGGGGTGAAGCCTGGCGCAATGCAGCCACTGATCCAAAATGCTGCAGGAGAACCTTCTTCCGCTTCGCTCCCACTCCAGGAATCTGGTCCAGAAGCGAACTGGTAAGCTTTTTATTGCGCCTCTGACGGTTATAGGATATGGCAAAACGGTGTGCTTCATCCCGCAGACGTTGAAGTAATTTTAACCCCTCATCACGTCTTGGTAATAGTAGTGGCTCCGCTTGTCCAGGGCGGTAGATTTCTTCCCGTTTTTTAGCCAGGGAGATGGTCGGAATCTCCATGCCCATCTTATCTAAAACGGCCAGCACCGCATGCAATTGCCCTACTCCTCCATCAATCACCAAGAGGTCAGGTTCAGGAAGAAAATTGGGATTTCCCTGTCGGGCTTCCAGGAGTCGACGCTGCAGCGTTTCGGCCAACGCGTCATAATCGTTGTTCTTTTCCACCATGATTTTAAAACGCCGATAAGCTTTCTTATCAGCCAGTCCCCCGGTGAATACAACCATAGATGCCACAGTTTCCTGGCCGGCTAAATGAGAAACATCATAACATTCTATCCTCTGCGGAATAATTTCCAGGTCCAATACCTGACTAAGGTGAACCAAGATTCTTTCCCGGGCCTGTTCTCCGGTAAAGCGCTCCTGTAGCAAGACCCGGGCGTTGTTTTCGACCATATCCATAAGGCGCCGTTTTTCCCCTTTGACAGGAACCTTGATAGCCACTTTCCGGCCGTTGTTTCCGCGCAGCCAATCACCGATCAATAGATGACTGGATGGCAAAATGTTGACCAAAATTTCAGGTGGGACATCATCCTGATTATCATAATAACGTTTGAACAGGAACTCCATTAAATCTGGTTCTGGTTCCTCCATGGCTCGGGTAAGCCAGAAGCTGTCCTTGCTGATTAGTTTCCCGGCTCGTATCTTAAAAAGCAATCCCAGAGCAGCCTTCTCTTCAGCCAGTATGGCAACCAAATCCATATCATAGGGGTGTTCGAGGTCTACTTTCTGCTTCTGCCCCAGCTTGCGGATGCTCTCTATTTGATCACGTAAGCGGGCAGCCTTTTCAAACTCCAGGTCTGCAGCTGCCTCCTGCATCTCTGATTGTTTACTGGTTAGCAAATCCTGATAGTTCCCTTCCATAAAGGACACGATTTCATCTACCATTTGGCGGTAATCAACCTGATCCACGCAGCCGGTGCAGGGAGCCAGACATCGACCCAGATCTCGGTTCAGGCAGGGTCTTTCCCGGCGTACAAGGTTTTTGCAGGTGCGCAAAGGGAAGATGTTGGTCAAGACGCGAACTGTTTCTCGCAAGGCTCCGGCTTCGGTATAGGGCCCGAAGTATCGTGATCGTCCGTCTTTGTCTTCCCTCACCACCAGAATACGGGGAAACTCCTCAGCAATCGTGATCTTCAAGTAGGGGTAGGTCTTGTCGTCCCGCAAGTCGATATTATAGCGGGGCTGGTAAGCCTTGATCAGATTATTTTCCAGGAGCAAGGCTTCCATTTCGCTGGCAGTGACAATGAAATCAAACTCCGCCACCCGGTTCATCATAGCTCTTACCTTGGGGTGCAGGGTATGGCTGGCCTGGAAATACGAACGCATACGGTTGCGCAGTAGTTTGGCTTTGCCCACGTAAATTACCCGGCCATCACTATCTTTATATAGATAGACGCCCGGTTGCATGGGCACAGTTTTCAAGCGTTCTTTCATCAGTGGTTCTCCCGTTTTCTCCCTCTCGGCCTTATATGGACCAGGTTCTTAGTGGCCTTGCAATGCCTCATGGAGATAAAAGCCGGTATAGGATGTGGAATGCCGGGCAACCTCTTCCGGTGTGCCCTGGGCGACAATCTGGCCTCCGGCCTCTCCGCCTTCAGGCCCCAAATCGATCACATGGTCAGCACTCTTTATAACATCCAGGTTGTGTTCAATAATCAAGACCGTATTTCCATTATCTACCAGTTGGTTGAGAACGCTAAGCAGATGTTTAACATCATCCTTATGCAGACCCGTAGTAGGCTCATCCAGGATATACAAAGTCTTTCCCGTTGAGCGCTTGGACAATTCTGTGGATAATTTGACGCGCTGGGCTTCACCTCCAGAGAGCGACGGTGCTGCCTGGCCCAGTTGGATATACCCCAGACCCACCTCTTGCAATACTTGGAGCTTACGGTGGATGCGGGGATGACTGGAGAAAAACTCCACCGCCTCGTCCACGGTCATATATAAAACATCGGCAATGTTCTTGCCCCGGTATTTCACCTCCAGGGTTTCCCGGTTATAACGTTTGCCTTTGCACCCCTCGCAGGGAATATAAACATCAGGTAAAAAGTGCATTTCGATCTTGATGATACCGTCCCCGGAGCAGGCTTCGCAGCGTCCTCCGCGTACATTGAAACTGAACCTCCCTGGTTTATACCCCCGAACCTTGGATTCGGTGGTGTTGGCAAACAGTTCTCGGATTCCATCAAAAGCCCCGGTGTAGGTTGCGGGGTTGGACCTGGGTGTACGCCCAATAGGAGATTGGTCAATATTAATTACTTTATCAATTTCCTGCAGTCCTTCCAGGCTTCCGTAACGGCCCGGACGGTGGCGCCCGTTGTGCAAATGTTTCATCAGGGCCGGGTAGATAATCTCTTCAACCAGGGTGCTCTTACCTGATCCGGATACCCCGGTAATCACCACCATTTCGCCTAAAGGAATATTGACATCGATATTCTTCAGATTGTGTTGAGCCGCTCCTTTTATGACCAGCTTCTTCCCATTCCCAGTACGTCGGGAATCTGGAACCTGGATATCCATCTGTCCCGACAAGTAGCATCCAGTGATGGATTCGGGAACCAGGAGGATGTCTTCCAGACTGCCCTGAGCAACCACCCGCCCCCCGTGGATTCCGGCTCGCGGGCCTATATCTACGATGTAATCGGCGTTTCTTACCGTATCCTCATCATGTTCCACAACGATCACCGTATTGCCCAGATCACGCAGGCGTTTCAATGTTGCCAGCAAGCGGTTGTTATCGCGGGGATGTAGGCCGATGCTGGGTTCGTCCAAAACGTAGAGAACTCCCACCAGGCTCGATCCTACCTGGGTGGCCAGGCGGATGCGCTGGGCTTCCCCTCCGGAGAGGCTCCCCGCTGCCCGGTTCAGGGTTAGATAGCTCAGACCCACATCGATAAGAAAGTTTAGCCGCTCACGAATCTCCTTGGTAATCTGGCGGCCAATGTATTCCTGGCGCTCGCTCAAACGGAGATGTTCAAAAAACTGTGCTGCCTGGACAACGGAAAGTGAAGTAAGATCATTGATGGAATGCCCATCGATCAAAACCCATAACACTTCTTCGCGCAGGCGTTTTCCCTGGCAGCTTGGACAGAGGATGGATGTCATGTATTTCTCAATGTCTTCCCGTGAAGATTCCGATTTTGTCTCATGATAACGCCGCTTCAGGTTGTTAATAACACCCTCATAGCTGCTGCGAAAGACATTTTCCTCCCCATAGGAGTTAACATAACTAATCGCAATTCGCTCGCTCCCATTGCCATAGAGAATCGCATCAATCTGCTTCTTGCTCAACGCGTTGAGCGGTCGGTCCATGGGAATGCGGTTTCGCTCTGCCATTCCGGCCAGAATTTGATTGTAGTAGGTGTAGAAATTATTGGACCAGGGAATTACAGCCCCATCCGCCAGGCTCTTATTAAGATCCAATACCAATGCCGGGTCTATCTCCCGTTTTTCTCCTAAACCGCTGCATTCCGGGCAGGCACCGAACGGATTATTAAAAGAAAACATCCGGGGGCTGAGTTCGGGGAGGCTGAAACCGCAAACCGGGCAGGCAAAGTCCCGGCTGAAGACCAGTTCTTCCTCCCCTTCTTCCTGGAGCACCTGCACCATTACCACCCCTTCGCTTAACTCGAAGGCCAACTCCAGAGATTCGGCCAGGCGGCTGCGGACTTCAGGTTTGATTACCAGGCGGTCTACCACCGCGCTGATGTCATGTTTCTTGTTCTTGGCCAGCTCAATTTCTTCATCTGAGGTATATTCAAAGCCATCCACCATCACCCGGGTATAGCCGTCTCGAAACAGGCTATTCAGCAATTTGCGGTGCTCGCCTTTCTGCCCCCTGATCACAGGAGCCAGTACTTTTATGCGGCTTCCCTCGGGCAGCCCCAATAAGCTGTCAACGACTTGATCCACGGTTTGCCGTTGAATGGGACCATGCCCCTTGGGACAATGCGGCTGGCCGACCCGGGCAAACAACAGCCGCAGGTAGTCATAGATTTCGGTCACGGTACCTACTGTGGAGCGGGGATTGTTGGAAGTAGACTTCTGGTCTATAGAGATGGATGGGGAAAGCCCCTCGATATAATCGACATCGGGTTTGTCCATCTGGCCCAGAAACTGACGCGCATAAGTCGACAGCGACTCCACATAGCGCCGCTGCCCCTCACTATAGATGGTGTCAAACGCCAGACTTGATTTTCCCGACCCCGATACCCCAGTAAATACAACCAACTGGTCCCTGGGAATGCGGATATCGATATTCTTCAGATTATGCTCGCGGGCTCCTTTTACAAAAATATAATCCTTCATTTATCATCTCTCCTGGATTGATTAGGGGTGTCGCGGGGACACCCTCTACCTGCGGCTCCGCCGGCCTGATCGCCCGGTTTTGCTTTTCCCTTTGGTGATTTTCTCATGCAGCAATTCCCGGATCGTATCGCGAAGTTGTGCCGCTCTTTCAAACTCCAGCTTTTCAGAAGCCCGGCGCATTTCGGCTTCCATCTCTCCAATCAGCCGCCGCTTCTCCTCGGCGGGCAGCTTATAAAAAACGCTGGTCTCATAATGCCCCGGTTCTTCAGCAATGGTGGCTTCAATGGCTGCATAGACAGCCTTCTGAATGCTTTCCGGGGTGATATTATGCTCCCGGTTATAATCCATCTGTTTCTCCCGGCGGCGGTTGGTCTCCTCAATAGCCCCCTGCATGGAGGGTGTAAGGCGGTCGGCATACATGATGACCCGGCCTTCCACATTACGGGCAGCCCGGCCGATCGTCTGGATCAGAGATCTCTCGGAGCGCAAGAACCCTTCTTTATCGGCATCAAGGATGGCCACCAGGGCCACTTCCGGTAGATCCAAACCCTCCCGGAGCAGGTTGATCCCCACCAGTACATCAAACTCTCCGGCGCGCAAACTTCGCAGAATTTTTATCCGTTCCAGGGCTTCGATATCAGAATGCATATAAGTCACCCGGATTCCGGCGTCCTCCAGATAATCGCTCAGGTCTTCCGCCATCCTCTTCGTAAGCGTGGTCACCAAAACCCGGAAGCCTCGTCCCACAGTCTGGCGAACCTCCTCCATCAAATCATCAATCTGGTTCTCGGTGCCCCGGACCACGAGTTGTGGGTCTACCAGCCCGGTCGGACGTATAATCTGTTCGGCCACCACGCTGCTGTGGGAAAGTTCATAGTCCCCAGGCGTAGCACTAACATAGATGACCTGTTTGATTTTCTCGTTGAACTCCCCAATTTTCAGAGGGCGGTTGTCCATGGCCGAGGGCAGGCGAAAGCCAAAATCCACCAGGGTCCGCTTACGAGAGCGGTCGCCTTCGTACATACCCCGCACCTGAGGAAGCCCAATATGGGACTCGTCCATAAAAAGCAGAAAATCATGAGGCAGAAAGTCAATAAGGGTATAGGGTGGTTCCCCGGGAGCCCGACCGGTGATGTAACGGGAATAATTCTCTATCCCCTTACAGTATCCGATTTCCTTGATCATTTCCAGATCATAGCGGGTGCGCTGCTCAATGCGCTGGGCTTCCAAAAGCTTCCCTTCCTGTCGGAAAAGCTCCAGCTGCAACCCCAATTCCTCTTCGATTAAACCTACCGCATCCAGCATCCGGTCCCGGGAAGCAACAAAATGGGAAGCAGGAAAAATCATCACATGCTGGCGGCGGCCGAATATTTCTCCAGTCAGTGGGTTAAATTCAGTAATGCGGTCGATAACATCGCCGAAAAACTCGATTCGGATTGCGTTTTCACCACTGGAAGCGGGGAACACCTCAACTACATCGCCCCGGGCCCGGAAAGCGCCCCTGACAAAGGCAACCTCATTACGCTCGTACTGGGTCTCCACCAGGCGGCGTAGGAGTTCATCCCGGCTCATCTCCATACTCGGACGCAAGGAAACAGCCAGTTTATAATAGTCCTCCGGTGCGCCCAAACCATAAATACACGAGACACTGGCTACGATGATGACATCGTGTCGCTCCAGTGCCGAGGCGGTCGCCGAGTGGCGCAGCTTGTCTATTTCATCATTAATAGAAGAATCCTTTTCGATATAGGTATCGGTTTGGGGTACATAAGCTTCCGGCTGATAGTAATCGTAATAGCTGATAAAATATTCTACAGCATTGTTAGGAAAATACTGTTTAAATTCACTAAACAACTGTCCGGCCAGGGTTTTGTTGGGTGCCATAACCAGGGCGGGACGCTGCAATTCTTGAATAACCCTGGCCATGGTGAAAGTCTTTCCCGATCCGGTGACGCCCAACAGAGTCTGCTCCCGATTTCCCTCTTTTAATCCCTCCACCAGCTCGCTGACCGCCCGGGGCTGGTCCCCGGTAGGCTGGTAGGAAGACAGTAATTCAAAGCTCTTCATATTACAATGATCCTCCTGATATCCAATGCAACCGACGAGAACATTCAAGGGGATACTCCTTACATCTAACTAATCATACCAGAGGAAGAAAGCTGTTATGCCCTGCCGCCTACGGCGGCACCATGGGGACATTCCTTAACGAGTTAAAATAGGATGCCTTTCATGCCTTACCGCCGATAGGGCGCACCACAGGCACTTGTAATATTGGTTGTACCACAGGCACTTCCTGCGGGCGCCTGCTACGCATGCTCCTCGATCTTACTGGCGGCACAGGGGGACATTCCTCTCTCGAAGAGGAGGTGTGTCCCCAAACCTCTTACCCTCTGATTATTTTTCGCACTATTTCCTGTCGCTTGTTGTCCACCCATTCAAAATCTATCGCTCCAGACCGCACTCGTTTCAGTGTTCTGTGCAGCCGGTAAATTTCTTCCAACTCCATCTGCGCCTGGATAAGTAGGACATCCACGCCCCCATATAGGTATCCCTCACCATTATCCCAGGAATCGCTGGTTTTAGTCAGGTTGCGTCTCATATCAATTATAACATCACCGGGTTGATTCGCTAAAGGCAAGAGCCCGGCGTCAATGACGGCCGCCTGCAGCTCCCGAATCAAAAGCATACAGGGCCTTTGGGGATCCAGCGCCCGGTAAAAGTACTCCCGATGGTAGCCGAGTGCAGCAGCTTTATCTGCCATCTTTTGCATTACCTGTTCCTGTCCACAATCGGCTGGGCCCTGGAGGATATATCTGCTCCTGCAGTCCCGGGTAGCTTCCTGCAGGTAATTGACCATTCCGTCAACAGTTAAAGCCAGTCCGAAGAAATGTCTCTCACCCGGTTCGGGTTTAAACAGAGCATGTTCTATATCGTCTACCAAAACCTCCAGTCGGTCTGGATCAAGGTTTTGTGCAAAACTCATATTCCGAAGGTTCTCCAATTCCACCGCTTCGTGGATCAGGTAGCGCGCCTGCCTGTTGTGCTCCTGCAGGTCTTCCACAATCGATCTGGTTTCCTGCTCCCAGTTCCGATTCTCTTCTTCCTTTAACCCCCTGGACAATTCCACGACCTCTCCGTTAATATCCGGATAGGAATTGTCTCCCGGTTGCAGCAAGCTGCCATTGACGATGGCAGCCTTAACCTGGGGTAGGTGCACGCCCTCAACACTACCTGATTCCACGGCCGAAAGCCAGAACTCGACTTCGAATCCCCGGTTGGCCAGATCCTCGCCCAATGTTCTAATAAAATAGGATTTACCGCTGCCGACAGGTCCGGTTACAATCCACAGCTTCTGCATGCCATCAAGCAACTCCGGCACGAAGCTATAATAGCCCTGCCTGGTGTAGCTGCCGGTCAGCAGGTAACGAAGCTTTGCCCGTCTACCCAATTTGGACTCCTTCTTTACCCCGAAATCTTTTGTATTGTATTCACTTTGTGTTCGAAAGGTTCATACCCATGTGGAAAGTTCGGTTTACCGGAAGATGCTTTTCTTTATGGCTGATTTAATCCGCCGCAAAGGCCGCAGGCTTGCTTCGAGAAGACTGTCGTTGGGCAGGAGTAAAACCCGGTGGCAGTGCTGATCGGGGACCAGGATGATGCCCCGCAGAGATTGTGGAGAAAACCCCAGAGAGCAGCTGAATTGCTTTTTGTCACGCAAGCCATCCACCCGCACCGGGATCCTATGCCGGGCCAAAGCCAGTTTCATATCCTCATTGTTGAACACCGGACAGCCACCCAACTCTAGTATAATATCCCCACTGCGCAGCCCCGCCCGGGCGGCCGGGCTGCCTGATTGAAGGCTTAGAATCATGATTCCGTCCGACTGAAGAGCAAAGAGGGGAGGCTTGCGGCGTTCTTCCCGCATACCCATCCCAATGATGAATTCATGGCCCAGAGGGCTGAAAAGCGCTGCCAGGTATTGGAAATCGCTCCAACGAGCGGAGAGATAGGCTAAGAGCAATAGGATGGCACTGAAAGTAAAAAGGCGTAGTGATGAACGGCGCGACTTCTGTTTGGGGGTATAGGCGGTACTAATTTCCCCATAGCCCAGAACCGCCAGCACTGTAGCAATAGATGCTGTTATAGCACTGCTCCCCAAAACCGGCACCGGACCGCCAAATACATTTTGCCCCTGCATGATGACTGCCAGTATCACAGGCCAGAACTTCTGCAGATTGAATCCACCGCAGACGCCCTCTCCGCGCTGGACATAGACCGGTACCGGATACACAGGCCCATCTAGAAAAATGAGCAGGCTTTCAAGCATATGCAGGATGGCAATAAGTGCCATTAAATCAGGAATGCTGAGTCGGGGATAACCCAGCAGAAGGCTGGACAAGGCCAGCAGCCCACCGGAATAGGCGAAACAAAGGTAACGGGGATTTATCATCATTAAAAACAAGGCGGTAATCCATAGAGGTATGATGGCGATGCGGCTCAAATCGACTCCGGTCCAGAGCAGCAACAGACTACCTATAACGCCGCCCAGAAGTCCCAGCGTAGTAGAAATCAAGGAAGCTCGCAGGCTGACACCCCAGATCCCCTCCAGTAAATCGCCAGATGTTCTAGCATTGCGCTGGTATTGCCAGGCAATTCCGGATAACAAGCCCAGGAGAAGCAAAATGAAATAGGGCGAGGCAAAGGCGTTTGCCAATACCTGCCCTATGATTGCAGCACTGGTCCATAGCAGATCCATGTACCAACCTCCGCCCCCCCGGGTTCGACCCGGAAGTGGTCTATTGCCCGTTCTTTAATTGCTGGTCCAGGACCTGCACTGCACGATCCAACTGTTTATCCTGGTCAGAAGCAGCATCGTTTTCAACCGGATCATCGGGTTGAATGCCGATTTTATTGATATCAGTTCCCTTGGGAGTGAAGTACTTCTGGGTGGTCAACTTTAAGGCTCCCCCATCAGGCAGGGGAAAAACAGTCTGAACAACGCCCTTGCCATAGGTTTTTTCTCCAACCAGGACGGCCCGGTTGTTGTCATGTAAAGCACCTGCTAATATTTCCGAGGCGCTGGCGCTATTCTTATTGATCAACACAACCAGGGGAAGGGAAAGTCCGCCTGATGTTGACTTACGGACGCTCTTATTGCCGTCGGCATCGGCTACACTAACCACATCTTTGTTGTCCAGGAACAACGAGGAAATGGATATCGCCACTTCAAAATCGCCACCGCCATTATTACGCAGATCAAGAATGAGTCCTTTGACCTTTTTGTCCGCTAATATGCGGTTTATACTATCTGCCAGCTCCTGATCGGAATGGGTGCTAAACTGATTGAGTCTTACATACCCAGCCTCCGGGTGGTCCTTAACGGCCTGGCTGTGCACTGAAGGTACATTGATGCTCTCGCGGATGATCTTGAAGTCGATCTGCTTTTTCTCTGATTCCCGGTAGATAACCAGGTCCAACTCGGTTCCGGGTTCTCCCTTCATGAGCGATACTGCTTTATCCTGGGTCATGGATGCTGTGCTCTCGCCATTAATTGTGATAATAATATCATCATTTTTCAAACCGGCCTTATATGCTGGCGTTCCTTCAATAGGAGATAAGATGATCAAACGCCCCGATTCATCCTGAATAAGATAAACACCAATCCCGTTAAACTTGGCATCGATTTTTTCTTTCAAGTCCTGCCAGGTGCTGGGGTCCAGGTACTGTGAATAAGGATCACGTAGTGCTGAAACAATACCCGCGCCGGCCCCGGTTATCATATCACCGCTCTTAATGCTGTACAGGGATTGCGTTTTGACCAGGCCCAGGACCGTTCCAAATGTGCTTATGGCTGTGAAATCTGTCAGTAAAAGGAAGACAATTCCCACCGTGAAGACAGTGCCCATCGAGCACAGGAATATGGTCAAACCGCGAAGAAAGACATTTTTTTTCAATACCTCACCACCATACCGTATTCTATGACCGGATTACTTCTAATATGTTACCGCAAAGAGCGGGGCAAAACAAACGGGTCAAAAGACCCGGGGACGCGTGTCAAGGGGACGGGGTTATTGACAACATTCTAGGCACCTGAATGATGTTGTCAATAACCCCGTCCCCTTGACACGCGTTATTTGGTTATTAAAAATACCCCATGGGATTCATAGGCGTACCATTGATCCGTACTTCAAAATGCAGGTGATTACCGGTGCTCCATCCGGTGCTGTCTACTTTACCGATAACCTGGCCCTTCTTTACGGTGTCTCCCTCGGATACCAGCCATTCCTGTTGATGGGCATAAAGCGTGGAGGTCCCATTGCCGTGATCGACAATGGTGGTCTTTCCATCGCCTGTGGTCCACGCGGCCAGGATGACTGTACCGCCGTCCGCAGCTAAGATATTCGTCCCCCCCGGCACGGCAATATCAACCCCCGTATGCATTTTACGAACTTTCAATATAGGATGGAAACGCATGCCATAAGGCGATGTAATCTCTGTATATCCGGGAACAGGCCAGGTCAGAGAGCCAGTCCCTTTGACTGATCCTGTGCTGCCCGCTTCTTTGGAGCGAATGAGCTGCTCCAGGTCCCGAGAAGTCTGCTCCAGTTCGTTCATGGCCTCTTCTAATTGGTCCTTCTGCGCATCTATATCGTTCAACAGGCTCTTTTTTGAAGTCTTCTGTATGGAAAGATCCTGTTGTTTTTGTTGATAAGTGGCCTGAACGGTCTCCAATTCTTTAACCTTCGTTTCCATGTTGCTCTTGGTAAATGTGAGGTCCTGGCGCTCCTGATTAATGGAATCAATCAGCTGCACATCTTGATCTACAATGGATTTCAGCATGTCATAGCGGGTGAGAAAATCTTTGATACTGTTGGCCGAAAGCAAGACCTCCAGGTAGGAGACGCTCCCGTCTTCATACATGAAGACCAGGCGCTGACCGAGCAAGTCGGATTTTTTGGTTAATTCCAGTTGTTTAAGGTTGATCTCCGCCTCGGTCTGTTTGATGCTGCCTTTCAGGCTGTTGATATTGGTGGTAGCAGTTGCCAGATCACTCTCGGTCTGATGAGCATCCTTGTCTAGTGTCTGTATCTGGCCCAGGATGCTCTTTTCTTTGCTTTTGACCTGGTTGAGGTAATTCTGCTGCTGATCGATCTGGCGATTCACATCGTCCAACTGCTGTTGGGTATTGTCAGAACGGCTTATTTGCATGGGCAACAGAGCCGTAAATATGAAGGCTAAAACAAGTCCAAATATGGTTTTCTTTATCAAATATTTTTTCATTGGCTATAAGGTCTCCTTACCCTTTGTTTCGTAAGTCTGCCAGCAAAGCCTTAATCAGACGTCCAGGAAACGATTCAGGGAGATTAGTGTTCCCAGCATGCCCAGGAGGGCTCCGGTGATCAGCAGGCCGCCATATAATGTCAATAAAGGGATGGTCCCGGTAAACAAAGGAAGAAACAGCAGAGTCTTGGCCTGGCCGATAATGGAAGAATAACCAGCCGCCAGGAGCAGCAAGGCGATCAGCCCTCCCGCAGATCCCAGAAGTATCCCTTCCAGGAAAAATGGCCAGCGAATAAACCAATCCGCTGCACCGATCAGTTTCATCAGGTATACTTCTTTACGCCGGGCATAAACCGCCAGTCGAATCGTGGTGGCGATCAGGAAAATGGCTCCTAATGCCAGCAAGATAATAAGGACAATGCTCACGGTCCGAATCCATCTGGTAATCTTGAACAGCCTTTCCACCACACCCTGGCCGTAGTTGACTTTGTCAACTCCGTAGAGCTGCTTAATGGAGGCCGCCAGATTGGGCACATTATGGGGATCGAGGGCTTTGACCTCATAGGAGTTGGGCAAGGGGTTTTTATCCAGGGTAGTTCCAAGGTTGTAATCCTTGGCGCCTACACTCTTTTGCAGTTCCTGCAGGGCTTGATCCCGAGAGACAAATTGTACAGACTGCACTCCATTTAAGGCCTGAATCTGATAGCGGAGATCGGAAATTTGAGAGGTAGTCAGGTCTTTGTTCAAATAGGCAACAATCTCCACGTCCGATTCTAATCGGGCCATGAAGCCGCTGGTATTGAGGATGATCAATAAAGCCATACCCAGTATCAGGATGCAGACTGTCACCGTACTTACGGTGGCCAAGCTAAGCAAGCGATTTCGGGACATGGATCGAAAAGCCTGTTTAAAAAAGTATTTCATATTTTTTATGTACATATGTTAAAACTCCCCGGGTGGATTATCAGAGGCAAGCCGGCCTTTTTCCAGAACAAGCACTCGTTTTCGGGCTGCTCTTACCAGATCCAGGGCATGAGTGGCCATCACAACCGTTGTTCCCTTGCGGTTGATGTCAAACAGCAATTCCATGATCCCCTCCGAGGTTTTCTGATCCAGATTCCCTGTGGGTTCGTCGGCAATCAAAAGCAAGGGGCGGTTGATCAAAGCCCGGGCAATCCCGACTCGCTGCTGTTCTCCGCCGGATAATTCTCCCGGGAACCTGTCTTCTTTCCCCTTTAATCCAACCATCTGAATGACTTCAGGAACACGCTTCACGATTTCCTTGTCCGGTGCGCCGATAACCTCCATGGCGAAGGAGATGTTCTCGAATACTGTCTTATTTTCCAATAGCTTGAAATCCTGAAAAACCATGCCCATGCTGCGACGCATTTTGGGAACCTGGCTGCGCTTCATGCGCACGATGCTGCGGGAAGCAATGAAAATCTGGCCCCGGGTGGGGATCTCTTCCCGGATTAAGAGCTTGGTGATGGTAGATTTTCCCGCTCCACTCTGGCCAACCAGAAAAATGAACTCGCCCCGATCAATCTTTAATGATATATCATCCAAGGCTTTCACCCCATTGGGGTAAATCTTGGAGACATTGTAAAACTGAACCAGCATATATAGCCTCCATCGCCCGCTCACCCCAAGGGCACTTGCCATTTCGGACTTTCGCTTTAGAAAAACTTCGCGTTCGTCTCGATCTGGCTGGCGCTCAGGCTTCGCCTTTCGATCGCGGGCACTAGGCGAAACATCGTCGCCGTCGAAAAAAAAGAACCACTTTTTAGAGGTGGTTCTACACATAGCATGGAAATCCCTTTTATAAACGCTTCATTTCCATAATTTTATTCACATTTTTTACAATATTTTCGATATTTAATCCATAATGTTGTAAAAGCTGGTCAGGTGTTCCTGATTGGCCAAAAACATCATTTATGCCCAGGCGGCATACGGGTACAGGAAAAGCCTGGCAAACTGCCTCACAGACCGCACTCCCCAGACCGCCGATGATACTGTGTTCTTCGGCAGTAAGGATGGCCCCTGTTTCCCGGGCTTTACGAACCACCAGGTCAACATCCAGGGGTTTGATGGTATGCATATCGATCACCGACACTTTAATTCCCTGCTCTTCAAGCAGGCGGGCGGCCTCCAGGCAGGGTGCAACCATAAGGCCACAGGCAATTAACGTCGCATCAGGCCCATTTTTCAGCTCTATGCCGCGGCCGATTTCCAATTCCAAGCTTTGATCATAGATCACAGGAACGGCTGGACGACCCAACCGCAGGTAAAACGGTCCCTCCTGCTCGTATATCTTAAATAATGCTTGGCGCGTGCTGACCCCATCGGCAGGAACAACCACCTTCATGTTGGGTACACTTCGCATCAAAGCTATATCTTCAACTGATTGGTGCGATCCTCCGTCCTCGCCCACGGTCAATCCCGCGTGGGTGGCGCACACTTTGACATTGAGCTTGCCATAGGCCAGAGAATTACGCACGATCTCATAAGCACGGCCAGTGGCGAAAATGGCAAATGTACTGGCGAAGACTACCTTTCCACAGGTGGAGAGACCAGCCGCCATGCCCATTAAATTCTGTTCGGCAATTCCGGCATTAAAAAAGCGGCCAGGAAAAACTTTGGCAAAATCCGCTGTTTTAGTAGATTTGGAAAGGTCGGCATCCATGACGATGATATCCTCATACATATGGCCAAGTTCTACAAGGGCCTGGCCGTAAGCATCACGCGTGGCCTGTTTATCCACAATTAGCTCCTCCTTTTTAAGGGTAGGGGACACACCTTCCCCCAAGCATACAACAGTTAGTATTCTGTATTCCTTAATTGCGCGCCTTGATGAAGGCATTGGTTTCATCTATTCGCGGTAAGGAATGTCCCCATGTGCGCCCGTAAGATCGAGGAGCGTGCGAAGCAAGCGACCGATATTACAAGTGCCCTTGGGGTGCCCTTTAAGCTTTTCCCATAGTCCGCTATCCTTTTTACAGGCGGGACACACCTTCCCCTGGGCCTAAAATAATTTAGCAAGCATCTACTATGACTTGAATCATTGAAATAACCGGTTCTTTTGCCCGCTATCAGCTATTCAGCTCACATAAGGCCTGGGCGACTTGCTCAGGTTTGGGTGCCGTCCCGTGCCATTCGGCCCGTCCCTCCATAAAAGAACAGCCTTTGCCTTTGATGGTGTGAGCGATGATTACAGTTGGTTTTCCTTTCACCTGCTCAGCCTGGTTCATAGCTTCCATGATCTCCCGAACCTGGTGGCCGTTGATCTCCAAGACCTCCCAGCCAAAAGCCCGCCATTTATCGGGAATAGGCTCCGGTGACATGACCTCGGTTATCGGTCCATCTATCTGCAGTCCATTGTAATCGACAAAAGCCAGAAGATTATCAAGGTTGTATTGAGCCCCTGCCATAAGGGCTTCCCATACAATGCCTTCTTCCAGTTCTCCATCACCCAGGAGAGCATAAACCCGATAGTCCTTCTTATCCACTTTGCCAGCCAGGGCCATCCCCACCGCCCAGGATATGCCTTGTCCTAATGAACCGGTGGAAGCTTCCACCCCTGGCAGTTTCAAGCGATCCGGGTGCCCTTGCAACGGGCTGCCCAGTTTTCTAAGCGTATTCAGCAGCTCCCGTGGGAAATAGCCTTTTTCCGCCAGGGTGGCATAAAGAACCGGTGCGGCATGCCCTTTGCTAAGGACAAAGCGGTCCCGATCCGGCCAGGCAGGCTGGGATGGATCAATATTCAATCCCCAGAAGTAGAGGCAGGCCAGGATATCGGCAGCAGACAGCGATCCTCCGGGATGCCCGGAACCTGCTTCCCCCAGCATGGTGAGAATATGCCGCCGGATAATCGTAGCCTGTTGCGCTACAGAACTAATAATTTGTTCATTAATCTCTCTCATGTGAATCTCCTTTGTCAGGCACAAGGGGACGGTTCTCCTGTGCCTATCATCACCTTATCCATTGATTCAGTATTATCGAGGCGCACAGGAGAACCGTCCCCTTGTGCCTTCCCTTGTGCCTTCAGCGCGCCTGGAGCAGGTAAGCATAGATCAATTCATCCAAATCCCCGTCCAGGACTGCCTGCACATTGCCGATTTCTATATTGGTACGATGATCCTTGATCAAGGAGAAAGGATTCAGGGTGTAGGTCCGAATCTGGCTCCCCCAGGCAATTTCCTTGTAATCCCCTTTTAGTTTCTGCAGGCTGTCCTCGGCCTGTTTCTGCTTTAATGTATAAAGCCTGGCCTGTAGTATCTTCATCGCCGCTAAGCGGTTGGAATGCTGAGAGCGTTCGTTCTGGCACTGCACCACGATTCCGGTGGGTAGATGAGTGATGCGCACCGCTGAATCTGTCTTATTTACATGCTGGCCGCCAGCTCCTCCGGAACGATAGGTGTCAATACGCAGTTCCTCAGGATTGATGATAGTCTCCAGATCCGGGCTGATTTCCGGTAAGGCGGATAGGGATGCAAACGAGGTGTGACGACGACCGGAAGAATCAAAAGGTGATATCCGAATCAGCCGGTGAACCCCTTCCTCGCACTTAAGTTTCCCATAAGCGTAATCCCCCCGTACCAGGACAGTTACACTCTTGATCCCGGCCTCGTCCCCATCCAGCATATCAAGGATCTCCGCTTCAAATCCGGAATTCTCACACCAACGAGTATACATGCGCAGGAGTATCTGCACCCAATCCTGGGCTTCTGTACCGCCCGCTCCGGCATGTAATGAAACAATGGCATTTCCCTGATCATGGGGCCCAGAAAACAAAACGAGAAGTTCAAACTCCCGGAAATCTTTTAAAAGAATTTCAAGCTCTTGCAGGCTTTCCCGGAGTAAGTCCTTTTCGTGCTCTTCTTCCGCCATTTCGATAATCTCAATGAGGTAATGCACCCGTTCCCAGAGCTTCTGAAAACGGTCCACGTTCTCCTTCAAGGCACTGATGTTCTTTAAAATATTTTGCGCTTCCTGGGAATTGTCCCAAAAATCCTCCTGAAGGGTCTTTTCCTGCAGAGCATCGATTTCCGATTGTCGTCCTTCTATGTCAAAGAGAAACCCTCATTTCGTCTAACCCATTGATTATTTCCAGGCACAGAGCCCGGGGATCTTCAATCATGGTTACCCTCCTTCATTTCGCTCAATATATTTCTCCGCGGCTGTTATTGGGTGTGCTGGCCACTGCTGCTGGGGGCGCCGGACGCGTTACTGCTGTCCACTTTCGGCGGCTCAAAATAATCGTACTTCTGTTTTAGTATAACAATATCCACCCGGCGATTCATAGCCCGGGATAGATTATCATCATTGGGCACCAGCGGTCGATATTGTCCGTAGCCCACAATGGATAAACGGTCGGGGGGAATGCCGGCTCCTTCTCCTAATACATGGACCACATTTGCAGCACGCATAACAGAAAGCTCCCAGTTGGAAGCGAATTTTCCACTGCTAATGGGCAGGTCATCGGTGTGCCCTTCCACGCGAATATAGTTGGGAAGCTGCCGTAAAGCGCCCCCCACCCCGCTTATGATCTCCCGAGCTCTGGGAGTCAATTCATCAGACCCACTGGCAAAGAGCAGGGTATCCTTAAAACTTATGACCAATCCTCGTTCCTGCTCATAGATGATGATATTGTCGCTGAGTTTCTTAACTTCAGTATTGCCATCTTTTTGAGCCTTGGCCGCCTCCTGGTCCCGATTCTTGATGAATTCGTTGATCGCTTTTTTAACTTCGTCCAGCTGCCCCTGGTTGGCCGGGGTTTGTCCCGGTCCTTCCTTGACCTGCTGGCCGGACTTACCCTGTACCGCGGAGGGCCCCTGAGCATCCAATACTGACATAGCTTTACCGGTCAATACTACACTAAGGGAGTTGGCCATGGCCGAGTATTTCTGAGTATCTATTCTGCTCATGGCATACATAACTACAAAAAACACCATTAAAAGGGTGATAAAATCTGCATAACTGAGAAGCCACCGTTCCATTCCACCCTCGCCTTCGGGTTCCTTTTTCTTTTTTTTTGCCACCCTATTACATCCCCTTCTGTGCCTTTTCCTGTTCCACCAGAATATCTTTTACTTCCGGGGGCAGGAAGGTCATCAGTTTTTCCCTGATAACCCGGGGGTTTTCCCCGGCCTGGATGGAGAGAACCCCTTCCAGGATCATACCCATCAGCAGGGTGTCTCTTGCAGTTTTCACTTTTATTTTGGTACCAAAGGGAATCCATAAGAGGTTGGCGGAAGAAATGCCGTACAATGTGGCGAGAAAGGCGACAGCAATGGCCGGCCCTAATTCATCGGGACTGGATAAATTGCCCAGAACGTTAACCATTCCCATAACCGTCCCGATAATGCCCATGGTCGGACCAAATCCGCCCATAGTCATAAAGATCTCGGTACCCACTTTCTCTCCGCCTTCGAAGGCTTCTATCTCCATCTCCAGCATATTTCGAGTTAGTTCGGGATCAGTGCCATCGATAACCAGCTGCAAACCTCGGGCGAAAAAGGGATTGTCTATCTCACTGAGCTGGCTTTCCAGACTTAACAATCCTTCCCGGCGTGCTTTGTCAGCCGTCTCCACCAGTGAGTCCAGTACGCTGGCGTAATCGACCTTCTTTTCCGTGAATACAAGTTTAAAGAAATACGGTACTTTTTTCAATTCCTCTGTGGTAAAGCTGATTATCGTGGCGCCAAAAGTTCCCCCAAAAACGATCATGGCTGCCGACAAAACCATCAGGCTGCCTAGTTTTCCGCCTTCGAGGAGAAACGCCGCGATTATTGACCCTAACCCTAGAACCAAACCGATTAGAGTAGTTAGATCCATTAACTAATCCCTCTCCCACAGCACTTTTTATATTTTTTCCCGCTCCCGCAGGGGCAGGGGTCATTGCGTCCAACCTTGTCCCCTACTTTGACCGGAGTCTTCTCGGTACCTGGTCCTGCCTCCATCGTCTGCCGTTCTTCCAGTTTCTGCACCACTCTGACGCGCAGGATAAAACGTACTACGTCCTCTTTAATGCTATAGACCATATTTTGAAAGGCTTCAAATGCCTCAAAACGATACTCGATCAAGGGGTCCTTCTGAGCGTAAGCCCGCAGCCCAATGCCGTTGCGAAGTTGGTCCATGGCATCAATGTGGTCCATCCATTTTTCATCGATGATGCGCAAGAGGACTACCTTTTCCAACTCGCGCATGGTCTCACTGCTCAGTTCGGTTTCCCGTAATTCGTAAAGATCATGGGTCTTATCCTGCAGCATTTCTTTCATATCGGATTTGGTCAGACCCTTGAGTTCTTCCACACCCATATCGAACTGGGGCAGTATATTCTGGTCTACATAGGTGATCAACCCGGGTAGATCCCAACTATCAGAATACTTTACCTCACCGGCAAAACTCTCCACCACCTGATCGATCACATCATCGATCATACTGGCAATGGTTTCTTTCAGATCCTCGCCCCACAAGACTTTACGTCGCTCACCGTAAATGACTTCACGCTGCTGGTTAATTACATCATCGTATTCCAGGACGTTTTTTCTTATATCGAAATTGTGCCCCTCCACTTTTTTCTGGGCACTTTCTAAAGCTTTGCTTACTACACTGTTCTCAATGGGCATTTCGTCATCCATGCCCAGTCGGTCCATCAGGCTCTCAATATTAGCGGAGCCGAACAAACGCATGAGATCATCTTCCATGGAGACATAAAAGCGCGACAGTCCCTGGTCCCCTTGTCTTCCAGAACGGCCACGGAGCTGGTTGTCAATGCGGCGTGCTTCGTGGCGCTCCGTGCCCAGCACGTAGAGTCCTCCCAATGAGGTAACTCCATCGCCCAGTACGATGTCGGTGCCGCGTCCAGCCATATTCGTGGCGATGGTGACTGTGCCCTCCTGGCCGGCCTGAGCGATGATCTGAGCTTCCTTTTCATGGTGCTTCGCATTTAGAACCTGGTGTTTGACTCCCCGGCGGGCCAACATGTCACTCACCAGTTCGGATTTCTCAATAGATATAGTGCCGACTAGAACCGGCTGCCCGCGCCCGTGTCGCTCGACAATGTCCTCCACTACCGCCCGGAATTTTCCCATCTCGGTGCGATAGACTACATCAGATTTGTCTTCCCGGACCATGGGCATATGGGTGGGTATCACCACGACATCCATGCCGTATATCTTGCGGAACTCCTCTTCCTCGGTCTTCGCTGTACCGGTCATACCCGCCAGCTTCTTATACATACGGAAATAGTTCTGGAATGTTATGGTAGCCAGGGTCTGCGATTCCTTTTCTATCTTGACCCCTTCTTTGGCTTCAATCGCCTGATGAAGACCGTCGCTGTAGCGCCGCCCAAACATAAGGCGCCCGGTGAACTCATCGACGATGATGACTTGATCGTCTTTCACAACATAATCGCGGTCCCGGCGCATCAGGCAGTGGGCTTTCAATCCCTGGTTTACATGATGGGCCAGTTCCATATTGTCGGACAGATTCTCCACAGTGAAAAATTTTTCAACCTTCCTGACCCCTTCTTCGGTCAGGGTTACCAGATGTGCCTTCTCATCTACCATATAGTCATCTTCGTTTTGAAGACGAGGAACGAATTTGGCGATTCTATAATACAAATCTGTCGGTTTATCGCCTTCTCCGGAAATAATCAAAGGTGTTCGGGCTTCATCAACGAGTATCGAGTCGACTTCGTCTACAATGGCATAAAAGAGAGGCCGCTGCACCATGTGTTCCGCAGCCACTACCATATTGTCGCGTAGGTAATCAAAACCCAATTCGTTGTTGGTTCCATAGGCTAGATCACACGCATACGCGGCTTTTCTTTCCACATACTCAAGTCCATGTACGATGAGACCCACAGTCAAGCCGCAGAACTCGTAAATGGGGCGCATCCAGCCTGCATCACGGGCAGCCAGATAGTCATTTACGGTAACAATATGGACTCCCTTGCCTTCCAGGGCATTGAGATAAGCTGGCAAGGTTGCCACCAGGGTTTTCCCTTCCCCGGTCTTCATCTCCGCAATGCGCCCCTGGTGCAGAACCATGCCGCCGATTAGCTGCTCATCGAAATGTCGCATACCCAGGGTGCGCCGAGCTGCTTCCCTTACCAGAGCAAAGGCTTCAGGTAATATATCGTCAAGTTCCTGGCCTTGCTTTAACCGCTCTTTGAATTCTTCCGTTTTAATCGGGAAATCGGAATCCTGTAGAGCTTGAAACCGGGGTTCCAACTGGTTAATCTTCTCAACTGTACGGCGCATACGCCGTACTTCCTTCTCATCACTGTCTAAAAGGCTTTTTAACAGATTTTTTATCATGGATTTCTCCCTCTTTTCAAAAAAAGAGGAACCATCAGGTTCCTTTATACTATCGTAATATTATCACTTTCCCGCCCCGGGCTTCAACTAGTCGAAATTGGGTTCGATCAGGCCAAAATAGCCGTCTTTTCTGCGGTATACAACATTGACTTCATCGCTCTGGGCATTGAAGAAAACGAAGAAACTGTGCCCTAACAGGTTCATCTGCATGATGGCTTCTTCCTCGTCCATGGGCTTCAGAGCGAAGCGCTTGGTGCGCAGGATCTTGAACTTTTCAACACTGTCGTTTTTGTCCAGTTCCCGTTGAATCTCGTCGGTCAAGGCCCTCTTAAGCCCCGCTCCTCGATGGTGTTTGTACAATTTTGTTTTGTATTTTTCAATCTGCTTTTCTAGCTTTTCCTCAACCATGTCGATGGAGCTGTACATGTCGCTGGCAGCTTCTTCACCACGTAAAATGACTCCATTTAGCGGGATGGTTACCTCGACCTTGTGCCGGTCCCCTTCAAGCGACAATGCCACCTGGATTCCTTTCACATCCTCCAGGTATTTCTCCAACTTGGAAAGCCTTTTAGTGGTGTAATCTTTCAGAGCCTCTGTAACTTCGATATTTTTTCCCCTGATCTCGAACTTCATAGAACCACTCCTTTCCCGGTTGTACCTATTAGTATTCGCTTTGAAGCCCGAAAAATCCTTTAATTTCAGACTCTATTTCAGCTAATATACGCAAAGCATGAGCAAAATTGTCTATAAAAAAAATAAAACCGGGCTGTAAGCAACCCGGACGAAATATCCTTTTACTATATAGCTGTTGCTTTGATTTCCTGGAAGCACTCCATACAGTAAACAGGCCGTCCCTCAACAGGTCTAAATGGCACCTCGGTCTCTGTTCCACATTTGGCACAAACAGCAGCATACATTTCTCTGGGAGCCTTTTCACTGCGGTTGCTGCGGCGGCTGACCCGGCATTCCCGGCAGCGCTTGGGCTCATTTTCGAATCCCTTTTCCTGGTAGAACTCCTGTTCCCCAATAGTAAACGTAAACTCCCTACCACAATCTGCGCATACTAAAGTTTTGTCTTGGAACATTTGAAGCAATCCCCCACTTTTTGATAAAATTGGCTGCCCGCCGACATACCTGGTTGGACAACCATAAAATAATTATATATCGTCTATGGGTTTATGGCAAGGAAATGGGCGGGATTCCTCGAACAAGCGTCAGGATCTCTTATCCCGGTGATTCATGGCCTCACGGTAGGATTTCTCGGCCTGGCGATTGCTGGTTTTTTCCAAAGGCCGCCCGGACACGACTTTGCCAGCCTCTTCCATTACTTGTTGGTTGCCGTTATCGATATCATTTATGCTTGCTAAGAGTCTACCCAGATCGCTGATCCGCTCCTGCAATCGAAGGAACTGCTCAGGTCGGATATGTTCCTTAAGGTCACTAAGCATAAAACGCTGGAGATCCAATTCCTCAATAACTTGTTCCTGATATTGTCTATTTTGTTGGTTAAGGTTTAGGATCGCTGCCAGCAAATCCTGGCGGTGGATCAAAAGCTGGTGGAATTGTTCATTGACAGCTGGCTGAACTCCTTCCTGGAGAAGAAGCCATTGCTCTTCAGCGAGTGCATGCATTTTATTATACAGGTCATATTGTTGATCAAAGTTGTCAATAATTTGTTCCAGGGTATTGCTCATATCACATGGCTTCCTTAATATCCGGTTGGGTGCCCCAACCTTGTTGGCTTTATTATATCCGATCAGGAAGAGCTATTGAAGAGCGGCATCTGTATCTGATGTTATGAACGACTAAATCAGAATACCCCCTGGTGGGGGTATGATGTACTGCGGTTTATTTCTTTTTCTTCGCAGTTTTCCTATTTCTTTTTATCGATGAACCAGGCGGATTCGGTGCCAGATGGGGCATAGGCTTTATAAGCTTTTTTGCTAGCTCGGGCAACCTGCAGCTTCTTTCCAATCTCATTGAGCGACCGACCGATAAGTTGCCGAGTTTGCCGATCATTTTGCTGAATGGCGATGAGCTTTTGAGCAAAGGATTGACCGACAATATCGCTGTTCCCTGTTTCACTCGTTATCCGCGCGATTAGAGAATCAACCATCCCGGCCAGTTCCTCTCTTTCCTGCATAAGGCCAAACAGACCCGCACTTACATCCGATTCCGGGCCAGCCTGCTCGGCTAGTTGCAGCTCCTGCTGGGATAGATCCAGCATGCGAGTAAAACAACGATTCAGTTCTTCAAGGGTTCCCTCAAGCTTTTCCATATGACTCAACCTGATATATTGAGGCTTTTCAGAGTGTTTGCGTGGTAGAAACTTTCTTTTCCCAGGCTCTTAATCGCTTGATCCCAGGTATTGCGCAAGTCGACCATAAAACCCTCAACCTCATCGAGCAATGCCACATCTTTCTTAACATTGGCTGCTACCAGTTGATTGTACATGTATTCATATAACGCATACAGGTTTTCAGACAGCGCATAATCCATATTCAGCGTGGTCATCAGTTCCACCATGATTTTCTGCACCGTGATAATATGCGTATGGGCTGTAGAAATATCATTCTGTTCTATCGCTTCGCGAGCCTGGACTATTTTCTTGATTGCTCCATCATAGAGCATGAGGAGTAGTTTTCCCGGGGTAGTGGTTTCCACACTGGTTCTATAATATTCCTTATAAGCCTGGGCGCTCATACTCATCCATCCTGCCTCCCTGTTAATCCAATTGTATTGCTTTGCTTAGATTTATTGTAAAAGAAACCAAATGGGATCAGGCCAGTTCGTCCACCGTAATACCACATGCTTTATCGACGTTGCTTTTTAGCTGCTCTGCAATCTTCATCATATAATCAGGGGGGATTTCCCGAATGACTTTTCCGTTGTCGCTGTCTATCACTTTCACCTGTATTTCGCTGCCTTTCTCCGGCCGAACAAATTGCAGATGGTAGTTTGATATTTTCATAACATTATTAGCGAAGTCTACTGCCCCTTGAAGATCCTGATCCGTAATCTCCTGGCTTTTAGCTGCCTTTTTATTCTCCACGGTCTTATCCTGCTGCGCTTGATCGCTGTTTGGAACTTTTCCGCCTATCAGAACAGGAAAGAAATCCTGAGCTGCTGCCTGACCCTCCACTCTCATGATCGCTGCCTCCTTACTATATATCTATCGTATTATTATAGTTATCGATTTAGTCACCAAATACTTTAATATTTGTAGTCAATTCAGGACATACGGCACAGAAATCGCCTCTCGAACCGGGTCTAATTAGAGCGGACTGCCGGATATACACAATAGAAGAGCTGTCCGGTGTGTATTAGAGAACTCGCTAATACCAGGGGAGGTAAACACCATGAGAATCCAAAATTCAGCGTTAAAATGACTCCCGCCCAGGATCTGTTTCCCCCGGGAGTGGATTTCTGGCTCTGGATGTCAATGGAGATGGGACGATCAACAATGGAAAAGAACTATTCGGCCCCCAGAGTGGCAACGGCTTTTCGGTGAACGACCTCAGACTAACGAGTTAGGTGAGGTAAGGAGTTCCGGTTTATTTATCCCGGAAAACGGCACCCTGGGGGACATACAGCAGCTGGATTTGGTGGTTTGATGAGATGTTAAGTGATTTAAATGGGCGGTTCTTTCGGAGACAGAAAGAGCCGTCCATTTTGTTTTTTAGATGTTGTTTGAAAATAAATCCCAGATTCGATGAATGAAAGAAAGGATTTAACCCAAAATCTGTCGAAGAAATTCTTTTTAGATAACTATAGGAGGATTCGTTTGTGCAATATCAGTTGATTCTGTTTCTAGTGAACCTAAGCCTCCTCACCATAGTATATTTCGTAATGAGAAACAGCCCCCGGCAGCGAAAACTGGTATTCTTAACCACAATTTATGCATATTTTTTATCGGTTTTGCTTCCCTATTTGTTGTTGTGGATACCGCCTAAGTGGCTGGTTCTTTCCTATATTATAGCCATCGCAGTAGCTTTATGGGTTATAGACATGCTATTATCCGAACCAGAGGACCAGGCAACCCCGCTTGATGACAAGAAGGCTGAGCAGAACAACAAGATTGACATCATCGAGAGCCTGGGCAACCTCAGGCAGAACTTCTCAACAGCAACATTGGCGACAAACAGGATTGATATGATTGAAACCCTAGATCATAGAGAGATACTAAGGGAAGATCCTGTAAAGGCGTATACGAAAGCGCCAGAGTCGGAAAGGGAAGTAGTCCCTCTTCAGACCATTACACATGAAGAAACGCCTGCGCTGGATCCAGTGGCCTTATCAGAGAGTCGGAATGAAGATGCTGTGATTGAATCCAGCATCTATGGAGAATCGGATATTCAAGTACCTGAAGTCACGGAAGTCAACGTCGGCGAAACGGCCGCCGGTGAATTGACAGCCGCAGGGGATGATTCCCTTGCGGAAGAAAACCCGCTCGGTCAGGTTGTTGATGCACCGGTTCTTGAAGATTCTGAACAGGTTGAAGCCCTGCCAGACGAAGCTGGGGAAACTATCGAAGGTGACCGGGTTGGCTTATCGCCTGAGCAAATGCCCAATGATGAAGTAGATGCTGAGGCTGCACCTGATGACTCTGGGGAAACAGATTTTGAAAACATAGTTGTTGAGCAACCTGCAGTTGCTGTTGAACCGGTAGAAGCCCTCCAAGAAATAGCTGCCTTAGCGGATGAGATCCCGGAGCAGTTACTAGAAGTTGCCTCCAGCGAAGCGATGGATGAACCAGCAGCAGAGGAGGTTCAAAGCCCGTCTGATGAGATTCAGGTTCTGAACCTGGAGGGCTTGGATATTGATGCACTAATCGAACTCGGATTTGAAGCCAAGTTTAAGGATGAATACACGAAAGCCGTTCAGATATTCGAATACTTGCTTAGTCAAAATCCACCGGTAAAAGTAGCCGCATTGATCCTTGAGGACATTGAGATCATGCGTACAAAATTGATTTGATTAAATTGATATAGATAACTTATCAATTCTGGGAGGTATATATGTGATGCGAAGCGCTGAAATTAAGGGGTTAGTCGTGTTCAGCATTGCTGATGGAAGAGAAATCGGCAAGGTAAGGGATCTCTTAATTAATGCCGACAAGAAGGCAGTCGACTATATCATTGTCGACATCCCCAACTGGTATTTTGGTTCATGTGTTATTCCTTTCAACATGGCAGAAGGGATCGGAAAAGATGCTGTCATGATCGATACGGAAAACATTGTAAAGAAGCTGAATGAGGTGCCGGCTGCCATCAAACTTGTTGAACGTGGTATTAATCTCATTGGCAATAGGGTTCTGACCAGAAAAGGGTTGATCATCGGCAAGATCAGCGAATTCTTTGTGAATGAGGAAAACGGCCAGATTACTGGATGCGAGCTGGTAGACAACAACAATGTGGATAAAGGGATCATCCCCACCAACATGACGCTGACCTTTGGAAAAGATGCCTTGGTGGTCAGCAACCAGGTAGAAAGCAACCTGCTTAGCAGTATCGACCAATATACCCCGGACCCCATTCCCCCTTCACCGGAACCGCTGGTTGTGAATGTAGAAACGACTGCAGATGCGTCCCCGCTGTCCCAACCCGAAACCGTACCTTATGGCAATGGTAATGGTAACGGCAACGGTAATGGAAATGGCAACGGTAACGGCAATGGTCTAGCTTCGAAAAAGACCGTGGAACTGTTTGAGCAGAAACAGAGAGATTACTTAATTGGACGGGAAGCCAAAAAGGATATTGCTGATACGGACGGAAGCATCATGATTCATAAAGGAGATATCATTACTAAAGAAATGGTAGATAAGGCCAGTGACGCCGATAAACTCAAAGAATTGATGCTTTACGTGTAATTGTCAGGTTATAGTCGTTTCGGAAGGACTAAAGATGAATGAAGCACAGAGCAGTCTTGATACCGCTTATTATCGTTTTCCAATTCGCATTAAACACTCTGATCAGCGCGGCCTGGATTGTACCCGCGAATGCACAAATCATCCCGGCCGGAATTACAATCAGTGGTAAAGCGATTGGTGGTATGACCCGCTCCCAGGCAGTTGCATACCTGGAAAAGGATAATTCCAACAGCTTGATTAAACTGACGCTGATCCTTCAGGACGGCCCAAAGCACTGGACCTTGACTACCGGGAATTTCAATTTTCATTATGATTACGGCAAAACTATTGACAGCGCCTTGACCAGTCCCCCTTCTTACAGTGGCACGGCGCGATTTCTCAAGGCTATGAAACTGCAAGCCCAAAGCCAGGATGTTCCTGTACAAATATCCTGGGATGAACAGAAACTGCGTGATTGGTTACTATCCATAAATAAAGAAATAATGCTGCCTGCCCGGGATGCCAAAGTGGATTATCAGAGGGGCAGGTTTCTTATTGAACAGGAGCAGGTCGGAGAAGGACTTGATGTCAGTACCACCACCACCAGAATCATGCAAAGTGTGCTGGCAGGACAGGAAGGCACCCTTGCGATTGTGAAACAACCTTTAGCCCCAAGCATCACCAGCCGGGACTTGGAAGGGATTAATTGTCAATTAGCCGTTTTTTCGTCCAAACTTACATATCTGGCCCATCGCTCCACCAATATTATCCTGGCGGCCCGGGCCTTGGATGGGGCTGTTATTATGCCCGGTCAAACCTTTTCCTTTAACCAGCGGGTGGGCCAACGCACCACGGATAAGGGATATAAAGATGCTCCGATCATCACCGGTAACACGCTAAAAGATGATGTGGGGGGCGGTGTCTGCCAGGTGGCCTCCACCCTTTATAACGCGGCTCTACTGGCCGGTTTGGAAGTTGTTGAACACTCCGGGCACTCCCTACCGGTTAAATACGTCCCTTCAGGGAAAGATGCCACAGTGTACTATGACTTGATCGATCTCAAACTGAAGAACAATCGAAACAACCCTATCGTGATTAGCTCTAAGGTGGAAAATAATACGCTGCTAGTTTATTTGCTCGGGAACAGCGGGAATAAGAAGTAAGAAACACCACTTGCCTGCTTTGTTAAAATATAGAAGACTACCATATCGAAAATCAAAGAACCTTCCTTTAATTCGCCCTGACTCAATTCTTAATCAAGATGGCCATGTAAGCCATGGTGGTATAGCCGTTTTGTTTCAGTAAACCGAAGATTTTCTGCAAATACTGCTTATTATGCTCCACCGTCTTGGCGAAGGATTGGATCAGCAGGATGGCCAGGTCATCGGTCAGACCCTGGTGAAATGCGGCCATTCCAATCAGGTGCATTTTGATCAGGGCGTAACGAATGACCAGCATGACATAGTTCTCGAAGACATTTTGTTCACTGCTGAAAGGAAACAGGTTCTTAAACACGTAGTTGACCAGGTAGTTCTCCATAATGTACTCGCGTTCTTCCATAAACGGGCGGTAATATTTTTTTTCGGCCTCCTGATAACGATTGGCAATCTCCTCCACCGTGGCTTCTTCCGTAAACTGCAGGCCGTGTAGAGAGTGAGCAAAGCATTCAAGATACCGTTGGTTGTTAACTCCAATAACAACTCGTTCATCAGCCAGCTCCTTGAGCAATTCCATTTGTATAGCTACCTGCACTGGAATTTTAGCAAGTTCTTCATGCAAAGCACCGCTCTCGATCAAATTCGTGTAACTGGCAATCAGGCTGGGAATTTCGTCAACATTGGCTTCCTCGACTATTTTTTCTGCTTTCTGAAAAAACAGCCCCAGGATAGTTAATCGTTCCGCCAGGGTAATGCTTCTGTATTGTAAGACCTGAATCGTAAAAGTTCGCAGCTCTTCGAAGTACTGCTCTGGCCTATTTGTTGCGGCCAACTTATGGGTATTAAGCTGTTTGATAATCATATTTCGAGTATCTACGTCTTCGTCGATCTCATCAAACTCCATACGGTCTGCATTGAGAAGGGCTAATCGGGCCGCCTCCGGGCAGGACATGGTGGCAGACTTCTCTACAACATCATTGACGATATTGGTAATCCGGGGATAGGTCGTGCATGTATCGGAAAGATAATTTTCCCCCATTTTTAGTTGAATCCGGCAAAGTCTCTCCCCGTTTAAAAACGGACAACTGGCATCTGGGTTCAACCTCACTTTGGCATAATTGTCCTCAGTCACTTGCGACCGATTGCGTCCAATGTATTGATCCAGATCAGGCTTCAATTCTGCGTCCCGAACCCGTTGATACCTTTTATAGGTGGTGTGGTCAATGTCGACCCGCCAGCCTCTACAACAGCTATCCTCGCAATTCGATCCGATACAGCTAAATGATCGCATATACTGGGGAACCAGCAAAGGTCTTTTCTTATGACTCACGAAATGATGCCTCCTTCTCGACTGCTCTGATTATGCTTTCAACTTAAGAAGCAATATATGATCCCAAACAACGTGCGAGTTCCTCTTTCCAGGTAAGATAGCCAGGCAAAAGCTGATTCTGCATAGACTCACTGGCTAATCCCCAATTGCTTTGTTCATAGGCCAGGGCAATTTGATCTAAAGAGACTCGTAGGGCGTCAGCCAGGCATTCCAGGCGTTCGACCGGTAATTGGATTGACATTGGCTGTATAGCTTCCTGAATAGAGATCAAAGCCTGGATGACATCCTGAAACAAGGGCAGTACATCTTCATAGTGACCCGCATTGAATTTCGAATGAATATGTTCCATCCCTTCCAAAATCGTGGCGGACAGTTCCAGCGCTTTCTGTATAACGTCAAAGATATTATCCATTTGTTTCAGCCCTTCTAACCGACAATAAGCCAGGGAACGGTTCCTTGACCTCATTTCACTGTTGGCATTGAATCGCAGTTCTCCCCAGAATAGGTGGCTGACAGCAAAAGAAAAGTGAGTCAAGGAAGGTCCCCTGACTCACTTTCGCCTCAACAATTGATTACTTCAGCAGCTGCAGGACGCCCTGCGGGATCTGGTTGGCCTGGGCCAGCATGGCGGTGGCCGCCTGGGAGAGGATGTTGGTCTTGGTATATTCCATCATTTGCGATGCCATGTCCACATCGCGGATGCGGGACTCGGCAGATGTCAGGTTCTCAGAGGATGTGCCCAGGTTGTTAATGGTATGCTCCAAACGATTTTGGTAAGCACCCATTTTGGCACGCTCGGCAGAGACTGCATCAATCGCATCACTTAGTACACTGATGGCATTGGTTGCTTTATCATGTGTAGATACATCTAATGAAAATTCAACATTATCATTGGTAGTTCCATCGGTTACATTCGCTGTACTTACATAGCTTGCAACTTTACCATTGCTGGCAGTTATGGTTCCTCCTGAAACATTCCCAGTAAGGTTCAGCGCTTGTGCTCTCATATCTGATGTCGTTAAGGTCAAGCTCTGGGCAGTATTCGCACCGATTTGCAAGGTGGCATTAAAACCGGTAGTACGATCTCTACTGACATCCAGACCAATGGTGTTGCCACCAAAGCCTGTTACCTGGGCCGCTACATTAACCGTAACTGAACCATTGGTATTTACCGTTTTAGAAAGATTCACGTCTTTGGTAGTTACCGCATTGATACTATTTTGCAGCGCAACCACTTTATCCGCTACTTCTTCAGTAGTAAGGCCTTTGGTATCAACCGCGAAATTTGTAGCCATTCCGGTTGCAGCAGCAGTATCGGAATCATAGGTTCGTAAGCTGCTGTCATAAAAACCGATTTTCTGACCGTCGATAGTAACACTCGATCCCTCGGCAGGCATGCCGGTGAATGTAATATTACCGGTTGCGGCCGTGGTTGTGGCAATAGTTACTTCCTTGGACAGAGCATGACCCTGGTAAACGCCTGTAGCATTCGCTGTCAAAGTGACTGCGCCTGGCACAGCGTTGTCCATTGTAAATCCGCTAATTCCATTAGCACCTACAGTAGTAAATACTTTTGTCGCCATAGAAACACCAGCATCAGCAGCCAGTCCATTAACATCGACGACGAAATCCGCGCCCAGTGCAGTTTTTGCTTCAGTCGCATTGGTGAAGGTTGTATTGCCGCTATTCCAGAAGGCTATTTTCTTGTCAGCCATCATAACGTACGAGCCTTCTACAGCATTGTTAGCGAAAGTCATCGTAGAAGAAGCCTTCACGCCGGTAACACCCTGAGCGCCGCCAACACCGGGGGCATACTGCGCTGCAGCACCAACGTTTGCGAACGAAGAATTCGCACCAGTTTCGGCAAATACAAACGCATTGTTTGTCGCACCGTCAACTTTGGTATCTGTAGCTGTAAGTCCGCTGGTTCCACTTGTACCAAAGGTAAAATTAGCAATCGGACTGCCGCCTACACCCTTGGCAGCATTTAATGCATTTAATAGACCATTTCGAACGGTAGCCGCATTTGTCAGTGAAGCATCGCCAGTCACCATATTCAGAACAGCGGTAGTGCCAGTAAAAGCACCTAACGTGGTGGTGCCAGCAATGTGGGTTCCGTCAGCTGCTGCCACATTCATGGTAATCGTCACACCGCCGTAGGTGAAAGAATCCCCATTGACCACTCCAGCACCGGCAAGAGTTAAATCACCGGAGTTTTCTTTCAAGGCTACTGCATCAGTTCCGTTTACGCTGGTAGCGGTGGCATTTGTTGCAGCAGCAGCTGTGCCGCCACTCAATAAAGCAGCAGATGCGGTTGCATTGGTTTTAATCTGGGTTCCCCCATTTAACAGCTTCTGGGTATTGAATTCAGTGGTATTGCCGATCCGGTTAACTTCTGACGACAACTGATTCATTTCTGCCTGGATTTGAGTCCGGTCACTACTGGTATTGGTGTCATTGGCAGCCTGCGTGGCCAGCTCTTTCATGCGTTGCAGGATGCTGTGCGTCTCATTTAGTGAACCTTCTGCCGTTTGAATCATAGAAATTCCATCCTGGGCATTTCTGGTTGCCTGGTCGAGTCCACGGATCTGTCCCCGCATTTTTTCACTGATGGCCAGCCCGGCAGCATCGTCACCGGCCCGGTTGATGCGGTAGCCGGAGGACAACTTTTCCAGTGATTTGTTTTGCGCCGTATTGTTGGCATTGAGTCGATTGTAAGTGTTTAAGGCTGCGATATTGTGGTTGATTATCATTTGATCTTCCTCCTTAATATTTATGATTGTGAGCTTCCGTTCTCACAATACCCCTCCGGAAAGGGTTCCACGGCACGGCGGCCGACCGTACCGGAAGACGAAGCATAAATGCTTCTACTATTCTTATCGAAAATAGTATCTTCTGACTTTAGGCCTAATTTGTAAATTATAGAAATCCTATTTATAAGAATATTTTGTCGGTTTCAGACATTATTTGTCATTGGTGCCATTATTAACAATAATTGTGTTACAATGATTGCTAAAGAAAAAGGACACTAAACCTGTTTTCCAGGTAGGGTCCGGTGGGAGGAAGAAAATGCTGGTTTTAGGCAGAAGGCCTGGAGAATATGTGGTTATCAATGATAATATTATTGTCAAAGTGGTAAAAGACGATAAGTCCGGTTTGAGGCTGGCCATCGATGCTCCCAAGGATATAAAAATCGTACGGGGCGAGATTCTGGAAAGAGAACGGCGGCAACAGGAAAATCTTTTAAAAGACTAATTTTTCTTCAGGATGAATGAAGCCGGGGTTCGCAGCCCCGGCCTCATTATTTTATCCTTTACTATATAAAAATTAACTATGAGCTGCTATTGCTATTACTCCCAAGTAGTGATGTGATATACGAGCTCTGACTGTTGAGCTTTTCCAGAGCTGTTTCCATGGCATCGTACTGTGCCCATAGACGGGTCTCATAAGCGGTCAAACGGTCATTAGCAGTGGTTGTGCGATTATCCAATTCTCGCATCTCGTCGCCCAAGTTGCTGCTGTCATACAGGTCGGCGGCGCTGCCTGCCCGGTCTTTAATAAGACTGATATTGCTTTTTGCATCCGCATACACCCGCTGGGCAATCCCCATGGTATCAGTGGACCCGGTGCCCTTGGTTGTAAAGAGGTTCATCACTGCCTCGGGATTCGCTGCTAAAGCCGCCTTCAGGGTATCATCATCAATAACCAGCTTGCCATTGTCCTCATAGTTTTCCGTGTTGATGCCAATACTGCTCAGGCTGGTGTAGGTGCTGTCGGAAAGCCCTGACACCTGCCCCATGGCATCTGACCTAATATCGCTGGAAGCGTTAATGAGCAGGGAGTCGCCCCGCAAGAGTCCGCTCTTGGCCTTGTCTGTCCACTGAGTGATTTGCGTATCTGTCATACTCTTTTTCTGGTCGTCGGTCAGGGGCTTGTAATCCCGGTAACGGGTCTCGGACAAACGCCCGCTTATGTCGCTCAGAACATTGTTGTAAGCATCTACGAAGGCTTTTATTTTATTATAGATAGCGTCAGTATCCGTACCCACTGTAACATTTGTCGTTTGCCCTGATTGTTTTAAATTGAAAGAAATATTGTTGAAGGTAAACTGGTTGGAGGAAAAACTCATTTCACTGCCGCCGTTAAATTTAATTTTGGCATCTTTGCCAGTTTGGCTGGTGGTGTTTACATTCAAAACGCTGCTTAAAAAATTATCAGTATCTGTCACTTCTATTTTGGCATTACTACCGGTATCGGTGGTCATAAGATAAAATTTGTTCTGGCCCGAATCATAGGTAGCCTTGATCCCGGTCAAACTGTACTGGTCATTAATTTTGCCCACAATGGAGGAGATGGTGTCGCCGCTGGTTACTGTAATCGTGGCTGAACCTTTCTTGCCGGTCAAGGTAAAGCTTTGATCACTGCCGGAGTAAGTATAGCTTGAGTCTACTGTGGGCGTACTTTCTTCACTGACACCCGATGCCAGAGACTCAACCTGTATCGAATAAGTACCATTTACGGCCGCAGCGCTGGCAGTAGCGGTAAGCGCTGTTTCATTAGCTGATGAAACCTTCTTGGCATTAAAGGTACCCTGCAGGGTCAGGTCAAAGGCACTGTTTTGCAAGGCCAGGAGCTTGGTATTAACTGTCCGGTAGTCCCCCTGTTCCCACTCCAGGATTTGTTTCTTCTGGGTGAGCGGGTCCACAGTGGATTGTTTTTGCACCGAGACCAGTGAATTGACTATGGAAGAGGTATCAATCCCACTGGCCATCCCGCTGAGACGCGTTACTGTGGTTCCATTGGCCATTGAAGTGGTCGTTACTCCCGATGTTGTCGTACTGCTCATAACCATCACCCTTTCACTCGTGCAATCCTATAGCCCGGGGATGAGCCGGAACTAGTCTTCTTTGGGGGCTAACTCTTTCATAGCCTTAATTTTATCCTCAAAATTGCTCAATTTTTGGGTAGCCTGGCGGTTGGCTTGAATGATTTCCTCGTATATTTCCCGGCGATAGATGCTGACTGAACGGGGTGCGGAGATTCCCAATTTAATGTTTTCCCCCTGAATCTCAATCACTGCAATTTCTATATTTTCCCCGATCATGATACTTTCGCCTTTTTTCCTGTTTAGAACCAGCATACTATCTTCCTCCCCCGGCGGCAGGAGACGTCTGTTTGTCAATCTCTGGGAAAAGGGGCTGCCTGGTGGAATACCGGGCTTTTTCGGGAATAAACTGCATGCCTTTGCGGCTCTCGGCGTTAATGATTACCGGTGCCAGGAGATTGGCAGTAGTGTCATGAAATTCCTTGCCGGTAGACAAGATGCAGAAGACCATAAGACCCGAAGTCCCGTTTTCTGCTCCCAGGTTATCCAACAACGGATCTGGCAGATCGATTTCATAATCAGGAAAGAAAACAAAGGGATCGGCCATGAATAGTCCCAAATCACTGTGCGCTGACTGCAGGAAAAAGAAGGGGCTGGGCTCCTCCAGGGGAAGCAGGAAATATTCCTTTTCTTCCTCAAAGGCGGGGATCCCTTCGGCAAAAAATATGATTTTGGAACGGTCCAATTCGTTTTCCTGGTCCTGTTTATCCTTCTGCTCCATAAATTTTTCCCCCTTTGCGGTGCACATTGGCCCGCAGCTTTAAGCTTTTATATCGACTTGCCGGTCGTCTATCCACTGAATATCCAGACTGCTGGGCTGCGCCACATAGGCCTCCACCTTGCCCCACTGGAACTGATTGTTAATTTGCCCGGGGTTGGCGGTTATTTGCACTGTGCCCGGGGTAAATTGGTAAGAAACTGGTTGAATCTCCCAATCAATTCGGGGAGGCTGACTGGGAACGGCTATGATCTCAAACTCTTTCTGGTCGTCAACAGCTTCGGCCCCCAGGTCGGCAATCGAAAAGCCGGTTTGGATGGCGGCCAGATTATTTCCATCACTCACTATGCGGTCAATTCCCTGGGTCATTTGGGAACGGCTATAATCCGTCCAATATTGCATAAAATCCGCAACATTACGGTGGTCTTCATCAGCAAAGCACTGGCTCTGATCTATTTCAATCCTGGGGCTGGGGCTGCTAATCTCCAGCCGGGAAGGAGTTAACTCCAGTTCAATCTGCGGTAAGGAGTTCGTTAAATTCATAGACGGCCGGGTAATATTCAACCCCATACGGGCCATTTGCGAACTAATCCGCAGCTCCATAGTCATCTCTCCCTAAAAACCGGACTGGTCATTATTCCTTTCCTTCAACTATTTAAGAAAGCTGATCAAGGAAGGCTGTATAATCTGGGCACCTGCGGCCAGGGTAGCATTATATACATTCTCTTGGGTTTTCAGTTCTATACTTACCTCTGTCATATCCGCATCCTCAACGTTGGAAAGCAGTCCTGTTAAGGATGTATCGTTGCTTTCCAGTCTGGATTGCTGCAACTCCAGACGATTGGTTTTAGCGCCGACAACCGCACGGGCGGTTAGTAAATCGTCCATTTTTATATCAATATTTTCCAGCAGACTGCTTACGGTTTTGGAATTCCCGCTTGAGACCGCATCTTTTATCTGCTCCAGGACATTAAATATGCCGGATATTTCCGTGCCGCCATTTGCGGAGCCAATTTTTAAACTAGAGGAAATATCATCACTTGCTGTTGCTGCCGAAGTAACTATGATACTAGAGTTTTCTCCGGTTGTACCGGAGGCTATCACATAGCGACCATTGGCAAAAGAAACAGTCACGCCACTGTAAGCATCACCCGGAACCGTGCTTAAACTTCTAATAGCTGCTTGCATATCGCTTGCAATGTCATTCCCGGTTGAGTCCATAGCCACATTCGTTAGAGTAACAGTCTGAGCTGCCTCACCGTCTACCTGGATTTGAAATTTACTTCCCGTGGCGGCTGAGATATTTGTAGATGGTTCTACACCACCAGTTGATGTTCCGGGGCCTACGAACCAACTCTTCATATCCGTATTTACTGGTATGGTTACCCCTGCTCCGATCTCTCTTTGCAGCTCGTTGGAGTTTCCCGTCCACCCGCTTGAGGAATAGGGGGCTTCTGTTACATTGCTGCCGGCAAAAATATATTTTGACCCATATGTTGAATTAGCAATCGTCTTTAACTGCTCTTCCAACTGGTTAATCTCGTCTCCAATAGACTGGAGAGCTGATGAATCGTTGGTCCCATTGGCGGCTTTAACCGAAAGTTCCCGCACCCGACTTAATACCGAGTTCAGGTTGCCTAAAGCCGACTCAGTAGTATTCATCAAGCTGGTAGCATCATTAATATTGCTGATATATTGATCGTTTTCTGTGATATCGCTGCGCAGGCGTAAAGATTTCACCAGACCGGCTGGATCGTCCGACGGTTGGTTAATCTTTCTGGAGGTGGCCAATTCATTTTGCAGTTTATCCAATTTATCGGTGTTCGTATTCATATTCAATTTCAGCGTGTTAATCATCATGTTACTGGTAATTCTTATCATGGTTCTTACCTCCCTGCAATACCGGTTTTGTTAACCAATGTGTCCAGCATGTCATCAATCACAGTAATGAAACGGGCAGCAGCATTAAACGCGTGCTGGTATTTGATCATATCGGTGGCTTCCTCATCCAAAGAAACCCCTGAAACGGTTTGCCGTTTATTATCCAGCTCTGTGACGAGTTGGTCCTGGTTGGTAGAATTGCGGGTCGCCTCCTGAGCCTTTACCCCAACCTCTGCCGCTAGGGCGCGCCAATAGTCATCAGTGGTTTCGCCTTTGACCGTCTGGACCGAATAGCTTCCATATGAATCACTACCAATGGTCAAGTTGTCAATTCCTTCAAACTTGTAATCAGAAGAGGAGAAATCTAGTCGATTAGGATTCGTAATATCAGCGTTTACATGAATGACAGTGCCCGCAAAACCAAAAGCAGAGTTAATATTACTTTCGATAGCAGACCTTATATCGTCAATCGTTCCATAAACACTACTGGGAATAGTCACATTTTTGGTCTGAGCCCCGTAACGGACGGTCAAGCTGATAGTGGCCGGACTTACAACGGTAATGTCTCTCGTTTGCAGGCTGGCCGGTTCACTGTTCATATCCTGCTTGAGCGCAGCGATAGCCAGAGCATTATCCCCATCCCCAAAATTGGATTGCTTCCCATTTGCATCATAGGTGGGTTTAGTCGCCGCTGCAATATTTTTCGGATCGTCTACGATAGCGGCACTGACCGACATCGTCTTGGCCCAGTTTATATATTGGTCCTGTAAACCAGTTGGCATAGTGAAAAAATCCGTACCATCAGGGTTAGTCGTAGACGTATTGTTAAGACTGTAACCCTGGCTGTGTATTTCGTTAGTTTTAGTAACAATGGTCTTGGCCAGGGAATTCAATTGATCAATCATATTGGGGACCGTCTCTTTATAATCGGAGCTTAGATCTTCGGGCAGGTTGGTCTTGCCTCGGGCGTCCAGGTTAGACATGAGCTCCCCACCAGTGATCTGGGTCTTCGTCTGGGTGTCGGCCCAGATTACCATATGCATACCCTCAGAATCGTCCTTAACCGTCAGCGCGTTGTAGGTGGTCCCCTGCACCAGGCTCCGTCCTCCAACTTGAACGGTGGCCATTCCGTTATCGCTAAAGTTGACCTTGATATTAACCAGCTTACTGAGTTGATCAATAAGCAGGTCACGCTTGTCTGACAAATCGTTGGGCTGTTGTCCTGATATGGTGATAGCCGCAATCTGCAGGTTAAGCTCCTTGAGCTGGCTGCCTATGGAATTGACTTGATCTACATCAACCTGCACATTGGCATTCAGGTCATTTCGAAGATCGGTCAACTGTTTATAGGTAGACTGGAAAGCATCGGCCACCGCTTGACCTCGCTGGGCTACTACAGCGCGATTCGATTCATTCTCGGAATAGGTGGAAAGATCTTGCCAGGACTGCCAGAACTTGTCGAGCACAGATCTTAAGCCATTATCCGAAGGTTCATTGACAATGGTTTGGATGTTGTCCAGAGTTTGTTCAGTGGCTGACCAGTACCCTAAAGACGTATTTTCATAACGATACTGATTATCTACATAGGCATCACGGAGACGGGCTACACTATCAATATCCACCCCTGTACCCAGCTGGCCTACTGAGGTGGAAGAGTTCAAGCTCATAGCGCCAAGAGGTTTGCTGGCGACCAAATCAGCTACCTGCCGAGTATAGCCATCGGTGTTGGCATTGGCCATATTATGCCCTACGATATTTAAAGCCGTTTGGTTTACCATGATAGCCCGTTTACCGATTTCCAGCCCCATGAAGCTCATGATAACAACCTCTCTTCTATCCTTTTACCTGTTCGCTCAAACGATGCGATCCAGCAATTGGCGGGCCGGTCTGAAAGATCTCTCCTCAGCCTCTCTGCCGTTTTCCGAATAGATCCCGGCCACATCGCCCTGCATCATAGTCAATAGATAATCCAGGTAATCCAGAGCATAATTGGTTAGCTCCTGGTTGTCCTTATTAATCGACTGCAACTGTTTCGCAGCCTTATTTAACTCTAGCAAGGCCTGTTCGGCATCACTGGCCGCAGAAAATTCTTCCATTTGCAGCCGGGTTGTGAGAACCGTGGCGGTTAAATCCTCAGGCAATATATCCCAGGTCTGGGCCAATTCCCCTTGTAATTTAAAGCGGGCATCTTCTGCTCTTTGCAGACCAGATACAACGATGCCCTCTTTCTGAACCAGCGTATCAAGTTCCCGGAATTGGTTGCGAATAATCAGCTGCTTTTTCTCATATCCCAGTTGCACCAAGCTGTCCAGAATGGAGGTCTCTTTCCTGACAGCTGCTAACAAACTTCGGATCAGACTCTCCATGGGTTTCACCACTTCCTATGCCAAGCGATCGACAATAGCTCTTTCGATCATTTTTTGAGCCACATCGCTGTCGGAAATCTCATTCGTGCCGGCAGCCAGCTTTTGTTTTATCTCGTCTACCCGGTCGGTACGGATATCCGGTGCCTGGTTCACAGCCTGCATTACCTTCTGCTTCAGCTTGCTAGCTTCAGAAATGCTTACATCATCCTGTTTGGTCACCGGCTGGCTGGCCTCTACTTTGGCTACCTTCGTAGTGCCAAGGTTAGTTTCATACACTTTGAGTAGATTTTGCACTTGAGTTTTAGAAATTATCATGATTTGCCACCTCTGTGATTACTCTTATTCCTCTTATAATCATTTTCGCAGAAAAGAAAAAAAGGCTTGATGCCCCAATGATGCCAAAAACACTTTTAACCTTGTAATATCTCATTGTTGCTATTCCATACGCCCCTTTGTATTGTCTTTGTAAAAGCGCGGGATGTCCTAGGACGATTTGTTCTTTTCGCCCTGTTTGTAATGCATTCCTTTATCCCGACCGTTATTATCCAATGTCGAAGATGAGGATGGCAGCACTGAACGCAGGGCTTGATTAATTTCTCCCCGGCATTGCTCGCAGAACTTGCCTTCGGATATTCTTTTCCCACAACGCTCACAATTGGTAATTTCTACAAAGCCTTTTGATTGCAGCCTTCCGTCTTTCAAGAATTGCAATATCTTCTCTTCTTCGACGCCGGTGGCCTCGGCTACTTGAAACACGCCTGCACCCGGATTATCGCGCACATACCTGCGCACCACACCATAGTCAGTGTCCTCGTTTTCCAGACACTTGCTACAAAGGTTTCGTCCCTGATAAGCGAACATTCTTCCGCATCCTGCGCAATTTCTAATATCAGCACCCATGGGCCTCCCCCTCGCAGCTAATAACCTATTCCCGTCGCCCAAGTTACGACAGCCACTCGAGCAGCACCTGCCTCCAATAAGATCCTGGTGCATTCGCGGATGGTTGAACCGGTAGTATATATATCGTCAATCAGTAATATGTTCTTTCGATAAACTTTCTTTTTATCCTTTATATCAAAGGCACAAAGCAAATTTTTCTCCCGTTCTTCTCGGGTTAATTCCCGCTGGTTAGGCGTTTCTTTTACCCTGACCAGCACATTGGGAAGCATCTTGACTTTAAGGTTCTTGCTGATTTGATACCCTAAAATCTCGGTTTGGCTGAATCCCCGCTGTTTGAGGCTGCCCTGGGAAGCCGGCACCGGCAGAATCAAATCCAGAGGGCAAAATCTTTCCTCGTCTTTGACTACCTGAGCCATCATACAACCCATACGATAAGCCAGGTTCTTTTTACACATAAACTTCAGTACTTTAATAGCAATTCGAAACGGCTCTGTGTAAGGGCCGACCGATCGACAAATATCAAAATTCGGCTCATTATCCCGGCAATCAGTGCAGCGCTTTTCGTTTGTTTCCAAATATTTGCCGCATTTGTCGCAGATAGGCATAGCATGCCGAATCTTTTCCATGTTTGTGGAGCAGTCTGAACACCAGGGATGCCGAGTTCCGTAATGGCCAGGTTTACGGCATATGCAACAACTATGCTGAGGAAAAAGAATATCCATTATTATATTGACCATGTGTGCACCCCCTTCACCCAATATACATTATTGTAAAAGAATTTTACATGAAGCGCTATAAAAAAGGATTGTTAGTGGTATTTCGAATAATATGGAGTGGTATATTCTGGGTAACAACGATGGCTAATAAACCGAAATATACGCAAAGAGATTCAGGAAACAGGCGGGTTGTCCGTCCTGGAATAATGTGGCGTTTAAAATTCTGGTTGGGCCTGAGGCTGGCCTTTAGAAGAATCTCTCTTTTTTCAACTTGGAGAATTCCCTGGATGATCGAGCTGACCTACTTTTTCGGCGGGAGAAGCCGACCGACCGCGAATTTCTTTCAAAGTGCAGTCTGTTGAATGTACGTGCAGGTGCCATGAGCAAGAAGAACATAATGCAAATCCATATTCCTAAACAAAGCAGTTTAAGGATGAGAGCCATACAAACCCCTCCTAGCCTATTAATAAATACTATGCGGAGGGGAGGCTATCTGATTCCTGGTGCTGTAAGCCAAATAGAAACAGTCAGACGAAGGTGTCAGGGGTGTCAGGGGGACGGTTCTGTTGACACGCCTGAAGGTACTAAAAGTGCTATAAGTGCGTGTCAACAGAACCGTCCCCCTGACACCTTCTCCGACTCACTTAACGCTGAAAAAACGAAGGAAGCAAAAGGACTTGTCCCCTTGCTTCCTTGCACTTATCTGTCACATTCAGTCATCGACTACGATGCTATTTTTCAAAGCATATACCGCTGCTTGCGTTCGATCTTTCACACCCAGTTTGCGAAAGATACTGGTCAAGTGATTCTTGACCGTTTTCTCGCTGATGAACATACATTCTGCCATTTCCTTGTTGGTATTGCCTTTGACCAGAAGGTCCAGTACATCCTTTTCCCGTTTGGTTAGACGAATCTCGTTTTTCTTGGGATCACTACGGTTTAACTCGCGGACCAAGCGGTTGGCCACCCGTGGATGAATGACAATCTCTCCTTGCATAACCCGGTGGATGGTATCAACCAGCTCGCTGCCAGCAACATCTTTCAGTACATAGGCGGATACACCGGCACGCACCATCTCCACTACTTCTTCGTCTTCATATATTGTAAGGGCAATGATTTTGATAGATGGGATCTCGCGTTTAATCACCCGGGTAGCCACGATGCCGTCTGTTCCAGGCATGTTTACATCCATCAATATAATATCAGGTCTGGCTTTACGGGCAATATTAATAGCTCCTTGACCATCGCCAACTTCTGTCATAACTTCAATGTTTTCATCCAACTCCAGAAGCTTGCGCAAACCCTCTCTTACTAAAACATGGTCATCGGCTATCAGAACCCTTATTTTGCCCATATCCTACCTCCCTTTCCAATGGCACCTTTATCACAACCTGGGTCCCTGACCCGGGCTCGGATATGATATCCAACTGGCCCCCGAACAACTCTACTCTTTCCTTCATGCCCATTATTCCATAGCTTTCTTGTTTGGTCTTCTCCTGCCCTATGTCAAAACCCGTTCCTTCATCCTTGACAATCAGGGTGAGACTTTTCCCGTTGTCTTCTATCTTTACCTGGACTCGATCCACGTTGGCATGCTTGCGCGCATTGGTAATGGCCTCTTGCACCATGCGAAAAAGCGCAATCTCCAGTGAGAGATCATATTTTCTGATATTACCCAATACCGTAAATGCTATATCAAAATTATATTTGGCCTCATAATTGTTGAAGTAATCCCTCAGGGTGGAAATAAATCCATCTTCATGCATGAGGGTGGGTTTGAGATCAAACATAATTCGCCGAATATCGGCCAGGCTTTCCCGTCCCATGTCCTTGGCCTTATTCAGTTCTTCAAAAAAGGAGGTGCTGTCGTCACCGGCCAAGCGTTCAATAAGATCCAGCCTGATCAGCATACTGGCCAAACTTTGGGCCGGCCCGTCATGAAGATCTCGGGCTATCTTTCTGCGCTCCGCTTCCTGAGACTCAATAATCCACATCTCCATCTGTTGACGCCGGGCTGCACCTTCCAGTGCCCCACTGATCTTGTCCACATTACCCATAAGCAGCTTCAAGGCCAGGGTTGTATTGCTTAATAAACGATCCGCTTTGCCTGCAATCGTTCCCAACTGTTTAATTTGGCGGCCCAGCTCATCCCGTCGGCGGCGTAAATAAAGCTCCTTTTGACGAAGGTCCATGAGGGTAACCTGAATGAGTCGGGCGTTCTCATAAGCGTCCTTGATGTCCTCTTCGCTGTGGGTATGAAAATTCCGGCTAACTTCCATGAGGCGAATTCGGGCTAACCGCTCCTGACTTTCATACTGATCCACCTGGCGGATTACCTGGCTCATCTCCACCTTGAGCTGTTCCAATTCTAATTCACGTTTCTCACTTTGCTGGTGGCAGTCCTGGGAGATTTCAAAAAGATCATCCCTGCCAGTCTCTAGAGTAATAATCACCCGACCGATCACCTGATCGAGTTGTTTTAATTGTTGGGTACCCAGTTCGTCCCCTTCCATGAAGGTTTCGTCATTTTTCATAAAAAATCCTTCCAAATTCCCTAAATGAAGTTAATATTATGACAAAATAATCAATAAGCACCAGTACTTATGAATCATAAGTCATGTGCCATAAGTCGCAGCGCTCGCTTCTAGTATAGAATTTATTCTCTTGGTTGGGAAGTTTTTCCTCTCCCGCCCAGTAATTGGTCTTTCGTTACAGGACTTGCAGGTTTAGACCTTCCAGCACTTCGTCCCGCATCATTTCCAGCGTTCCCAGGTCATTTGCTTCAACATATACCCTTAAAAGTTCCTCGGTCCCTGAGCTTCGTACCAGGACCCAACTGCCGTTCTCCAGTGTTATATTGAGTCCCTGATCCATAACGCAAGAAACCACTTTTTGCCCCGCCATATTTCGAGGTTTAAACCCGGCCAATAACTGGGGCAAAGTCTCCTTTACCCTGGGATCCAAGGGTAAATCGAATCGCCTGGACACATCAGATCCGTATTCCTCCAGCAGACGCTCCTGCCAGGCGCTCAGGCTCTGCCCCGAAGAAACCAGCATCTCCACAGCCAATAAGCAAGCCAAAATGCCGTCTTTCTCTGGAACGTGCCCGAAGATGCTCAATCCGCCGCTTTCCTCTCCAGCCAGCATACAAGCCCGATCCCGCAAAGCCTGACTTAGAAACTTAAAACCCACCGGGGTCTCGATTACCGGCAGTCCATTGCGACGGGCAACTCTATCAAGCAAATGACTGGTGGCTACATTGCGGGCCACCGGCCCCCGGAAAGATCTAGTCTGCAGGAGATGTTCCAGAACCATGGCCATGAAAATATTAGGACTGATAAAATTTCCTTCTTTATCAATTATACCAAAACGATCCCCATCTCCGTCCATAGCCAGGCCAATTTCTGCTTGCTGATTCAGAACCGCACGCTGCAATGCAGCCAGGTTAGATTCAGAAGGATCAGGGCGTATGCCTCCAAAATAAGGATCGCGGTAGTTGTGAATGGTCTTCACTTCACAGCCTAATTCTCCCAGGACCTTTTCCAGATAGCCTATACCGCAGCCGAACATCGGATCCACCACCACCTTGAGGGTATGGCCGACAAATAATTCCGGCTTGAGAATCCGCTTCAAATGGTCCAGGTATGAGCGCTCCAAGTCTACTTCCCGATATAGATCGAGCTTTTCTGCCTCCTCCAGGTCCAGTTCATAAATACGCCCCCCATCTTCAATGCGGTCGGCTTCCTGTTCCAGGATGTCGGTTACATCGGGTAGAGCAGGTCCAGCATAATAGGGGATAAATTTCATTCCACAATATTCCGGAGGATTGTGGCTAGCGGTGATGACGATGGCACCACCTGCCTCCAGTTGCTGTACCGCATAAGCAGCCAGTGGGGTGGGTGCCGCCCGGCGCATTATATAGGTCCTAATCCCGTTGCCAGCCAGGACTCGGGCGCACTCCAGGGCAAAATCCTCAGCCATAAATCGTTGATCATAGGCAACGACCAACCCTTTACGGGCTAGATTCTGGGCGGTGATGTAGGCGGCTATAGACTGGCTCAAGACCCGGCAGTTCTTAAACGTAAAATCCCGGGCCAATACGGCTCGCCAACCATCGGTCCCAAACTTGATGCTCATTTGCATCCTCCTTGTTTGGATCCATTCCTAATCTGATATGTCGTTTATATGCTCCAACTTATCGCGATAGACATCAATTAGGAGCTGACCATCGATATTCAAAGAAGCATAGCTAATCTGACGGGGATCATTATATCCCAGACTTTTCAACTGCGTCATCAGCCATTGCTCATCCAGGTTATTCTGTTTCAAGTTTTGATAGATGACCCGACCGTCCACAATGATTTCAGAAGGTAAGCCTTCGTAAGGGGTATTTACATTGAGATCGGCAGGCGTAACCGGTCGTTTCTGAGATTTTTTCAGGACGGTCAGCGTGCCGTTGGTTTCGGCCAAAGCGTACTCCACATCGGCCAGGTTAAACACATCCTTTTCCCGGAGCTGCATCATCAGGTTTTCCATATTGTAACGGCTTTTGTCCATATTATGTTCCATGATCTTGCCATTGTGCACGAGAATCGTTGGCTCCCCCTCAATCAGCTTGCGCAGAGGACGGCTTTTCTCCGTAATAACACCGGTAACATAACTAAGCAAGAAAAAGAGGGTCAATACCCACAGGAACAGCCATGTCTTATGGCTTTCATCAAAGGCCATGGTAGAAGCGATGTTTCCAAAAGTAATCCCGGTCACATAGTCATAAAAGGTCAACTGGCTCATTTGCTGTTTGCCCAGCAAGCGTGCATAGACCAGGATGCCCACAAAGGCCAGAAGCGTTTTAAATAATGCGTCCACATAAACGTTCATCAGCCCAACCTCCCAGAGATTCAAGTTTTCCTTCATTAGTCTCCCTGAGAGGTGGAAGAATTATTTATATTATACCTGGACCCCGATGCGGGCATAGAGAAAGTCGATGATAATTCTTACAATGCGCCGGGCGGCATGGCCGTCCCCATAGGGATTAATGGCGCGAGCCATCTTCTGGTATTCCCGGTCGTCAGCCAGGAGCGTACGTGCCTCCTCATAGATGCGTTTGGTCGTGGTTCCTACCAGTTTGACCGTGCCAGCCTGCAGCGCCTCAGGCCTTTCCGTAGTATCGCGCAGGACCAGAACCGGTTTACCCAGAGAGGGCGCTTCCTCCTGGAGTCCGCCTGAATCGGTAATGATTAAATGCGAGACGTTCATCAGATTAGACCAAGGTTCATACTCCATGGGATCAGTCAGATGGAAGCGCTCCCGTCCGCCCAGCATCTCCTGGGCCAAATCACGAACTATAGGATTCCTGTGGACCGGGAAAACCACTTCCACATCGGGGAATTCTTCCACCACCTGGATCAGTGCTTCGTAGATGCTCTGCATCTTTTCTCCCCAGTTCTCACGCCGGTGCGTGGTTACCAGGATCAGTCGCCGGTTGAAATCAATATTTGCATACTCGGGGCCGAATTTGTAATCGGGTTTAATGGTCTGCAGGAGGGCGTCGATTACGGTGTTGCCCGTTACCCAAATCTTAAACATGGCAGTCGATTCTGCCAGAAGGTTCTCACGCGCAGTGTCAGTGGGTGCAAAATGCATTTCTGCCAATCGTCCGGTCACCGTGCGGTTCATTTCCTCAGGATAGGGATTATATTTATTACGGGTCCTTAAGCCCGCCTCTACGTGCCCCACCGGGATCTGCTGGTAGAATGTAGCCAGGGCGGCGGCCATGGTGGTGGTAGTATCACCGTGGACCAACACCAGATTGGGCTTTTCTTTCTCCAGAATGTCTTTTAATCCCGAAAGCACTCCAGTGGTTATGGCATAAAGATCCTGTTTGGTTCGCATTAAATCCAGGTCATAATCGGGTTTGATCTGAAAAAGATCCAGAACCTGATCCAGCATTTCGCGGTGTTGGGCAGTAACTGCTACAACTGTTTGAATATCTGCAACCTGCTGTAATTCTTTGACTACCGGAGCCATTTTGATAGCTTCCGGCCTGGTCCCGAAAACAACCATGACTTTGCCCAGATACACTTCCATCCCTCCAAAACGATTGCCCACTAAAGAACCGCCCCGGTCCGGACGGTCTCGGCACAATCCTATTAAGCCTGTACCTTCGTACTCTCCTGACCTGGGTAGGCTTATATGTAGCCTCATAGTAATATATTATGCTGGGCAAGTCAAAGACTACCAGGGTGTTGTCGAGGTCCTAAGACGGTCAGGGAAGCGCAATGAACAACCTTGTTTTATCTAATGGCCCCTGGCGCTTTTTGAGTGATGGAAAGCGTGGAAAGGGACGGTCCTTCTCCACATTCCTTCCACCCTTCCAGGGGAACGTGGAGAAGGACCGTCCCTTTCCACGCTGCGTCCCCCTTGTGCCCTTACAAGTGATATTCTTTATCGGGAAAAGGCGGGCCGGGATAGACATGCCGGGCATGGATCCGGCGCTGGTGAGGAAAATTTAGCACCAGAACCGCCAGCACAGCCGCCATAGCGCTCATCACCAGAAAGGTGCCGCCCATATACGACCAGCCCAATCCCTTAACGTTCACCATACGGGCAGCCGTCATCATCCAGGTGGAAGGCAGAAGCCGCCCCAGCCAAACGAGAGAAATCGGCATGTATAACTGTGGCCAGGTCAATCCGGAGAGAAAGAATAGTGGGAAGGAGATCATCATCAGGTACCGGGTAGCCTGTAAGGAGTCGGTCACGTACAAAGAAATAAGGAACCCCAGAAGCGTGATGATAACATCATAGAGAAGCCCCAGGGCAATTACCAGAGCGACTTGCCCCTGCAGGCTGACACGAGCCAGGGTGCCGCAGATCACTAGCAGAACCGTATAGTTGAGAAAATTGGCCAGGAAATAGGGCAGGCATTTTCCTGTCACCAGCTGCCATGCAGGTATGGGTGCCGCAAGGAACTGAATCCAGGAGTTCTTCTCTTTTTCCCGGGTGACCGTCAGGGAAATGCTGAACAGACCCACCTGGTGTATAACCAACATCATAATACCGATAAAAATGAAGGTAGTGTACGAATAGTTGAAATTGTACCATGGCACCAGGTTGCAGTCCAGGATATTGGTCACGCTGGCCACTTCGCCGGGACTCATACCGGACTGAATCAGGTATTCAGCAACATGCTGCTGGTTGAAGATATTGATGACTTCATTGGCCATGCGCCGGATGTTAAACCCCCAGATCAGATTGGATGCATCGTATGCAGTAATTATCTGGGTGTGCTGACCCTGATGCACCAGCTTGGCGAAGTCCTGGGGAATGACGATGCCGGCCCGTACCCTTCCGTCCCGCATGGCAGTCTTCATACCATCATAGCTGTTCACATCGTCTACAATCCGAAAATAGGGCTGGTTGCGAAAAGACTGGATCAATTCCCGGCTTAAAGCCGAGTGGTCCTGGTCCACCACCGCCATGGGAATATTGGAAATTAGGCCATTATAATAAACCAGGCCAAAAAAAAGTGCGTACAAAGCGGGAACCAGGAACACCATGAAGCAGAGGACCCGGCTTTTAAAAATATACAAAGTTTCATAATGGGCTATACCCAGCATTCTTTTCATATCAACATCCCTCTTTGTATCGAACCACCAGCGCGGTCAACCCATAGAACAGTACTGCCATCAGCAAAAGAACCAGGAGGTAAGGCCATACAAAAGACCAGCCCCCCCCTTTAAAAGTCAGGTAGTTTAAAGCCTGAAAGAACCAGGTATGGGGAAGAATCCAGGCTGCTTTTCCCAGCCAGGCGGGCATGGCTTCCAGCGGCCAGGTATATCCGGTAACCATGAAGGAGGGTACGGCCACCATCATACCGATCCGGGTGGCGTCCACCGCGTTGGAAACCAGGCTGGATACCAGAGTGCCGATGCTGTGCACCGCCAGGATAAAGAAAAATGTCAACAAGAACAACTGGCCAAAACTGCAAGCCAGAGGATACTTTAATATTACGAAGACCAGGAAGTAGATGGGTAAGACCAGGATGGTGAGTAAGAGAATATGGGTCAGAGACTTGCCCACAAAGAGCCGGGACAGGGAAAACCCGGAGGCCTTGACCTGCAGCCAGCTCTTCACCCCGGTTTCACCAATGACCAGCATGCTGGCTGTCAGCATGCAGCAATACTGCCAAATATTCAAGGCCAGCCCCAGGACCAGAAAATAGGCATAGTTCAAAGTTGGGTTATACCAGGGCTGTTCCACAAACTCGATGCCCTGGTAGGTATTCTGGGCCTGGCCCGGCTCCATTCCCCTGGCAATCAAGGTTTTAATCCCGGCCTGAGCGCTGATGGTGCGGGTTACCCCTAGAACGGCATTACTGGCGTTGGTGGCATAGATGTAGTTGCTGGCATCAATAATGCATAACACCCGGCTGCCTTTCAGGTTGTTCAGGTTGCGGCCAAAATCCTCAGGAATTACGATTCCCACCACCACGCGGCCCTCTTTGATCATCTCCTCCAGATCCTTGTAGCTGGAAGGATGGCTGATAATACTCAAATTGTCTGCATTTTCAAAGTTCTTGATTAAATCCAGGCTGCTTTGGGAATCGTCCAGGTCCACAACTGCGGTCGGTATATGCTTAATGGTCTCAGAACTGTAGATGCCAGCAAAAAGCAGAATTCCCAGAAGGGGTCCAAGCAAGAGAATATAACGCAGCCCCCGGTCCCGCCACATGTAGAAAACCTCACGGCTCATAATCGTCCAGATATCGGTTTTCATAATTCTTCTCCACCCGCTGAGAAGGCCAATACCTGTTCCTGCCATCGCTCTACGGCCTCTTGCGGTGAATACAGACTGATCTGAGCGTCTTCCAGCCAGGCCACACGGTCCACCCACTTGTTATAATACATGTGGCTGAAGCCCCATATACAAGTTCCTCCTGCCTGGCGGTAACCATTCAACTGGTTAACAATGAGCTGCCGGGAAGCCAGGTCAATATCCTTGATAATTTCATCTACGATCAAGATGTCCGGCTGGTTGAGCAACGCACAGGCCAGGGCCAGACGCTGGTAGACACTGACTTCCAGTCTAACCGCCGCTTCTCGCAAGTATGGTCCCAACTCCAGGCTTTCGCAGAGGCTTTGTATCTGGCTGGTTCCGCAGCCCTTTAACAAAGCAATATAGTCCAGATTCTCGGCAACCGTCAAGTCATGAAAGAGGCTGGGAAACTGAGTGACCAGGCCCACATGCCGCATAAAGCTGGAATCTTTGCCGCCCAGGCTGCAGCCCAGGATCTCCACCATGCCCGAGGAAAAACGGTCGATGCCGGCTAGAATATGTAAAAGGCTTGTTTTTCCGGAACCCCGTAAACCAAAAATACCCAGGCATTCCCCACGCCGAACATCGAAGGTCAGATCCCGCAAGATCTCCCGTGCGGCTATTTTCTGATGGAGATGATTAACAGTAATCACCATGGATTCAACTGGTTCTGTCATAAGCGTCTACTCCTTTTCTAAGAGGGTGACCGTAGCGGTCATTCCCGTTTTCAGGAGCAGGTCGCTATTGGGAACATCAATCTTCACCTCAAAACTGCGGATGTCATGACTATATTGTTCACTGATGGCCTTACGCACCGCAAATTGGCCGGCGTCATTGATCCATACAACTTTTCCTTGAAAGATCCGTTGAGGAAATGAATCCACCCGCACCTGGGCTGTCTGATCCAAATGTACGCGGCCGATCTTATCCTCATCGATGAAGACATTCACATAAGTGTGTTCCAGGTCCGTGATCTCAAAAACCGGAGTTCCGGCACCTAACATTTCTCCTTCTTCCAGGTTTTTCTGGGTGATATACCCGGCTATGGGAGCCTTTAATGTGGCATTATCAAAGTTAGCCTGGGCTGCATCCACCAGACCCTGCGAGGCCTGGCTGCCTCCAGCAGCTTCCGCGGACTGTGCTTGCGCTATATTAACCTGGGTGCGGGCGGCCAGTGCTTGATCCAGCTGGCCTTGCGCCGTATCCAGATCCCCCTGTGCGGCATCTAAAGTGTTTTTCGCTCCGTCAAACTGGCTCTGGGAGGCACCCCCGCTTTCATACAGGGACTTAACCCGGTCATACTGTTGGCGGGCCTGGGTCAGTCCCGCCTCGGCTTTATCCACCAGGGCTTGCGCTTGCTTTATTTTAGCCTCGACAGTGTCCCTGGTTTCGGCAACGGCTGAGCCGGCCTCCTGGACCTTGCTTTGGGCGGCCTGGTAGCCTCCCTGGGCCTGGGTAAGCAAGGCCTGTAGTTCACGGGGTTCCAGATTTGCCAGGGCCTGGCCTTTCTGAACCTTGCTTCCCTCGTCCACCAGTAGTTGCTCGATTCGGCCTGGCACCTTAAAAGAAGCCATGACCTTTTTTGCCTCAACTGTTCCTACCGCTGTCAGGATGTTGTGCTCCCGGGTCAATGCCAGCTGGTGCATATAGAAATATGAGCCCATGATGACTGCCGATGCTGCAGCCAGCAGCACCAGGAACATAGTGACCTTTTTTTTCTTTTCTTTAACCTCAACCTCCAAAACCATTAACAAACCCCTCCGTTTGCTTTAACGTTCTTTTCTCCCCTAAAAATCCGGCATGATTCTAGATCCTAATGTTTTTTATCGATCGGTGAGCCGCCCTCATGCTCTGTTGCATCTTCAACCTTGTTCTTAATGCCATTCATAAAAATTGAAGTCATAAGGTCTAAGACCCGGTTGGGATCCCGGGGCCGGGGCTGAGCTTCCACAAAAGGAAACGTGGCATCGCGGACGATGTTTTCTAGCAGACGAGCCAGTTCCAAGGAATCAACCGGGGCGATAATTTTATTCTCCAAACCCCGGTCCAGAATGGCCACCAGCATTTGCACCTTACTGTCCAACAGGGTTTGGATTTCAGCGACCCATTCCAGCCGTATCGCCTGCTCCAGCTTACGCCGGGACCAGGATGACAAAATGGTGTTATATTTTCGGAAATAATGATACTGCAGGGTAATATAATTGGTTAAGGCCTGGATGGTATCATCATTTTGAACGCAACGTTCTTCCATATCCTGGCACAATGTTCTTAAGCCGGAAGCTACCAGCTCGTTAAGCAGATGATCCTTATTTTCGAAATACCGATAAATAGTACCCTTGCCACAACCCAACTGGGCGGCGATTTCATCGACTGACACTAACTCGAATGGTTTATCGGACAACAACTGGAATGCCGCCTCACTAATCAACTGTTTACGGAATGCTTTATTTTGCTCACGATATGACATTCAAGGGCCCCCTGACTCATTGGTATAAAAAGTGACTACTCAGTTCTATTACATTTTAGTCACTTGCCGGATCGCTGTCAATATAATATGTAACAGGAACAATCGAACCATTGCCCCTCTATCGCTGATTATAAATGAGGAATGGCTAATGAATCTGCCATTGTATGCAGTTGAGACATTAGAAAAAGTTTCAACCACCCTCAGTTGGGCGTCTTCTTTATCCCATGCATTAACATATCAATATAGTTCTGGGCCAGGAGTCCCGAGTCCGGAAATATGTCAAAGAATCCGGTTCTTTTTAGCATAGTGGCAAGGCCAGCTATAAAATAAAACAAGGCTTACGGAAAATGATCCGAAAGCCTCTTGTCATTCATTGCCATATAACAGGATAATCCATGGCATTCGTTAATTACATTGCGTACATACCGTTGCAATGTCAATGCTTCCAGTAGCAGCACCTGCACTCCCTCCAATATAGGCGGTCACATCTCCCTCCGGTGCACCAGCCGGAACGCCCAGATTAAAGTTGACTTCCAGGCTGCTTGCTGCACTGTTGCTCGATACAACCCGGACAACTATAGTTCTGCCGCCGGCCTCCTCAAGCTGGCAAACCATATCCCCACCGAGAACCATTGCAAAAGCGCCATATACTTGAAATCCGGATGGCACTGTTAGTGTTATTGTACGTCCGGCAACCAGGGCTCTCGGCGATGCATCAATAATGACTACACAGTTTACCTGGGATCCTGCCAGTACTGATGGTGTCGGGTTTTGTCCATGAGCGCTTACATAATATTCTTGCTTATCATTACTGGATTCCTTATTGACGTTGCTGGAGGTCGAACTTTGACTCGAATATGCAGGCGTTGTTTGACTGCCCTGTGCCGGTGTTTGGGTTGAGGTTGATGATTGGTTGGGCTGTGAAGAACCCTGCGTTGTTTGGGTCTGTTCATCTTTGGTAACATCGTTTGATTTATCCACCGCGTCCTGGTTCGATGTAACCGTGTTACTTGAAGCAGTAGTAGATGATGAGGTATCGTTGGCCTGGTTAGTACCCCCGGTGCTGGAACCATTTGAGGCGACCTGGACGGATTTACTACCTGTGATATTGTTGCGATTAAACCCATATATTCCAGCTCCGATCAAAGCCGCCGCCAAACAAGCTGCCAGGATCACTTTACGCGACTTGTTCCCGGCAGTCGACCGGTAGCTGTTAATAACAGGCTTTGTACTCGCTGGGGCTTCTTGTGGAGCCTTACCCCCCATCATCAGGGTGGCAGTCGGCGGGTTAGGATTGAATGTACTTACTTGCAAGCCTGGTGTTCCCATGCTAATCGTCTGGGTCCCCATTATATCATCACCTGATCCAACGAAGCTATCTGTATGAACTGCCTCTGCTGCTATCAGGTCTGTTGTACTACCATCTGGTTTTAATTTTTCAGAGGGTGCTGTAACTATAATCGCCGGAACCTTAATAGTATCTTTTGATGAGGAAACGGTTTCATTTACTACTCTCTCCGGGGCGCTGTGCCCCGTCTGGGGAAGCAAGTTCATCAATTTACCGATGCTCTGGGGACGATTACCTGCTTTTAAGGCTACAGCTTTCATAATGGCTTCATCCAGCTGGGGGTGTACCTTAACCAGCTTGCTGGGAGATTCAAAAATAAAAGGATTTTGTATAGGATCAAGACCTGTCAAAAGATAATGCAGGGTAGCTCCCAGAGCATAGATATCGGAGCGTTCATCGGTTTGGTTTTGCCCATACTGCTCGGGAGGAGCAAAGCCGTGTGAGCCGTAAGCCGAGGTATCAGCCGTATTACCCTGGCGGAAATGGCGGGCAATGCCAAAGTCGATGAGTTTGATTTGCCCATCGGGAGTCAGCATAATATTAGTTGGCTTCAAATCCCTAAAGATGATTGGTGGGTCTTGCGTGTGCAGGTATATAAGTATTTGACAGAGCTGCCTGGCCCAATCCAGTACTTCATCTTCCGAAATAGGACCACGCTTTTCCATAATCTCTTTCAAAGTCTGTCCCTTAATGTAATCCATCACCAGATACCAGCGGTCTTCTCCCCGGGCAAAGAAATCGCTGATTCGAGGTAAGGCCGGATGCCGTAAGCGGGTTAACATGCTGGCTTCTTTCTTAAATGCAGAGATGGCAGCCTGTAGATTGCCTCCCACTGCGTTGCTGCTCATTTCTTTTATAGCTACCGGGACGTTGTCCAATCTTTGGTCAAGGGCCATATAAACAGCACCCATACCACCCCGCCCGAGTGTCTTAACTATTATATAGCGCCCTTCAAGTATTGAATCCGGATTCAGTTTACCAGTCAGGTCACCGCTTGTGCTGGCTCCACATTTATGGCAAAAACTGCTGACATCTAAAATGTCGCCGCCGCATACCAAGCACTCTGTCATATCGTTTTCCCTCTTTTTCATATCACTCTTAATAACTTTGAACGTTTCTAATATTTAGAGAAAATTCCCTATCGAAGATATTATTCCTTCTTATATGCTTTCTGTTACGTTCATCATAACTAATTGGCCCTTTCATTTACATGATAAGGTCCTGATAAATGAATAACAAATCAATGATGAATGCGTCAGGATTATTGGGCTTTAGGCAAGTTATTAAGTTTGGCATGTTCCTAATAAAGTACAATTTTGGGATGAGTTGATAAAGCAAGCAGCATCAAGAGGCTTTTCAGCTTGGGCAACACACAGGGGGACGTTTTTGGTGTTTAGTTGAGACATTACAGAAGCAATTATGGAACGGAAGGGACACGGGGACAACTGACCTGCCCCCGTGTCCCTGGATCGCCTTTAAGGTTTTTTAATCCCGTGCATAATCATATCTATATAATTCTGGGCTAATAACTCAGCCTCTTTATCCCAGCCTTCCATCACCAGCGGGTACCAGAAAGCCCCCATTGAATGGTTGACAACCAGGGCCATAACCCGGATATCCAGGTCCCTTATCTCGCCCCGATCTACCCCCTCCTGCAGAATGCCCATCATGCGTTTCAGTTTATCGGCAGCCATGGCCATAGCCCATTCGCGCAATTCGTTTACCGGCGGACCGCCATCAAAAAAGATGATTCGGGTCAATTCTTTATGCTCCAGACAGAAGCGGGTATGGGCTTCAAACAAGAACTTCAGCCGTTCCTCCACCGGCAGCTGGTGAAGATCTTCCTCGCTCAACGTCGTATAATATGCCTGTAGGCTCTCTTCCATCATGGCCTGAAATAACTGCAGCTTGCTGGTAAAATATTCATATATTGTTCCTTTACCGATACCCGCCCGAATAGCTATTTGTTCCATGCGGGTGTCATGATAACCCTTCGAGGAAAACTCCTGAACTGCTGCTTCGATGATCAACCCTCTCTTGCCCTTTTTATCCCTTTTTCCACTTCCGGATTTCATGCCTGCCATCCCTCCCTGATCACTCTCCATATTTTTATACACCAGGCTCGATTTCCGTTTCGACCGTTGGTTTATTCTTTTGCTCCCGGAAACGACGGATCCAATCGTCAAATATGCTGTACACCACCGGCACCAGGACCAGGGTGACAAAAGTTGATACCGTCAAGCCTCCTATTATTACAATAGCCAAAGGCGCATCCGATTCACTGCCTTCCCCCAACCCCAGAGTGAGGGGAAACATGGCCAGGATAGTGGCAAAGGCGGTCATTAAGATGGGACGCAGTCTTACGCGCCCAGCTTCCAGAATTGCCTGATTGCGTTCCATGCCCTCTTCCCGCAATTGTTTGAGATAGTCCACATAGACAATGGCATTGGCCACCACAATTCCGACCAGCATAATAATTCCGATAAAAGCCGATACACTGAAGCTCTTCCCGGTCAAAAGCAGGGACAACACCACCCCGATTATGGCAGTGGGCACTGAAAACATGATGACAAAGGGATTAAAAAATGACTCGTAGAGAATCGCCATAACCGCATACACAAGAATTATAGCCAGGAGCAGGGCGATTGCCAGACTACTAAAGCTCTCCACCATGTCCTTGTTCTGCCCCGAGTATTCAATGCTATAACCGGAAGGAAGGGGCATCTTATTTAACTGGTCTTTAATGTCGCTCATGACTGAGTTGAGGTCGCGGTTGAGCAGATTTCCTTGAATAACAGCCTGGCGCACCTTGTCGATGCGCCTAATTTCCACTGGGCCGGGAGTCATCTTAAAATCGGCCACCTGGTTTAATTTTATAACCACCCCTTTGGAAGTAAAGAGGCTCAGGCCTCCCAGGTTTTCCAGGTTCACTTCCTGCTGGGGGCTGTACTTTACCCGCACATCAACCTCGTCCCCTTCCACCCTGTAGCTGGTGGCCACTGTGCCCTGCAGGGCGTTCTTTATTTCACTGGAAATCTGCACCGGGGTCAGCCCGTAAGTGGCAGCCCGCTGGCGGTCGATTTTGATCTGCATTTCTGGACTGCCGTCGCTCAGGGAAGAACTGACCTCCCGGGTTCCTGGCACACCGCGGACGATGTTTACCACCTGGTTGGACAGGTCGCCCAGGACCTGGAGATCATCACCTTTGACCTGTATACTGATAGGTGCGCTGCTGCTGCCGCCCATGGTGGCATCTTGAACGCTGACACTGATCTTGGCTCCGGCCACATTGGAGAGACGCTGGCGGATATCCTCGGCCACCGTATCCGCATCCCTTTTACGCTCCGAACGGGAAAGCAATTTAACCGATATGGTGGCTTTGTCGGTCTGGGTACCACTGCTTGCTATCATATTGGAAGATCCGCCCACACTGCTAAATACCGTGAAGACCTCGGGAATTTGTTTCAAATTACTTTCCACCTGAGTCACAATATTATCCGTATTCTCCAGAGGGCTGCCCTTATCGCTTTCTATAATGATACTGATGTCCCCGGAATCCATTTTAGGCAGGAATTCCGCTCCCACCAGAGGTATGAAAGCCATGGAACCGACCATAAGCAAAGTAACTATGATCACTACCCGGCGGCGGTGGCTCAGACACCAGCGCAGCAGTTCTTTATATTTTTCGCCCAGACTATCCAGCCAGCCTCCGAAGCGGTCCACGATTTTCCAGATCCGTCCCGATTTTAGGCTCCCGGACTGCAGAACCTGATCAGTCAACATCCTTGATGACATAAGGGGAACCACGGTCAGGGAGACCAGTAAGGAGCAAAGAATAGCAAAACTGACGGTCAGGGCCAGGGGTTTGAAAATAATAGAGGCCAGCCCGGTGGTGAGAAAGGTAACCGGCAAAAACACCGCCAGGATGGTGAGAGTAGAGGCAATAACCGCGTTTCCAACCTGGGAAGCCCCGGTCAGAGCTGCCTCTACCGGCCCCAACCCTTCGCTGCGATGACGATAGATATTTTCAAATACCACGATAGAGTCATCCACCATGCGCCCGATGCCCAGGGCCAGACCGCCCAGGGTGATGATGTTCAAGGTTTCGTTGTTAAAATACATAAGGACAAAGGTGGCAATGATCGACAGGGGAATAGCCGTAAATATGATCAAGGTGCTGCGGCCATTGCGCAGGAAGAGAAAGAGCACCAGCATGGCCAGGATCGCTCCCTCAATCATCATATGCTGGGTGCTGTTCAGGGACTGCTGAATAAAAGTTGACTGGTCGTAAACCACCTTGATATCCAGATCCTTGCCCAGTTCCTTCTGAATTTGGGCAAGTTCATCTTTCACCGCCTGACAGGCCTTAACCGTGTTGGCATCACTCTGTTTCAGACATGAGATGCCCACCGCAGCTCCGCCGTCCACCCGGGTCTTCTGGGTATTATCCTTGTAGCCGTCCACGATGGTGGCAATATCGGAAAGATACACAATATTACCGCTGGTGGTCTGGATGGCCACATCTTTGATGGCATCCACCGATTCAAACTGCTGCAGGCTGCGCACGAAATACTGGCGCTGCCCTTCGTCCACCGTACCGGAGGACATATTAAAATTCTCGGCTTGCAAGACCTGATTAACCTGGCTCAGGCTCAAACCGTAGTTCTCCAGTTTGGTGCGGTCCACCATTACTTTGACTTCCCGCTCCAGCCCGCCGGTGACCCCTACCTGGGCAATGCCGGGAATCCGGCTGAGCCGAGGTTCAATCACATCATCGGCGATGGACTGCAGTTGGGCCAGAGACATGGTATCTTTAGCGCTGATACCCACCTGGATGATGGGCATCATGGTCAGGTCCATTTTCAGGACCAGTGGTTTATCCGCTTCAGCAGGAAGAAATTTTTCAATGGTGCTGGTTTTTTCCCGGATATCATTGACAGCACTGCTCATATCGGTGCCCCAGTTGTAGTTTATAAGTATAATAGATTGGCCGGCTGAGGAGCGTGATTCTATCTGCTTCACGTTGGCCAGGGTGTTCAAGCTGCCTTCCAGGGGCTTACTGACCTGGGACTCCACTTCTTCCGGTCCGGCTCCCGAATAGGTGGTGATGACCGCAGCCATCGGGTATTTCATGTCCGGATAAAGGTCTAGAGAAAGCCGGGAAAAAGTGAAAAATCCCAGAATAATAACAACGGCGACCAGGATGATCATGGTTACAGGCCGTTTTACCGCCAAATTGACCAATTTCATTCGCTGGCACCTCCGGAAACAACCTTCACCAGGGACCCGTCATGGAGAAGGGTGTTGCCTTTGCTGACAATGGTCTGGCCTTCTGCCAGCCCTTTCATGATCTCCACATTAAGGTCATTTTTCAAACCGATTTCCACTTCCACTTCCTTGACTCGGCTATCCTCTCCTACTAGATAGACCAACTGGCGTCCTCCCTTGGGACTAACCGCATTCACCGGCAGGGACAGCACGGCCTTTTTACTCTCCGTATCAATGGCGATCTCGGCAAACATCCCGGACTTGATTTTTCCTTCTTCATTATTCAGGATCACTTTGACCGGGTAGTTTTTACGCTGGGGATCGGGAACCGTGGAAATGCTCTGCACCGTACCCTTGAAGGGCTGGCCACTGGCCGCCTTGATGCTGACGGCTACCTCTTGACCGGCTTTGATATAGTTCACATCTGATTCGCTAACCAGAACACTGACTTCCAGCTGAGAGTTATCTGTCACAATCACGGCCGGGTTCTGAGTACTGCTGTTATCACCCAGAGATAGGGCAACAGTGCCCACCGTGCCGTTAATGGTGGAGGTAAGAATGCAGCGGTCCAGATTGGCCTGCGCCTGTGCTAAATTCGCCCGTGCCAATTCCAGTGCAGCTTCAGCACTCCCGGCCGCCAGAACCTCGTAGGCAGACCGGGCTTGCTCCAGGGCTTGATCGGATATGGCGCCGGTGTCATGTAAAGTCTTTGACCTCTCATAGGAGGCCCTAGCGGTCTCCAACTGTGAATCTGCAGAGCGCTTGCCTGCTTCCGCCGAAGCCACTCCGGCCTGGGCAATTCTTACCGCCGCTTCATAGTCGCCAGGGTCCAGGGTCAGGAGAGTCTGCCCGGGACTTACTGAGTCCCCGGCTTTTACCAGCACACCGGTTACCCGGGCCGTCACTTTAGGGGTTATGTATATCTCCCGGGTACCGCGCACCTGCCCGGCATATTTTACATTTCGTGCCACATCGAGTTTGGCGACTTTCACTACATTAACTGTAATTGCCGATTCCTTTTCCGCCGCCTGTTTCTGACCACAAGCACTTATAATCAGAGCTACCGCCAGCAGGACAGCAAGCAATAGCGCCAACCTCTTCCTCATTCAAGCCCCTCCCGTTCCCCTGCATCAAGTTCTGACCGACCCGTCGGTCACTATATAAAAATTATAACTTCATGGGAAAATTATGTCAAAAATATCTACTTCTTTTACAGTTTATTTTGAGCAAGCGTGACCTTTTATTCAGACCACTTATCACTTATGGATAAAATAAAAAGGCTTACGGAAACGAGATCCGAAAGCCTTTTTGTACGCTTTATTCCATTGTTACTAGAGGAAACCCTTTCGGCCTATTATGAAACAGCCCAGGGCTTTTTAAAGGCCAGTTTAAGAAGTTCATGCGAGTTAATGTTGTTATTGAGATTCTTGGTATCTGTTTGTACTGTGAATTCCGCACTTAGCAAGTCAGTTTTGGTAGCCAGCCCGATATCCATTTTTATTTGGGTAAGACGCAAATTCTCCTGGTCTTTTTTCAGTTGTTCCTGTTGAGCGGCAATTTGCTGCTCTAATGAATTGATGTTATTGTATGTAGTCCGAACCGCCTGCCTCAGTGTTACCCGCGTGTCAGCCGCATTAAGCTCTGCTGTGGTCTTATCAATCTCTTTGGCTTCATAGGGATCCCCGGTACCCGTCCAGGTGTTCAGCGACAATTGGGCTAGCGTTACCTTCTGGTCCAGGTTGTAGATTTGAGGGTTGTTATCAACCCCGTTGCTGATAGCCCCATCCAAGTTGGTATTGGGGTCCAAAGCAACAAAATTCGGTTTTTCTGCCAGCAGGGGTGTGGAATCCGCACTTAATCCCAGTAATTTATCCAGAGCCTGATAAGCGCCTGTTAAAGCAATTTTATCTGCTTCTACCGTCTTCTGGGCTGCTTTAAAAGCAGTTTCTACAGAATTTCTATCATAATCCCCAACAGTACCCACTCTCCAGCCGACAGAGGCCACATTATTATTCCACTGGGCTACAGCCAGGCTCTTTTCAGCCAGGCTCAGGGTCTCCTCAGCATTCAGGACATCAATATAAGCCTTAAAAGTACTATAGCTTACCTGGTCTTCAACCGCTGTTTCATTTTTCTTGGTCATTTCCCAGCTGATGTTTGCCGAAACCAAACTATAAAAAGTCGAAACGGAACTTGATGTCGCCCCTATTCCCGTCGGTGTCATCTGCCCCCCCATTGCGTACCCGGCATAATCGCGCACATCTTTGCTCCGGTCTACGCTTAAAGAAGCCGACTGCAAAGAATTACTGCTTTTCAAAGCCATATCGATCGCCTGCTGAATGGTCAGACCCTGGGGAGCTGTGCTCGAATCTGTAGTATCGGCGGCCAGCACAGGTAAAACGTTTCCTATCATAAGAAATAGGATCATGAAAGTTATAATGATTTTTCTTTTCATCGCTATCATCCTTCTTTTAAACTTGTTTTCATTTAATGGTATTATATGCCTATCCGACCAGCCGGTCAATATTTTATTGCCGGGAAAATATATCCATATATAATGGTACTTCTTGGGCTTTCACCCCCTTAAGCCAATCTCGTTTATTTATTAGACGATAATAAACATGCATATCCTGCATTTTGAATTTTAAACCGTAAAAAAAAAATC
>DATMYR010000005.1:0-25358 GCA_035560815.1 Syntrophomonadaceae bacterium | reverse complement strand
ATCACGTATTGCTCTACACCACTGCCAAGTGCTTCCTCCAGGCGGTCTTCCGCATAGCAGGCCCGGCTGAAGGTTATAGCCGGGGCAGCCATAGCCTGCATCATGAATGATAATAAGGCAGAGTCATCAGGAAAGTTGGCGGCGAATTCTGGCACTGAAGATTTAAATACTGCCACCATTTGCTCTTCATGAGACGTCAGTTCTTCCCCGGTCAGCAAGCTGCTAGCCAGGAAATCATCAAAGATTTTGGGCTCATCGTGCAGCACATGGTAAGCCCGGTAACAGGCTGTCCTCAATGCAGTTTCACTGTATTGATTCTTTTCCATCTTCATCCTCCTGACTGGTTTTATGATACGGGATAAGGTGTTATTTCCTAACATGGCTAAATGGTAATAGCCTTGACTAAAGAAGATTCAGAACCTTTCGGATGTCCGACCACCCATAGGCGGTAATGTCATTCGTAAAGCCTTCCATTTCAAGCAGTTTCGAATCGGCCGCTTGCCCGCCCTGCCGTTCATAAAACCTGCGAAAGGGGCTGTCCGTAAGCACCCATACCAGCAGGGAATGAATTCCTGTTTGCTCAAGCTTTCTTAGCAGTGCGCGAAAGAGTAGACTGCCGATTCCCTGGTACTGGTGACTCTGATAAACATAAATAGCATAGACTTCACCCTGACATTCCGAGCGGGACTCTCTTTCCGGACCTCCGGCAACAAACCCAATGACATTTTTTCCGTCATCCTCAGCGACAAAAACAAAAGAATTGTCCCAGGGGAATTCTCTCCAGCCTTTTTCCCGTTCCTGGTAGGATAAATTGTTGAGATAGTCGTCACTGATAATGCCCCTGTAAGCGCTTTTCCAGGTATCAACTACCACCCTGGCAATGCCTGGGGCATCATTTATGTCAGCTTCTCGAATATTCATGAGCTAAAGGCCTCCTTTAAGCGCTTGCTTATACATTCCATTATTTGTTAACTATGGTATAAATTTAGCTGGTAATCCGGGCGGCACACCTTTCCGCTTCGCGAAGAACCAGTCTTTCGTCCATGGTTAGCAGGCGGCAGTTTTGCATGACGATTTTGCCGTCAATCATGACTGTATCAACATCACCGCCATTGGCCGAGTAAGCCAATAATGCACAAATATCGTGATGGGGATACAGATGAGGTTTCTCTATATCGACAAAAATTAAATCCGCCTTTTTACCCACCTCAATGGTACCGATTTCATTATCCACGCCCAGAGCTAAAGCACCATTGATAGTCGCCATACGCAAGACCTGGTAAGCGTTTAAAGCGGTAGGATCGAGATAAGCGTTTTTGTGCATCCAGGCCGCAGCTTTGATCTCTTCAAACATATCCAATGTTACTGTACTGGCCGGACCATCTGTACCCAGGGCCACATTAATGCCCTCTCGAATTAATTCAAGCACCGGTGATATCCCGCACCCTAACTTCTGATTGCTCACCGGGTTGTGAGAAATGCCGCCTTTCAAATTCCTTAGTCTATTGATATCATCCCGGGAAATATGCACCGCGTGGGCCAGGAGAACGTGGAATTCGTCAAACAAACCTAAATCAGCCAGGTATTGCGTAGGTGTTTTACCGTATTGGGCAGCGATCTGTTCCACTTCTTCAGTAGTTTCGGCCAGGTGAATATGTATCGCACTGTCCAGTTCTCGGGCCAGTTCCATGGCCAGCTTTATCTTATCCGGCGGGCAGGTTTGGGGGGCGTGAGGCCCAACCATGGTGCTGATCCTCCCGTTTGCCTTCCCTCGCCACTGAGAAAACAGTTTATATGTGGCATCAATACGCCGGTTCACATCGTCATCAAGGAATAGAAGCCCTTGGGCTAAAGATGCTCGAATACCCGAATCTTGCACCGCACCGGCCACCTCATCCATAAAAAACGACATATCGGCAAAGGTGGTGGTGCCTGATTTTATCATCTCCGCACAACCCAGCATGGTTCCCCAATAGACATCTTCCCCCTTCATTTTATCTTCGGCCGGCCACATTTTTTCACTTAACCACTCGAATAACCGCAGGTCATCACAATAACCTCGCAGCAAAGACATATAGGCATGATTGTGACAGTTGATCAACCCCGGCATAACTACCTTCCCCGATGCATCGATTACCACCATATCATCGGTGCAGGGAACTTCTCCAATCTGAGCGATGCGATTTCCTTCGATCAGAATGCTGTTCCTAGCCGGCTTTGGCTCACTGCCAGTCATGTCCAGAACCAGGCCATTTTGAATTAAGATCCTTTCCAAAAGAAATCCCTCCCCCATCTGATATGATTTGGATGACCGTTTTAATCTTTAAAAACCAAATAGCGCAATATACACAACCCCGCTTCTTCCGATTGGTCCGGTTATACTCAGCTAAACCATAACTTTCTTTTCCATATAAATCAGTAGCAAATCAGCAGCAATACTCTCCGTCTTGAACCTCCTGTAACCAAGCCTTCCGTATAAGGCAAGGTTTTTTTCGCTCAAATGTCCGGTAAAAAGCTCAAATCTTACTCCTTCGAAGCATCCCTCGATAGCCTCCATGAGTTTCTTGCCTATTCCCCTGTTCCGATAATCCGGATGCACCACTAATTTTCCGATATAGCAAACGCCGTACTTTTCCCTAGCTCTAACTGAACCGACAATCTTTCTGGCTTCAACAACCTTCAAAATAATTGAGTCTTTTGCTTCTTCCTTCAAATTATTTAGGGTTTGAACCATGGCCGGAAGACTATAATCATTGTATAATTCAGCCTGGCTTTGAAAGGCTAGCTTCTGCAGATCGAGGATTTCCTCCATATCGCCCTTTAGCGCTATATCAACGCTGGGAAAATCGTAATCGCTCCCGGAAGATATTATGTAACTCCTGGTTTTTGGACAAACCAGAATACATAGCCCGCAATGGGTTTCCCCCTGCGAAATATTCCAGGTCCTTTCAATAGCATTTTTCCTGCAGGACAAACCGTCGTAAAATACTTCGCGTTTCATACCTACCGACCACAAATCACCCGACAAGGCTTCCGCAGGACAATTGCTGACACAAATATTACACTGTCCGCAATGGGATTGGTTGATGGCTTTACCAACTTCTAATGGGGCATCGGTCAACACTGACGAAATCCTGATCGCCGAGCCGTATTTTTCTGTAACCAATAAGGCGCACTTGCCAATCCAACCGAGGCCAGCCCGTGTGGCAACGGTTTTATGGGGCAGGATAGTAGAGTGGTTTTGATAATCGATGTTAACGTTAGCCCTGGTTAGCGGCAAAGCATTAAAGCCACTGTCCTTTATAAGCTCTGCGGCCTTTATATCCAGGCTGTCCAACAGACGGTTAAGCCTAATGTATTCATCGAAATATTCCTTAGTAGGCCCATTTCCTATTCCGTTGATTACACCTGATTCAATAGCAACAGCAATGGAAATGCCATAATTAAAACCTTTTCTTTGATCGGCTGAGAGGCCCCGAAGATCTGCCAATCCGACAAGCGATGCTCCCGCTGCTTTTAATTCGGTTTTCAGGCGCTCAGAGAGTGTCATGTGATCTCATCCTCCTTACCCAATGCAGTGAATTCTAACCCAAGCCCCTAAGTATGCTGTAATGCTGCGGCTAATGTATTGTTAATTAAGAAATGTTGCGATATATTATCACCAATGGTAATAATTACTATTTAACATTGCAAGTACCAAATTTACAAGTGCGGGTGGTTAAGCAAAATGAAAGCAATTCGGCGAATAGAAGGTAAGCAGGTATACCTGGCTCCCATGGATATGAATGAAGCGCTTGATTATGTGGGCTGGTTGAATGATCCGGAAACCATGATTTTCGTTCAAAGCTATAACCATGTCTATAATAGGGTCAATGAAGAACAATACCTGCAAAATGTACTGGAAAAAGGTGAACCCCAGTTTTCCATACATCTATGTGAAAACGATCGCCATATCGGGGGCTGCGGGCTCATCAACCTGGATTGGATCAACCGCCGGACGGAAATAGGCATTATGATTGGAGCGCCTGATTTTCGCAATCATGGGTACGGCAAAGAAGCACTACTTTTACTCCTGGATTACATTTTTAATATAATGAATCTTAATAGTGTATCTCTCCGACATTATGAATATAACCACCGAGCCGCCCGCTGCTACGAAAAATGCGGTTTCAAACCGGTTGGCCGCATCCGCCAGGCCCGCTTAATAAACGGTCAATTCTATGATGACATTATAATGGATATCCTGGCTCAGGAATTTCCGGGTAGTCTCTATAAAGTACACCTACAAAATCTATTGGAGGATCGGAAATGACCAACGCGTTTCATTTTGTGTCCTATTTCCAGATCTTGCGATTGCCCATGGCCTGCCCTCCAAAGTGGAGGGGCTTTAGATCCTCGACATTTCTATACAGGTTCACTCCATGTGCTCGTCTATAATCCCATTTATACGGCCCCCCGGATATTTCACTGCTATATCGGGAATATGAAAAGTAATAAAACGTCGATGGAGGCAGCATGGATCTTACCAAATTCTTCTTATACGGTCCGCCCATTCTGGCATTGATTCTACTCATTATAAAATGGCCGGGTATGAAAAAATTCTTACCTGCCGGGCTGTTTGCCAGCCTGGCCGCCAATTCTATATGTCATGTGGGAATGATTTTTGATCTGTGGTCTTATCCCTTCCAGATTGAGGAGGCCCTCGTGAACTGCTTAATCGTACCAGTTATGGCCATGTTCTGGATCAGGTATGCGCCGAGCGGGCGCTGGCGCTTGCTATATTGGAGCATCATCTGGTCGCTCCCCCTGACCGGCCTGGAATATGTGGGCGTACACTATTCCAACATCTTCAAATATGGCAATGGCTACGACTGGTATTACTCCTTAATCCTGTGGCTGCTAAGCTGGTTTGTATGGTACGGCTTTCACCTCTGGTTTTACAACGATAGCCCCAATAAACAGTAGAAATGCTTCATAAAGGTCGGCTGCCTGTCCTTTTAGAAGCAGGATCTTGCCAACCACGATAGACCTGCTACGGCTTTATCCATCCGAAGAACACGCTGGGAAAGGACTTCCCGGCTATTTTTTCTACAGATTCATCAAGCACTGTGGGATTTTCCACATAACGGCGAATTAGTTCCAAAAATTGCTGGCCATACCGGCTATATTTGACTTCTCCCACGCCGGTAATCTTGAGCATGGCCTCACGATCCAGGGGCAGACTCTGCACCATTTCCCGCAGCGTGGTATCAGGGAAAACCACATAGGGCGGGACTTTTTGCTCCTGAGCGATCTGCAGTCGAAGCTCACGCAGGGCTTGGAAAATTGAGCTTTCCTTAGAAGCCGCTTTGGGTGATTGCGCCAGTCTAACGATGACCCTTTCCCGACCCCGTAAAACTGGAGTAGCCAGTGCATCCAATTTTAACACCGGGTATTTACCCATAGTAACCTCCAGGTAGCCTTCGGCGGCCAGCAGATTAATCAAATCCATGATCTCTTCGCTTTTCAATTCCTTCATGATTCCATAGGTAGATAGCTCCTGAAAACCAAGCTGAAATATTTTCTTCTGTTGTAGGCCTTTGAGAACGGCAGCCACAAGTTTGGCTCCATATTGCTGTTTCATTCTATAAATGCATGAAAATATCTTCTGGGCTTCAATGGTGATATCTCGGATCTCAAAATCGCTGCAGTTTCCGCAATTGCCGCAGTTCTCAGCCATCCCCGTCTGGCCAAAATAATCCAGGATGTATCCCCGCAGGCAGCGGGAGGTATGGCAGTAGTCGATCATGAGCTGGAGTTTGGCATACTCGATGTCTTTGCGCTGTGAAGCCAGTTCGCTATGTTCAATAAGGTATTTTTGCATTTGAATGTCCCCAGCCTGGAAGAGCAGGATACAGTCAGCAGCCTGACCATCCCGCCCGGCCCGGCCAGCTTCCTGGTAATAAGCCTCCAGGTGTCGAGGCATGTTGTGATGAATGACAAAACGGACATTGGATTTATCTATTCCCATCCCGAAGGCATTGGTGGCCACGATCGCCTGGATTTGCTCATACAAAAAGGCTTCCTGGGTGCTGTTTCTTGCTTCAGTGTTTAACCCGGCGTGATACTTTCCAACATGGAATCCATCCGCTTGCAGCTGTTCACATAAACCGTCCACTTCTTTGCGGGTGGCCGCATAAATAATCCCCGATTGCTCCGGATGTTCTTTCAAATAACGGCTGACATAAGCGCCGCGATCCAGTACCTTTGTCACTAAAAAACGCAGGTTAGGGCGGTCAAAGCTGTTGACGAAAACCCGTGGTTGTTCAAATCCCAGGCGCAGGGTGATGTCGCTTCGCACCTGCGTGGTCGCCGTAGCAGTAAAGGCTGCCAATCTCGGCCGGTTGGGCAGGGAGGCAATCCAGGGACCTATTCTTAGAAAACTGGGCCGGAAATCGTGCCCCCACTGGGATATGCAGTGTGCTTCATCAACTGCCACCAGTTCCAGGGGCAGCTCACGAAGAAGACCGGTAAAGGATTCCGATTCCAGCCGTTCGGGTGCAACATAAAGCAGCTTAATCCGCCCCCGGGAAGCTAGATTTAAGCGGCTGTTGACCTGACTGGCAGTAAGGGAGCTGTTGATGAAGGATGCCGCTATCCCCTGATTATTCAGAGCATCTACCTGATCTTTCATTAAAGCGATCAAGGGGGATATCACCAGAGTAATGCCTGGCAGCACCATGGCTGGCACTTGATAACAGAGTGATTTTCCGCCTCCGGTGGGCATAATGGCCAGTGTATCGCAGGATTGCAGGATGCTGTTGATCACTTCTTCCTGCCCGGTTTTAAAGTGTTCATAGCCATAGTATTTTTTCATCACCTGCCCAACTGACACATTCATTACTACGTTCCCCTCCCTTCCAATCAAATCCAACGATCCCTAATTCCGGAGCTAATTCAGGCTTAATTCACCCAACCTAGCCGGATCTATAGTCGCTGATACCCGGTCCCCGAGGAAAAGAATGAGCAATGATCCGGCTCCATCCATATAACTCTAGCACAAAAAATCCTACGGATTTGTGAAATTTTCAGAGTCGAACAATTCTCTAAAAACATTCTCAGGGGATCAATAAATACCCCGCGTTCAAGCCTGCGCTTTCGACATCCAAAAAGAAGATGGATGAGCTTAGTCTCTTCCATCTTCAGAGTATTCCGAAACGGTCCCCAGCGCAGGGCGCGACCTACGCCGGGGTGAGGTTCAGATCAAGTTGGGATGGGACTTTCAACGTTCAGAATCGCCTCTCTCTGCACCACATTCATGCCCAGGTGTTCTTTCAGCCAGCCAATGCGATCAGAGTCTTTCTCTATCAGGCAAACCTCGTACCCGAGGCCTTTCATCATCTGGGCAAGATCATAAATGCCATCCAAATTGTATTCCACCTGACCTCCCCAGTTAACAATTACACGCACACAAAACACCTCCAAAATTAATTCTATGAGCAAATTTTCATTAATATGCCATCTAGCAAAACTAATATTATCCCATAAAAATAAACGGCCCCTTAAAGAAGCCTGAATCTTCACCTAAGAACGGTCGTTAAAATTGCATAAATCCTGTGGAAAAAGTCGCGGGCGATCCATGCAGGCTCGGTTAACAAGGGGGGTTAGGAAAGCTGCCCAGGACCGAAAAAATAGCCACTGGGTCCAGGGACGAGTTTGCCGATCAGCTGCGCCAAACCCCTATTCCTAAAAATCTGAGTCCCGACATTATTCAACTTATCCTTTTATATGATAAAATTAAAATTTGATAGGCATGCATTAAGGCAGGTAGAGTTGGCACTCTTCAACTTAATAAATAGGAGGTAAAATATGCCACAAAGACGTGACATCAACAAAATCCTCATTATTGGATCAGGCCCCATTGTGATTGGCCAGGCTTGTGAATTTGATTATTCCGGGACCCAGGCCTGCAAAGCCCTCCGAAAACTAGGCTACCAGATTGTTTTAGTCAATTCCAATCCCGCCACCATTATGACCGACCCGGGAATCGCCGATGTCACCTACATTGAACCCCTCAATCTAAAAAGCCTGACTGACATTATCGCCAAGGAACGTCCTGACGCACTCCTGCCCAACCTAGGAGGGCAGTCTGGTCTGAATTTGAGTTCGGAACTACACAACGCCGGTGTTTTAGAAAAGTTCCGAGTCAAAGTCATCGGTGTGCAAACCGATGCGATTGAACGCGGTGAAGACCGTATCGCCTTCAAAGAAACCATGAATAAACTGGGAATTGAAATGCCCCGCAGCAATCCGGCCTATAGTGTTGAGGAAGCGGAAAAAATAGCCGGAGAGCTTGGCTATCCGGTGGTTATTCGACCCGCCTACACCATGGGAGGCACCGGTGGCGGTCTGGTATATAATGTTGAAGAGTTAAGGACCGTTGCCAATCGCGGAATCGCCGCCAGTCTGGTTGGACAAATCCTGGTCGAGGAATCCGTACTGGGCTGGGAAGAGTTGGAACTGGAAGTGGTTCGGGATGCGAAAAATCAGAAGATTACCGTGTGTTTCATTGAAAATATTGATGCAATGGGTGTGCATACCGGTGATTCCTTTTGCGCCGCCCCCATGTTGACCATCAGTCCCGAACTCCAACAACGACTTCAAAAGTATTCCTATGACGTTGTGGATGCCATAGAAGTAGTGGGGGGGACCAATATCCAATTCGCCCACGATCCCCAAACCGGCCGAGTAGTCATTATAGAAATAAATCCCCGTACTTCCCGTTCCTCCGCTCTGGCTTCCAAAGCCACCGGCTTTCCCATCGCCATGGTTTCGACCATGCTGGCGGCCGGTTTGACCCTGGACGAAATCCCCTACTGGCGGGATGGCACCTTAGATAAATACACCCCTTCAGGGGATTACGTTGTCATAAAATTCTCCCGCTGGGCTTTTGAAAAGTTTCCCGGTGCCATAGATAAACTGGGGACCCAAATGCGGGCTGTGGGTGAAGTTATGAGCATCGGCAAAAACTATAAAGAGGCCTTTCAAAAAGCCATTCGCTCCCTGGAAATCGGTCGATGGGGGTTGGGTTTCGCCAAAGACTTTAACCAGCGCTCTCTGGAAGAACTGCTGTCGATGCTGGCCGAACCCTCCAGTGAACGCCAGTTTATCATGTATGAAGCTTTGCGCAAAGGTGCGGATATCGACCATCTTTATCGCTTAACCCACATCAAACCATGGTTCCTTCAGCAAATGAAAGAACTTGTGGGGCTGGAAGAAGAGATATTGAAGCATAAGGCCCAATTACCCGATGACCTATTCATTCAGGCCAAAAAAGATGGTTTTGCCGACCGCTATTTAGCCATGCTGTTAGATCTGCCAGAAACAGACATTCGCCAGCGCAGATCTGCTTTAGGGGTTGTAGAAGGATGGGAAGCCGTCCCGGTAAGCGGTGTTGAAAACGCATCCTACTATTTCTCCACCTACAACGCTCCGGACCAAACTACAGTAAGCGACAAGCCCAAAGTGATGATCCTGGGCGGAGGTCCGAATCGCATCGGTCAGGGAATTGAGTTTGACTACTGCTGCGTACACGCGGCCTTTGCTCTGCATGATTTGGGGTATGAGACAGTCATGGTCAACTGCAATCCAGAAACAGTTTCCACCGACTATGATACCTCGGATAAGCTGTACTTTGAGCCGCTGACAGCGGAAGATGTTTTAAGCATCTACGAGAAAGAGAAACCCCTGGGAGTAATCGTTCAGTTTGGGGGCCAGACTCCCTTGAATATCGCTGCCGAACTGGCCAAAGCCGGTGTGAAAATTCTTGGCACCACACCTGAAACCATTGACCTGGCCGAAGACCGCGACCGGTTCCGCAAAATCATGGAGAAGCTTGATATTCCCATGCCAGAATCAGGTATGGCTGTTAATATTGAAGAAGCTCTGGCCATTGCCAAACGGATTGGCTATCCTTTAATGGTCCGGCCTTCCTATGTTTTAGGCGGACGCGGAATGGAAGTGGTGCATGATGAAGAAATGCTGCGCCAGTACCTGGCAGCCGCAGTCGGTGTTACTCCTGAGAGACCAATTCTGATCGATAGATTCCTCAGCAATGCTATTGAAGCAGAATCAGACGCCATCGCCGATGGCGACGATGCTTTTGTGCCAACCGTAATGGAGCATATTGAATTGGCTGGCATTCACTCGGGCGACTCAGCCTGTGTGATTCCACCGATTAGTATCCCGGCCCAACACATTGCCACCATTGTAGAATATACGAAGAAGATTGCCAAAGAACTAAACGTAGTTGGTCTGATGAATATGCAGTACGCTATCGCCGATGATCGGGTTTATGTTTTGGAGGCCAATCCCAGAGCTTCCCGAACCGTTCCCCTGGTGTCAAAAGTCTGTAATATTTCAATGGCTCGGATTGCCACCGAAATAATGATGGCAGCCAATGCCGGTAAGAAGTTCTCCGTCAACAGTCTTACCACCAAGAAAATTCCCCATTTTGGAGTTAAAGAAGCGGTCTTCCCCTTTAATATGTTCCAGGAAGTGGACCCCATCCTGGGGCCGGAAATGCGTTCTACCGGAGAAGTCTTAGGAATCGCCGATTCATTCGGGCTGGCTTACTATAAAGCCCAAGAAGCCACCCAGTCTTCCCTGCCCCTATCTGGAACTGTGCTGATCAGTGTAAACGATCAGGATAAACTGACAGCCCTGGAAACAGCCCGGGAGTTTGCCAAAATTGGCTTCAAAATAAAAGCAACGGGAGGAACCCATAAATTCTTGCAGCAAAATGGGATCATATGTGAAGAGATTAAAAAGGTGTATGAAGGCCGCCCCAATATCGTGGATGGCATTACCAATAAAGAGATCAACCTAGTGATCAATACACCATCCGGTAAACGCAGCAAAAATGATGATTCATATATCCGCAAGACAGCCATTAAATATAAAGTCCCGTATCTTACCACCATGGCGGCAGCCTTAGCCAGTGCTAAAGGTATCGCAGCCTATAAAAGCAATAATCATCCGGAAGCTAATTTAAAATCCTTGCAGGAATATCATGCTGATATTAAGGAGTAGCACGGAGAAGCAACGATTGGAGAATCAATAAAGTAGTGGTTGTAAAGGAAACAGGGTTATGGAGGATGGATTTCTTACCCCCGTTGATATGTTTTTTTCATGTACTTTTTCCCCCTTTGCGGATTCCGTCGCCCGATATGCTACCACCCGAATCACTCAAGGTAAAAGGTATAGTCTTCGACCTGTAAACAGCCCTTTACCTTGAGACTCTATTCGGGTGGCTATACGGCATGGGAGGCACCGCAGGGGGGATTTTATTTTAAGGGAGGATGCCCCTTCCCCACCAGGAGCCTACCCCAGTTCACATAGATGCAGTGTGAAAGTCGAAATTAAAAATTGCCAACTAGCAACCTTTGCAGAGCGAAGGAGCAAGCAGCATTGCATTCCAAATCCTTGTGTGTGCGTATTCATCTCCAAGGATTGAGGTCAACAAATAACGGATTTCGGGGTTTGGAGCACATCCTGCTAGCTCTGCATATCGCCTAATTGCCTCTAATTCACCTCTGATAGCTGCTCTCACATCTACCTCAAAGTTGCCAGTCGCTGGTGGGCAATCTGGAGGACATGATACTGGAGGTGGACAGATGCCTATGAGAGAAGCCTGTAGTCGTGCATGCCCATATTCGTCTCCTACAATACTCGTGATGATTTCGCGTAGAACGTCTGTCGGAGCCTCATTGGCTATCTGAGCGTAAAATCCAGCATCGCAAATCTCATCCTGGATTGATTCTTCTAACATTTCACGGTAATGGGCACATTTGGGACATCGACATGTTAATGAGAGCTTCGATTTTTGGTGAGACATAAAAACACTCCCTTTCTTATATTTTGTTTTGCTTCAAGTACTGGTAAATATCTCTTACAATTTGTGGCTCTTAGGGAATTATCGCTACCTGTGACAGCAACAACGTAACGAACCGTACGTGACCGTTCTCAGCTCCAATAATGCTATTAATCATGGCACGAAGGGTCGGATCGCTTATATCATCGGCTGCCAGTAGACCCGTGACTTGAATATCATGATTGTAATCTGCTCGAATTTGGAGATAAGATGCGGTTACATATCCTAAGAACTCATTGATTCACCTCCTTGGCTTAATATATGTCGACAGAATCTAATGCGTAACAACATTTTCCTTTTATAGATATTTTTTCTATTAAATCGAATGCTCATAACAATATAGAGCAGGTCAGCCACCCTATAAGGCCACTAACCTGCTCTATAAACTGTTTATGATTTATTAGCTTATTACGTCTTAAACCTATCAAATGGGCAAAAAATTTGCCCCGGTTTCCCGGAGCGTAAAAGTTATAGTATTCTTAGCCTATACTTATCCTACTCAAAATCCGGCTGGTGATCATAGTTTTTCGATGGCACGTTATACAGATCATTGGCTTGAAGGGTGTCCGGGTCGTAGTATAGCTGTTTGGTTCCGTCATCAGACTGGTGTATTTCTACATTTCGTATTTTCCTATCCTCAACCATACTCATTATCGAATCATAGTTGTGAACTTCGCCATTACTTAGCTTAAATTGAGTACCGCCACCATTTTTGGTTATCTCAACAATGAACAACTGTTCCATTTTATCTCTCCTTCCACGAATAGTATTTGAAGGAGATAGAGAATTATTCAATATAACTAAGGCCCCAGTTTCCAGGAGTCCCCCTTGCTTTAAATCCAGAATCCTCCAGCTTGGCCATCGGTGCGGGGATTGTATGCGTTCTATCGAAATAAACTGGTAAATTTCTTTGGTACTTCCGTTTCAAACCGCATCATCTGCCCGGATACGGGGTGTTTGAAGGCCAAAATGTGAGCATGCAATCCCAGGCGCCCAATAGGGTTGGTAGTAGAACCATATCTTTTATCACCAATGATGCTATGTCCAATATCCTTCAAATGAACGCGTATTTGATTCTTTCTACCAGTCTCCAGCCTGATTTCTAACAACGAGTATTTAGAGTTCGTTTGTAGTACTTTGTAATGGGTGATGGCTTCCAGTCCATCTCCCTCTTTACTGCTGGAGTACATCAGCCTCGTCTTGGTTTCTTTTAACCAGGATTTTATTGTTCCTTGCGTATCACGAATCTTGCCCTCCACGACTCCAACATAGGCCCTATCGATCACAATCTCTTTCCACGAATCCTGCAACACATGTTTAAGCCCCTCATCTTTAGCAAACATCATGACTCCTGAGGTATCCCTGTCCAAACGGTGAACAATAAAGATCCGGTCTTCCGGGTTAGTTGTACTAACATAGTCCCTTAATTGTCGATAGGCGGTATTCTCCTTTTCCTTGTCTGAAGCGATGGATAACAACCCGGCCGGCTTATCTATAACGATTATTTCCGAGTCTTCATATAGGATCTTTAAGCCTGTTGCCTGCCCCACATCCCTGATCAGCGACCAGTGAATAATTACTTCCTGCCCCACTTGCAGGAGATGGTTATAGCGAGTAACCACACTCGCATCTACTTGAACCTGGCGGTGGGTTAATAGGGATTTAATATTATTACGGCCTTGTGAAGGCATTTCTCTTAATAAGAAATCCATTAACTCCTCTGGTTCTGACACCGTCAATCGGGTTTGCCGTTTGCCTGGCTGTCCATGGCGGGAAGTCTTCATAGAGATCCTCCTCGTTATAATGCAGTAAACCTATTATATACATAATGCCGATACTAAAATACTTTTACCAACCGGGGACCAAACGTGATAAGGTAGCCCTTCTCTACTTGGACAATTCAAAGAGAGAAAAGGGCTGCCTTCCTAATTCTAAGATCTGTCCCATAAAAACCAGGTAATCCATACCACCTGAAAGCAATCAGGAACCAACAAATTACTTCTGGAAAGTCAGGAGTTTTTCTACCCTGCTGCAGTTGTGCTGCAGTAGTCACTTGAATATATGTCATCAGATAATAGATGAAATAGGTAGGTCATTCAAAAAATCGGCGAATAATTTATATAAGTGTTCATTCCCTTTTTGCCGGAAACAAGAGGTCATTTGACTCCATCCTTTCGTTAAAGCCTTCTTTTTTAAAAAAGTAACGAAGCTCTCATGAGCCAGATACCTAATTCTTTCAGGGGATTGTAATGCGACTTCAAAAATAGCGAACCATATTCTCCAGAATTTATCATCGCTAAATCTTGAAAAGAGATCACTAAAAAAAGTCATATCAGTTGGCTCAAGGAAAATTGAATAACTTAACAAACCTATACGAAGTGTTTCGATATAGTGTTCGATAATTCTTGATTTATCAGAATATCGTTCAACCAGATTTTCTGCTAAGTGGACAAATTTTAGAGTTTTCTTTTTGTTAGGACTTCCGTGTCTATTGGTAATACGGAACCATAGCGCATCGCAATATTCATAACCTTCCACCAGGCTTATTGTTGAATCATTGTAAAGAACTGTATCAATCTGGTGATCCCAAATAACCTTTTTATATTCCTTTCCGCTTTTAAGGCCAACTAGCAAACGGGCACCCTTTATCTTACCTTCAAGCTTCACTGCATCTACCAATGCCGGACTGATCATGAAATTTTTCTTTATCTGCGGTGCTTCTGTTCGTTGTTGCGTCAAAACATCCCCTTTTGCCACTGCACCTCGGGGTATAAGAATTTTATCAGAATCTTTGGGATATAAAGCGGTATGTTCAAAACAATGGCGATATAATGCGCAAAGAAAATTAATTACAGTACTATCCAATTCGGACCAACAAAAAAGTGAATCAGAAATCATCATTAGCTTTAAGTCAGAGTATTCTTTTTTTAATTCATAACCTATATTATAAAAATCATTCAAAACTTCTGATGCAGAATCCATATTAATTTTGACCTGATCGGAAAAACCCAGAAGATCAACATATCCAACACATGACATTATAAACACCCTCCCTCTTGTTGCCAGTATAACTTCATTTCACTCAGGGTCTTCAGATTAATTAGCTTGGCGTGCTCCTGGGAAAGGCACATGCTCCATCAGATCCCCAAATTCGCAGTTAATGGCCTCATCATGCCACTTCTATGCCTTTATATCATCCAGTTATGCAATAGTCCAGTCTTTATGCTGCACTTCCATAATATACCAAAGCCTGCAATCCCTCAATAATAAGACTTATTCCTTCAGGCCGGAGTCAGCCCATTGACTTTGAATTTTGTCAGGTGCTGTCGGGTTGGCCTTCTACAGATTGAACGTACGTATTTATGTTACAGCTAGTGTCTTGCTTTTCCTGAGCCGAAAGGCGGATTTGAACCGCCGACCTGCTGATTGCGAACCTCTTTTTTCTGCTTTATAATCTTATATATCCAGGGGTTTGTGGCGGAATAATAGGCACAGTATGAGAAAATGGAGCTAAAAAAGACAGGAGCGTGGTTATAAATGACTAAGGTCTTTGTGTACGGCAGCTTAATGACAGGCCGCCGTTATCACCAATATTATCTGCAGGGAAAAACGTTCCTAGGCAAAGGATTTTTAAATGAATATAAAAGATATGTCTTAGGTGGCCTGGATGGTATGGTTCCTGAAAAAGGGGAGCGCGTACAGGGTGAAGTTTATGAAATTGACACCGCAGCGCTTGCTAAGCTAGACTTTCTTCATAACATAGGCACAATGTTTACCAGAGGGATTGTCGATGTGGAGCTTGAAAACGGCGAAACTTTACAGGCTGAAGCTTATATCTGGAACCGATAAGCTTAGTAAGAAGCGACATTCGTTGATGAGCCCTTGTTTATAAGAATGATATATTTGGATAGTTCTATGTCTGGCTAAAGGGGGTTAAACCTAAACTGCATCTATCCGTCCAGATTTCTTCGCCTCTTGACGCACCACCATGTAAAGCAGATATTTAACCCATAAACCCCAGCTTGTTGTTTTTGATGAACCGGTGAGGTTATTCTCGGCCAGGTCAAGCCCGTCTTCCAGTAATGCATCATGTAGTGGGCCTATAAACAGGTGCCAAAACAGCCAGTTTTTGAATCCACATTCCCCTTCGACTACATGGCGAAGAAGCACATGATCCCGCCGGGGTACCACTTCAAAATAGTGCCGTCCATCGAAAGCCGCCAAAGCTCCGGCCTGGTCAAACTGAAATACGGCCCGCTTTCCCGGTATATATTCCGTCACCGTATACTTGATAAATCCGTGTCCGCCGCTGGAGCCAACGCACAAGCCCTGATCCAACTCCATTGGAATCCATTTATCAACCGGCCATAGAATATTGGAAGAACCCGCAAGGCTGTCGATAGCCTTGCCTATCTGCTCCGGGGGCAGGTTAAACGGTCTTTCGTGAACATTAATAACCTTCATAATAAATTCCTCCTTTAATATTACTGCGGCAACGTCTACCCCTGGTACTAAACAGGCTAATTCTTCAAATTATACTTCTCCTACTAATTTCGGGATGCCAATAAAGAATGTAATTTCCGATATCCGATCGCTTATTTCCTCCGGATATGGATTAAGATTGAAATGACTAATATAATGATAATTGCAGTAATTGTAATGGTAAATTACGCACTTTTTTATGACATAGTCATATGAAAATGACTATTGCAAGGAGGACGCAATTGATGACTGATGGCGAATATGGGAATTACATATGTCCCGTATCAGCAATACAAAATATTCTTACGGGGAAATGGAAATTTTCTATTTTGTGGATTTTAAGTAAAAACACTGTAAGATTTAACGAATTGCAGAGGCTGATGCCAGATGTATCAAGGGGTGTTCTCACGCAGCAGTTAAAGGAGCTTGAACACAATAAAATGGTACACAGAGAAGTCTACAAAGAAGTCCCTCCAAAGGTTGAATACTCTTTAACCGAAATAGGAAAGAGTTTTATCCCGGTAATGATGAGTATTATGGAATGGGGCGTTGGCTATGTTAAAGATTTATCCAGTTGTGATATGACGATTTGTATTGCCAATAAGTTTAATTGTCAGAAATGTTATGAATTAATGTTATCAGCTGATTGTAAGCAAAATTAAGCTTATCCTGCTTGATCATGGTATTTGATTAGCGTACTTTTTATATGCTCTCGAAGGGTTGTTCTATCGGAGGGTTGACCATGCTAAATCCACATAGTTTTGGACTATTTATTGTCGCCGCACTGGCATTGCTGCTTATACCTGGACCATCTGTGCTCTATATAACGACGCGCAGCATCGACCAGGGACGGGTGGCAGGCCTTGTGTCGGTGTTTGGCAATGCACTGGGGAGTGGAATTCTTGCTGTGTTTGCTGCAGCAGGATTGTCAGCTATTCTGGCCTCATCGGCAGTTGCCTTTAACGTAGTGAAATATCTTGGCTCAGCTTACTTAATATATCTCGGCATAAAACGCCTGTTAAGCGATGACAGCTGCACACCAGCAGTAGTCCAACGCAAAAAACTATCCAATATATTCCTCCAAGGAACCTTGGTAGCGGTTCTGAACCCCAAAACCGCCCTCTTCTTCCTGGCATTTCTTCCTCAGTTCGTTGATGTATCACGGGGATTCATCTGGGAACAAACGCTCCTTCTTGGTTTGACACTCGTTGGACTTGGAATATGTACCGACAGCATCTATGCCTTATTGGCTAGCACAATTGGAAACAGGCTGAAGGGTAAGGAGTCCTTCCAAAGCAGACAGCGATACGTTTCTGGTGGTATTTATCTGGCCCTCGGCGTTGCTTCTGCTTGTTCGGGTTCAGGGAAGCATTGAAGTCACAACATTCTCGGCACACATTATTTTATATGCCAGTTGATAAGCAGAGGCTTGTTTTTTGGAGGCCGAATGGGTCGTATAATCATCTATGGTTTGTTTAATATATTTCACTATATCAGTTGGTTCGGTAATTGCGTTTATTTCATTTACCATTTCCTTAATCATCCAATGGTTGTGTCCAACCCGGGCTGCTACAATATCCCGCCGTACGGATGATACCTCGCTCCCGCCCAATAGGAAATAACATTCACTGAGGAGACCGTGGCCCATTAATTGCTCCTTTGTAATCTCTGCCAGCCCGGCATCTTTGAATATCTTTTGTCCTTTGGCATAGTCAAAGGGATATCTCTGAGTGAATTTGGTACAAAAGGGACAGTTGCATTCCCATTGGGCTCCTGCCTGGGTTGCAAGCCACTGAGCTATTTTTTCACTTTTCAATTTCAGAAGGGCTGGTTGGTTAACATAGAAGACGCCCTGGTTGGCATCGTAAATGGGGCTGGTTGCATCAAAAGTCATCTGTTTTATTCCTGTAAGCGCAGCCATCAGGGTAGTAATCATCATTAAGCTGCCCAAACCCAGCAGATGCATTCGAGATGGAACTGTCCCGGCGCTTTGCGCATATCCGACTAAAAAACCTTTGGTAAGGAGAGCACACTGTAAAATATTTTTGGGTAAGGATTCCGGAAGTTTATAACTATGTCCATTTATCGTAATAGAATCTGTAAAACTTGTTTCAGACATAAAAGCTCCCAGTGCCAGGGCAACCGCTTTGATACCCGCTCCGCCGAAGGAGCGGCCAGCCTCAAGGGCGGTATCATAATCAGTTGCTCCGGCCACCGGGTAACAGGCTTCTCGCAGCGTATCATTCAATTGGCGGTTTAAGGCCAATGTTCTCTGAACTACCAGGTGATTGGCCTGGTTGACTTTATCTGCACTGTAGCCGGTATATTCCTGATCAATATTCATCTCCATCAACAGGGGGATGGTTATGTCTTCCGGTCCGATAAGTCTTTCCGGCCCAAATTCAAGCTGTTTTTTTAGAAGAACTACATCATTATCCAGATATGAAGGAACTTCTTTAAGGATGTGCTCCAGCAGTTGATCTACTTTGGTGCGGGTATGATCACTTAAGTCACTATAAGTAAGTTTGCGTTTTTTCAGCTGTTCTTCTTTTTTAATATCGCTTATAATCTGATCTTTTTGCGTTTTAAGGCGGTCTGCTATTTTATTTATCATAGGAAAATAACAATTGTCGGCAATCATACCGATACCATTTTTATTGAAATAGGCAATCATTTTATTTAGTTGTTGGGCAGTATCGCCGGGAGATTTTATATAGAGCTGAGGGCTTAAAGTCTGCATATAAGTTTTGTTTATAGTCTCATAATATAGATTGTGGGCAAAGTCCAGCATTTGTTCTCCTCTCAAATCAGGAGTGTGTATACCGCGAATTGCGGTATACACACCGGTATCAGCATGGTTTGAATGTGAGAAACAGGTTACTTTCAATAATATTTAGTTGGGCCCGAAATCATTCCAGGGCGGATCAGGAGATGCGGGTGGTTCAGGCGGTCCTCCCTGCCAGCTCCAATCCTTATCATCCGGTGCATCCGGTGGAATTGTATCATCATCAAGCTCTTCGCAGTCGAGGGGTGGGTCGGGCATAGGTTCCGTATTTGACGGATCGTCAGACCAGTCAACCGGGTCTGGGTCCGGTTCTGGTTCAGGCTCGCCATCAACTGGCTTTCCATCATCACTCCAGGTGGGTCCGCCCGGGTTTGTAGTGGTTCCGGGATCATCCGGCCAGGGGTCATTAGGATCAGGATCAGGATCAGGATCATCATCCTGGTCTCCGTGATCGTTCCAATTCCCCCGTAAGGCTATGTCGCTGCCGGCACCGTCGTCAGATATATCATACATGGAAATTGGATAGTCTATTAAAGCATCCTGGCAAATCGCCTGCAGATTTTTTTCCGCTGTAATGCTTTTTACCAGATCAGCGGCAAATTTATCGGTATCCCCATTCACACAATCGGCTAACAGAGCCTCATCACAGAGCCGGGAATCAGCTTCAGCCTCATCCAGGGCGGCAATGATCCGGTCATATGGCTTGGTCCGGGGGTCAAACCAATTACCGAAGCGGAGACTGTTGCCTGCTCCTTTTGTTCCCGGCAGCCAGCTCCAACTGACTGCCAAACCATGGGGGACTTCCGTAAAGTAGGGCCTGAGATGGTTGTCTAACCAATACAGCCAGTTGTCCTTCTGCAGTTCGGTCAAATTCAGCCGGTCGATAATTATGCAGTCTTTCGAGAATTGGGAAGTACGCGGCTGATATTTTGGGGGAACTTTAAACAGATACTTGGAGATGTCGGAATTGTAGTTGCCACTTAAGCAAAGACTGCAGCCTGGATCAATTCCGACTGACTCGATTTTGATATAGGGAAGTACGGCGGTAATGGAATTGCCTTTACCGTCTTCCAGTTGGGCAAAGGATATATAATGCTTGCCATGATAGAGAATCACTACATCCGTCACTCTGCCAACTACAGAAATTTTCTCATCAGCGGTCAGGCTGTTCTTGCTGAGCAGGTCAGACAGGGAGAGCGGCGTTGGTTGTTGAAGGAGATCAAGCTTGATCTCTCCGGCGCTTTTGCTCCATTGGGCCGCCAGCTTGGAATGAGGATTGACTGCAATTGATTCTAAAATAAAGGATAGAGTATATAATTTCAGCCAATTCCTTAATGCATCTCCGATAGCACAGCCGAGCATATAGATATCATCAGAGGCACTGTTGTCTGCCGCCAGCTTTTTGTGCAGAAGCGCAGCATTAGTGACTCCTGCAATAATCGCAGGCTTAAATTGCTCTCGGATGCTTTTTACCAGAAGCTTTATATCTTGATATTGATGATTGGCCAATAGTTTATGGGTGCTGTTTAAAACAGTTTCAATAGTATTATTCTGTGCCTTGCACCACTGTTGACCTGCGGTTGTATCCAGCTCGTTGCCCGGTTGCAGGCATTCCAGATTGAAATGAGCCACCGCCATGGCGTAGATTGCCCCCAGCAGAGTCGGCAAATGGCGTTCCAATGCCATTTCTGCCCGTTTTTCCCTGGTTTTAATAAAATTCTCGTATTTTTTCGCAATAGCTTTACCACTGATGGCCTTTATTCTACTGATAGTTGAATCCAGTTCATCCCTAGCTACCGCTGCATCGATAATCTTTTGAAGTTTATCCCAATCGGAATAGTGCCCGATACTGGGAAGGTTCTTCTTAACTTCATCCAAAGCTTTTAAGCTCGCGGTTAATTCGCCCAATTTAGTCATTTCCACCATATAGCTCAGCATGGCCCGGTAATAGTAGTCATACTGTATGGCAGCATATTTTCTTACTTTACGTCCTTGGCCTCCGGCTATGCTCACTCGCAACTGTTTAAGGGCTAATTTCATATTTGCGTTATAGTATGCTGTATTAGAAAAAATCATGTGCGTCTGGGAACTAAATGAGTTAGAAAGCACTGTTAGTCTTTTTATCGCCTCTACCGCCTGTTTAACATCTTTAAAACCCTGGTCACCGCTCAACTTACTCCCTCCCACTCTTTTTACCAACCGCTAAGGGTTAGTATTATTAAATGGTATATTCGGTAAATATTACAAAATACCTTTCAAAATAATATAATTGGACACAATTCTATATATTGGGATAATGTAATATACTTACCAAAAAACGGGGATCAATGCACCAGTTAATGAGCCACAAAAAGAAGGAGACCCTTCCGGGTCTTTTCGTTTATTAGGGATTCTCTACGTCATCACTTACGTTTAACTTGTCATAGAAATCCTTGGGAATGGTGAGCTGGCGTTTTGAAGTTATCTTTCCCAGCACTGTGATTATGCTACAAAGAAGAGGACTGACTTTGCCCTTTTATGTCCTCGGTAAATTTTTCTATATCTTTAGTAATGCAGCTCATCTCATCATCTATATCGAAATTAGCCCGGCCTAAGCGAGAAACGGGACAATTAAGATTGTAGTCTAATATTTTCTTTGAAATTTCCTCCAAGTGCTCTCGGCTCTGGGTATAGAAAGTAGTTTTTATTTGTTCATACCGGCGTATAGCTCCGCTGCTTCTTCTTTCGCTAAAAACCATCCGTGTATACTTTTTGAAATGTTCAACTTCCTTGTTCAATTTTTCCCTGATGACGTCGATCTCCTTGCTCAGTTCTATCCAGTGGGGAGCATAGCCGTTGTCCTTGAGGATTTTATAGGCCATGTGCATTTCATCCGGCGCAAAGGGATTCTCCCCCAGGTCAAGGGGCTTGCCAGCCCCCTCTAGATTGTCAAATTCGCCCTGCTCTACGGCTTTCTTCATCAATGCTCCTACCAGATCGTGCTGCCGAACCAGGTGTAAAGCCCGTTGTACTTCAGCCGGCCAATCTTCTTTCCATGCTATTTCAGACACCTTGTCAGTTAATTTCTGCATTTGCTCCTTTTCATATCTTTGTTTATTCATAATTTACTTCCTCCATTCTGATGTTCCAGCAGATCGCTCTATAACCTTTGATGTACTATGTTGTTAACAGAGTCCGAAGCAATTATCTACCAGATTGACGGGATCAAACGAAAAGGTGTCTTTCTATAATAATCTTTGTAACCCGAAAGCTCACGTAACAGCACTTCTTCTTCTTTTCTTATCCTGAATATAATCGTAGGTATGAAAAGCAAAGCAAATATTAATGCGGGGTAAGAACCAAGGGCTAAAGGAGTGAACAACATCATTATTAACAACCCCGTATACATTGGATGGCGAACCATGGCATAGGGCCCGGTTTTTATAACCTGTTGTTCTTTATCCACCTGAATAACCGTCGAAGCATAGCTATTTGCTTTAAAGACCAAGAATATGAATACATATCCCAATAAGACCACAGCATTGGCGGCAATTATAATCCAAACCGGCACTGCCGACCAGTGATAACGGTAATCAAAGCCGGGAACTACGTAAGCGAGCAGAGATAAGAATGACAAGATGCGTATGATACCAGGTTGTTGTTCTTTTTCTTTAACCTTCATTCGTCTTGATAAAAGCCCGCGATCTTTTTTCAAAAAATAGGTGGTAATCAAAAGTGTCATTGCAGAGATTATCGACCACCAAATCCATGCTTCCCAAAACTTTAATGAGCCTGCGGGAAGAAATAACACTAGGCCCACCACAATCATTATTATTACAGGCACCAGATAAGCTTTAAATGTCGATAAATTAGTATTATCTTCCATCGGAATTACCTCCTTGATCCTGACCATTTTCAGTACGAATCCTTCGTTTTGTTCAGAATGCTAACAACTACTTTTTAGTCTTCGGATTGGAGAAGGTTTTCAAAAAGTTGCTGGTATTTTAATTGGGCTGGTGATAGCACACCGGCGACCATCTCCTGATATAAGCTTTCAAAAGGCATTTTCATTCCTGTATGAGTGCAAATTATCTCTTTTACTGGAGGCATGCTTTTCACGAGAGCGGCAGCTTCGCGTGCGAAAGCCTCAATTTGTGGATCGTCTTCGCTAAGGTGGGAAATCTCTGCCCAACGCGCTCCCGATTCTAAAGCCAGTTGATATTGCTCGGGATGGGTTTTAAAATACTCAGCCAGAATGCCAAAATTTTCCCGGAAATCCTCACCCCACTGAAAATCATCCAAGATGCCGTACAACTTACGGTGCTGATCGTATATTTCCGGGCAGGTACGGGCGTATTTTTCAATTTGATCCTCCCCCAGTGCCTCGGTCATCATTTGAAAGGAAGGGGAATTAAAACTGTCTTCATCCAACATCGGAGCATCTTCACTCAGAAGCGTATCTATTTTCGCCAGTCGTTCTTCCAGGGTCTTTTTCTCATTTAGCATTTCACGACGTAATGATTGTAAGACTTCCCGTGAAGTTTTGGGGTTTGGTAAATTTCCTGCTATCTCCTTAATTTGCTTGAGATCCAGCCCCATGGATTTTAAGCGTTTGATCAAACGCATGCGGTTCAAGTCCGCCGGTCCATATAAACGGTACCCCCCGGTAGAGCGCTGCGGTTCAGGCAGCAAACCGATTTTGTGGTAATAATTTATGGCTTTTAACGTGCATCCGGTCAGTTTGACGAAATCGCCGATCTTTATGTGGTTTTCCACTGCCATCCCCACCCTTTAAGGTTAGTATAAACCAGACCCCAAGGGCCTGGTCAACCTTATTTCCGATAACATTGTTAGGCTTATCTTCATAATTCACACACTATACCCATTAACTACTTTGACGCTCTATGTTTACACAGGTAATATTTTGCTTATATTACAATTGAATTACAAGCCAATATTCTCCATTCGATCCTGCTGCGGATTACTTATAAAACTCGCTTCCAAAAGCACTACCAGGGCATGGATTCGTGGATAAGGTATTGATTTGTGCTTCTCTGTAAAATATAATATACCAAATGTAATATATATATTGCTTATTTGGCTAAAATCTAATAACTGGAGGCGAAATTCAGTTTGGTGAATCGCATAAAGCTTGCTCGTATTGAACGTGATCTTACTCAACAACAACTCGCAGATGCTATAGGAGTCACCAGACAGACTATTAATTTAATTGAGAAAAACAAATTCAACCCTACAATAAAGCTTTGTTTGGCTATTTGTCAGGTCCTTAATAAGACTTTGAACGATTTGTTTTGGCCAGAGGAGGAATAACAATGAAGCATCCACTTCAAGATGAGAGAGTAAAGCTAGAAGTTCTGAGACAGCATGAGCAAGCATTCTGGATTCTATATTTCGGTCTGTTTCTGGATTTAGCTTACAGACAATTTATTCTTAATGAGCCCGCTTGGCGAATGCTGGATTTGGTTTCTCTGTTTTTTGGCGTAATTGTATTCTTAGCTGTAAAAGGGGTGACTGCTGGTCTTCTCATCGATATGCCTAGTTTGAAATCCATAATACCGGTAGCTGTTCTTTGTACCATTATTTCCGTAGTAATAAACTTGATAATGAATAGGAATAATATTTCGCCATTTGAACTGATGATAGACGGGATTGCGTTTTTCATTCCATTCACTGCTCTATTTCTATTGATGCATTATATTTCGAAAAGGAAAAACGAAAAGATGTTAAAAGACGATTAATTATTACATGGTGATTTGCATTGATATTCATCCAGGCCAGTTATAATAGCTTTTACGAGCTTTTCCCTAATTTCTTCCCAAGTAATGGGCTTACTGGGCCGCCTTGCGGCACTTCTTCGGGGCTGTCTTCAAACATTCCGCCCACCATGACTCCTGCTCGCAGAAATTTGTGAATAAGCGAAATAACCCGTCCATCCTTTATGTTTCTATCAGGAAATCTGAATATATGGGCGTTATTCCCAAACCTCATATGAGCTTGTTAAGCTTTTGGGTACTTTTTTATATTTTTTGGCGACGATTTTGCGCGGCTTTTAGACCAGTTTGCCGATATGGTCGACTATCCCTCAAATTCTTTAAAAGCTCAGGGAATTATTGCTTAAAACCCTTGCTATTGACGAAATTGATATTTATATTTGTGGGTAAAAGACTATCAGTATTACGA
>DATMYR010000004.1:0-51317 GCA_035560815.1 Syntrophomonadaceae bacterium | reverse complement strand
ATACAACCTCTTAATTTCCAGATCTGATACGGTGGTCCAGGCGGGCTTCTGGTCAGCTCTTTTGGCTACAATTTTTTTCACTTCGTCTTCCCATTTGGACTTCATGGTTTTGGATTGCTCGAGTAGCTCCAATGTAAACATTCAATAAACCCTCCTCTTTTTTGCTTTCGGTTTTATCAGTCCCTGCTCGGGGTGTGTATTTACAGCTGTGCTCTGGAGTCGCTGTTAATACTCTATGCCAGCTCGATCCTTCACGCCGGCGGCGTAATGATGTTTGATCTCACATACCTCGCTGACGGTATCGGCTAATTCTCGCAATGCCTCAGACGCGTAACGTCCAGTCATTATCAGATCCAGATCCGCAGGCTTGCTCTTCACCATGTCCAGGATTTCCACTTCAGGGATCAGGTTAAAATCGAGGACTACATTGATTTCATCAAGAATAACCATATCGAAATCCCCGCTTTGAATAAGTTCTTTAGCCTTTTCAAAGCCTTGGCGAGCTTGTGCAATATCTACCGGAGCTGGGTTATCCCGCATCACGAAACTATCTAATCCGAACTGAAAGCGCTGGATCATTGGCATGTATTTTTGCACCGCCAAGATTTCTCCATAAGCCCTCCCCTTCATGAACTGGATAATACACACTCGATAACCTTGTCCTGTAGCTCGCAGGGCCTGCCCGAAAGCAGAGGTCGTTTTGCCTTTTCCATTCCCAGTTATGACAATGACAAGGCCCTTTTTTTCTTGTGTTGCAGAGGATTCCATTATTGACATTTTTATCACCTCCTTTTTATGATATTTAGCAAGAAATTAGTTCTAAGAACTAAATATTCTGGCTTTTCGAACATGAATTAATTTGTCATGCCCATTACGGATGTATCCTTATATTTCTATAAGCAATATTTATGCCAACATTGATTGATCGGTATCTTTACCTGAATATTGGTAATCATGACTTGGTTGTGAATATTGTGTTCATAGCAAATTACGAATTGTCGCAACGCCAATAGTTTTTATATCTGTTGTATCCTTACAGCAAAATATGTAATTCTGCCTATTTCAAGACAAAATTGTTCATTGATAATCATTTCCTCGTATCTTTTCATAATAAAAGGGAATAGCTTTTCCAGCTATTCCCTTTTATTCATTTAAATTTGTTGCGCTATAACAACACAGGAGGACAATATTTTGTTGCATATTTGACTAATCTGTTGATACTTTTCAGCAGCTCTATCTTATTAGTTATCTTGACTAATTTTAGAAATATGATATTTTGCGGCCTTTCTTACAACAGTAGCAGCATCAACCTGTAATTCCTTGGCCATCTGCCTGGTAGTTCGAAACTTGGCATAAGCTCTTTCGATTAGCTGCTTCTCAACACTCTCTATAGCATCTTTTAAAGGAACTATACCCGATACCATAACATACGAGGAGTTTAGTCCCACTGCATCTTTAATAGATGAAGGTAGATCTTCCCCGCAAACAATATCCTGCGGGGTGATAACAACCAGTCTCTCGATAAGATTTTCCAACTCCCTTACATTGCCTGGCCAATTATATTCCATAAAAATATCAATTACTCCTGGAGATATTATCTTGTTCATTTGGTATTTGCGGTTAAATAAATGTATGAAATGTGCTACAAGTGATGGAATATCTTCTTTCCTATCACGCAATGGCGGTGTGTTTATCGGGACTACATTCAGTCTGTAAAAAAGATCCTCCCGAAACTGTTTTGTCTGTACCATTTGTAAAAGATCTCTGTTTGTAGCAGCAATAATACGAACATCAATGGTTTTATAACTTTCGCCGCCAACCCTAATCATTTCTTTGTTCTGTAAAAAGCGTAAAAGTTTTACCTGTAGATTTAAAGGCACATCACCAATCTCATCAAGGAACAAAGTGCCTTCCGCTGCCAGCTCAAAATATCCTGCTTTTCCTTCCTTTTTTGCTCCTGTGAATGCTCCACCTTCGTAACCAAACAATTCCGATTCCATTAGATTTTCCGGAATAGCCCCACAGTTTACTTTAACTAATGGTTTATCATTACGCGAACTACTCGCATGAATTACCTCAGCAATCAGTTCCTTGCCGGTGCCTGATTCACCAGTTACTAATATGGTGGACTCAACTGCTGCCAATCTGATAGCTGTGTCTATCAGATTCCTCATCTTAGTGGAAGTAACCACCATTTTTTCACTACTGGTATATCGCAACCGTAAAGTACGGAGTTGGCTTTCATAATGCTGGCTTAATCCCTGCACCTGTTCTAGCTTTTGCCTTAACATATTAAGCTCAGTTAAATCTCTTACATTACAAACGACCCGGATAATGTTTCCGTTCTTATCAACTACCGGATTTCCAGTAGTCAAAGTTATCTTTCCAGTTTTGCTTTCTTGCACTAGCGTAATAGGTTTCTTGTGTTCCAACACCGGGATCGTTACAGGATCAGAAATAATCCCATCTGTTCTAATATCCTCAACGGTTCGTCCCAGATACTCATGGGCATTAATACCTGTTAGCTGCTCAAATGCCTTATTGTAGCGTAAAACCACGCCTGCACCGTCGGTTATAAACAATCCATCAAAAGATGATTCCACGATAGCATCCAGCTCCTCATTCAATTCCTTTACATAACGTAATTCCTTGGACATTTTATCCAGGTCGGATATATCTTGAAGAACTGCTACCGCGCCAATAATCTTACCTTCCTTAATGATCGGTGAGCGGTTGGAAATAAACCAAACGCCCCTGAGGTTAACCTTCTGCATTGGTTCAGCCTCTCCAGTCTTGATTATATCTATAAGATTGCTTTCAGGAAGCAGCTCGGTTATGTTTTTTCCTATAACATCTTCCGCCTTCATCCGAAATATTTTTTCAGCAGCTGGGTTGCAAACCTTTATCATTCCTGTTTCATCAATGGATACAATCATATTGTGGGTGGAATTTATAATGGTATCTAGTTCAAGGGACATATTGTTGTACGAATAAAAGAATACCTTGGCGATATCTCCGCGGGTGATTATCCCGACCGGCTTTCCCTGTTCGTCAACAACAGGAAGTCGGGGTACGGTAGGATTTATGGCTTGACCGAACTCATCATCTGGATGGCCGGTTAATATTTGCCGGGTCATCAGATATTCAACTCTGGTACTCATATCCATACCACTATCTATGGCCCGGTAAATATGCCTCTTGGTGAAAAGACCTATTAATTTACCACTTTCATCAGTTACTGGGGCACCATCTATCATGTTTTCGATAAACAAGGTTAAGGCCTCAGCAACACTTTGTCCAGGACTTAAGGTTAAAGGGTCGGGAGTCATAAGCTGCCGCAATTTCATATCAGTCTACTTCCCTTTCGTTTATTTCCTACTTGTTTTCTCTAAATGCGCCCCAATGTTAAAAAAATTGATGTATATAGGTTCTCCTTTACAATAACACCAATATTGTCCAATCGCTATTTTATTATTCCCCGACCAGGGAAAAGCGCCAGGCACAGAACCAGCCGTTCGGATGAGCATCGGGCGGACAACCGATACATTCGGTTTTAATTCTGGAGTCAATAGATCTTGCAAAAAGCGTATATTCAACCAGACCGCCTGATTTACAGGGATAATCATCCAAACCTTGACGTTTCCTGGCTGCTTGAACCCGGCAATCATTCATCTGAAAAATTATACTATTTTGGCTTTCATTAATAATAGACTGAACATTAATCCTGGCGTACATTCGAAACTGTAATGCTTTCTTAAGTCCTTCCAGTCCCGGGTTTTCAGATAATCCCAGATAGCGTCTGATAGACCAGCCTTCAAAAGGCGAAAACTTTGTCCAACATGAATCATTACAACGTTTTGCATCAAACATTCCATGTTGGAATTCCACTGCCTGAAACCAGATACCATCGTTTGCCAACCAATTTACTGATGTATTGGTAATCAAGTCTATCAGCCTCTCCCTCGGCATATCCAATAATGGTTGTGGTATTCCTTCATCCATTTCAAAACCAAAGAATTTAGCCCATCGTTGCATTTGAATATTAAAACTTTTTTGATATGCAATATCCATGATCTCCAGAGCCCTTTGCAACCCCATCTGATGTTCCACTTCCATAAACCATAAAGCATGATGTATCGCTATTCGATGGAACATATCCATGGCCAACCTGGCTAGATCTTCATGGTTAAGTACTTCATCCCACGTTGCTGGTTTCTGCATTCCGGATGCTCCTTTCCTTGATTACCATAGCCCTTTTCTGCTTGGCTTAAGAATATATAATCCTCCTCCAGGAACGCTTAGACCTTACCGGCCATATTCTCCCCAAAAGGCTGTCCAAAGCCTTCCCGGTTGCCCTGATAAATGAACTCCACAGCCATAGCGGCAGTTTCCACCACAATGTGCATGCATCTGCGGAATCTGTCTTTATTAAACCATTCTGGATAATCCTTATTGAGCTCTTCACACTGAGTAGAACCAAATTCTTTTTTAAATCTGTGGGGTATTTGATTAAAAAATCTATAAAGACCGGGATTACCATATAATTTATCTATAATTTCATCCTGGGTTCCCTCGGCTGGTTTGCGGCGTCCATGTTTGGAACTGACACCCATGGTGGCCGCTATCAACGCCCCGCACATTCCGCCGCTAAGACCGAGGCCTCCACCAAAAGCCGTAGTAAGCGCTGCGGTTTCGGGGGGAAACTCTATTAAACCCGTATCGAACAAAGCCAGGTACACCGACTCAGCGCAGTTTAGTCCCTGGCGAAAATTTTTCTTGGCGAGCTGGCGAACCCACTCTTTCATTATCTCCTCCGTTATAACCTGATGTTCCTTTTCCATTTTTGTCTCCTCCTTTTTTTAACCTTGTAAGTACTGTCCTGCATTACGAAATCGTACGCGTCTTGAATATTGATACTCGTAATAAACTTATGAACTGCCATACAACAAACATAAGCAAATTTCATGCCAGAGATAATGCCTTCGCTCTATCCCCCCGAAATATGGCTTACATATAATCCGCTATAAAGCATGGCATTGGTAATTTGTTGCAGTACTTCAACACACCTTAGCAGCTAGCGCCAAGCATTTGTACAGCAAATGCGGACTATATGCAACAAGTTGAGCTTTGCTTTTCTTTTGCATACTCATTTTCCCCATCCCCAGCCATGTTTTCAACAAAAAGGGAATAAGAAATCCCATTCTCATTCCGATTAAATGCGTTCTAGCAACAATTCAAAATATTCTTTTTTGTTGCATGATTTCGAACCTTGTTGAGATAATGCGACAAATAAGGAACCGAAGGCGAATGGCCGAATATTTCTGAATAAGCCAGTATTAAACACAAGGACAATTATCTTAACAAAATCGCCCCCCACATTATGAACTACTCGGACCGGTTTGACTTGCCGTCTCATATACATCGATAGCCGCCCGGATGGAAGGATAGTTGTCACGAGTACTACAGCATCCTCCATCATTTGCGCAGGCAGCTCACCTGCTCTTTTCAGCCCGCAATACTTGCGCGGCCGCTTCCACAATGGGCATATCCAGGTTGCATCGTTAAACTACCCCGCTTACTTCGCAAACCGTTTGCCACCATAGTCAGCCTCTTTCTAATACATAAAGTTTCTTGTTGATCAACATTAGCTGCAATACGACAACGGAGACCATAATGAAGCAACGAAACCCGGTTTGCAATAATGCATCCGATCGAAAGGAATAGGGTGGTGGTGGTTGCCCTTTTTTGCATAAAAAAGCACTAATTTAGCTTAATAATTATGAAAATCGAACATTTCCACAACAGATGTTGCATAAAAAGCTTAAACGGTTTAGCTATAGATGTTGAAACTTCGCAATATTTTGACAAAATAGGATGTCTTGAAAAGTTTCAATTTAACCATGATTTGGGGATAGAGTGATTTTATTCAAACCTGGTACGAAAATTGCACATTCTCTTTCTATCAGACTTTCTGGGCGATAGGAATCAGTTGGAAAGGGGATGTTTCTTCCCAACAAATTGCCTAGCGAGTCTAATTATTAGTAGAAGAGGAGTCGAATTATTTATGGCAAAGAAATTACAGAGTCCCACTCAGGCAGTATTTAACGGCAAAACCGGGCTTACCCTTAAATCAGAGGAAAGTAATGATATTGCCCAAAAACGAGAGATCGCTAAGAAGATGGCTCAAGAAAAGTCCCGGGCTCGAACTATGGCCAAACAGCAAGCCCTGGCCGAACGAATCGCTTCAGCCTCTGAAGAGTTAGTAGCTGGGATAGAAGAGTCAAATGCTGCGGCCCAAGAATTTAATCGTTTAATGGAAGATGTGGTTTTGGGGGCTGAGCAATCTGGGCGGGCAGCTAGCACGATGTCGGACAGCAGTATGCAGTTAAACACTACTGCAGCTGATTTTGAGCATACCATGAACGCTGTTCTAGATAAAGCTGACGTGGGTATTAAGGCTTCCTCTGAATCAATGCAGAGTATGGGAACCATGGGCAATCTGGTTAAAGCAGCATCCAATAAAAATCTACAGTCAGCCAAACGCATCGGTGAGTTGGAAGTACAATCCCAGCAAATTGGTGATATCGTGCAAGCAGTGGTAATGATTGCTGACCAGACTAACCTCCTGGCTCTGAATGCAGCGATTGAGGCAGCCCGCGCCGGCGAACACGGGCGTGGTTTCGCCGTAGTAGCCGATGAGGTGCGCAATTTGGCTGAGATCTCGGAACGGTCTGCCAGAGACATCCGGGGCGTGGTGGTTGAGATTCGCAATGGGATCACTGGAGTTGTTAAAGATATTAACGAAACCGCCGAGGAGTTTAACGCTATGGCCAATGGATTAGAAGAAGTAGTGGGAGAATGTACTAGATTTGTCGATCTTACAAAGGAATATAAAACCAGTAATTTGCAATTGAAGAATTTCGTCAATAAACTAAGCAATACCGCTAATAGGCTTATAGTGGGAAGCAATAGTATATCAACCGCCACTCAAGGAATAGACAACGGAACCAAAGAAATTTCCAAAGCCGTAATCGAACAGATCAAAGCCCTTGCTGAGGTCAATGCCGCCAGTCAGGAACTGAGTGAAATGGCTGATGATCTTAAAAATTCCACCAATATCAGTAAATCCGCAGAAGAGTTGGCGGCCACCGCTCAGCAGTTATCGGCTAATATCGAAGAGCTGAGCAGTTCCGCCACCCAGATTGCCAGCTCTATTGTGCAAATGACAGAAGCGGTTCAAATGGTAAACCAGGAAAATATTAATGCCCAACAACTGACCAAAAATAGCCAGGAAGATTTAGGTTCATTGAACGAAAGCGCTGGCAGAACTGCCAAATTGAGGGCTGAATTCAACGAGCTCTGGGTCAATATGCGTGGAAAAGCCGTGAACATTGCTGAACATATAGGCGAAAGCATGCAGTCCTATGAAAATACCAATACATCACTCGAACATCTGTTGAATCAATTCCGCCGTATTGAAAAGATCGTGGACACTATCCAAAATGTATCCATTCAGACCAATATGCTGGCAGTCAATGGATTCGTAGAGGCTGCTACTGCAGGAGAGCATGGGCGCGGATTCTCGGTTGTGGCTGGTGATATCCGCAACCTGGCCAGTGAATCGGCTGAAAATGCTGATAAGATTAAGGATTTGATCAGAGATTTACAAAGTCAGATGACCAAGGTAATTGCCGATATCAATCAATCCGAGGCCGCTTCTCGTGAGGCCAATGCCACTGTTCCCATTGCTAGACGGACGAACCTTCAAGTCATCGATACCTTAGATGAAATGAACGTACTTGCTAAAGAATATTGGGATGCTCTTACTCGTATTAAAGATGCTGCCGAGGTCACAGCTGAACAAGTCCAAGAAGTAGCTGACATTGGCGAGCGAGTCACCGGAGGGATTCATAAAGTTTCCCAGGTGGCCCAGGAGCAAGCCAAGGCTATTAACGAGTTGGCCAGTTCGATTGAAGAGATCGCTTCAATCGCAGACGAGATGCAAATGAATTAGGCGAGGAGAGAAAATTATGAAAACAGAAAATGTTCCCTCCTCAGCGGAAACGCAATTGGTTACCTTTTCCCTGGGCGATGCAAGCTTTGGTATTAATATTATGAATGTTCAGGCGGTTATAAGAACGCCGGCCATAAGCCAGTTTCCTCAATGCTCTTTTTATGTTAATGGGATAATCAGTCTGAGCGGCCAGATTCTCCCGGTGATCGATGCCCGTACCAAGTTTGGAATACGAAATGGGGAGATTACTAGTAGTGCCAGCCGGGTGCTCGTAGTGAATGTGAAAGGCAAAAACGCAGGATTGAATGTCGATTCAGTTTCTGAGGTCCTTAGGGTGGACAGCCGCAGTATTGAAGCAGTGCCAGCTAGTTTATCCAGGGATGTTGATCGCAGTTTGATTACTGGTGTAGTAAAAATCCATGAAGATAACAAGGTGATTATGATCCTGGATGTAGACTCCCTATGTAGTATGGAGCACCAAACCTTGGAAGAAGCCCAGAGCTTGCTTAGCGACCACTTCATTAGCTCCGATACTAAGGCACCAGCGGAAGAAGTACAAATCGTATCTTTCATGATAGGCCAGGAGGAATTTGGGCTGGAAATCGATAAAGTCAAAAAGATTATTCGTTTTCCCGAAATCACCAAAGTACTTAATGCTCCCCAGTATATCAAGGGAATTACCTCTCTGGACGATACCTTGATGCCTATTGTAGATCTGAGCACCAAGTTGGGATGCGGAATGGTCGAGATTACTGACGGCACTCGGGTGGTGGTTGTGGATTTGAACGGCACCATGGTGGGATTAACCGTGGATCGCGTGCATGAGGTCAGGCGAATACCTAATAGTATGATCTTCCCACCCCCTCAAATAATCCGGAACAGTACCGGAGGGAGAGTTACCGGCATCGCCCGCCTGGGGGGAGGAGAACGTATTGTTATGCTGCTGGATCCCCATGATATCATCAGCTATCAAGTTATCGAAGAGATAAACAAACATGAAGAGACATCCGAGGAGGAATAGGATGGGCTGAGCGACCGTTTATTGGGTTTCTAATTACGGCAAGGCTCCGGGCAACCGGGGCCTTTATTCGTTAGGGAAGCCCACAGAGTGTAGGATGGATGGCGCATCCTTAATTCAAATTCTTTTCTTCAGCCAGAGCCTTCATATCAACAGGCAGACCAGCAACACATAAATACACCCGGTCGGACTGGGAGGCAACAATTTGGTTGGCCCGGCCCAAAAGGTCTCTAAAAGTACGGGATACCGGGTCAGCAGGAACGATCCCGGCCCCCACTTCATTACTTACAATGATTACAGTTCCCTGAGCCTCATAGCCAATCCGGGTCAAATCCCTGACAAGTTCCAGAATTTCTGCTTCGCTTTTCCGTTTTTCGGTGAGCAGCAGGTAGTTGCTAATTAGCATGGTCAGGCAATCCAATATGAATACTGCCTGAGGCCCATCCTCTTCTGCGATGATCCGGGCGGGATCCATGCTTTCTTCTACTGTAATCCAGGTCCGAGGACGACTCTGCTGGTGATGGCTGACGCGAGCTGCCATCTCCTCATCAACCGGGACACATGTGGCAATAAAATGAACCGGACCTGGTATCTGGGCAGCCAGGTTTCCTGCGTAGCTGCTCTTACCGCTGCGAACTCCCCCGGTAATCAGAATGAGTTTGCCTCTCTCTGCCATGGCTACTTGCCTCCTCTATCATCCTACGGGCTTCACTTTCATTCCTGGCCACATGAACCCCGGTTTCCAGCAAACGCCGGTATAATTCACTTGCCTTTCCGTCTGTATAATCGCGTTGTTCAATATCTTGATTGTCAATGACAATGACCCACTTCCCCTCTTGCGCTTCTTCCAGCACGGCTTCCAAATTGGGAAGATTGCCCGATCCAAAGGGTATACCGGTCAGCAGCACGCAATCTGCTCTGTGCATGAGGTCCCGGTTGCGGATCTTCTCCTCCCTGCCAATGGGACAGAAGGGAGAGGCTTCCACCGCCTCAATTCCCAGGTGAACGGCTTCCATCCAATCGCTGTCCCCAATATTGATTACCCCGGTGCTTACTTTCCATCCTCTTTCAATCAGGTAATGGAAAAAGCTGCCTCCTGCTCCCCCGCCACCTACGATATGAACGGAAGCGCCCGATTCGGGACCCGCTTCCGCCAAGGAAGGTTGAAGAACTATGGTCGGCCGAACACCTGGGTGGCGGTACTCTACCCGCACCTGGCATCCGTATACTTCTTGAATGAGATGAGCAGAAATCACCTTGTCGGGGGATCCAGCAGTAAAAATACGCCCCTCTTTCAAAACCAACAGAGAATCACAATAATGGCAAGCCAGGTTTAAATCATGAACTACCATGACTACGGTTAGTCCCTGTTCATGGCGCAAACGCTTCAACAACTCCATAATCTCAATTTGGAAATTTAAATCCAGGAAAGAGGTAGGCTCATCCAAAAATAAAACCCGGGGTTCCTGCGCCAGGGCTCGAGCTATGAGCACGCGCTGCCTTTCTCCTCCGCTCAATTCGTTCACAGGCCGCCCTGCCAGGTGGGATGTTCCGGTCAAATCCAATGCCCGGTGCACCACTTCCCAGTCTTGTGCCCCTTCCTTTTGAAAACGTTTGAGGTGGGGAATACGCCCCATCAAGACTACTTCTTCCACAGTAAATGGAAAATCCACCCCTGTTTCCTGGGATACGAAGGCTAGTTGCCGAGCTGCTTGCTGGGCTGGAATTTTATATAGGTCTCGTTCCTGCATCATGATGCTTCCATGCCGGGGAGGCAGCACCCGGCTCATGGTGCGCAGTAAGGTTGACTTCCCTGATCCGTTAGGACCTATAATGCCCAGAATGTCCCCCTGGTTAATGACGAGATTTACATCTGCCAGAACCGGTACGGATCCATATTCACAGCAAACCCCCATAAGTTCCAGCAGCATTCCATCACTCCTTAATGTTTGGGGACACTTCTGACCGTTGTTACCTGACCTTGCTTACATGAGGAGACTCAAGCCATGGCTAACTTGTTCTAGAGCAGGCTACTTCCAAGCGACGTAATGTAACAGCACTTACATCCAGCGACCAGAGGTCGCTCATGGGGACATTCCTTACCGCTATTAGCTGGAATTTCGCCTATTCCAGAGACCGCAAGATATCGTAGAGACCATATAAACTAATCGAAGCCCAGGGGAAGGTGTGTCCCCAAACCTAAAAACCTCCGGTTGCTTTTTGCCGACGCAAAAGGTAAATAAAGAAGGGACCGCCGACCAATGCCGTCACAATTCCCACCGGCAGCTCTTGTGGGGCAATTATTACCCGAGCAACAACATCCGCTGCTACCATAAAAATAGCCCCTGCCATGGCTGCCAGGGGAAGCATCACCCGGTGGTTGGGTCCGCATAAAAGCCTGACGATATGTGGTGTAATCAAGCCCACAAAACCAATTAAGCCGCTCACTGACACACAGGCTCCGGTCAGCAGGGCAGCGGCGACCAAAAGGCGAAACTTCACTTTTTCTACTTCGATTCCCAGATGCTGAGCCGACTCTTCCCCCATGAGCATGGCATTTAACTCCCGGGTATAGAGAAGAACAATCAAGGCCCCTACTGTAGCATAGGGGATAAACATCATCAGGTGATCCCAACCCCGATTGGAGAAACCGCCCATAAGCCAGAATACCACCTGATGCATCTGGCTGCCGCTGTAGAACATACACAGGGAAACCAGGGCCGATAAAAACGAATTTACTGCAATGCCAGCCAATAGGAGTGTCATCACCGGTACTTTTCCGCCCGTTTGGGCCAGACGGTAAACCAGAATAATAGTAAAAACCGCAAAAGCGAAAGCACATCCGGGAATACCCAGGGTGGCACTCCATCTAAGCGTATTAAAAGCCATGATAGCCAGGACTGCCCCCAGGGCGGCTCCCGAGGAAATCCCAATCACGAAAGGATCGGCCATGGGGTTGCGAAACAGACCCTGAAAAACAGCACCCGAAAGAGCCAGGCCAGCTCCAACCAGTGCACCCAGAAGCACCCTGGGCAGGCGAATGGTGAATATGATAATATCATAGGCCTGCAAGTTGCCCGGTAGGGCATCCTGCGCACCCCTCAAATGCCTGGCCAAAAGGCTCAGGATTTCTCCCGGACTGATCCATACGGCGCCTAGAGCGGTACTGATAACCATCAGCGTCCCTAAAATTCCTGCCAACGCCAGCATGAACGTAGCTAATTTAAAGGTATTATGCCTAGACATGCTTTTCTCACCACAATCCTTTTACTTGAAGCGCTCCGGGTAAAAACCCCGGGCCAGTAATTCTAATGCATCCACTGTCCTGGGCCCAGCCCGAGTGATTAGATCGGAATCTATGGCTATGATACGTCTATCTTTAATAAAACCGATATTCTGCCAGCCTTTTCGATTGAGTATCTGCTCCTGTTGGGGTGTATTATCCATCCCCGTTCCATAAGAATGAACCATAATAGCAGGATTCTGTTCCACGATGAGTTCTTCATTAATCATAGGAAAGTCTTCACTCCCCGAGATGGCAAGGTTTTTGCCACCAGCCAGGGTAATGAGCTCGGCAATCAGGGTATGGGGTCCGGTCGTGGTTAAGGGTTCATACCACACTTCGTAATAGGTCAGAGGACGCTGACTGATTGGTACATCGTTTACCCCTGCTTTTACTCGCTCAACGCGCTCCCGAAGTCCGGCAACCAGGCTCAAAGCTTGCTCTTTCTTTCCGCATGCCTCTCCCATAGCCGTAATGGTTGAGAAGAGCCCCTCAATGCTGTGTGGCTGAAAAACCAAAACCTTGATATTCATTGCCTGCAGGTTTTCCACCAACTGACTGTCCATGTCTCCGGCTACTACCAGGTCAGGTTGGGCGGCGATGATCTTTTCCAGGCTGGGGTCGGAAAACCCGCCTATCTGTGGTTTCGTTTTGGCCTCGGCAGGATAGTCACAATAACTGGTCACCCCTACGATCCTGTCGCTTAAACCCAGGGCGAAAAGGATCTCCGTATGGCCAGGTACCAGAGAAACTAGCCGCTGAGGGGGCGTATTGATGGTTACCTGGCGGCCAGCATCATCTTGAAGGGTAACCGGAAAGGGCATGTTCTTATCCCCACCAGGAATCGGTGTTTGTCCTTGACCTTTCTTCTGACAGCCGCTGATACCTATAACCAGTACCAGGGTCAACATGGCCAACAACATTACTCTGGTTCTCATGAAAATCGCATTCCCCTTTCACCTGCCCGTTTATTTCCTACGAGCCTTTACAAATGAGAAATAGCTCGTAAAGAAGGGCTGCCCATCCGGGAGCTCTTTTCCTGCTTACTCAGGCCGGCAAATAATTGTTCTTCACTGCGGGGTGGTTGACAGACCTCCTCAAACAGACCCCGGGAGGCCAGTTCGGAGTATACTTTGAGTATCCAGGGTATATGCAGGTTGTTTTCTTTAAGCAGTTCCTTATTCATAAAGATGTCCCGGGGCAACCCGCCAGCCACCATGCAACCCTGATTCAACACATAGCATTGATCAGCCCAGCGGTAGGCGAGATCCATATCATGAGTGGACATAATCAGGGTATTTCCGGCTTTATGTAAGTTGGCCAGCAGAGCCATCATGTCTTCCACCAGAGCGGGGTCCAGGAAAGCGGTGGGTTCATCCAAAATGATCACCTCCGGGTTCATGGCCAGTACACCCGCAATGGCCACCCGCTTCTTCTCCCCATAGCTGAGCTGGTGGGTGGGTCTTTGGCGCAGGCCGGTTATTTGAGTAAGTTCCATGGCCTCTTCCACCCGGTCCCTGACTTCTGATGGAGAGCATTTCAAGTTCATAGGACCAAAGGAAATGTCCTGAAAGACATTGACCGAGAAGAGCTGGCTGTCAGGATCCTGGAATACGATACCCACCTTCCTGCGCAGCTCGGCCAGAGAACGCCTGTCATAAGCGATTGGACGGCCTTCCAAGAAAGCCCTGCCCTGTTGAGGCTTGAGAATACCGTTCAAGTGCAAAAACAGCGTGGATTTCCCTGCTCCGTTGGCTCCCAGAATAACTGTCCTGCTGCCTTTTCCGACTTCCATGCAGACCCCACGCAAGACCTGTAGTCCGTTGGGATAAGCAAAACTAAGATCCTCCACCGCCAGGATGGAATCCTTCTGGATTCGACTGATTTTGGGTTCTTTCACAGCCAAGCACTTCCTTTGCCAACTACCAAACCGAGAAGCAACAGGTCAAATCCTACAAATCCTAGTTTGATCCTCCACGGAGTGGAGAGATGCTCTTCTTCCAGAAACCGGAGACAATCCGAATAGCCCCGAGCTACCAGGGCGTTGTATAAAGCATTGGAGCGTTTTATGACCGTTAGGAACAGGCTGCTAAGGAGATAGCCCAGAGAACGCAGACTAGTTTTCGGGTCAACATGGCCAAGCCGGGCCGCTTGAGCTGTATGGATAACCACTGCCTGCTCCCAAAAGATAAAGATGAAGCGATAGATGAGCGTCATCATCTCAATAATGATATAGGGGACTTTCCATCGCTCCAACTGCCCGGTCAAGTCTTCCAGTGGGGTTGTGAGGGAAAGAAAAAGTACGCAGGAAACTGCACTGGCCGACCGGGTCAGTAATAAAACCGCCTGATTTATTCCCACATTCGTAACACCGAGGTAGTAGGCGCCCACCCTTATGCTATAAAGCAAATCGGTATTGCTGGTGGATAAAATAAGAGCAACGGAAACAGCGCCAACCAAAAGAAATCCAGCTGGTACACAGAACAGCTTGAGATAAAAAGAACCTGGTACTTTGGCCTGGAAAACAGTAATAAATCCCATAGCCAATAGGATGCTTAACGGCGGCAGGAGGGTGCAGGAAAACAGCCCCAAAAGTAAGGTAACCAGGGCAAAGGCAATTTTGTCCCGGGGATGTATAGCCCTCCATCTATTATGGTAGGAGTGGTCTTCCATACCTATCATGTTGATGTCGTCCTTTCTGGTGGAAGTTGTGTGAGTTCCCCCCTGATGTAAACTCGTTTCGCCTTTAGATAACCGAGGATGTATCCTATTACACCGGCGCCAATGCCAGCCTGCAAAGCAAACAAAAGGCTCTCAATTTCACGGCTAGGCGGTTCCCAGATAGGTTTGAACCAAACCTGGTAGCTGGGATGCTCCTTCTGTATCAAATCCGGCCCCTGATCATCCGCTCCACCAAATTCAGATCCTTTAGGATGGAAGAAGAAGGGAGCAACAGTAATCACAATAACCAAGAGCAGCAAAACTATATTGATTCTTTTTATACTCCATTTGCCATCATTGGTCATTTGACAGCCCTTCTTCAATCAAGAAACCCAGTTGAGACAATTCTTCTTTACCATAAACAGTTAGAAGGTTGATGATAATGACGGTCAAAATCCCCTCACTAATGGCTAATGGAATCTGCGTAACCGCATAGATGGTCAAAAACTTGCCCACCGCAACCGGGATGCCACCGCTTGGATCAGGGAAAGCTAAACCCAATTGGAGAGCCGTGGTCACATAGGTGGCTAAATCCCCCAAGGATGCAGCCGTGAATATGGCCAGCCAGCGCGGGCCTCTGGTTTTGATAATCAAATGATAAAGCCCGTATGATACCATGGGGCCCACAATTGCCATGGACGTTGTATTGGCACCCAGAGTGGTTAGCCCCCCATGAGCCAAAAGCAAAGCTTGAAAAATGAGTACGATAAACCCCATGACGGTAGTCGCCAGGGGGCCAAATAAAATGGCACAAAGTCCGGTACCGGTAGGATGTGAACAGCTGCCGGTTACCGAAGGCATCTTTAGAGCAGAAAGGACAAAAATGAAGGCCCCAGCCAAGCCAAGGAAAATTTTTAGTTTGGGATCATGTTGCACTGTCTTCTGAATGGAACGAATGCCCATATACAAAAAAGGCAGCGCAACAACCCACCAAATTCCCGCCCAATTCACGGGTAAAAAACCTTCGGCGATATGCATGGCATAAGCAGCAGGAACACCGGTTGCCAGGATGAATAAGGCGTAGAAACACGCAGGTATCAAAATACGAGCTTTGTAGTTCACAATCATCACCTATCCTTCGTTCATCCGTCTGCTGCTTGAAAATTACCTCTTAGCTGTTCATCTGTTCATTTCCATGCCAAACGGGAATCACATTCTTGATTTGCAAGCTTCTCTATTAAAATAAATAAAAAAGCCCTGTACGCTTGTTTGGTGTACAGGGCCACTGCTGGCGAATTTCCAACCCATACACCGTGGGTATCTGAAATAATCCGGACAGAGCAGGTTTCCTGACTCAGGTTCATGGCCTTTATGCGCCTTCCCAGGCATTTTGCCCAGTGGCAGTTGCATAAGGCTCCCCTTCACAGTGGCGGGACCGTGATGGACTTACACCATCTTCCCTGCAAGATCCATATGATAGATTTTATTTGATTTTATTCTATCACAGATCTCCCTCGGAAAAAAACCTTTTATGTTGTTATATAGAAACTGTTAAGTACTTAAAACTTCATGCATATCAGTTTTCCCTGGGGTTGGCATCAACTCCACTTGATCTCCTTGTATGTTGAGCTGCAGCATTGATCCGGGATGTAGTAATTCACCCCACATTTCTTCTTTATTCTCACCTTTAAGCTGGTATAGGACGGCTCGCATAACGCCTCCGTGGGCGACGACCAGAACTGTGCCACTATGCTTCCTGGATATATCCCAGAGTGCCTGCCACGCGCGCACTAATAGCTGCCCCATGGATTCTCCTCCGGGGACTTTAAAATCCCGAGTGTTGGTATACCACTCCTGGAATTCGGTAGGATAATCACGATAGACTTCATTGAATGTTTTGCCTTCCCATTCACCGAAAGAAAATTCTTTAAGCCGTTCATCTGAGATCACCGGCAGGTGTAAACAACCTGCGATGATTGCTGCTGTTTCCCGGGCTCGAGATAAATCACTGGAGTATATGGCCTGGATGTTTTCACTCTGCAAGTCTCGGGCAAGTTTCCGCGCTTGTTCTCTCCCCACCGCATTTAATTCAATATCCTGGTGACCCTGATATTTCTGTTGAACATTCCACTCTGTTTCCCCATGCCGTATTAGAATAATTCTCATCATAAACGCTCCTTAAAGCAGATAATAATTTCTGGTTTTCTTCTCGCGTCTTCACGGCCAGACGGAAGAAGAAGGGGGTAAGATTATTAAAATTCTGGCAGGAACGAATCAATATGCCCAGGGGGGCCAGACGCTCCTGAAGGTCACGGGCAGACAGCCTACCTCCCTCTCCATCGACCAGGATAAAGTTGCTGGCACCTGGATAGACCACCAGCCCCGGCAAAGATGAAAGGCCCACCTGCAAGAATTCTCTTTCCCTTTGAACGACAGCCACCGTCTGTTCAATATACTTGCGGTCATCAAGAGATGCTTTCGCTGCTTCCAGGGCCAGTGTGTTGATTCGCCACGCCGGTAGTAGCTGCTCCATCTGTTTGATAAGAGATGGATGGGCCGCCGCATACCCCAGGCGCAGGCCGGGTATAGCAAAAAATTTAGTCAGTGAACTAACCACCACCAGGTTGGGATTCTCCTCCACTTGGTGGCGGAGGGAAATCTCATCACCCCCGGCAAAATCCAAAAAAGCTTCATCGATTACCACCATAGCTTCCTGCTCGGCTCCGGCTTGAACAATGGATAACAGTCCTTCCGGGTCGAAAAGATTACCGGTTGGGTTGTTGGGATTGGCGATAAAGAGCAGGTCATTCTTTTGCATAGTCCTGATAATTCGTGCTGCCGGTAGTATAAAGTTCTGGTCCTTATTCAGGGTAATCCTGTGAATCCGGGGGTTTATGATTCCCTGCCCATATTCCGAAAAACAAGGGGCCAGAAGCAAAACCCGGTTTTTATAAAACATCCGCCCTAGTAGATAAATAAGTTCAGAGCCGCCGTTTCCCAACACCAGATGATCCGGCTCTACACTGAGATAGCGGGACAACGATTGCTTGCAAGTCTCGCCGCCAGGTTCCGGGTAATGCTGAATCATGGCCAGGCTCTCCCGAATGGCCTTCAAAGCCTGAGGGGAGGGACCCAGGGGATTAATATTGGCGCTAAAATCCAGCAATCGATCAGCCGCCGTCCCCCACTTTTGTGCCGCTGCCCAAATATTCCCACCATGAGTAAACCTCATATCCTTATTTGCCATAAATCTTTCTGCCCTCATGACTCTCCCTCCTTATCAGTGCATGGCCAGTCCGGCAATGATGATGAACATAGTTTCCGTCAGCTCACATAAAAAGCCATAGGTGTCTCCCGTATGCCCGCCCAAAACTACACGGATACGGATGGCTGCTAAAACAGCCAGTAATCCAGTTAACAGCATCCATATATCCATCTTAACCCCCCCAGCCAGATATCCTCCCCCTACAGCAATAATGAGAGCAACGGGAAAAACCCATCTGCTAGCTTGATCCCCGAAGCTCCTGCCTAATCCCGGTTGCGGCCGGGCATAAGGATGAAAAACGATGGGATAGGTCATCATGGCCCGGCCCAGAGCCGGAGCACTCAGCAAGACCCAGTATTTTACGGGATAAGGCAGCAGTCCAAGAAAAGCGACTTTCAGCAAGAGCAATGCGATCAGGGCTATAGCGCCCATGGCTCCAATGCGGCTGTCTTTCATAATCTCCAGCTTACGCAGGCGGTCACGGCCGCTAAAGATGCCGTCGGATGTATCCATCACCCCATCCAGATGCAGCCCCCCGGTAAGAATAATCCATAGAACCACAACCAGGACGTCACCAGCCAGACCCAGGGACATCCGTTCTCCCAGGTAAGCTGCCAACACCAGAAAACCTCCCAGCAAAAAGCCTACCAGGGGATAGTAGAAAAGCGATCGCGCCATTTCTTGCTCCCCGGCTACCCGTTTTCCGTATACCGGAAAGATGCTTAAAAAACTGATGGCCAGACGAAAAGTTCTCATCCCATCACCTCAACTTCAATACTCTATGCCTCGCCGGGCTGGCACCCCTATTTCGTAAGGGTGTTTTATTTTCTTCATCTCCGTGACCAGATGGGCAGTCTGAATTATCTCCGGGAGGGCATTCCTCCCGGTCATGACAATCTCCATCTGCTCCGGTACAGTAGACAGCCAGGTTATGAGCTCTGCCAACGGGACCAAATCCTTGTTGACAGCATTCATGATTTCATCCAGGACCAGGAGTTGGTAGTTTTCCTGCACACTATCCTGGGCCAACTGCCAGGCCATTGAGATTTTCTGCCGGTCCAGATCGGTAATCTCCTTTAAAGCGATCCAGCATTGATCGCAATTCTGGCACTGCATAAAACCGCTCTTTATCACTGCCGCATGGGGACAGGTGCGCCCGAACTGATAGACTTCAATACCCAGTTTCTGCAAAGAAACCAGTTCCCCGCTGTAGGTGCTGCCCTTCATGAACTGGATGATCCTGACCTTGAATCCATGCCCGGCGGCCCGCACCGCCAGTCCCAGAGCTGCGGTGGTCTTGCCTTTGCCCTCACCCGTATAAATCTGAATCATCTTGCATCACCTTTTCCTATCATAAAAATCGCCCCAGGATCACTCCGGCCAGTACCGCTTCCAGAGAGACGGCCAGCATAATATGGAGACTGTCTGCTATGTATTTCTGTTCCAGAGGCCTAATATCATCGCCCATAAGGGCTCGATCCGATAAGATTCCCCCATAGTAGTTGCTGCCCCCCAGTTGCACCTGCAGGGCTCCGGCTACTGCCGCCTCAGGGATCCCGCTGTTGGGGCTGGGGTGCCGGGAGGAATACTTTCTCATAGCTCCCCAAACACCTGCCATACCCCCGTTGGTAAAGGGCGCCAGGATCAGGTAGAGAAGTGCAGTGGCTCTGGCGGGCAGGTAATTGACTATATCATCCAGGCGAGCTGCCCCCCAGCCCAGGTCCCTGTATTTTTCGTTTTTATATCCAATCATGGAGTCCAGGGTATTGACTGCCTTGTAGGCCATGGCTAAGGGTGGTCCACCCAGGAAACTAAAGAACAGTGGGGCAGTGATGCCGTCCACCGTGTTTTCCGCGACGGTTTCCACGGTGGCCCGAACGATTTCCTTTTCATCAAGCTGATCCGTATCCCGTCCCACAATCATGGCCAGGGCATGTCGGGCAGCAGGTAGATCACCGTTCTTCAAGGGCTTCGCCACCGCTCGGGCATGCGTATACAGGCTCTTCATAGCCAGAGATTGGCTTATAATGAGAACGCTGAGACCCAATCCCAGGATATAGTGAATCCGATAAGCCAGATGTAAAAGCCCCCAGAAGAAAAAATAGGTGCTGCTCACAATCATCAGGGTAAGCAGAATGCCAGCCGCTTTTAATGCTGCCGGGCCTTGCACCCAACGGCGGACCAGGCATTCACCGGCGACAATGAACCTGCCTATCCAACATACCGGGTGGGGCATCCATCGGGGATCACCCAGAATAAGGTCCAGGGCTGCCCCGGCCAGTACAATGATCTCCATATCAAGCTCCCCATCCATCCATAATCTTATAGACTTCTTCCATCGGTATCGCCTGACGCACCACAGCCGCCAGCCGGTCATATCTATCCCCGTACTGGAAAGAAGGCAAATTCTCCTGCACTAGAGGGCTTAATCCCTTCTCCCCGCGCAGAGTATTCATTAAAGCCAGCATTACCGAGGAATTGTCAAAAAAGCCATGCATATAGCTGCCGAAGACCCGTCCGTTTTCACTGCAAGCCCCTTCCATAATCTCCGCCGGCTGACCGGAGCGCTTGTGGATTTGCATGAGAGTGCCGCAGCCGGGCAAGATCTGGGTTTGGCCCATGTGAATTTCATATCCTCTCACTGTCTGACCGGCCAGGTGGCTCCAGAAGCCATTCCCGGTCAGTATTTGGGCTTCCGCCTGGTGTGTGCTTTTCGCGGAACTAAAGGTGGTGACACAGGGCAGTAGGCCTAGCCCCTTTTGTGAACCGATCCCGGCTTCGCTGCCTTCCGGGTCCAGTAAATCGATTCCCAGCATCTGATACCCACCGCATACGCCGGCGATCAGGACACCCCGCCCGGCCAGTTCCAGGATCTCCTCAAAAAGTCCTTCTTCCTTCAAATAGAGGAGATCCAAAATTGAGTTTTTGGTCCCTGGGATGATGAGAAGATCGGCATGACCAATGGCTTGCCCTTTTTTAACATATCGTAAATGCGTATCAGGCAGGCCGATAAAAGCCTTGATATCGGTAAAATTGGATATACGCGGGAGCTGTAGAACCGCAATATTGATGGGAGCATCAACATCCCCCCAGTCTCTATATTCAGAAAGGCAGACTGAGTCTTCTTCATCAATACCGTGTTCATGCAGGAAAGGTATCACCCCCAGAACCGGAATTCCGGTTCTCTGACTCAAGAAATCGAGTCCCGGTTTCAGCAGTTCTATATCCCCGCGAAATTTATTGATAATAAAGCCTTTGACACGCTGGCGCTCATTTTCTTCTAAAAGTTCTAACGTTCCTATAAGGGAGGCAAATACTCCGCCCCGGTCAATGTCGGCCACCAATAGGACTGGCGCGTCAGCCAGTTCGGCAGTCTTCATATTGACAATATCCCGATCTTTCAGGTTAACTTCTGCAGGGCTTCCGGCTCCTTCAATCACCAGGATTTCATATTCCTCTTTTAATTTCTCGATGGAATCTCGAACCAGCGGCAGTGCATGGGGCAGGAAATGCTCCCGGTAATCCCGAGCTGACATGTCTCCGGCCGGAGCCCCCAGAACCACGATTTGGGCCTGCATATCCTGTTTCGGTTTGATCAGAATAGGATTCATCAAGACGTCGGGTTGGATTCCGGCGGCCTCCGCCTGCACCCCCTGGGCCCGGCCGATCTCTCCTCCATCCGCTGTTACAACGGAATTCAGGGCCATGTTCTGGGCTTTAAATGGCACAGTTCGATAACCATCCTGGTAAAATATTCGGCAGAGAGCCGTACACAAAATGCTCTTCCCGACATTGGAAGAAGTTCCTTGCACCATAATGGAGCGAGCTTTCAACACCCAGCACCTCCTTTCAAGCACAGGGGAATTCCAGCCACCACCCAGTAAAGATAGACTGCAGCCTGGGCCAATACCTGATTTACCCTGCCGTTAAGGTCCTGGAATACCCGAGCCTGCTGATTTTCCGGCATTATATCTGTGCCCGCTTCATCCGCCACTAAAATAATGGCTCCCGGGATCTGCGCTCCGGCTTCTATAAACTCCTGCAGCCTGGCCTGGCATTGCTTTTCCCGCTCTCCATCCCAGTAGAAATCTGCTTCTCCTGTTTCGAACATAAGATTTGTCAACCAGGTTCCTATCCCGTCCACCAGATACACCGCGGAATGGTCCTGGCGGCTGCAGAGCACCCCGGCAAGATCATAAGCCTCTTCAATAGTCTGCCAGTTTGAGGGCCTTCTCTGGCGATGGCGTTCCACTCTTCGTGCAAACTCTTCATCCCAGATGGTGCCCGTGGCGAGGTAATAAACCGGCCAGGAATGCCGGGCTGCCAGCACCCGGGTTAATTCTTCCGCATAAGCGCTTTTTCTGCTGCTGCTCCCCCCCAGAACCATGAACACATCAGCCACGGCTATCCTCTCCTTCAAAATAGAGCATTGCATTCACGATACTGACGGCGATAGGGCTCCCCCCCCGGGTTCCCAACAGGCTGATAAAGGGCACCCAATCCTGGGCAATTAGCTCTTCTTTCGCCTCAGCTGCACCAACAAAACCCACTGGCGTACCGATGATCAAGGCAGGTCGACACTTTCCCTGGCTGATCAGGTTGAGGAGTTCAAAAAGCGCGGTGGGTGCATTGCCGATAGCAACAACTGCTTGATCTAACCGTGGGCCGAAGCTGCGCATGGCGGCAGCCGCACGAGTAATCTTCCACTCTTTGGCTGCCTGAATAATCTCAGGCTCGCTGATGGAACAGATTACCTGTCCTCCATAGCCTTTCAGTCGCGATGCATTGACACCCGACTTCAACATGTTGACATCGGCAAAGACGGATTGCCCAGACCTCAGGGCTTTCATGCCAGCGGCAACAGCCGCAGGATGAAAACGCAAGGCCTCTATAATATCAGGATCACCGGTAGTGTGGATGACCCTTTTTGCTATCGCTTTCTCTGCTTCTGAAAAGTGAAGCCCGGTCAAATACCCCTCGATGATCTCCATACTTTTCTTCTCGATCTCCCGGGGATCCCAGATGATATTCATTGCTGCACCCTCTTCCCGTTGGAGCTTTCCAGAATTCTATCCAAGACAATATTGATCAGACCGGGATGGCCCGCCAGGTGCCGGGCCATAACAAATTCCACCTCCGGATACCGGGCCTTCTCATGTAGCAAGAGATCCGGAATATCATGGTGAATATGATTGCCGGTTACCAGAAAAAGAGGCATCACAACAATCCGCTCCACCCCCCGGGCTGCCAGTCTGCCAATGGCATCCGGGATCCCGGGCGGGCCAAAGGACATCAAGGCCAGTTCGTAAATCCCTTCTGGATCCCGGTTTTGAATATCGCTGAGTAATGATCCTATTTCCTGATTGGCTTCTTGCCTTTTGCTTCCATGGGCTAAAAGAACCACACCTTCTCTCATGATCAACACCTCCCTTAAATATTCTCTATATACTTCAACAGCTCAGTGGTGGTTTGGAATGCTACGGGATACCGCATAACCGGTCGTCTCCATACCACTATGGGGAGTTCTAAATCTAATGCTGCTTGGATTTTAGCGTCCAGTCCGCCGGCCTCACCGCTCTCTTTCGTGACCACTAACCCGACCCGGTATTCTCGAAACAGCACCCGGTTTAGCTCCCGGGAATAGGGCCCTTTCAAAGCCACAATCTGCTCCGGGCTTAATCCCAGGTCCTCGCAAACCTTCAAGGCAGTACTATGCGGCAATACCCGGGCTACCAAGTTGGCTTTTTCCTCCCTAACCAGGGGAGCTAACACTTCGAGGCTCTTGATTCCCAGGGTAGCAAATACTTTTGTTCCCGGGCTTATTAATGGCCTCAGTTCCTCCAACCGGGCTATGGTTATGATCAACGGGTCCTCAGGCAAAATATATGGGGCCCGCTCCAGCCTCACGTATGGAATCCCCATCTGGGCAGCTGCTTCCATGGCCTGCAGGCTGATCACCTGAGCGAAGGGATGGGTGGCATCTACCAGCATAGTAGCCTGGCCTTCCTGTATTAATTGGATCAGACCTTCTCTACTTAATTTCCCTTGCCGGATATTCCGAATCCCTTGCCGACGAAGGATTTGTTCCCCCATTTCACTGGTGACCGATGCCAGAAGCAGATAACCGGCTTCCTGTAATAAGGCAGCGATTTCCCTACCTTCCTGGGTGCCAGCCAGTACGATAATCATAATGTATATCCCCTGGGGGTCAGCATCCTACCGTTTTGCACCCGAGTTTGAGAATTGCCAATGAACACAGTGGTCTGCATATTAATCTCCTCCTGGAGCATATCCTGCAGGGTGGTAATGACCATGCTTTCTCCCTGCCTCTTGGCGTTTTGTACAATCCCTACCGGGGTCTTTGCATCCTTGTGCTGGAGGAGGATGCTCCGAGCCATTTCTATCTGCTGCTTGCGGCCCTGACTCCGGGGATTATAAAGGACAATAACAAAATCACCAATTGCTGAGACGGTCAAACGCTTCTCGATGGTTTCCCAGGGAGTGAGAAGATCGCTCAGACTAATCACTGCGAAATCATGCATTAGAGGCGCTCCCAGGATCGCCGCCGCCGAGGTGGCGGCAGTTACCCCGGGGATGACTTCCACCGGGACAGCATCCCCGGCTATTTCCAGGACAATGCCTGCCATACCGTACACACCCGGATCACCACTGCTGACCACCGCTGCCACCCTGCCGCTTAGAGCGATTTCCAGGGCTGCCCGGGCGCGGTCTATTTCTTTGCGCATCCCCGAACTGATCACTTCTTTGTCTGGGAGTAAATCGCGAATAAATGCCAGGTAAGTTTTGTAGCCAATGATGACCTGAGCTTCCTGTAATGCCGCCATGGCCTGAGGGGTTATGTACTCCCGTTGACCGGGTCCCAATCCCACCACCAGGATTTTTCCATAGCTACACTGATGGTCACCGCTCGACTTTTCTGTTTGGGCACCAGGGTTATCCCCTGGCTGGTAGCCAGACGGGCTGCAGGTTCGCATACTCCACCAACTCCTATATTTTCTTGCACCCAGGCAGAACTGGGATAGCTCCCATCCAGGCTCTGGATTTCTTCTCTGGTAAACGCTAAAATCGGGACTTCTAATTGTTCCGCTAATCTCTCCAGGGCTGGTTCCCGGGCCTTCATATCAATAGTGGCCAGGGACCTTACACCTGCTGGGTCGATATGAAAACGGCCTAATACCTCGGCAAAAGCTGCTTCCATATCCGCCCAGGCTACTCCGCGACGACATCCAATACCCACCGACAGATTGCGAGGTCTGATCTGAATCACCCGGGGACTCTCGGCTAGCCGCCCGGTATGGTAGGTCACGACCACCGCCGGCTCCAGAAACCGGCCAGCAGGATGATCTATATGTAGATATTTCTCATCGCTGCCTATCTCCGGTTGCGAGGGCCACTCCTGCCAGGTAAAGCCCTTCCTTAGCGGGGCAATCAGCGGCCAGGGGCTGTACAGGTACACCATTTCCTTTTCCGCTAAAAGACGGTTCATTCCCTTCAGGTTTTTCAATGGTTCCAGTCCAGCCTCCATATCTTGAGCCATCAGATCCACAGCCGGTTGTCCCTGGACATCAGTAGCGGTGGTGATGACCGCATCTCCTCCCAGGATTGCAGCTACTTCCCGGGCCAGCTGGTTGGCTCCCCCCATATGCCCGGATAAAAGGCTGATGGCGTGCCTGCCTTTTTCATCCATCACTACTACTGCCGGATCCACGAATTTGGATACCATCCGGGCGGCCAGGCTGCGCACCACGATCCCGGCAGCCATGATACACACCAGCCGGGAATGCCGGTCAAATGCCTGCCCGAAGGCTTCCTCCCAGTGCTGGAAATAATGAACCTGATCATTCTCCTCTATATTGGCTTGGAGCCGGCTGGGGATATAGAGCTGGGCATCTTCAATCCTCCGGGACAATCTTTGCCCCAGACGGCTTCCCTCTTCGGTCAGGCTCAAAATGGCCAATCGATTGTCATGTCTACGGTCGGTATTCATGTTTAAAGTCCTTATCATATAATTTGGATTGACTACTCTGCTGTAAAAACTCACCTACCAGGATCAAAGCGGTTTTACGAATCCCGGCAGCCCTGGTCAAATCAGCCATATTCTGTAAGGATCCCCGTATAATTCTTTCCTCGGGCCAGGAAGCTTTCTCCACTATGGCTGCTGGTGTATCCGGTGAATAAGCAGTCAACAACTCCTTCACTACCTGGTCAATCATTCCTGCTGAAAGGAAGATGGCCATTGAGGAACCATGGCTGGCCAGCCCCCGTAAGGCCTCCCGCTCGGGCACCGGTGTCCGGCCTTCCAGGCGAGTGATAATGACGGTCTGGGTCCCATCGGGGACCGTATATTCCCGCTGCAGGCTGGCAGCGGCGGCCAGAAAGGAAGAAACCCCGGGAACGATGCTGAAGGGAATATTGACAGCTTTCAGCCTTTCCATTTGCTCTCCGATGGCTCCATACAGGCTGGGATCTCCGGTGTGCAAGCGCACAACCTTTTCTCCCTTGTGGTAGGCTTCTTCCATCAACCCGATGATTTCGTCCAGGTTCAGATGGGCACTATTCACCAATCGGGTGCCAGGTCTTGTGCAGCCTAATAAAGCTTCGTTGATCAAGGATCCGGCATAAACCACCAGATTCGCTTCCTGCAGCAGCCTGTATCCCTTTAGCGTGATCAATTCCGGATCCCCCGCTCCGGCGCCTACAAACCAAATCACTCGCCTTCACCTCCCCTATTGTTCTTAATCAAGACCGTTGACAGGTAATCAAGATCTTTTCCCAGCATTGATGCCAGGTCATCGGTCCAGAACTCATCATGAAAACCGCAGCGGGTGGCCAGAAATGCCCTTCCCGAACTGCTCTTGGATTTTAGGGCATCGGCAATCTGCTCCACATGTTTTCCGGCTTTCATGAGAATAAGATTGTCATACTGGGCCAGGTAATTCTCCAAGGTTTCACGGTTTTTCGGCGCTGGGGCAATCAATAAACTTTCCTCCCCTTCTGCCAGGGCTTCCTGCAGCCGGGCTGCTACCAGGTGGATAGCGCTGATTCCTGGAATAATCTCTACTTCCATCTCCGGAGCTAATCGCCGGATATATTTCAATAAATAGGTAAATGTACTATACAGTGTTGGATCTCCTAGCGTGATAAAGGCTCCCGAACGGCCAGCCGCCATCAGCTCCACCACTTGCTGAGCGGCTTGCTGCCAGTGCCTGGCCAGTTCATCCCGATCTCGGGTCATGGGCAGAATCAAGTCTACGACTTGCCATTCTCTGGGAATGGCTTGAGCCGCGATAGACAGCGCCAGACTGCGCTTTTCTGACCGGGATTTGGGAACAAAAAGCAGGTCTATGTCTTCCAGAACTCGCAAGGCTTTCAATGTAAGCAGTTCTGGATCACCCGGTCCTACACCTATGCCATAAAACTTACCCCAGGTCATGCTCTCTCCCCTTTCTGGCCGGATATTATAGTCACTGGATTGCGGGCCTGCCAGAGGATGGCCCGGCCTTTTCTCACAGTTACGGCTATGTTCGCCTGCATGGCATCCAGGGAATAGCCCAGTTCCTCCAGGGTCTGCCAGCCTTCCGGACCGCTGTGCAGGGTTACCGAATTGAGCACCATCCGTCCGCCGGGTTTGAGTTTATCATCTGCCTGCCTGATAATAGCCGGCAAATCCCCCCCGCTTCCGCCGATAAAAATCCGGTCTGCGGCAGGCAGTCCGGCTAGATCGGCCGGGGCCGCTCCTTCGACCAGGAATAACTCAACTCCAAACTTGTCGCAATTTCTTTTTAGCAAGGACAAGGCCCGGGGATCTCGTTCAATAGCGTAAACGCTGCAGCTGGGAAACAGCTGTTTGACTTCAATGGCCACCGAACCTGTTCCCGCACCTATGTCATAAAGCACCGCCCCCGGAAAAAGGCGCAGGCGGGCCAGGGAAAGAACCCGAATCTCATTTTTGGTCATGGGCACCCCCGGCTCCCGCATAAAGTCTTCATCCGGGATGCCCGGACCCCAATGTTCACTGCTCATAAAACATCACCATCACACAGTTTTTATAATCGCCAGGATCCTCTACCAGCTTGCCTAAAGTTGAGAATATCAGTTTCTCATCCGGGTAGGACAGGTTTTGACCAATAGCAACCCGAGTTTCGGATCGATGCCTGCCCAGTAGGTGCTGGGCAATTGCCTGGGGAGTCCAGATTCCCCCGGTAAGAAGAACGCTGATTGTCGCGTGCTGGAAAAGGCTTTCGAGATCCTCCAGGCTGCGGCCGTGCAGGCTGTAGACCGGTACTTCCTGCCAGGGTCTTTTCAAACGGGCAAACATCACCTGCACGGAACTTATGCCGGGAATGAACTCCAGGTTATCCGGATCCAGGTGTTGAGCCAGGTAGCTGGCGATGCTGAATAGGCCCGGATCCCCGGAAGCCAAAACTACCACGGTCTTGTTATGCCTTTGCTCATTGATAAAGTCCACCACCGACGGCAGATCCTTGCCGACAACATACTGTTCCTGATGCGGGCTGGCCAGGGTTTGCAGCTGCCGTAGGCCCCCCACCAAAACCTGAGCCGACTTGATAGCCTCCTGGGCCAACGGCGTAAGGTACCTGGGATCTCCGGGTCCGGTCCCCACAATCTTCACTACAGGCTCCATCCCATTCTCCCCCCTAGCTTCGAAGCTGTCTCGTCAAATCCCAATATGGTGCCATCCAGGGCATAGAGTACGGTTCCAATGATTATTCCTTCCCCCAAACGGGCCTGGCAGCGTTGGCTGGCAGCCGCAGCCAGGGAAGCGTAGACCGCTTGTAAATGAAAATCTGTAATAAGGCCAACCGCAGCATCCATGGTGTTCACTTCCATGATTTCTTGAATTGCTTTGAGCGGTGCACCCAGTAGAGCAGCATGTACTGCCAGGATTTCGCGCCGGGCATCCGCCACTTTGCTGTGGGTGTTAAAAATCCCACCTGCCACCTTGACTATTTTGCCGATATGCCCGAAAAGCAAGATCTCTTCCACACCGTGGTGAGCGCATTCCTCCAGCATCGCTCCGATAAAATTACTGGTCTGTACCACAGCCTCGGGATGAATGCCGTTTTCAGCAGCCATCCGTGCTCCCATCCCCCCCGGAGTGAGCACCAGGGTTTTATGGCCCAGCGCTTGAGCTTGACGGATCTGGGGAATCAGGGAGTCCAGATAGGCCTCCTGGGACATGGGCCGCACCAGGCCCGAAGTTCCCAAAATCGATATGCCCCCCATGATGCCCAGGCGGGGATTCATAGTTTTCCTCGCCACTTTTTCCCCTTCCGGGGCAGAAATACTTGCTCGTGCACCCCAACCTGTTGGCAAAAGTTCTTGAAGGGCAGTGGTGATCATTTTCCGGGGGACAGGATTAATGGCGGCCTCTCCTACCGGAACAGCCAGCCCCGGCTTGGTTACCTGACCAATCCCTTGGCCCCCCATAATGATGATTTCTGGTTTATTCAACAATTCCACGTGTGAGCAGATACTGATACCGTGGGTCACGTCCGGGTCGTCCCCGGCATCCTTGACCACTTCAGCAGTAGCGCCAGCTCCTTCAAGAATCGCTTTTTTCACCGGTATTTCCACGGAACTGCCGACCGGCAGGGTGATGACAACTTTTTGAACATCTTCTTCATTGAGCAGCTTCAAAAGGGCGGCCTTGCAGGCAGCTGCCGCACAGGTTCCGGTAGAATATCCATAGCGTAGTGTTTTCAGCTATCCCACCTCCTTTTCACAGTCTCAACACGGTCCATCCCCGGTGAGAGACCGGCCCCCTCCGAGGATGCCCGTAGGCTGTCATGATAAGCCTGGCAGGCATTGAGAAAATGGCAGGCCACCAGGGGGTTGGAACGCAGATGTAGATGCAGATAGGAGGCAAAAAGGCCCCCACCGGCATAGCCGTCCGTTCTTTCTTCCATCCTCCGTCCCCCTGTCAGGATCAAGGCGGATTGTTCCGGGCTGAGGCCTTCAATCGTGGAATAGTGGAATTCATGAGCTCGAAGTACATCACCGGTCCCTGCCAGAATCGAGTCCCCTAGGGCAGTGGCTTCCACATAGCCCAGGGCCTGAAGTTTCCTGGTCATTCTGATCTCGGCAGGAACAATCCCTACACCGGTCCAACTGTTCCCGCTCCAGTCGTGAATGCGACGGGTTAAATACATATAGCCGCCACATTCCGCAAATATGGGCATTGAGTCAGCATGCGCCTGGCGAATGGCTGCCAGCATACTATGATTGCCGTTCAATGTATCCAGGAACATTTCCGGGAACCCTCCACCGATGTATAATCCATCCACCTTGGGAAGATCCGCATCCTTCATAGGGCTAAAAAAGACCAACTTGGCACCTGTTTCCTGCAATAAATCAAGATTATCCTGGTAATAAAAACTGAAAGCTGCATCCCGGGCCACTCCGATAGTCAACTGCCCCTGCTTCTCGGGCATTGAATAAGTGATGTCCAGGTTGGGCGCAGTCTCAGCAATTCTCATCAGTCCTTGCAAATCAATATATCCATCAATTATCTCCGCCATCTTTTGGATGGCCTGTTCCAGGTGCTCATTTTCCTCGGCGGGAAGAAGTCCCAGATGCCTTTCCGGCATTTTCATCGCCTCTTCCCGGGGAATGCATCCCAGCACTTGAAGTCCCAATTCTTCCTCCAGGCTTGGCTTCACCCATGTTTTATGGAAATCAGCAGCTTGATTAAGAATGACCCCTTTGATCTTCAGGTTGGGATGGTAATCGCAATACCCTTTAACCAAAGCTACGCAGCTCTGAGCCATTCCGCTGACATTCACCACCAGTATCACCGGCGTCTTCAATATCTCCGCGATATCAGCAGTGCTGCCCTTGATCTTCTCACCCCGGGCCCCATCATAGAGACCCATGACACCTTCTATAATAGATATATCTGCAGGTTCAGCATTCCTGGCAAATACCTGTCTGACAACCTCCGCGGAACCCATCCAGCTGTCTAAATTGTGAGACCTGCTGCCACTGGCGTGAAAATGTAAGCCCGGATCAATAAAATCGGGGCCTACCTTAAATGCCTGAACCTTAAGCCCCTGCAAACGCAGGGCAGCCATGAGGCCAAGCGATATCGTAGTTTTTCCAACGCCGCTGTGAACGCCAGCGACTATAATCCGGGGAGCACGCATAGAGCTTTCCTTTCTCCACACTCTTCAACAGCGTATAAAAGCACAATAGCCTCTACCCGTAAGGTAGAAGCTATTCATTCGTATGGCAAATCGCCACGAAAACCAGCCTTCCTCGAGGGGTTCTTCGCAAAGCTTCGGCAGTGTCCTGGCTTCCAGATCATCCTCCCCATATTCCTTCCCGGTTTTCCAGTGGATATAATATGGTTTGTAGCTGGTTACAGTGGCGGGACCGCTTGGGATTCTCACCCAATTCCATTTAACCTTTTTAGGACCGATCACTTTAATTATTCTATTTAGATATAATAATCCCATGTTGATAAATACTGGATTTAATTGTAACAGAAGACCATAGATTTCTCCAGTTTTTATTTCAGCCTTAAATCGATATTTGCCTGTCTCTGATAAAATACAGGTTTCTTCTACCAGAGACCTGACCAGGAGCGGTGGAAGTCAAACAACTCTTGAATCAGGAACGGAGTCATTACACCGGGGATAAAAAGATAACCCCGGCCTTACCAGCCTATAAGCAAATCTGCCTAATCTTTGTTGCTAACCCCAGCCTGCTCGAAGGTGGCCATTTCATTGATAATCTTCACCGCCGCCTCTATCAGGTTGAATGCCAGAACTGCGCCAGTCCCCTCCCCCAACCTTAAATCCAGATAAAGCATGGGGCTTAAACCCATTAGATCCAGCATGATCTTGTGCCCAGGTTCTTGAGAAAGATGGGAAGCAAACATATAGTCCAGGCTTTCCTTTTTCAACTTACTGGCCACCAGCGCTGCCGCTGTGGATATAAATCCGTCCACAACCACCGGTACCCTACATGCTGCAGCACCCAGAATGACCCCGGTCAAAGCTGCTATCTCCAATCCTCCCACCTTGCTTAAAACATCCAGAGGGCGCTCGGAGTCAGGTTGATTCAAATCCAAAGCCTGGCGGATCACCTGTTTTTTCTTCTCCAGGCTCCGGGCATCAACCCCTGTGCCCCTCCCGGTGATCAAATCGATATCGCAGCCATAGAAAGCAGCAAGTATGGCGCTGCTAGGGGTGGTGTTGCCAATGCCCATATCACCAGTGGCAACAATCGTAGCACCCTCTTGGATCTCGGCAGTCACTAATTCTATTCCGGCTTCGATGGCAGCCACCGCTTCCTCTTCGCTCATGGCTGCTTCCCGGGCCATATTGCGAGTTCCCTGACGAATCTTCCTCACCTTTAACTGGGGATGATCAATAGCCGGGCCTAAAACACCAACATCAGTCACCACCACTTTGGCCTGGGCATGGTTGGACAGAACATTGATCGCTGCACCCTGGTGCAAGAAATTCAGCACCATTTGGGGGGTCACTTCCTGGGGGAAGGCGCTGACTCCTTCCGCTACGACTCCATGGTCGCCGGCCATTACCATAACAACCTTTTTCCCCAGTGCTGGTAACGGAGTGCCTTGAACAGCCGCCAGTTTTTTAGCGATGTCTTCAAGAACTCCCAGACTACCGGGAGGTTTGGCTAGACTGTCCAGGCGCACCTGAGCCTGGGCTGCTGCTGCCTGATCCGCAGGAGCAATTCTGTCCAAAGTTGACTGTAATAATTCCATAAATGATACCTCCTTTTCGTTTGAATAAAAAAAAGTTCCCAAGCTGTATAAGCTTGAGAACTTTTCCATCACTCTCAATGATTCATTGTACGGGCAGGTTTCCTGACTCACGAATCAAACGCTCTTTTAAGCCGGCCTTCCCAGATTACTCCAGTGACCATCTCAGGCTCAGAGCTCTTCGCTTACAGTGGCGGGACCGTTCAGGTTTTCAACCTGATTCCCTTTTAACCCCTGGACGGGGCACCCAAACAACTTTATCGGTTGTTATTTATTCTAAAACCTCAAGTCTGCAAAGTCAATCAGCATCTGTAATAACTATCCTGCAGCAGCTATGGTGCATCAACTACCGCTGGCTCCCAGCGCGGTTTGCGCTTGAATCAATATATGCATTACATTATTGATCATAATCATTCCGTAATCCTGCTGTGACGTCATAATAGATTCAGGGTGGAACTGCACAGCAAAAACCGGCAAATTCACATGCTCCACAGCCATTACGATGCCGTCCTCGGAGTTCGCGATCGTCGTCAGGCAAGGGGGGAGCTCCCGGGCATACAGGGAGTGATAGCGCCCCACCTGTAATGAGCTGGGCAGCCCTTCCCAGATTAGCGAGGGATTTTCCTTGATCACCCGGGAAATCTTGCCATGCTGGGGATAAGGGAGCTGATCCAGTCGCCCGCCGTAGTATTCCACCAGTCCCTGCAACCCCAGGCATACACCAAATATGGGCAGTTCTCGGCTTCGGGCTACATGAATGGTTTTGTTCATTTCGAAATCCCGAGGCCTTCCCGGCCCCGGAGATAATACCAGAAGGTCGCAGGGAATTCCGGAAGCTAACATTTTCCGAGCCAAGGGCGCGCGCAGCACGGACACCCGGGCTCCAGTATTCCGGAAATAGGCAGCCAGGGTGTGGACGAACGAATCTTCATGATCTACTAAAATGACATCCTTCCCTTGCCCGGCGGCATATTCCCGGATCCCGGCACCACCTGCGCTTGAAGTTTGGGGATGAATGGCTTTTTTCATAGCCGCTGCTTTCAAATAGGTCTCTTCCTCTTCCTCTTCGGGAATAGAGTCAGCCAGGAGAGTGGCTCCTACTCGGATTTCTGCCCGTCCATCCCTAATGCGGATGGTGCGCAGGGTTAAACCGGTATTTAAAACTCCATTAAAGGCCAGGTATCCCACAGCGCCGCCGTACCACATCCGAGGCGAGTCTTCATGGTCCTCAATCCATTGAATGGCGGCTTTCTTTGGCGCTCCGGTGACGGTCACCGCCCACATGTGGGTGAGGAAAGCATCCAGGCTATCGAACCCATCTTCCAACCGGCCTTCTACATGGTCCACGGTATGGATCAAATGGGAGTACATTTCAATCTGCCGGCGCCCAATAACCCGTACACTTCCGGGCCTGCATATCCGGGACTTGTCGTTGCGGTCCACATCCGTACACATGGTTAACTCCGCTTCGTCCTTGCCGGAATTAAGCAAGGCGCGAATCTGTTCGGCATCTTCCAGGGCGTCTTTTCCCCGGGCAATGGTTCCTGAAATCGGACAGGTTTCCACGCGCTCCCTTATCACCCGAACATACATTTCCGGCGAGGCCCCGACCAGATGCTCCGAACCCAGATTAATAAGAAACCCATAGGGACTGGGGTTGATGCCCTGCAGCCTCCTGAATACGTGAGATGCCGGGTAAGGACAAGGTTCGTAAAGAGTATGGGAAGGCACCACCTCGAAAAGATCCCCCCGGGCAAAACAGTCCTGTGCTTCCCTGACCAGTCCGGCATAGCGCCCTTTCTGGTGGAGGGGGAATGGCGCAGTGGGAGGCGTAGTCGGACTTACTTTCAGGTCGTCCATTTTCACTTCTGGAATGCGCTCAGTCGGGATGTCCAGTAAAGCAAAATCATATCGCAGGCAAAAAGCCTGAACCATACGGTGGTCAATTACCAGAATCTCATCAGGCAGGTAGAGGCATAAATCAGCCTGCTCCTCATCGCGCTCATGTTTCATGGTAAGATCCTCGAACTGAAAAACCAGGTCATATCCAAAGGCACCATAGAAGCCTAGAAAATGCTCCTCATCCGAACCCAGCAGATCCTTAATCGTGCGAATAACAGAAAATATAGTCGGTTGGCGGCTGCGTTGTTCCTCCGGGAAAAACCCTGACGCTGCTTTGACTTTTCCCGTAATTTTTCTGTCCTCCAAATCCAACGCATCAATGAACCCCGCTCGATTCAGCGCGGTAAAAATAAGGGGGAGCAGGATTCCTGCTTTCGCTTTTAGAAGCGTAATGGTAAAGGCACGCCCGCTGCTTTTCAACTCCAGGCAGGGACCGGCAAAGCCGATATCCCAACGAGTATACCTTCCCGGATAATCATAACTGCTGGAAAACAGAGCCCCTCTTTCATGATCCAGCCTCTTTATTAATTCGTCGGTTCCGTCCGCCATGGGGCAGGTGCTTACCTGGCGGGTAATCATGACCCGGCCCGGGGTAATATATTGACCGGAAATAAACCGGTATCTTCTGTCCAAATCACTGTTCATTCTGCCATCTCCTCCACGCTGTATGGTTGGGAAGCAAGGCGGTGGGCGTAATGCTTTCTACTCCGCTCGGCTCTCCTCTCCTATTCTCATCTCATCAGATCTGGTTGGAAAACTGTTTGCCGCTGACCCGGACCAGGGATTGAAGCCTGGCTGTCAGTTCGGCGAAAAGCTCCGGTGTTAATGACTGAGCCCCGTCGGAAAGTGCACAATCGGGGTTCTGGTGCACCTCGATCATAAGCCCATCAGCCCCTGCGGCGATAGCCGCCCGGGCTACCGGGGCAACCAACGAACGCCGTCCGGTGGCGTGGCTGGGATCCACCAGGATCGGCAGGTGAGACAACTCCTTAATCAGGGCCACAGCTCCGATATCCACGGTATTGCGGGTCATATCCCCAAATGTTCGAATACCCCTTTCGCAGAGTATTACCTGCTTATTCCCGGCCATCAATATATATTCGGCAGCCAGAAGCCATTCTTCAATCGTAGCCGCTAAACCGCGTTTCAAAAGCACCGGTTTGCTGCAGCGCCCCGCCTCTTTTAGGAGTGGGAAATTGTGCATATTGCGACTTCCGATCTGAATAATATCAACAACTGCCATCACCTTATCCATATCCCTAATATCTACAACTTCCGTAACCACCGGCAACCCGGTAGCTTGCCGGGCCCTATCCAGGATTTCCAGGCCCTTATCTCCCAGACCGGAGAAAGAATAGGGGGAGGTGCGGGGCTTGTAGGCTCCGCCCCGCAATATATGCACTCCCATCTCTTTAAGCATTACTGCTATTTCCAGGTACTGTTCTTCTGACTCCACGGAACAGGGTCCAGCGATAATGGTGCAATAACTTTCTCCAACCCTGACCTTGCCCCGGGGGCCGGATATATCTATTAAGGTGTCCGCTTGACTAATCTGACGAGCGGCCAACTGATAAGCGGGCATGATCACCTCTCCTTTCCTTGCTCTGGGAAGCTTTCCATATCCTATATCCGGGTGGCGTCCTTAAGCCCTCTTACCTTTTTTTCTAGGGTTTCCAGCAGTTCAGCCGGCCGGTCTTCCAGTTCCTCCATCAGGCGGACAAAATGGCTTCCGATTACAAACCCATCGGCATAAGGCCGCAGAGCTTGAATCTGCTCGGGACTGCTTAGACCAAAACCCAGGGCCAGGGGTGCTGAAATCGAATGGCGTACTCTGGCCATGTACTGGCTTATTTCTTCAATGGGCAGGGTCCGAACTCCGGTGGTGCCCCGTACTGAAACACAGTAAACAAAACTGGGCTGAAGTGCCCCCACCATGTCCACGCGCTGGTCAGTGCTGCTGGGTGCTACCATAGGAATTACCTCCAACCCCCAGTCCTGTATGACCCCCATCTCATCCATGGGCAGGTCGGGTATAATCAGGGCATCAATCCCAGCTTCCCGGCAGCGTTGTACAAAAACTTCCCGACCCATGGCCAGGATAGGATTGAGATAGGAAAAGAGAACCAGAGGTAATCCGGTCTCTTCCCCGACCAAGCGAGCAAAATCCAAACCCTTTTCCAGGTTCATACCATCTTGAACCCCCCGGTGATGAAAACGCTCGATGACTTCACCGTCAGCCACCGGGTCGCTAAACGGCACCCCTATTTCCAGAATATCGCAGCCTCCCCGGGCAATGGCCTTGATGCAATCCAAGGAAAGCTCCGGGGTTGGCTGAGCTGACATAACAAAAGCTATGAGGGCTGCTTCCCCCCGTTGTTTCAATAAAGAAAGCCTTTCTTGCAGATGATTCATTCCTTTGCGCCTCCTTTCCCTGGCATTGAACTGGCAAGCATTCGGTTTTGTTCCAGGTAGGCGGCTACCTCCTGGCTGTCCTTGTCTCCACGTCCTGATACATTGATCACCAGACTGCTGCCAGCTGGCAATAAAGATCCTAATTTGAAAGCATAAGCCACTGCATGAGCACTTTCCAGGGCAGGTATGATGCCTTCCAGCTGGCTTAAAGCCAGAAATCCGTCCACAGCTTCCCGGTCGCTAACCTGCACATAGCTTACCCGCTCCCGGGCTTGCAAGTAGGCATGTTCCGGCCCTACCCCGGGATAATCCAGTCCGGCGGATATGGAAAGAGTATCCATGATCTGGCCGTATTTATCCTGCAAAAGCTTGCTGAAAGTTCCATGCAGAACCCCGTCGCTGCCCCGAGAGAGTGTGGCGCAATGCAGCCCCGGATCAGGGCCAATACCCCCTGCCTCGACGCCGACTAGTTGCACCGGATCTTCGATGAAGGGATAAAAGGCACCGATGGCGTTGCTGCCGCCCCCTACACAGGCTACGATACAGGACGGTAGTCCGCCTTCCTGCGCTTGGAATTGCTCTTTAAGCTCCCGGCCGATGATAGATTGAAAGTCCCGAACGATCATGGGATAAGGATGAGGCCCGATGGCTGATCCTATCACCATATGGGAGTATTCGAAAGTGGCTATGAAGTCCCGAAATGCTTCGTTGGAGGCATCTTTCAATGTCTCACTGCCCTTTTTCACTTCCCGCACTTCCGCTCCCAACATCTGCATGCGAAAAACATTGAGCTTTTGTCGTTGAACGTCCTTGGCGCCCATGTATACCGTGCATTTCATGCCCAGCATGGCGGCTACGGTAGCCGTTGCCACCCCGTGCTGACCGGCGCCGGTCTCAGCGATCAGACGCTCCTTTCCCATCCTCCGGGCCAGTAATGCCTGTCCCAGCGTGTTATTAATCTTGTGCGATCCGGTATGGTTCAGGTCCTCCCGTTTGAGGAAAACCTTGATGGGTCCAATTTCCCGGCTAAGCCGTGGTGCAAAATACAGAGGGCTGGGTCGTCCCACGTAATGCTTTAAATAATAGGTCATTTCTTCCTGAAATTTTGGATCTTCCTGCATATTCCGATAGGCAATTTCAATTTGATCTAAAGCCGGGATCAGGGTCTCCGGCACGAATCGTCCGCCATAGCGGCCATAATATCCTCGTTTGTCAGGCATCATCGCCATCCGCCTCCCTTACTTTGTTGATGAATTCTATGATTGCTGCCGGGTCTTTCCCGCCTCCGGGGAACTCAACCCCACTGGATATATCCACAGCCCAGGGCTTCATCTGTTTGATCAAAGAGCTCACATTATCCGAATTTAATCCGCCGGATATAATCATCTTCGTTCCCTCAGGCAGGTTCTCCAACCAGCTCCAGTTAAAGACACTCCCCGAACCTCCTCTGATGGGTCCCGATCGAAAACTGTCAAAATGGTAGGCCCATGGCCGCCATCGCTTTAAAAAGCCGATATCCATGGTTCCCCGTACTGGGAAGCTTTTAATCACCGGCACTTGAATTTCTTCCAAATACTCTGCGGATTCATCTCCATGCAGTTGAACCGCGTCCAGGTGGCAGAAATCGATCAAACGCCGAACTGTTTCCAATTGCTCATTAACAAACACCCCGATCTTCAGGACACCACCTGAAAGCTGCGTATTGATGAAGGCAGCCTCATCAGGGCTGATCTGGCGGGAAGAGGGTGCGAATACCTGGCCAATAGCCCATGCCCCGGCTGCCTGGGCAGCTCGAGCTTCGTTTAAATTCTTTATTCCGCATATCTTAACCAGGGTCATCTTATAGCTCCTCCTCATAGTTGAGCAATTCCTTCAATTTTCCTCCCGGATCTGTGGAAGTAACCAGGGTCTCTCCAATAAGCACCGCGTTGTATCCGCAGTTCCTTAGCATTCTCATATCTTCCCGAGTTTTAATGCCGCTTTCACTTACTTTAATCCAATTGTTGTCCAGATGGTCAGCCAGCTTTAGGCTGGTCCGCAGGTCCACTTGAAAGTCCTGGAGATTGCGATTATTTACCCCAACCAGCCGCACCGGCAAGTCCTTAAGTAGGTCCAGTTCCTCCAGACTATGGATCTCCACCAGAGGTTCCAATCCCAGTAGTAGGCTCCTTTCGCTAAGACGGAGCAAAGACCGGTAGTCATGAAGAGCTGCAATCAACAGGACCAGGCTGGCTCCCAGGGATATAGTCTCATACAACTGGATTTCCTCCAGGATGAAATCCTTACGCAAAACCGGCACCTCAAGAGCGGATGCGACGGAACGTACATAATTTTTATCTCCTTGAAAAAACTTCTCATCGCTGATTACCGATATGGCGGCTGCTCCGTTTTCCTCATAAGCACGGGCCAGAACCACTGGATCTTCAAAGCTACGCAAAAGACCTTTCACTGGAGAAGCTTTCTTCACTTCAGCAATAACCTGCATGCTTCTCGCGGGAGGGCTCAGTCGTTCCGCAATATCGAACCGCGGCACTGGGGTCTCAATTTCATCAATATTCAAGCTGATTTTTAGTTCAGCAACTTCAGCGACCTTAGTCCGGAGGATGCGCTCTAACATACCAAGACCTGGTCCCGGCTAAAGCTGATCATATTCTTTAGCAGGGCTTTCGTTTTGCCGGCCTTTATACTTTCAGAAGCTATTTGAGCGCCTTCCTTGAGGTTGGCCGCTTTTCCCGCTGTCATCAAGGCAGCAGCTGCATTCAGGATCGCCGCATCCCGATAGGAACTGAGCTCTCCTTCGGCAATATTGAGCATGATTTGGGCATTGGCTTCGGCGCTACCCCCTCGAACAGCATCCAGTGACACCGGCTGGAAGCCTGCATCCTCAGGATGTACATTATAAATCCTGACTCCTCGTTGATCCACATCGAAAACCCGGGTATATGAGGCCGGGCTGATTTCATCCATTCCGTTATCTGCATGCACAACCATGGCCCTCTTCAACCCACGGCTGGCCAGGGTCGAAGCAACGGCTTCCTGAAGATCTCCATCAGCCAGACCCAGAATCTGATAGCTCAGTGAACAGGGATTGAGCAATGGTCCCAGGAAGTTAAAAATAGTTGCCACACCCAGTTCCCGGCGTAGAGGTCCCACCTGTTTCAACACCGGGTGGTAATTGGGAGCAAAAAGAAATGTCATGCCAACCTTTTCTAACATACGCCGCGCATGATCAGGCTCCATTTGCACATTAACACCCAGAGCCTCAAGCACATCAGCACTTCCAACCGACCCGCTCATAGCCCGGTTACCGTGTTTGGCCACTGCCACTCCGCAGGAAGCTACGATCAATGCGGCGGCGGTCGAAATATTAAAAGTTCCCAGACCATCGCCACCGGTGCCGCAGGTGTCAATCAGTTCCATCTCGCTGTCAATAGTCACCGCTTCCTCCAATAATGCCTCGACAAAACCGCTGAGCTCCTCAAAGCTTTCTTTCCGAGTACGCAGAGCACCCAGCAACGCCGCCGCTTGGGTAGCGGGGATAGCGTCATGGAGCAGCATGTGTGCCGTTGAATATGCTTCATCGGCATTTAACCTTTCTCCATTGAGAACTGTTTTCAAATAACGTCCAAACATTAAAATAACCCCTTTCAAATGAAATTAAAGCAGGGATCTTACACATACCGTCTTTTTTAACAGACAGCAGCGCATTGATTCCGTAGATTGTTTTTTAAGCGCAACGATGGTTTTTATTGAAGAGCGAGGCAGGCGCCCCACCAATCGAAGTGGAAGCCTGGCCAATAGCGGCCAGGTTGATGTAGCCCCGGGAATGCTGGGTTTGAGTAACGCAAAACATCTCCGGTTAACGAGGATAAACACAAAAAGCGCAAGACCGACACTATGGCCGGACGCGCGCATACGTCCCTTCCTCTGTATGTGAGGCGGGATTCCTCAACATCATAAAAGGGCAAAATAAAACCGGCACGCTTCAATGTGCCGGCATGTTCTAATATATACCTGCTCATCTCGTCATTCTCTCCTCTGCTCATCTAGCTCATCTCATCTTATTAAATTACTATAAAAATATACCGGAAAATCATTCTTGTCAATATAATTTTATGACGATCATTATTCTAACAGCTTATTCTCATTGCTTTACACTGCTACAAGGATCATTTTTATCCAGGAGATGGATTGCATTGTAGGACGTAGCTTTATACAATGTTATTAAGAGATGATCATAGAGCTATCATTATATAAATGTATCAGACATACGTTAGATCTTCCACCCGGCATCATGATTAGGAAACCCGTGGGAGTAATATGGTGAACCAAGAGTTTAGTGATTCTTTTTCCCGAATACGTTTAGTACATACCCAGGAATATCTCCCGGTAGGTGGGTCCACCTACAGTAATCCTCCTAACATCAAGACAAAAAATCTATTCTATTTAGGATGACACCTTCATTTCGTGATAAGCACTGAAATAGTGTTTACGTAACTCATTATGATATGCACTTCATCAGCATAAATCAAAGGAGGCTTGTCATTGTCTGGTTTATGGCTTAAGCAAACTCTATCATTGTTATTGATTACTATGCCTCTGCTGATTATCATATACCCCAGAGCTTTGCACCGGGAGTCAACTCCGCTACATTTGCAAACGGCATTTTTTGCTTTTCCTCTGGTGGCGGGGTTGGTTTTGTTTTATGGTATCAATCTCTCTGCATCTGCCTTTCTGGCTGCGGCTCAGGCCTTGATGACAATGGGTTTCTTATATCTACGGTTGCTGCCTTCCCCGGAAACCAACCAGGAAAGCAAGGAAAAGCTAATTTTTGTTTCTTCCTTCTTGCCATTGCTCCTTCTCATAAAACCGGCTTTACTGGTTTATGCGCCCTGGGTAGTTTGTATCCCCGTCTCCATTGCCCTGGCTTCTATTCTCCCCCTCCTTATTCTCGAACAAAATAATTCAGATAAGAAGCCATATCTTACCCCTTCCCTTGTCCTGCTGTTCCTGGCCCAGCTTACCCTTTTAGGTTCTTTTTCCGGGCTGCAAGTCCTGTCCATATTACTGCATGGTGCCGCTTATACCTCCTTTTTTATGTATATTTATCATCAGTCATACGACCACATGCAGTCCAAAATTGCGGAAGCGCAGAGAACACTCCTTGAATGGGAACGTTCTGTAAAGAGAGAAGTTAATAAACGTATTTATGAAATAGAACGCTCCAATTCCAGACTGCTGGACCTGGCTAAAACCGATGCCATGACCCAAGTTTACAATAAAGTCAATATCCTCAGTATCATCACAGCCCTCACAGAAGATCGACGAAAACGCTGCTTCACGATTCTCATGTTTGACATCGATAAATTCAAGGAAGTAAACGACTCCAGAGGGCATTTAGCCGGGGATATGGTTATTAAACAGGTGGCCAGTATAGCCAGCGGATGTGTGCGAAATATAGACAGTGTAGGTAGATATGGGGGTGATGAATTCCTCATCGTGCTGCCCAACACTGAGTTCACCGATGCCCATTTTGTTGCTGAGCGCTTACGGAAAAAGGTGGAAGAGAACGAAAGCATAGCCTGCACAATATCCATTGGCATTGCCAGCTATCCGGAGGATGGCACCAGCGTCCGAGACTTGATCAAGGCGGCTGATGAAGGATTGTACGTTTCCAAGCAAAAAGGTCGCAACACCGTTTCCCATCGTAATGATATAAACACTTCTGCATCTTGATCCTAACCGCCGAATAAAAAACTGTTCCCGGGCAAAAAGTATACTTAAAATGCTATGGGAGTGTGTTGAAGTTGAGAAGAGACTTAAATCCTGTCCGGTCCCCGCACCTGGCGCCCTCAGAATTTTTCCGCCACTTTTTGGGTGCCAACCTCATGGACGATGTTTTCAATAGCAGTCTGATGCCCTTCTGGAATAGTATGCGCACAGACATAAAAGAAACCGAACATGCCTACCTACTTGAAGTTGACATGCCTGGTTTCAGTAAAGAGCATATTCAGGTAGAATACCATGACGGGGTTCTGACCATTTCTGCACAAATGGATGAGGCACGGAAAGAAACTGATTATCAAATGATTCGCCAGGAAAGGCATGAAGGCCGTATGAGCCGCAGCTATCGCCTGGACGGGATCGATGAGGATCAGATTCAAGCTGTCTACCGGGATGGAGTCCTACGACTCCTGATGCCAAAAAGTTCGGAAAACAGCAACTACCGAAAGCGAATTGACGTACAATAGCACCTGGCAGCTTACCGACTTTATCGAAAAGCTGAAGGGGGCGGCGAAATACCGCCCCCCTATTGTATTTATCCACATCTGTTATGGGAAGCCCTGGAATGCTCCAGCGCTTGGAAAGCAATAAGAAATATTCCCGGAACGCGTATAACGACTAATCTACTTCTTCGGGGGAAGAGCATCAAAGGCAACGTTTAGGAGGGTGATGAGCGACCGCAAGAAGTTCCTATATTCTCCCGGCTCAGCAGCGCTGGGTATTGCAGGATCCACAATAAAGCTTCCTTCTCCCTGGGTTCTATAAAGGTGAACCCGCAGATCCAGTTGATCGGTTTCATCAATACTGCGTTGAACAGAGAGGATCAGATCTGAATTCATCTGGTCTATCTGCTCATGGCGTCCTTGAATCGCAAAATCAGAAGTACCCACCATATCAAACATCGTGTGAATTTGGCTGGCACTAAGACTTTTATGATGTTTGTATTTTTCTTTATACATATTATCGTCGGCTTCTTTAAATATTTCATCCATCCTGGTTGTGTTATAATTCCGAACCGAATAACCTATAGAAATACTTAGGGGAATCCCGGATGTTTTTTTGTTAGACTCATCAATAGCTATACGGATGCGATTATAGGTATTCTCAACGGCTGCTCCGTCCGTATTGGGGAGTAGGATGGCAAATTCATCACCGCCAATACGAGCAATGACATCATGTTTTCGTAAAGATTGTTTCAAAACCCTGGCCACTTCCACCAGAAGAGCGTCACCACGTTCATGCCCATGGGTGTCGTTGATCATCTTCAGATTGTCGACATCACAGATAAGCATTCCTACCGGGTCATTATAATCGGTCTGTAATCGATGCATCTCTTTTTCAAAATATGCCCGATTATACAAACCAGTCAAAGGATCAAACATGCTGAGATAAATGAGCTGCTGTTCAGCTTGTTTACGTTCACTGATATCCCTTATAATAACAAAAATTTGACTGCCCAAAATCGGCAGCAATCTCGCTTCATAGCAGCGCAGCTCTAAATCAGATTGCAATTCAAACTCGATGCTAACTTCGGTTTCGAGTTCGAATACATGTTTGACCGCTGACTCCAGTTTTGTGGCAGGCCCTTCACCGAAAATTTTATAAAACACGTTCCCCACCGGATTCCGGGACCAGGGATAGAGGTCGGTATTGGCGCATCCACTGCTGGACAGAACGATGCCCTGGTCGTCGACACGCAGGAACACATCAGGAAAAGATTGGATGATAGCACGCATTTCCGAATTGGCCTGCAGGAGTTCCTGGGAACTTAACTCCAGAGCGCGTTCAAGCATCTTGCGGTCATCATCTGATTCCCAGTAGGCATTATTCACTGACTCGATCATCTTTTCCCATTCGGGGGGAATCGCCTGGTTGTAATGACGCTTAAGCTGACGTTCCAGTAAGCGATGTCGCTCTTTCATATTAGACCTCCGAAAGTGTAGTGATGGTCATGGTCTGGTTGTGAAACTCAGATTTAGCTCCGGTTTTATGAGGACAGATCTCACCGTAGGAATAGAATCCGGTCAGTAATGTCTTTCCCCCAAGGACTTGCTGTACGCCTTCTACTTCTTCTTCCGTCCTTTGCCTGAGTACCAGCTTCCTCGCTACACAGGAGATAAGCAAGGCAAGTTCCGGTTGTTCATTCCCCACACTACTAATTTCTGCCGCTGTAATTGCTCCCCCAACCAGGCGATCAATATTGGCTTTCATCAACCGCACATAGGTTCCTTCAGGGATATCCCCAGCAAATACCAAGCTTTCCTCTGCTTCGTTGACCCCTAATATGGCGCGCACCACCGGTGTTTCGCTCTCCTGGTTGCGCAGATTAAGAGGGAACTGCATTCCCGTAGCTGGAAGACCGTTCGCATAATCACCCAGATATAATTTGTATAGTGAAAGGGCCGAGCGGCCATCCATTTCATACAACACATTTCCCTTTGACCTGGTAACCAATCTTTCCGGGCCAAAAGGGTTCCACCCGCCTCGTGATCCATAACCTACTTTTAGACGATTTCCATACAAGCCCAATGCTGCGATGGTATCCCTCTCCGCCAGCCCGTTGGCCATAATAAACGTCTCTTGAAAGCGGTCCCCATCTCCCGCTAGTCCACCGGTCACCGCAACGTGCTCGGGCAAGCTGCCAATCAAACCTTTAATCAACTCTGTACCATTCATATTGAGTCCTTCAGCAAAAACCAGTAGATGGGTCAGGCCCTCCTCAGGAAACAATTGGGCCAAACGCTGGCCGACTTGCTTGCTATCGCTGGCCTGGCTATTCTTTACACAAGCGGCTTTGACTTGCGTATGTTCAAACTCAATAGCGGTCACGACTATCGAATCATCATATACCCGGGTCCCCGAAATTTCACCAGCTGTTGAACAGCCTATGATATATGCATGGGGATAAAAAGTGCGAATTTCATGATAAATATGATGAAGCTGCATATATCTGGTGGATCCAAAAACCAGCGCCACCTGAGGCGCATCAATAAAAGTCCCAGGCAAGGTCGTTTTCCAGCCCAATTTCTCATTCCAAATTCTTTGTTCTGTTTCCAATTCCGACTCAGCCCCAAGCCTAATTAAATTACATATTATTCATTATACTCGTAAAACTATAATATCTAAATATATAGGTATATTTTTACATAATTTTTTAAAGTATATTTTGTTTAAGGAATATTTGATTAGAAGGCCCAAACAAGTTGGAAAAGGCGAACTACAAGCAAAGATCATGCCGCAAAAACATTATGAGTACAGTTTGACACCCTCTATGCCGTTTCTTTATAATGTTGGCAAATCGGTTTCAGGAAGGAATTATATAGATGATATGAAAAGAAACAGTCACTTGTTTTTGCTTTTTGGGGTACTGCTGGTATTCATCTGGTCCGGAATTCATCCTCATGATCGTTTCACCTGGATATTAGAAGTCTTGCCAGCCATTCTAGGCATGGGAGTACTGTTGCTCACCTACCAGAAATTCACTTTTAGCAACCTGGTATACGTATTGATCGCTATCCACATGATGATTCTGATGGTGGGCGGACATTATACTTATGCCCAGGTCCCTCTATTCAATTGGATTCGAGATTTTTTTGACCTGAGCCGCAACCACTACGACCGCCTTGGTCACCTGACCCAAGGATTCGTTCCGGCAATTATTGCTCGGGAAATACTTCTGCGTTTATCTCCTCTGAAACGCGGCAAACTACTAAATTTTCTTATTATTTGTATTTGTCTCGCCATCAGCGCCTGCTATGAACTGATCGAATTTGGTGTAGCAGTGGCTACCGGAACTGCTGCTCAAGCCTTCCTGGGAACGCAAGGTGACGTGTGGGACACCCAGTGGGATATGTTGATGGCCCTGATCGGAGCCTTTCTGGCTCTTCTGATTCTTCCTTCTCTTCATGACAAATCTATGCGCCAATAACCCCTTTTCTTCTTATTAAACATGTGCTTATTTTTGCGCGCATATGTTTCAGCAGGACTTCTTCCATCCCGAGTAATGGGGAATTTACGTAAACATAGAGCATAATCCCTGCCTTCTTCCTGCAAGAATATCAGGGGGATAGAGTGTCCACACTCGTGACTATACATGCCAGCAAAAGAAAGGCCGCCTCGCATTAGCAAAACGGTCCTTCTTCGCATTAATGAAGGGAAAGAGCATCATCTCTTGCTGCTGGCCTCCCGCGCAGCAGTTTAAACCATTTATAGAAGCTGTCTATGAGTATGGCAAGCACCAGCACCATGGTGACAATGGCAATAGAAGCCAGCAGCTGGTTCCCCTGGGGAAGATAATTATCGACGATGTTCAGGTATCCGGCGGTAAGTGTAGTAACGGCAAGAAAAAGCATGGGCAACAGGGTGACCCAGGCGTATTTAAGCTTGCTATGTTGCATGATATAGGTGGTACCAATTGCCAGGGCGATGGTCGCGAGAAGCTGGTTAGTGGTACCGAACAGGGGCCAGATGGTGGCAATAGATCCTCCATAGACCAGATATCCCCAGGCAAAGGATATTATCCCACTGGTTAATATTATTCCCGGCCACCACTTGGCATTCTTAAGGGGGGTGTAAAAAACACCGCCTGCCTCTTGCAGCAGGTATCGACCCACCCTAGTTCCAGCATCAATAGTGGTTAGAATAAAAAGAGCTTCGAACATTATGGCGAAGTGATACCAGTAACTCATCAGATATTTCATTCCGGGAATGTGGCCAAATATGCTGGCCATTCCCACTGCCAGGGAAACGGCCCCGCCGGTTCGACCATTCAGTTGTTCTCCCACCATTTGCGACAACATAGGCAGTTCTTGAACATGAAGGCCCAGCTTGGCAAATACCTGTGGGGTGGCATTAATGGCGAAATAGTCGGCTGGATTTAAGTGGGTGGCAGCAATTAGTGCAATAATAGCGACAAAGGCTTCAATTAGCATGCCTCCATAGCCAATAGGGATAATATCCCTTTCACTGGAAATCAACTTGGGGGTAGTGCCGCTTCCGATCAAAGAGTGAAACCCGGAAATGGCGCCACAGGCAATAGTAATAAACATGAAAGGCCAGACCTTACCCGGAACAACCGGGCCTCCGCCGTGCACATACTGGGTAACCGCCGGCATTTGCAGAGTAGGATGAACAATAATAACACCGAGGGCCAGCAGGATCACGGTTCCGATTTTCATATACGTACTCAGGTAGTCCCGGGGGGCCAGAAGCAGCCATACAGGCAAAGCCGCAGCTATAAAGCCATATACAACCAGCAGAATGGTAATCTGCTGCTTGTTAAATGTAAAATAGCTGGCCCAGCTGGAATACTGTATCATATGACCGCCAACCACTCCCAACAGGATTAACAGGACCCCCAGGATAGTGGCCTCTGCTATTTTCCCCGGTCTGAGAACTTTCATATATATTCCGATGAAGAGAGCAATGGGTATGGTTATTCCTACCGTGAATGTCCCCCAGGGACTGTTATATAGAGCATTGACCACGGCCAAGGCCAGACCGGCCATGGCCACAATTAGAATCAATATCACCGCAATAGAAGTAATAACTCCGGAAAAACTGCCCAATTCCTTTTTAGCGATCTCCGCCAAGGATAGACCATCATAGCGAACCGAAGCGAAAAGAATGACCACATCGTGAACCGCTCCAGCGAGTACCGCTCCCAGTAGGATCCACAGGGTGCCGGGCAAATAGCCCCACTGCGCTGCCAAAATAGGTCCGATTAAAGGTCCCGCTCCGGCAATAGCCGCAAAGTGATGCCCCATGACCACCCATCGATTCATGGGTACGTAGTCACGGTTGTCATTCAGGCGGACGGCCGGGGTGGTCAAACCCTCATTGATGGACAATACCTTGGCCCCCAGGAAAGCCCCGTACAATCGGTAAGCTATTACCAGAAAGAGAGCAGCGCAAACAACCAGGTAGACTGCATTCAATTTCTTCACCCTCTCATAATATTTTTTTCAATTATAATACATAATTTTACATGCTCATTGTATACTTGGTATTTTTTGTTTTTATTGGTCGTATTGGTTTTTTAGCATTATTCTCTTTGAATGTTTTCTTTGCACAGATTTATTAGCTGCCTTTAATGAAAAATGGCCTTCTTCTTGAAGACCATTTTCATTCGTTTTATTGTGCATATCTCTTAATCTTACAAATCCGAAGATTTGCTGGAAGCTGAAAGACCGTCACATTTTTTTCTTACCGAGATTAAACGCTCCCAGAATAAACCGATAACACCCATAATAATAAGAAATGCTCCAACTACCATTTGGCTGTCAATATGTTCTTTTAATAGAACCCATCCCAAAAACATGGCTAATATAGGGTTAACAAAAGCATAGGTCATGGTGATATGAAGGGGCAAAAGATTGAGTGCTTTAATAAATGCAGTGAACGCCCAAACCGAGCCAAAGAGAACCAGGTACAATAACGCCAGCCAAGCTCCTTGACTTGCGCCAGGAAGATAGTTGCCGCTCCAAACTGCGAGCATCAAAAACATAATCCCCGAAGTCAGATGCTGATAGGCGGAAACCACCGAAGCAGGCAAATCTAACGATTGACGTGATTGGTATATGGAACCAACCACCCAGCTCAGGGTCCCTCCTATCAGGCCCAGGGTAGATCTCAGTTCGATAACACCGCCTGCTAACCGATTGTGCCCTACCATGACTCCTATCCCCACGAATGATAGCAACAGGGATGAACAAACCATGAAGGAAGGCAACTTTCTCTCCAGCAAACTATTAAGCCCTGCCGTTAGCACAGGTGTCAATGCCAATATTAGAGCTGCGAACCCCGAATCAGCTCGCTGTTCCGCCCACATAATCAGTCCATTGCCGCCGACCCACAAAAGCCCTCCGCTGACAGTAAGACTCAATAATTCCCGGGCTGTGATTTTCAACCTGTATTTTTTAACAAGACCGAGCAGTAAGAGCAACGCACCCGCTAAAAACATTCGGATATACCCAGCCGTTAGAATCGAAAAGCTTCCTGGTCCTGATACTGCTATGCGTATAGCTAAATAGGTACTGCTCCATACCAGATATACGACCAGTAAATTCAGCAGGCCCGATCTGGAAATATCGTTCTTTCTAATATCCATATTCATTCACCCGTTCATATACATTGGTATATGGTAACCTTTCCCACCTTGTATGTCCAGCAAAAATGCATGGAGGGGGACGGTCCTTCTCCACGAATGTACTCAAGGTGAGACAGTCCCGGAACATATCCTCTCTATATGTAATGTTAACCCCGAAAGCACTCTGCCCATATTTTTCTATTTCAGGTATAATCATATAATTAGCATAGTCTTTGGTGTTTTACATTTCATAAATCCGGCTTACAGCTTGCTGGGATCATTTAGTGCCGCTCTTGCCGGCGTCATGTTTTCAGTAGGATTCCTTTAAAACGCAATCGGTTTTTACTCCAATCGGGTTGCATTACGGATGGAATTTGGTTATGGAATATTCTTCAACCATCAGATATTCAGATTATCCAGTCCTTTACTGGTAAATATCAACCAGTTTTCAGCTGCCGAAGGTACATGGTGGGGTGTTTTATTGGTTTTGGTGGCTATGCTTTTTGTGATTTCGAATTACTCTAACAGGTTTTGGGGTAGTAGCCATGAAGCCGTTGTCGCCTTATCAAACCATTGAGTCCCGTTAGGGGGCCAGGTATAATTAACCATTTTTTAAAAGAACAAATTCAAATAAAGGAGGTATAACGTTATGATGAACTTTGGACCATGGGAACTGATTTTCTATCTAATGTATATTGGCGCTTTTGCTATTTTCTCCATGGCAATCTGGACAATTTTTAAAATCGCTCGCCAGCAAGAAGCGATGAAAACAACACTCGAAGAACTAGCAAAACAAATAAAATCAATATTATGAATTTTTTTAACGACAAATCCCAGAGCACCTTAGAACTACGGGGCTACCTATTCCTATATATCGTAAGCGTATAATTGCGCACCTGTACGGCACCTCAGGAACCTTGGGGTATTTTCTTTTTGACACATTTTGCAGTCTGGGGGAGTATAACCCATGGAGAGGGACGGTCCTTCTCCACGTCCTTCTGAAAGTGATGAGGAGACGTGGAGAAGGACCGTCCCTTTCCACGCTTTCACCGTAGAAAGAGCCCTGCCTTTAACAAAGCAGAGCTCTTTAAAAATTTTAATCCTGGCGACGTCCT
>DATMYR010000003.1:0-33006 GCA_035560815.1 Syntrophomonadaceae bacterium | reverse complement strand
GACTTTCTTTTACAGATTCTTCAATGGCAAATTTGCCGATTTTCTGCTGTACGCCGCCGGCAACCACCTGTGTGGGATCGCCAACTGCAGAAGCGGTTACAGTGTAGTCGCCGTATTTGGCAGCGGTGAAGCTGGAGGGAGCAGAAGTGGCTGTACCACTTACGTCTATCACTACATCACCGGTCTTGGCGATAGTTTCATCATCCACATTAATAGCCAAGCTCTTAATCATTACATAAGCGGCTGTGGTGGTGTTAGCTAAGTTGTTGGTCAGTTTCAGGGTGCGACCGCTGTCACCATTAATATCAGCAAGAATACCGGCGTGAATGTCGGTTCCATCAATTGACGAAATGGTGGCCGCAGTTGGTGCAGCAGCCCAAACAAAACCGTTGGGGAGTTTCAGCTTGATCGTGTCATAAACATTCCAAGCTCCCGGCCGGTCTTCTTTAATTCTGATGTTGTCGATTCCGGAAATACTATCAGTGATGGTCTTAACGCTGTCGATTGACAGGTTTACAGTACCTGAACCATAGGTGGCCACGGTGACTGCTCCATCAACAAAGCAGGACCCGCTGTTCCCCGAAACATTTACTTGAACTGAAGCGGGAGAAGAGCTGTCTACATAAATGGAGTTCAGATTTACATAAAAGTATGCAGTGTCCTCGGTAGTGGTTGCAACCAACGCAGCGGGATTAGCAAAGTTGATCTTTACTTCGGCGTCGCCCAGCTTATCCACGGTTATATTGCCTACGAGGACTCCATTGGTGAAAGCGTTCTTGACAGATGGGAATTCAAGATCAAACCCAGCTCCGCCTGCAACAGTGTAAACACCAGCGCCTGCAGATACGATTGCCTTGCCAGTTCCATCAGGTATATTGAACTTGAAATCAGACGGGAGACGCAGGTCAACCCAGTCATTGTTCTGCAATTCAGTTGCAGGAATGGCAACTTTGAAACGTCCCAGGTCGTGGTTGCCGGTGGAAGTTGATACAACAGAACCGGCGCTGTAGCTGGCTGCTGCACTGACGGTGCCCATGCCAACGAACATAGTGGCCAACATGGCCAACACCAGCAATAAAGCAAATTTCTTGCTAATTCTAGGCATTAATTTCCCTCCTTAAATATTTTAATAAATTCAAAATTTTTCAGGTAATCAGGGCTCATGGCCCCATTTTCATAGGTATTCATCGACCATGTCGATAGCCTGGTGCCTTGTAATATCTCCCCTCCTTTTGGCTCCGCGGTCGCACCTGCTTGAATAAAGTGCTGTACGGGCGGATAATAAATCGGCGGATCAGGGGGGCTATCGCTTTACCCCTTGACCTAATTAGTTTAGACACCATATACATGGTAAAAGTTCCCCAGGCGGAAAGATTTTTTGGTGCCGGCTCCGGTTTTTCAACAGCAACCGGTCCTGGCTCAACTTTCCATCACCCTCCTGCCGGCCAACTGTAAACAAAGGAATTCTATCCTTTCGTCGTCAATTGCATACTTATTTGATGACAACGCTTTGGGCCGCTTCATTCCACACTACCTGGTATCCCAGAGCTTGAGCCAGATAGCGAACCGGCACCATGGTGCGTCCGGCTTCAATTTCCGCGGCTACATCCATGGTAACCGTGGTGTTGTTAACCTTGATTACCGGGCTTCCTATAGTAAACTGTACGATGCGATCGCCCCTGATCAGCGTTGCCACTTGAAGAGCCTCATCCCAATCTATGCTGGTTCCCATAGCCTGGGCGACAAAGCGCACCGGAAGCAGAACCCGGTCGTCTTTAACCAGGGGAGCCACGTCCATGGTCTGCCCTGCTCCATTTAGGGTGTAGCTGGTGCTGCCAACGAAAAAACATAGTTCCTTTACAATGTCTGATGGAGGGGGGTTGATTATGTTTACTACTGGAGTGCTGCTTATGCTGGTCTGCCCCGGAAATTCAGCCAGGGTTTTCAGGATGGCGTCTCCTTTGAGATAAGCCTGGACTTTTCCTGCTTCCAAGCCTCTGGACAACTCCAGCTTTATTCCGTCAATTTTGATAGTTGAAGGCTGGGTGCTGCCGGATTTAACCTCGAACTCAATTCCCCAGCGGTCCACACTGGGGTCGTATTGACTTCGTAAGGAGGTCTGGTTGATGCCAAGGTCGCCGGAAGTTACCTCAACACTGGTGGGGGCGGAGCAGGTGACACCCTGGGGAAACTCGATGCGCACCGTATTGCGCAACTGGCCATTTACCGTGTCCGGGTTAAGGGCTGATTTAATTCCCTCCCGGATGATCAAGGGGTGGATGGCCAGATCCCGCACCCCGGCAGGAGAATCCACCACCCCTCCGGCAGCGGAAAAATCAAGCAGCACAACCGGAGCTGGAGTCGGCGCTTCAGCAGGCGGAGAGGAAAAACCCGGGCCTTCAACCGTAGCCTGAATAATAGCCGGAGCATCGGCAGGCACAAGTATGCCTTTCAGATTCATATACAGGTAGGCCTTTTCTCCATTATTATTGACCACGGCAGCGGGCAGTAAATTCACCTTGATCTCATTATCGGTCAAGACTTCAACATTGATAGATGCGTTTCCGTAAGTCCCGGAAGGATCATAGAATGCATTATTGGCCTGAGGAATCGTGATTGTCAGGTGATCACCGCCATCCAGGGTAAAATCTGGACCAGCCCCGGCCAGGGGGTACAAAGCCCCCGGGTCCAAATTGAACCGGAACCCGGAAGGAAGACCTACTGTAAAGTAATGATTATCCTGCACCTCCGCAGCAGGTATGGTAATTTTTAGACGGCCCAGGTCCTGAATACCGGATGTCACTGCCTGCGAACCCACCGCCTCATAACTGGCCATAGCCCGGGCCGTCCCCATATCCGCTCCTATCACTGCCAACATGATGAGTAACATAAGTAAGGTATACTTTTTTAACATAGTAGCCAATATATTCCCTCCTTTGCCCAAATAAACCACACGCTATTCTTTCTGAACCTTATATTGCTTGATACATAATTTAGACGCTTCTCTATTTAGCATAGTTTGGTCCGAGCGTTTCTCCAATCCTTGCCAGGGATGATTATTTAAAGTCTAGTTCACAATTCTGCCAGTTGCTCCGTATATCGCTGCTATTGCCAATTCCATTTCCCACTGGTAATTAACTGGTTTTGTGGTAAATTTATTTAGAAAGCGGGAACTTTTTTCAAATTCTCGTTGTCTAATATAGCAGGAAGGTGTAAACCTCCACCTGCACAGGAGTGTTGGTTTCTTTGACAGATGGCAGCAAGCTGGTCAAACATGCCCAGCAAGGCAACAGGCAGGCTTTTGAAAATCTGGTAGAAATGTATCAAAACCGGGTTTTCTCTCACTGCTACCAGCTTACCGGCAGTTATGAGGACGCTCAGGACCTGGCCCAGGAAGTCTTTATTCAGGCATTTAGGTCCCTGAAAGCCTTTCGCCAGGAGGCTGATTTTGGCACCTGGCTGCGCAAAATCACTTTAAACCTGTGGATTAATACGATGCGTAAGAAAAGAGTTCCTTCCATCAGCATGGATGAACCGCTGTCCAGCAAGAACGGGGAAATTGCCCGTGAGATAGCGGCAGGCGAGGAGAGTCCCCTGGATAAGATGGAGCGCAATGAGTTTAACAGCCTGGTACGGGCGGCTCTGATGCGATTGGCGCCCGACTTCCGGAGTATACTGGTTTTGCGTGATGTGGAAGGATATAGTTATGAAGAAATTTCGACTTTATTAAAGTGTTCTTTGGGTACGGTTAAATCTCGTCTCAGCCGGGCGCGCCGGGATATGCGAGAGGAAATGGCAGCCCTGAATCTAAATTCGGAAGAGTTTTAAGACCAGGAAGATTGTGGTCGGGGTACGAATAATTCTACTCCGCGCATATAAATGTAGTAGCAGGCTTGTGATGCCTGTATTGGGAGAAGTGGTTGGCGTGAATTGCAGTGAGGCCTACAAAATGTTTTCCCTCAGCCTGGACCAGCAGCTGGTTCGGGAAGAAGAATTACGGCTTCAGGATCACCTGAAAGGCTGTTTGGCTTGCAGCCAGGAATTGGCCGAGTGGAGACGGGTGGCTGAAGCTCTGCATAAGTTGGGACAAGAGGAAATGTCGGCACCGGCTGGATTCTCTGCCGCACTTATGGCTCGCATCGACAGTGAAAAGGCAAGTCCTTCCCGGGTGGATTGGAAGCGCTGGAAACAGGTAGCCATTGGAACAGCGGCAGCCTTACTGCTGACCACCGGTACCCTGTTAATCAAGCCTGGCAGCTACATACAGCTTGCTGACCAATCAAAACAGGTGGAACAAGTTCAGAATGCTCAATCGGATGCAGGAAAGAATAACCAGCCTGTTCAGAATGTCATAAGCAATGGGAACGAGCAGCAGCCCAATTCCCAGGTGCCTGATGATAAAGGCCAGCTAAAAAACAATCCGCTTGCTTCCACCCCGAATTTGTCGAATATAGCAAGTACAGGCGATTTGCTGAGCACTCAGAATCATATTATTATTTCTACTCTTCTGAAAGTAAAAGTAGATGAAGTCCAGAAATCCGAGGCAGCGGCCACGAATCTGGTCAAAACCTGCGGGGCCTCCCTTCAATCTCTGGGCCAACAGTCTGAAGGTGGCTTAGTCTACCGGGTTGACAAGATTGTGGTTGAAAATAACCAGGCTCAACAGTTGATTCAAAGCCTGTCCAGTCTGGGAACCTCAACCTCAAGCGAGCAGAAAGAAGATCTTACCCAGCGTTACAGCGAATTATGCGCCCAATTGATCGCCTTGAAGAACCAGCGTACCCAGACCCAGGACAGTGAACAAATAGCCAGCCTGGATCGGCAGATTAGCCAGGCAGAAGAACAACTTCACTCCTGGGATGTTCAGACAGGTAAGCAGACGATCGTTCTCTGGCTGCAGGAATAGCAAAAGATAAAGACGGGCCCATGAGGACTTGACTATAACACTACCTATCTGAGAAACAGGGAGCTTTTTAAAAAAGGCTCCTTGTTATTTTTGTTTAGCATGGGATCGTTATTGTTGATTAGAAGCGGGCAACAGAAGGCGGTCGATAAAGAGGGCGGCCTCAGCCCGGGTAAGTGCTTTCCCGGGCTGCAGGCGTTTTTCTCCAAACAAGTCCAGCCACCCTTTTTGGTAAAAAATGTTGTAGGATGAACGCGCCCATTCCGGAATGCTGGCTCTGTCCTCATAAGGCAAGGTGGAATAGTCCCCATACTTACTGGTAGGGTACACAAGCCGGGCCATAATAACAGTCATTTCGCTTCGGGTCAAAGGATCCTGGGGGCCGAATCTTTTATCCGGATAACCACCAATAATGCCCTTCTGGTTGGCATAGTAAACTTCTCCTAAAGCCCACCAGGGAATACTGGCATTGTCTTTGAAATAGTTGATGCTCTTTATTTCATCAAGTTTCCAGGCTTTCGCCTGCCCCAGCATGGTTAAAAATTCCGCCCGGTTTACCACTTGCTGGGGTCGAAAACTCCCATCTCCAAAGCCAGCTAGAATTCCTTTTTCGGCCAACTTTTCAATGCTGCTGCGTTCAGGATTAAGCTCTATATCAACAAAGGACCGGGTAATTTGTGCTTGATAAATGGGTTGGATGTCTATATCCTTCCCACTTATGCCTCCGTTCTGGGAATTAAGTACTACAATTCGTAAATTTTTTTCACCTGGCAGCAAGGTAAAAATTCGATTAAAACTCCCGTCGCTATTAACGCTAAAAACCTCCCTGCTGCCATTGGCGCGGTATACCCCAACCTTGTCGGCATCGCTTCTACCACGAATAATCAGGATTCCGTTGAGGCTGCTGGCAGTCACTGTTAGCTCCGGAACAACTGTCGCCTGGTTAGTCTGTACTTCCGCCCGAGCTAAAAATTCCGGCCAGGGATTGGGACAGGAAAGGGTGGTTATTTTTAATATGTCCCCTTGCACAAGAAGATCGGGAGTAATGTTATACCCTCCTTTTGTCATCTGCGTGGCGGGGTTGTAAATATATAAAGAACCATCCTCGGTGGTGATCATCTGTTTGTCGTTGTTAAAAGATTTAAAAATCTTTAATTCATCTTCCTGCTTCTTCTCTGCCAGATCTACCCTCTCGATAAGAGTAGATTTAGGATCTAAAACCAGTCTGACCCACTCCCCAGGGTTGACAGCGGCAGATTCGAACTGCATGCCATCCTTAAAGACCTGGCTCTGGCTGTTGAAAAAAAGCATTTGGAAGCGGTTGTTATGGTCAAAAAGGTAAAGCACGCCCTGCTGCGGGTTAAAATAGACAACCCTTCCATAGATAATATGACTATAAGCCTGCACTTCGATTAGCTCTCCGCTATTGTCAAGCAGAACCCCGGAAATCTTATCGCCGGGGTTAATGGCCTGCAAAGCACATTCCTGGCCGTCCTTAAAGACCTTGGCACCCGTGAATAGTCTGTAATTTTCGCCATTATCCATCTTTAACTGCCTGCCCTGGAGATCAATCCCTTTGACGTTTCCCATGATGACATTGCGCTCAATATTAATATATTGAACTTCATTATTAAATGGGGATACCATCATGGATACTTTAGCTCCGGGGGTCAGCATTTCCAGTCCCGATGAAATTAAGGAACCGTAAGGAGCATCCAAATCCGGACTGTCCGACAGGCTGTCCCGGCTGGAAACCGCTGTCAAGGAAGCTAAAGGGTATACAGCCGGATCATGAACGAGCTTTATCTCTTTGCTGTCCACGCTACCTTGTTCAATAAATCCATCAACATTTCGGTAAAAAGCACTTAAAGACCAGACGGTCTGTAAACGGGGATTGAGGGTGGCCTGCACTTTGACCCCCATTGGTATATTACTGACTTTTTCCACCGCTTTTCCATTCAAAAACAAGGCATCAGGGGATTTGATCTGTTCATCATCAAGAAAATATCCCCCCTGTCGCACCTGGGGATTCATTTCCACCAGTAAGGAGCCTTGATTCTCCTGAATAATCTCCATGCCCCCGCTTTCCAATTTACGGCTGAAAATATACAGGGTTCCGGATCCTATGTAGACATCGCTGCCCGCTGTTATACTTCCCTGGGCTGAGTACAATTGGCTGGCGTTGAGACTGCCCTTCAGGTTATAAGCGCTCAGATCCAGGGCAATACCACTGGCAAGTCTAAGGCTCTGGCCCGGTCCCACCTTCTCGACCACCTCATGTTTCAGGGTCTGGCCATAGACCAGGCCCAGGTGGGCAGGCGATATGGGACCTGTCAAGCCGGCCCCCCGCACCCGGATCAGGTATTCACCTGCCGCGGGTTTGTTGACCAGCACCTGTTCCACGGTGTTTTCCCGGTCCTTGATCCCCCGGGCCTGTAAATCATTTCCCAGAAGGGTCTGTCCATGGGGGTCGACGACCTCCAAATCCAGATTATCCAACAGTAAAGAGGAGGTATCAGGTGAGGCCGCCTGGTCAATCCAGGCCAGGGTGGCTTTAAACGGCCGGGAACTATCGCTTACCTGGAAATGATACTCTATAGACTGCCCATCAGACAGGCTCTGGGTGTTGTCAGCAATCTTAAATCCGCCTTCCTTGAGGGGTAGAATGGTCCCGGCCAGATCCAATATACCAAACCCGTTCCCGTCTGAAACTCCTCCATCCGGGTTGCGAGCCCCGTTGATCAGCAGCGCCTTTAGGAGAGCGGAGGAAGGCTGTTTGATCCCGGCCTCGTTTTTCAGGTATTCCTCAAGAAGCGCCGACGCTCCACCGGCCACAGCTGCCGCCATACTGCTGCCTCCCATCTGAGTATAGACAGTATTGGATGCATAATTGCTGGTAATCTCGCTGGAACATGCTGATATGATTGCTGATCCGGGGGCCAGCAAATCGGGTTTTATCCTGCCTCCCTGGGCCGGCCCGCGGCTGGAGGAGGCTGCGTTCTGATCGGCGACCAGGGCTTCCGGGCTAAATATCGGGCGGGGCACCTGGCTGGATCCTACAATCAATGCGTTTTTACTATTAGCCTCGCTTGTCAGGCTGGCCCGGGCCGGGCCATTGTTGCCAGCCCCGAAAATAGGGAGAAAATCGGGATGTTCAAATACGAAATTATCGATCTGGGCAGTGCGGGCTCCGTAGCTGTCGTCTCCTTCACCCCAGCCGTCCACATGAATCCTGACTCCGGCAAAATAAGCGGGGCTGAATAAGTCCTTAAGATTGGTGGGCAAGCTGATTTTACCTTCTTTATCCAGAAGAGCCTGAAAATAAAGGCTGGCTCCCGGGGCAATCCCCTTGAACTGGCCGTTAGAAGCCTGCCCGCTTCCAACTACCGTCGCCGCCATATGAGTTCCATGCCCCACCGGATCATCAGGAACCTGGCGATCAGTATAAGATTTAAGCATAACCACCCTGGGTATGCGCCCTTGTTCGTTTTTCAGGTCGGGATGCAGATCAGAGAGGGTTCCCTTGTCCAGCCCGCTGTCAGCCATACCAACGATTATTCCCTGGCCAGTTAAACCTTCTGGAACTACTAAACCCGGAATTTGTAGGGGGCTGGAACCAATGATATCCGCGGCCCGGTCGTTGAGAAAACTGGCTTCATCAGCTGCCGAGGACAAAAAATTCGAGCCCAGTGGTTGGCTCACACTCAAGACCAGAGCCATCCCCAGGGCTAAAAGTGCACGACCCCATTTTGAAAAGCGGCGTTTCATATTTACGTCGTACTCCTTATGTATTCTTGCAGGAAGCAAGGAGATTGTCCCTTTGTTTCTTACAAACCGGGGTTCTGCTAGGTCGTCTCGCTCATACAAGCGGCAATGCCATCGGCGATTGCCTGCGCTGCTTTTTGCTTGAAACTATCCTGAGCCAGGAGGTTTTCTTCAGTAGGATTACTGAGGAACGCCACTTCGGTCAAGGCACAGACTGTATCTGTAAGTCTCAATACTGAAAGATTGCTTTGTTTGACTCCCCGGTCCGGTCGCCCCAGGCTGCTGATTAGCCGCTGCTGAATGGCGGCAGCTAATTGTTCCCGCTCATCTTTCTGTATATATAAATCGGGCCTGCTCACCGGCGCATAGAAAAAAGTCTCCGTTCCCATGACATCATGATTATCAACAGCATTATTGTGAATCGAGACAAATAATTTTGGATTTAAAAGGTTGGAAATATCTGACCGGGCCTTTAGTCCCACCGTACTATCATCATTATGGGTGTACTCCACATAGATGCCTTTTTTGGTCAATATAGCTCCGACTCTTAACGTAATATCCAGGTTTACATCCTTCTCGGCCAGATTTGATCCGCAGGAACCTACTTCACTTCCCCCATGTCCGGGATCAAGTACAACCAGAGACTTTGTTGCTGGGATGTCGCTTTTAGCAATAAATAGAATATTCAAGGTCTTTTGATCATCACTCTGTCCTATGGAATATTTAGCGGGAACCGGGTTCTGAATCGTGATAAGTGTTTCACTGCCGTCTGATTGCTGCTCCATCTCCAGACTCTCCAAGGAACTGCTGCTGTAGGCATAGCTGGTCTGAGCCAGCCCTATGCCTACCCCGGGCAAACGTATGGTCATGCTATTTCCCGCCTGTTGGGCAGTATAGTTAAATGGCAGCAAAGTCGTGATCGTCAATTGCTCACCACTCCTGGCAAAGGTATCTCGCGCTACTCCAGTGATGCAATTAGGAACGAAAAGAACCAGTTTTTTTCCACCGTTTTCACTGGTTTTTTTGAATCCTACCCCGGAAGGGAGGGACACCTGGACCTGAGCACTTCCGCTCGAACTACGCCCGGTAATATAAAGCACAGCACTTCCCAACGACTCCTGTATATTGGTCTCCTGCTGGAGATAACATCCGGGAAAGGTAAACGCAATCCATCCCGGGTATTCTTGTATATCAACTTTGTGACTGCTGCTGCTCTCCATAGTCAGCCGCAGGCCATCGGAATCTTTGCTATATCGTATGCTTAATAAATCGCCGCTTGTTGCAGTCGGTTGAGCCGGTTGAGTCGGTTGAGTCGGTTGAGTGGGCTGTGTGGTACTGCTGCCCGAGCTGTTCCATACCGGGGTTACGACCCATCCCGCCACCCAGGCGGTTTTCCCCTGATAGACAACATTGTACCAGCCGTCTTTGACCTCGCTCACCGGCATTTTCGTGCCCAGGAGGGCACATCCCACCTTGTCCGAGCTGGTGGTAGCATTGTTGCGCAGGTTGACCTCGTCCGATGCCACTACAACGGCAGTCACATTATCGCCCGGCTGGGAGGGGCTGTCGATATAGACCTCCTGGTCGGCAGCATCCCAGCAAACCAGGCCACCCAGAGCCCGGCCCACAAAACCCAGAGGAGCGAGCGTGCGCCCGTTTACCACCTTGGCTGGCACATCCAGGGTCTGGGCCTGACCGTTCACGGTGGGGTTCAATGAACCAATAGGCAAAACAATAGTGGTTTCAGATTTGCGGGCAGTTACGGTTTGGGAGGCTTCATCCCAGTCTACGGTGGCTCCCAGGGTGGTGAAAATAGTTCTTAAAGGCACCATGGTACGGCCATTTTCAATCATGGGAGGTACGTCAAAACTCTGCAATTGACGGTTGACGAAGACTTTTACTGTTTCGCTAGCCGGTGCGGTGACCGTGCTGGTATTCTGAGCGGCCGGAGCAGCAGCTTTTTTGACCAGCCATGCAGCTACATAAGCCTGTCCCCCGCTTTCTGTTCGTACCTTATACCATTCCTTTTCCTGAGCCAGCACTTGAAGAACTGCCCCCGGGGACAATGTTCCTACCTTATTATATGTACTGCTCGGACCCTGGCGCAGATTGACCTGTCCTGAAGCCGCTTGAATCCATGATGGGCTGCTGGCTGCCCCAGCTTGACCGCTTGGGAGCAGTAAACACAGCGTCAGGATTATCGTAAACAACGAAAAGATTATGCAGGTTGATGCAATATGTATTCTTCGCATTATGTATTCCCTTTCTTGTACTGGAAAAAAACTGTCATCTTATTATACAGTAAAGCTTCGACACCAGTATGTCGTTTCCTGCCGGGAAAGCCCACAAGTTAGCCTTTCATATAAAAATTACTAATATTTCTACCGAATTCTTGCACTTCTGGCAAGAAAAAAATAAATATTTGGATAGTGAATGGTAAGCTAGGCAGAAGGTGGTAACTGGAATCAGACCGGTAAGCGGCAACGGGTTGATTCATTGGACATGCACGGGTGCTTTCGAAAGACAAGCAGGTAGCAGAGCCATCTCTGCCCCCCTGCTAGGGTTTGATGGTGGTTGTGGCGCTGTGGTTGGTTGAATTTTGATTTGTCGTAGGGGTGTTTTTATCTTTTTTGGTTTCTTTGGTTGGTTCAACTCCAGCCGCAGGAGTTGTGCTCTTCTTGGTCGTAGGTGCCTTCTGGGTTGATTCGGTTGTGGTTTTTTGCGCGGGCGGGCTGTTGCCCCCTTGCACAACATCCTCGGTGCGGCCGGCAAAAAGATTGTCGATTACCTGGGCAGCGGCCTGTTTGTCCACTTGCCAGAAGCTCTCAGCCACTGATCCGTCCTGAGCGTAAACATCATAGAATTTTCCCGGTAAGGTTTGGGATACAATACCGTCAGATTGGAAAGCTGAAGCCCAGGCAACCAATTTTAACATGTCTCCGGCGGAAAGGTTGGTGGAGACACTCTGGCGAACCTGATCCACCAATTGGGGCAGCCGGGTGATGGTCTTGGGCTGCAAGACTTCTTTGGCCAGGGCTTTGATGAAGACCTGCTGCTGTTGAGTCCTTTGTATATCCCCATACATGTATTCTCTGAACCGAACAAAGGCCAGCGACCCTCTGCCATCCAACCTTTGCTGCCCGGGCTTGAGATCAATATCCTCGGATGGTTTGTACATCCGCTGGGGAACATTGATCTCCACGCCGCCTAAAGTATCAATTATATTTTTAAATCCGCTAAAGTCCATTTCGACATAATAGTCTACCTTGGTGGACAAAAGTTCGCCCACCAGCTTGGTGGCCAGCTCGGGACCTCCATAAGCATTGGCAGCATTAATTTTATCCATATTGCCATTAATGCTAATCCGGCTGTCACGGGGTATAGAAATCACTGCAATTTTCTTTAATTGTGGATCTAAAGAAACCAGGATCATCGTGTCAGATCGTGAGTGGGTTTGACCGGGGCGGGCATCCACCCCCAATAGCAGGATGTTGGTACGGGTTCCTTCTATAAGAAATTCTTTCGGTTGTTCGGCTGGGCTGGTAGCGAACACCAGACGGTGCAGCATCTGCCCCACTCCTGCGCCCACCGCGAAAAACAGGCCAAACAGCAGTCCGGCAGCACACATGATTCGTAAATAGATTTTGGCTTTTGCCACAATCCAGCATCCTTTCCGGCTTTATCCGACAGGTGAACCCCGCTTACAGTTCTATCTTTCCAACATGTCCTGACTCGTTGATCCGAGTGGCAGGCATCGGTCTCTCCCCGGTAAACAGGCCGATTTTACGAGCACCCAGCACGACCAGCAACAGAAGCAGGGACAGACCAAACGTGGCTTTGGGGCTGTTAATCTTCGTGAGGACGACGGCTACCATAGCAAAGAAACCGCTGATTCCATAGATGGTTACCACGCTGCGCCGGTGGCTCATCCCCAGGGCCATCAAACGATGGTGCAGGTGGTCTTTATCCGGCATTAAAATGGGGGCTTTGTTATGGATGCGCCTGATTATGGCAAAAAGGGTGTCGAAAATGGGAATACCCAGTATAACAATGGGAACAAAAAGGGAGATTACGGCTGCACTTTTGGCAGTACCCAGGATAGCCAGGCAGCTCAGGCAAAAGCCCAGAAAATTAGAACCACCATCTCCCATAAAGGTTCGGGCGGGATGAAAATTATAGGGCACAAATCCAGCAATGGCAGCAACCAGAATAAAGGCCACCAGGGCTATGCCTGATTGGTGCATAATAAGTGCCACCACACCCATGGTGCAGGCAGCAATTCCAGAAACCCCGGCTGCCAGTCCATCCAGCCCGTCAATCAAGTTTATGGCATTGGTTACACCGACAATCCATAAAAAGGTCAGGGGCAAGCTGAGATAACCCAGTCCCAATGGGCCGTCAAAAGGATTGGTCACAAACTGCACCGTAATGCCGGAAAACATGGCCAGGGCTGCGGCCAGACTCTGCCCGATCAGTTTCACCCAGGGAGAAAGCTGGTATATGTCGTCTAAAGCGCCCACGGCAAAAATCACCGAGGACCCCAAGGCCAATCCCAGAATTGGTCTCGATGGGTGAGCAAAGCAGAGAAGACTGATTATGAAAGCACTGAAGATAGCCAGTCCTCCCAGGCGGGGCATACTTCCGGAGTGAACCTTGCGTTCATCAGGTTTGTCGACCGCCCCGACTTTATAGGCCAGGCGAATGGCCTGAGGAACACAAATAAAAGAAATGGCGAAAGCAATTATAATCGCCAGGATTATACCAGAATATTCGGCCATATATACTTTTTCCTCCCCAAGTCCAACACTAGGTCCATTCTAACACCGCCCTTTTACCTTGTCCATATCCCAAGTAAAGGATGAAGACTGTGAACTCAGGCCTAAAAACCGTGGTTCTGCTGTATTGTGCGTATTGCTAATGGTGAGAGACAAATACTATAATAAGACAGGTGTCGGTTCGTTTCAGCATACATGACACGAGGAGCAAGTTGATGAAAATTGCCCTATCGGGATATTATGGTTTTGACAACGCCGGTGATGAAGCGCTGTTATCAGCAATTACTTCTTCTATCAAACCACTGGCTCCAGAAGCTGAATTTGTAGTATTTTCGGGAAATCCCGCCAAAACCTCCTCTGCCCATGGCATCCGGGCAATATATTACAAAAATCCCTGGGTGCTTATACGGGAACTTTGGGAATGCGATCTCTTGATCAGTGGTGGGGGAAGTATCTTTCAAGACATAACCAGCGCTCGTTCGCTTCCTTATTATATAAGTGTCGTGGCTTTGGCTAAAATGCTTGGCAAACCGGTTATGTTCTACGCTCAGGGAGTCGGCCCGATTCGACGCCCTTTCAGCAAATTCCTCATGCGCCTGGTTGCCAGCCGAGTAGATATGATCAGCTTGCGGGATCAAGAATCAGCCAGTGTCTTAAGGGAACTGGGCGTAACCCGCCCGCCCTTGCGCATTACTGCCGATCCGGTTTTTTCCTTACAGCCCGGAGTTGAAGAAAAGGGCGTGATAGAGCGGCTCAGCCAGGATCAAGGATGGAACAAACTGCCTCTGATCTGCGTTTCAGTGCGCCACTGGCCGGCTTTAGACGGTTACCAGACCAATCTGGCCCGGGTATTGGATACTATGGTCCTCAGAGGGTATGGTGTATTGTTCGCACCTATGGCCTGGCCCGAAGATATCCCTGAATCAAAAGAAGTCCTGGCCTTGATGAAAGAAAAAGCTTTCCTGATTGACAAGCGCTTAAGCAGTACAGAACTTCTCGCCCTGATCGGTCGTTCAAAACTGGTCATCGGTATGCGTCTGCATGCGTTGATATTCGCTGCCAGCCAGGGTGTTTTGTTTGCCGGAATATCTTACGATCCCAAGGTGGATGCCTTCCTTCATTTATATCAATTGGACTCTCTGCCTCCCACGGCTGAGAATATGAGCACCTGCCTGGACAGACTTCTTGACCAGGCGGAGGTTCAGAAACGAATTGCTGAAAAATCAGAGGAACTGCGCGCCCGCGCCCAGGAAAATGCGGGCCTGGCTTTATCGCTCATTAAAAGGAGGAAATCATGATCCGGAAATTCGCTGTTTGTGCAACAATGCTTCTGTCCCTCCTGGTCTGTTTGCCAGGGAGTGCCGCTGCTGATACATATTTGAAAAACGGTCAGATCACAACCACAGCTGAATTCGATCCCAGTGATGATTTTAAGACCATCACTCCTTTATCTTCCGGCAACAACCGGCTTTACGACTACGCCAACGGATATGCTCTGGACTATCCCGGCGACATGTGGGTGGATCCAAGCCTTTCAGCAGTTCGGGTAGTCCTGGCTAACTCTCAAACCCAGGTGGAGATCTATCATGATGATTTCAACAATACCATCAACACAGCCAATGATTACATCGTGTACAGCAACAAATTTGTGAATAATTCAGCCTACACACTGGAAATGAACAAAACCATTCGCATCAATGGATTGCAGGCCCACCTCCTTCAGTGGGAGAGAGCCCCATTGTCTTCCGTGAGCAATGACCGCTGTCATTATCTGAGCGCTGAACTGGTTAAAAATAATCGCGAGGTCTATACCATCTTCATCAAAAGCAGCGATGATCCTTCCCAATATCTGCCTCTGGTCAAGAGTTTTCGTATTATCGAAAGCCAGGGAACCCCTCAGATCAATACTCGTTTTGTCAGAACCGATCGGGTCAGCCGCCTCAACACAGAAACCCGTGATTTCTACCAGCATTACTTCTCCAACTCGGCTGGACTGACGTGGGGAATTTATTCCTGGTCGGTGGGAGACAACCTGGATGCTTTGAATTCCCTGGAAAAGCGCTTGGGCAGCCCCTTTTCCGTCCTGGTTTGGTATAAATCCCTGGGTACACCTTTACCACTTGACTTACTGAACCGTGCATATAGCCAGGGTAAATATCTGGAACTTACCTTTCATACTCAAGTGACCGGGGCTGACAATCGCAATACCCTGTACGACATCTTAAACGGCCAGTATGACCAATACTTTAATCAATACGCTCGGGACCTGAAATCCTTCGGACATCCGGTGCTGTTCCGCCTGGACAATGAAATGAACGGCGACTGGTGCTTCTGGTGCAGCTGGAACACCTGCAAAGACAGCGAAGTGTATACGGCTGCTTGGCGTCATATTCACCAGATCTTTGAAGCCAACCAGGTGGATAACGTTCTCTGGGTGTGGAATCCCAACGACCTGTCCTTCCCAGGCTTCCAATGGAATCATTATTTGACTTATTTTCCGGGAACCCAGTATGTAGACATCGTGGGCATGACCGGATATAATACCGGCACCCATTTTGCCGGCGAATACTGGCGCAGCTTCGATTCCATCTATCAACCTCTGTATAATGACTATATGAAAATGTTTGATTATCCATTTATGATCACCGAATTTGCCTGCAGCTCCGTGGGCGGGGATAAGGTTCAGTGGATCAATGATATGTTCGCTAGTATAAAGAACTACCCCAATATAAAGGTGGCCAATTGGTTCAGCGGGGTTGATTTGGATGCCCAGGGTCAGCCAGGGAGAATCTACCGCCTGGATGAAAATGACCAATGCATCGCTGCTTTTTCCCGGGGTATGAAACAGCCTTAAATACCTCCGGGGAATATCAATAGGAAGTGGAATTACAATGACCGATATGAAGAATACTCGAACGGGGAAAACATTCCTGGGTGTCTCTGTAGCTATTTTTATTGCCAAGCTCCTGGGATTTTCCCGGGATATTATACTGGCCAGGGTTTTCGGCACTTCGGTGCTTAATGACATCTTCCAGGTAATTTTCGGCTTTCCCAGCCTGATTTTTTCCAGCATCGGGACGGCTTTATCATCGGTAAATATCCCTGATCTGACTTACTTTGCAAAACACCGTAGTCTGGAGGAGCGCAATCAATATCTTGGCAATCTCCTGGCCCAGATTAGTCTCCTGGCCAGCCTGGTAACCCTTTTGGGAATCGTCCTGGCCCCGGCCATAGTTCGGCTAATTTGGCCCGCTCTGGCCCCGGAAACCACGCACATTGCCGTCTTATTAACCCGAATCATGATGCCCACCCTGCTTTTCGTCAGCTTGACTTTCCTGGCTACGGGCGTTTTGCAGGTTCATTCCCACTTTTTGCTCTCCGCCACGATCAGTATACCTTTTAACGTTTTCATCATCGCCGCTCTGCTCTGGCGGGGCAATGATATCGCTTTTCTGGGCTATGTTACCACTTTGGGCTGGCTCTTACAATTTCTTATCCAGCTTCCGGTTCTGATCAAGGAGAAGTACACCCTGCGCTTCCACCTGGATTTTCACGACCGCTTTAGCTGCAATACTTTCAGGAACCTCTTGCCTATTCTCATGGGCAATTCTCTTTTACAGGTATGTTTGTTCATCGACCGCTATTTTTCTGCCAGCTTGCCGGCTGGCACCGCTTCCGCTCTGTCTTTCGGAAGCACCCTTTTTATCACCATCACCAGCGTATTTATTGTTGCCATGACCACGGTGGTTTTTCCCCGCCTTTCGCAACATTGCCTGGAAGGTGATTATCCGTCGGTGCGTGCCATACTGGAACAGGCTTTCAAAATGCTATTCTTTATCCTGCTCCCCTACCTGCTTTTGGTGATCTGTTATCACCGGCAAATTGTAGCCCTGATATACCAGCACGGGGCTTTCAATAGCCAGTCAACCGATCTAACTTCACAGGCCTTTTTGTTATATAGTTTCGCGGTTCTGGGTTATCTCTGCCAGGAAGTCTACAACCGGGTTTATTATGCTTTGAAACGCTTCTCCGTGCCTATGGTGGTCAGCCTTTTCTGCCTGACTATCAACGTTATTCTGGATTACCTATTTTATAAAACGGCTGGCATTACCGGCTTGAGCCTCTCCACTGCATTGTGCCTGCTTCTTTATGCCATTATTATGACTGTTATGGTGAGCAGAGAAATTGGCAATTTTATTAACCGGGATCTGGCCTACTACCTGCTGAAGCTGATCCTGCCGTCGGCCAGCCTGTTGGCAGTGGCCTGGGGGTTTCATCTCCTGGGCGGGAGTTCACTGATCATGGGGTTTTTACTACCCTTATTTACCGCTTCAATTGTTTATCTGGGAGTTGCCCATCTGTGTGGGTTAAGCAGTGTATTTTTTGCAAGGGAGGCTTCGCATTAATATGAGTAAGAAAATGAGAGTGCTGCTATGGGCCGGACTGTTTCTCTTCCTGGCTCTCTCCTATGGCGGTTGGCACCTGCGCACCAGCATTGAGGGTGCGAATAAAAAGGTATTCGCCGCCATAGACTACACGGAATTTTGGAAAACCGCCAGCAACGCCAATATCAGCATGGACCGGACCCTGGATCAACTCTACGCCCAGGGGGTTCGCTATGTCGGGGTACGGGAAACGACCCTGCGCGACCTGGCTTCCCGCGGCGATTTGTTCATTCAGGATTACGGCCAGTTTCGTTCCTTCAGCCAATCTTATGATCCCGGGGTTTGGGCTCAAGCCAGCAAGGCTATAAGCCGCCAGGGTATCAGTCCCGAACAGATTAGTTCGTCTTGTCTTACCCTCATCGTGAGTAAACCGGAAACCACTGCTTTTCTCAAGGAGAGATTGGCCGACCGCTACAACTCGGGCCAGATTGTATCTTTCCAGATCGGCAGCAACGACTATTTCGTTCTTAATGCGACGCTTACCCAGGTAGACAAGAGAAAGGATGCCAAGCAGGAGCTGGATGCGGTCCTGGGATTTGACTTGAACACCCTGACTGCTCTGGAAAAGAAAGGCTTTTCCATAATCCTGCGCCCGGAAAATAACAAAGGCCCCAATCTGAAATACCTCGATGAATATGAGAACATTATCACCCGGTATCATATAAAACACCTGTTGTTCTCCAACGAAGTCCCCGGTGCTCCCGATCATGAGCAGCTCATGCAGGATTTAGTAAAGAAGCATCAGCTCATTATTGGTGTTGTGGAACCCTCAACACAGGTTTTATATGTGATTCAACCCGGGCTGGACCAACTGATGTATTCAACTGGCTACCCTATCAACAGAGTATATTCCTCCACCAATGATGAGTTTGTCACTTCCGTAGATGAGCGCTTGTACCGCTGGGTGCGGGGCGTTATTGACCGCGGCATTCGGATTGTCTACATATCCCCTTTTAAGGATGCAAAATTGGATGCCTCGGAAAACCTGAGCAACACCCTTGACAGCATCGGTAAATTTAACCAGACTATAGTCGACAAAGACAACGGCTTCACTCTCAATCAAGATATGCCCCGCTTGCCTGATGCCGCCAGCCCCCCCTGGCAGCTTCTCATGGTGGCTTTCAGCCTTCTATTGGCCGGAACTCTTTATTTGGGTCTCCTGTTTAAATTGAAGCCGCCCTGGATCATTGGCCTGTTGATAGTTGGAGCAAGTGTTCTCATAGCGGCAAATCTACTGCTGCATATGGATCTAACCAAGCTCTACGCCCTGAGCGCAGCAATTCTTTATCCGTCTTTGTCCAGTTTGCTGTTCCTCCTCTACCTGCGGGACAGCCAGGTCGGAGTAGCACAGAAAATGCTGGTAGGTTTGTTCATCATTGTGGGCGTCAATATGATCGGGGCCTATACGGTAATCTGCAGTCTCTCAGATATTCGCTTCGTCATGAACATCAAGGATTTCGTAGGGGTCAAAGCAGCCTTTCTCATTCCTTTACTGCTTTTCGCACTCAATTACTTTTCCTGTTTTTCCCGAAAGAAAAACCTGGCTCTCTATATCTGGGAATCCCTGCAACAAAAGCCCAGCTACCTGGTCTTGTGCCTCTTTGTGCTAGCCGCTGCAGGAGGATATTATTACCTGGGACGGAGCGGCAATAATGTAGTAACGGTTTCTTCCCTGGAAATTAGACTACGTGAAATTCTGGAAGGCTATTTACTTGCCCGGCCTCGTTTCAAGGAGTTCATGGTAGGCTATCCGGCCTTATTCGCCTCTGTTTACCTCTATCACAAATACCGGCAGCAAGTAATCTTGTTCATCCTGGGCTTCGGAATAATCATCGGAAACATATCCATGGTCAACAGTTTTTGCCATGTCTTCACGGCGGCTAATATTTCAATAATCCGGACCGTGGGAGGACTGGTTTTAGGAATTGTTATGGGTGTGGCTACTCTTCTTGTAATATGGATACTTGAGTATGCTATGAAGAATTGGATGCCTAATAGTGGAGAAGAAAACCTGAGGAGCAAGCTGCTGAATTAAAGCTACTGGATCAAAGCCTATACAAGGGCACTCCCTTTATGGAGATAGTCCTTGTTTTGGTTTCCGCTTCTATTTATAAATCATACTATCAACTGGCTTGTTATAATCCGTCTTCTCTGGTAGATGATTCAATTCGACATATCGATATATACTATAATATTATGGATGATGAAGGAATATATCAGCATCTATAGAATCTTAAACATATATTTTACCGAAATTTCGGAGACAAAGGTGTAATACATATGAAATACCAGGCAAGATACATATTTCTTCTGCTTGCAGATGCTATTCTTATTAATCTCGCGTTCTATGTCATGTTATTATTGCGTTTTGATCCTGTTATCCCTATCGAATATAAAACAGCATTTTTTAGTCTCATTCCCCTGATAACCATCATTAGTATACTGTTTCTGGTCGGAATGCGCCTCTATACCCGAGTTTGGGAATATGCCAGTATTGGAGAACTATTAGCCATAGTTCGCGCTACCACCTTTAGCATGGCATTCATTTTAATGGCTATCTATTTATTTAAACTGCCCACTCTTCCCCGCAGTGTCTATATCGGTTCCTGGGTTTTTATGAACATTTTTATCGGTGCCTCCAGGGTTTGGTGGAGGGTTTTTCGTGATCTTTATATGAAAGCTGGCAGCAGCGATTTTCAGAAAGTCCTCATCGTGGGCGCCGGGGATGCAGGAGCCTTGCTGGTCAAGGAAATTCAAAACAACCCCCATTTAAAGAGGCAGGCTGTAGGAATGGTGGATGACGACCTACATAAACAGCATATGATGCTTTCCGGAGTACCTATCGTCGGTACACGTAAGAATATCGAGAATGCGGTGCGCGACCTGGAGATTGATGAGATTATTATTGCTATGCCTTCGGTACCAGGTAGTATTATTCGTGATACCGTTGATATATGCAAAAGGGCACCGGCTCGGGTGAGAATCCTGCCGGGAATTTACGAAAGCACCAACGGCAGCCTCATCAGGAATATCAGAGATGTGCAAATGGAAGACCTGCTGCGCCGAGAACCGGTTACTACCAATTTGACCGATATTTCTGGCTATATCAACGACAAGTGCATCCTGGTGACAGGTGCCGGAGGTTCCATTGGGTCTGAATTATGCCGCCAGGTCGCCAAATTTTCTCCCCGGGAACTGATTTTGTTGGACTGCTGTGAAAATAATTTATTCGACATTGACATGGAACTTCGGCAGGACTACCCTGAAACTCCTTTTTTTCCGGAATTGGTTGATGTGAGGAACGAAAAGAGACTTGAGAAGGTTTTTAAAAGTTATCATCCCCAGGTGATATTCCATGCTGCTGCCTTTAAACATGTGCCTATGATGGAACTTCATCCAGATGAAGCAATTAATAATAATGTTGTGGGAACCCTATATGTTTCAAAATTGGCTGATCGCTACGGAGCGGAGATTTTTATATATATTTCCACCGATAAAGCAGTTAATCCTACCAGTGTTATGGGAGCCAGCAAGCGCATAGCAGAGCTTCTCATTAAAGATCTCAACCAAAATAGTTCCACCCGGTTTGCTTCAGTACGGTTCGGAAATGTTTTGGGAAGCCGGGGAAGTGTTATTCCTACTTTTATGAAGCAGATTGAAAAAGGCGGACCGGTGACCGTTACCCACCCGGAGATGAGACGCTACTTCATGACTATTCCAGAAGCTGTGCAGCTGGTTATTCAGGCCGGTTCCATGGCTGAAGGCGGGGAAATATTTGTCCTGGATATGGGGGAAATGGTCAGCATTGATGATTTAGCCCGCGATCTCATACAACTGTCCGGATATGAACCAGATAAGGATATCCAGATCATATACACTGGTATACGATCAGGGGAAAAGCTTTATGAAGAACTCTTCAGCACCCGGGAGCAGATGGCAGCCACCCGTCATGACCGCATATTCATTTCAGAACAAGAGAACCAGGTTCCTACTAGTATATTTGACACCATAGAATCTGTTATTGTTCAAGATACTTTTATCACGAATAGTGCTACTGAGCTTATCAGTGAGATCCTTCCTGACTTCAGGCGTAAAAAGGCCAACATTAATGAAACCTCTAATTTCGTAAAAATAAAAATGCTTGCATAAGTTTATAAAGTGAGTAAAAATAATACTCATATAATTGGTTTTTATCTAACCAATATCCCCGTCAACCAGGGGTACAAAATGGGAAAATTTGCAATCGCAGGTTTGTTCCCAAATCTTAGAAATTAGAGGTTTAAAAGTGCTGGATTCACTAATAACATCTAAGACCCGTTTAAAATTGTTACTCAAATTCTTTCTCAACCCCGAAACCAGCAGCCACCTTCGTGCCCTTGCAGCCGAATTCGGAGAATCCACCAATGCGGTGCGGGTTGAGTTAAATCGCTTGACGAATGCCGGTTTACTGGAGACCAACCAGAATGGGCGAAGCATAGATTACAAGGTTAATAAAAAACATACCCTTTTCCCTGAAATTAATAGCATAGTAAAAAAGTATCTCGGCATTGATGAGATTATTGAATCGATTGTTAAGCAACTGGGTAATGTCCAATTGGCCTTGATTACAGGGGACTATGCCCAGGGAATTGACTCCGGCTTGATTGATCTGGTATTGGTTGGTGAAATAGATAAGGTATTCCTGGATCAACTGGTTGATAAATCTGAGGCAATTATCAAGCGTAAAATCAGGACCCTGGTACTTTCCCCTGACGACTTTGATCTGTTAAAAGATAAGCTGGAGAAAGATAATGCTTTACCCGTATGGAATCAGACCTTAAAATAGAGAACTCCCACTTTTGAGATAGGAGCAACATCTGAAAGTATATCCACATTATACCCGTAATGGATTTGCCGCTTATGATAGCGATAAGAGTGTAAGTTTTATAAAGAATTTAAGTCAGGCTCCCGGGAGGTTAACGTTTTTGCATATATTAGCTATAATCCAAGCTAGAATGAGTTCCAAAAGATTTCCTGGAAAAACCCTTTACCGGGTTAAAGATAGACCCATGCTGCAATACCTGCTGGAAAGAGTGGAGTGTTGTAATAGCATCAATGACATAGTCGTGGCCACCTCAGTTGAAGAAAGTGATTTGCCTGTGGAAATATTTTGCCAAAACTATGGAGTCAAGTGTTATCGAGGTTCCTTAAATGATGTCGCCGGCCGTTTTGATGATATTCTGACTCATTATCCCTGTGATGCATTTGTAAGAGTTAATGGGGACAGTCCTTTAATGGACCCTAAACTGATAGATGACGGCGTGGGTCTTTTTTGCAGCGGGGATTATGATCTGGTAACGAATGTTTCACCTCGAAGCTTTCCTAAAGGTCAATCAATTGAGGTTTTGAAAAGCAACATTTATAGAAAGGCCTATAGCGGAATGCGTGACCACGAAGAACTGGAGCATGTTACCCGCTATTATTATAATCATCCAGACCGTTTCACAATACATAATTTTACATCACAAGTGGACTACAGCAATATCCAGCTATCAGTTGATACATGTACAGATATGGTTAACTTTGAGAGGATAATTAATTGTATGGATAGGCCTCACTGGGAATATTCATGGGGAGATATTATGTCATTAATGAAAACTGTGCAGATAGACTGAAAGAGAGCTGCTAACAAATATGAACAAAAAAAAAGTGGGAATTATCGGCCTGGGTATAGGGGAGAAACATGTACTTGCCTACCAAAGTCATCCAAGCTGTGAGGTAGTTAGTTTGTGCGACTTCAATCCTGATAAGTTTGAGATGGCAAAAGAGAAGTACGTTGATATCAAAGTGTTTATGGAAGCCGATGAAATCCTTAATGATCCTGAAATAGATATAATATCAATCGCGTCGTATGACAATTATCACTGCGAACAAGCCTTAAAAGCCATTGCCAATAACAAGCACATCATGATCGAAAAACCTTTTTGTTTGTATCGGGAAGAGGCTATACGGATTAAAGATGCGCTTAAAAGCAAACCAAATATAAAAATGTCTTCCAATTTAGTATTGAGAACTACACCTCGTTTTCGCTGGCTAAAAGACAGGATATCTGAGGGGAATATGGGACAGCTATATCATGTTGAAGGTGATTACAACTATGGACGCTTACATAAGCTTACCCAGGGTTGGCGGGGCAAGATAGACTTTTATTCTGTAGTATATGGCGGAGGTCTACATATTATTGATTTATTACGCTGGTTAACCGGCGACGAGGTCGTGGAGGTGAGTGCATATGGCAACAATATATCTTCCCGAGGAACAAATTTTCGATATAATGATATGGTTGTTGCCATTTTACGCTTTGCCAGCGGTATGACCGGCAAGATTGCTGCTAATTTTAGTTGTGTACAACCTCATTTTCATGAATTATCTATTTATGGAACCATGGCTACCTTTAAGAATAGAAGTGAAGAAGGCATACTAATTAAATCTCGAGATACAGATGTTCCTGCTGTCAGCATTAAGGAGGACTACCCGGGTATTAACCAAAAAGAGATGATCCACAGTTTCGTTAATTCCATTATCACAGGAGATAAACCAATTGTTTCTGAAGATGATGTTTTTAAATCTATGGCGGTATGTTTTGCTATAGAAAGGGCGGCCACCTTATCCAGGAGTGTAGAAGTGGAATATATGTAGGGAGAGAGATCAATGAAGAACATACCTTTCGGAAAACCTATAATCGGGGACGAAGAGAGACAAGCTGTATTAAAAGTTCTCAGTGGAACGACTTTGACCCACGGCCCTCTGGTTAAAGATTTTGAGGTGGCTTTTGCACAATTTGTAGGTGTTGAGCACACTATTGCGGTTTCCTCGTGTACGGCTGCGTTGCATCTGGCATATTTCTATTTGGGTTTGGGCTCGGGAGACGAGGTAATTGTCCCTGCTCAGACCCACGCTGCTACCGCTCATGCCGTTGAGTTGTGCGGAGCTCGGGCTGTTTTTGTGGATGCGGAAAAAGAAACCGGGAACATCGATATTGATCAGATTGAAAATAAGATAACCGAGCATACCAAAGCAATTTCGGTGGTTCATTATTTAGGTATGCCAGTTGATATGGATCGAATAATGGATATAGCCAAAAAACATAGACTTTTTGTTGTAGAAGACTGTGCCCTGGCTATTGGCACTTATTTTAACGGAGAACATGCTGGGCTAAAAGGAGATGTTGGCTGTTTCTCGTTTTATCCAGTAAAACATATTACGACTGCCGAAGGCGGCATGCTGGTTACGCGGAATCCGGAAATTGCAGGGAGAATTTCGATGCTACGGGCCTTTGGAATTGATCGCAACATCGTAAGCGAGCGAAAGATTCCCGGTATGTATGATGTTGAAGCACTGGGCTTTAACTACCGCATGAATGAAATTGGAGCAGCCATAGGACTGGAACAGATGAAACGGATACCGGGGTTTTTAAAACAACGCCGGGAAAACTATGCGGCACTAAGCCGGGGATTAAATGAAATTGAAGAGGTAGAAATACTTCAAAGCAGTCACGACAACTATCAGAGCAGTTATTACTGTCACTCAATGATACTTAGGGAGCCCTTGGCTAATAAACGCTATAACATCATGCAATATCTTCAGACAAAAGGGGTGGGTACAAGCATTTATTATCCCCAGCCGGTTCCTTATATGTCCTATTATCGAAATAAATATGATTTTAGCGATAAGGATTTCCCCGTGGCTAAACGGCTTAGTTCTCGAGGTATTGCCTTGCCGGTAGGACCACATTTGAATATAGAGGATATGGAATATATAGTGGAAATAATAAAAAATGCAATCAATGAGGTGAAATAACATGGGTTCTTTATCGGGGAGAAAAATTGCACTAATCGGGGGAGCAGGTTTTATTGGACACAACCTGGCTATTAAGTTGAAGAGTCTTGGAGCAGAGGTTTCGATTGTGGATAGCCTTGCAGTAAACAACTATCATAGCTTTGTTGACAAACGTGATATGATCCCCAATGCGGGTCTCTACTTAAAAATAATAGAACAACGCCTGAATATGCTTCAGGAGAATCATATTCGTCTATTTGAAGATGATGCTCGCGATTATTTTAAACTGTCGGAGATTCTTGAGCAACTGAATATCGATACCATTGTACATTTGGCTGCGGTTTCCCACGCCGCCGAATCTAATAAAGACCCCTACTCAACTTTTGACCACAACCTGAGAACTCTGGAAAATGCCCTGGACAATGCAAGATCAGCCTCACTGAATGTAAAACATTTCATTTATTTTTCCTCCAGTATGGTATACGGTAATTTCCCCACCGGGAGCGTTACTGAAGAAACGCCCTGCAACCCTCTGGGTATATATGGAGCACTCAAATTCGCCGGCGAAAAACTCGTCATAGCTTATAACCAGGTATTCGATATGCCCTATACAATTGTACGTCCCTCAGCTCTCTACGGGCCGCGTTGTGTAAGCAGGAGGGTTGGACAGGTTTTCATTGAAAACGCTATGCGGGGCCTGGATATATCTGTAAATGGCGACGGGTCGGACCGGCTTGATTTTACTAACATTGAGGATCTTACCAGCGGTATTGTCAACGTTATGGAAAGCCCTAATTCTATTAACCAGATTTTTAATTTAACCTATGGGGAATCACGGTCAATAGGTCAATTGGCAACTATCCTGAAAGAGCATTTTCCGGAAATACAGATCAGATATCTTCCTAAAGATAAACTAACTCCGGACAGGGGAACTCTCGGTGTAGACAAGGCACGAGAGATGATAGGCTATAGTCCGAATCATCCTTTAGAAGAGGGCTTTGTAAATTATATTAAGTGGTATAAGGATCAGTGGTCCAACCTGATAGGCTAAATTAAACACTTGGAGGTTATACCTAATGGATTTAGGTATAGAGCAATACTTTAAAACTGACCCCTGGCTGGCTAGTATGATAAATAAACCAGTTTACAACCTGAGTAATACTTTAACACTGGATGAAGGTTATTTATGTAAAGAGAAAACGGCAATATATAGCTTTTTACATAAAGAGTCCTGTTTTTGCTATATTAAAGTACCTATTCACTTGTTAGGAGCAATAAAGCACCTCACTGATATAGGTTTTAACCTTGTCGATACCAGTGTCATTTTAAAAATGTCGGTAAGCGGTTATGCACTGCCAGGTAATTATCAAGGTCTAAGATTTGCCGTACCAGAAGACGAAATTTCAGTATGCCAAATAGCCGGCAGGGCTTTTACATTTAGTCGGTTCCATACAGATAAGGATTTTACTACTGATATGGCAAACCAGATTAAAACAGAATGGGCCAGAAACTTTTTTCGGGGCAAACGCGGAGAATATATGGTTGTAGCATATAGTGGAGAGCTTGCGGCTGGCTTCTTACAGCTTCTTTATGATGGCCAGGGGGTTTTAACTATTGACCTGATTGCGGTTGATTCGTCTTATAGGCAAATGGGCATTGCTCAAAAAATGATTGAATATGCACTGGCAAATTGTAGTAAGGTTGGCGAAATCCGTGTTGGCACCCAACTGGTCAACCTTGCATCTGTAAGTCTTTATGAAAAAATGGGATTTCGGTTAATGGAAGCATACCACGTTATGCATTACCACCTCTAGGAGGCAAAGCATGAAGATTGATAATTATGACCTGGACAAGGATGTTTTGATTGTAGCAGAAATCGGCAACAACCATGAAGGCAGTTATACTCTAGCTGAGGATATGGTGGGTTTGGCTGCCGATGCAGGTGTTGGCGCAGTCAAATTTCAAACCTACCAAACTGAATTCTACGTAAGCAAGACGGATGAAGCACGCTTTTCAAGACTAAAAGCCTTTGAACTCAACTTTGATGAGTTTGAAAGGCTCAGTAAGGTGGCCAGGCATGCAGGTCTAATATTTTTGTCCACCCCTTTTGATATAGAAAGTGCGCAATTCCTTAACAACATTGTTCCGGCATTTAAGATAGCCTCCGGGGACAACAATTTTTATCCCCTGATAAATTGTGTTGCCCATACCTTAAAACCTGTAATTCTATCCAGCGGGCTGGCTGACATGACCCAAATTCGCTACACTAAAGCCCTTATTGAGCAGGTATGGTCAGAGCATAATACTGAACAGAAGCTGGCCATTCTTCACTGCGTAACTAGTTATCCGGTCCCAACCGATCAAGCCAATCTGGCTGCTATACGCAATCTTCAAAGCAATCTTAACTGCACCATCGGGTATTCGGATCATACCATTGGTATTACCGCTGCCGTGCTATCCGTAGCCCTGGGTGCTCGGATAATAGAAAAGCACTTCACCATTGACAAAAACTATTCCGATTTTAGAGACCACCAGATATCTGCTGACCCGGCAGAAATGAAATCCCTGGTTGATGCTGTCAAACAGGCTACAGTCTTGCTGGGGAGTGGTGAAAAAGTCCTTCAGAGCAGTGAAAAAGAAGTAGTGACAGCAGTACGACGCTCCATTGTCTCCCGCCGTGATTTACCGGCTGGAAAAATACTCAGTGGAAATGATATTACCTGGGTCAGGCCTGCCGGGGGCATTGCGCCGGGTAACGAATCCTTGCTTCTCGGTAAAGAGATAAAAAAGGCAGTAAGCAAAGGTCAAATGCTCACCGCTGACATTTTCGACGAAAAGGCTTGATAAACATGAAGATCGCGCTATTAACAACCGATACATTGCACCATACTTATTTTTTCCGGGAGTTAAGCAGGACTTATTCAATTGATACGGTAATTATAGAAAAGCTATCCTCTGCCCCTTTATTTGAAACCCATCATTCCTATGAGGATGATAGAGACTCTTACGAAAGATCGGTCTTTTTCCATGGAGCTGACATTTCTATTCATGATGTGGCTGATTGCCTGACTGTAGACGCTATTAATTGTTTCAAAACCGTACAGTGTTTAAGCAAAACCACACCTGATGTTGTAATCGTATTTGGCACCAGTAAACTTGGCCGGGAAATCATTGACTGCTGCCCCAGGGGAATTATAAACCTTCACGGCGGCGACCCGGAGTACTACCGTGGTTTGGATTCCCACCTCTGGGCAATTTACCACAATGACTTTACGGGTTTGATTACTACATTGCACAGGGTAAACCAGGATCTTGATGCCGGTGAGATAATTAATCAGGGTGCAGTTCCTGTTTTTAAAGGCATGGGATTACATGAACTCCGGCACCATAACACTGATATTTGCCTGATGTTGGTCCTATCGGCGCTCGATTTCTTTTCCCGGTATGGCGATTTTTTATCCAGACCTCAACGGAAACAGGGGCGTTATTATTCCTTCATGCCATCGGTGTTAAAGGAGATATGTGTCAAAAAGTTTCGCAATTACGCGGAGGGTATAGATGAACTTGCAAGATAGGTTAAATGACCATAAACTCAGTATATTTTTGTTTCACGGAGTGGTTAATAATTCAGATTACACCGTTCGAAATTACACCAGGAAACACCTCCCCAGTGGATATTTTCGCGAATGTATATCTTCATTATCTAAAAGCGGCTATGCGCTCTCCATGGACGATGTCATAAAATACCATCAGACCGGGGAACCATTTCCCCCGGGGGCGTTTGTTGTCACCTTTGATGATGGTTTTGAGAATAATTACTCAGTTGCTGCACCTATCCTGTGCGATTACAAAGTGCCTGCGACCTTTTATTTCAGCACTTTCTTTATCGAAACAAATGCCATGTCCTGGATTGACCACATTGAATACTGTTTCGAGAATACCAAACAGCTATCATTGCGCTTACCCTGGCAGGTAGAGTCAGTCGATATAGGGACGGTTCAAAATAAACTGATGATTTTGGATTACCTTAGAGCTTATGTTAAGACGGATGCCAGCATATCGGAGGAATTACTGGTTAAGGAAATTTACCGTCAATGTGGTAGCGAAGAAATCAAATCAAGCGATGACCCACTTGATCTAAAGGTGACCTGGAAGCAAGTTCAGGAACTGTCCGGCCATAAGTTATTTACTATTGGCGGGCACAGCCACCATCATGTAAACCTGGCATTTCTAAGCAATACTGAGCTTGAAAATGAGATCAAAACCAGCTTCATGCTGATGAAGGATAAGGCCGGAATTACTTTAAGGCACTATTCCTACCCGGAAGGATTGGAGTATTGTTATTCTCCGCAAGTGATCGCAATACTCAAAAAATATGGCATTGAATGCTGCCCAACAGCTATTGATGGTACTAACCAGTCGTCAGATGACCTGTTTCATCTCAAGAGAATAGCAGTTGTATAAATAGGAGTACGAATTATATGTGTGGTATTGCCGGATATATAGGTAAAGAACCTATTGCGACAGACAACATTAGAAACACCTTGTCTTTGATGTTAAACCGTGGCCCTGACCATCAGGCTTTCAAGACTTTTAACGAACAAAAGTATACAGTTTCTTTGTTACATAGTAGATTGGGTATCATCGATCTGGAAGAGCGCTCCAATCAACCGTTCTCTATTGATGAGTGCACCCTGGTTTTTAATGGGGAAATATACAACCATGTTGAACTGCGTGAATACCTTCAGGGCAAGGGAGTGAACTTTAAAACCCAATCGGACACAGAGGTCCTTCTCCAATCTTATCTATATTACGGAAAGGATTGTGTGCAGCACTTTGAGGGAATGTGGAGCTTCGCTATTTATGATCGCCGTAAAGGGCAGCTTTTTTTATCCCGCGATAGATTTGGAGAAAAACCGCTGTACTTGTACAGAACACCCCGGGGTATTTTCTTTGCTTCTGAGGTAAAATATATCCGCTCATTATCAGATTCCCTTTTAGATATTAACTACCAGCATTTATACCGCTACCTGGTTAATGGTTATAAATCACTATATAAAACAGGAGATACCTTTTTTAAAAACATTGATGAACTCCCCTATGCAAGCAGCATGATAGTAGACAGTGAGCTTAGCTGTAAAACAATCAGATATTGGCAACCTAAATGCTCCATTAAAGCGGATATGAAAATCGAAGAGGCAATAGAAGGCTTCAAGCACCACCTATTAACCAGCATAAAATTAAGGCTGCGTTCGGATGTTCCCCTGGCCTTCTGTTTAAGTGGAGGAGTGGATTCATCCGCTATTGTTTCCATAGCTGCAAAGGCTTTTAATTACGATGTGGCTACGTTTTCAATTATTGATAGTGATGAACGTTACAATGAATATGATAACATTCGGGCTACTATTGATGACCTGGGCTGCAAGCATACTATTATAGAAATCCCCCAGGATGGGTTTATTGACCGATTGAAGGCTTTAGTCAACTACCATGATGCACCTGTATATACTATTTCGTATTATATTCACTCCTTTCTATCCGAGTCTATATCCAAACAGGGATACCGGGTGGTTGCTTCCGGCACTGCGGCTGACGAACTTCTTACCGGTTATTACGATCATTTCAACCTTCACCTTTATGAAATGAGAGACCGCCCCGATTATAGTAAATATCTGGCTGATTGGCAGAACAATACCGGGAGGTTTGTAAGAAACCCTTATTTACGGAACCCTGAATTATACTTTAACGATACCAGTATAAGAGCCCATATTTATCTAGACAACAATGTGTTTGCCGGATATCTTAACAGGGATTTTAATGAGGAATTTAGCGAGCAATATTACTGTGATTCATTGCTGCGCAACCGGATGATGAATGAGTTGTTTCATGAAGCGGTCCCCCCCATCTTACATGAGGACGACCTGAATTCAATGATGTTTTCCATAGAAAACCGCAGTCCTTATCTGGATTCTAATATGTTTGACTTTTGTTATTCAATACCCAACGAGCATTTAATTCAGAACGGATATGGCAAATTTATTCTTCGGGAGTCGGTGAAAGGTTTACTTAATGATAAGGTAAGGTTGGACCGGCAGAAAAAGGGGTTCAATGCATCTATTCATTCTTTAATTGACCTGAATAATTCAGATAATCAGGCGTTTATACTTGACGATGGCCCGGTTTATGATTTTGTAGATAAAGAAAAAGTGCGTACTCTAATTCAAAGTAATCCGCAGGATAACAGTTACAGCAAATTCATATTTAATATTATTAACGTTAATTTGTTTCTTAGACAGTTTAATTGTTAAACGCGAGGGTGTCATCTATTGAAAGTACTAACTAAGATAAGAGGCATGTTTTGGACAATCTATCTAAGGCTCCGGGGCAGTCAGGTAGGCAGAAATCTGGTTATCCTGGGCCCGCTTGATATATTATTGAGAGATGGGGCAAGATGGAGAAGCATTATTATCGGTGACAACGTCAGCCTGGGGGGAAAAACCTATATTCGCTTAAGAAAAAACGGTAGGCTCATTTTAGAAGACGGTGTAAGAACCGGAACCGAAAACTGGTTGGTAAGCGCCAACAATGCGGAGTTAAAGGTTAGTAAAGGTGCAGTTTTGGGGAATTACAGCATATTCAATGGCGGGCATGGACTCACCATTGGGGAAAAATGCATATTTGCCGCATTTGTATATATAAATTCTTCCGATCACGGCTTAAACAAGGATGCGTACATTCAGGATCAGGGCTTTGTCGGTGCCCCGGTTGCTATAGGTTCAGATGTATGGCTGGGGGGTCAGGTCTTTATAGGAAAAGGAGTATCGATAGGTGATGGTGCTGTTGTAGGCGCTGGCTCGGTTGTAACGAAAAACATAGCCCCATACAATATAGCTGCCGGAATTCCAGCCAGAGTTATTTCTGAAAGAAAGTAGGAGGATTCCCAATGGATCGAAGTATTTATTTAACTAAACTAAATGAACTAAAGGAACTAATGAACGCTGCCGGAAGCTCTCCATTTTTTGCTTATGCAAAAGTGGTGACTCTCGTAAATATGAATATGAGATGGGAAAAGTACGCATTCAATAGCGACACTTCTTCAAAACATCCTTATGAGCAAGCCCGCCAAATCGCTGACGAAGCAATAAACCAATTTGAGATTCTTTCAGATATTTCCTTTATCGAGGCCGACGCCAAAAGCCTTAAAGTCACTAAACCTCAGGAAAAGGAATATAAACATCAGGAACTATTTAATGAGATTTGGAACCGATACGATGAAAAAAGCTTTCAACAATATATAGAT
>DATMYR010000002.1:0-2358 GCA_035560815.1 Syntrophomonadaceae bacterium | reverse complement strand
CTCCTGAGCTGGGGGCCGGGTCGTATTGACGTAACATTCAACAATGAAGCCGAAGATGGGGTTAATAATCCCGCCATGATGGAGGCGGCCTTTGCCACCAAGGGAATCAAGTACTTTAACTGGAACGGGACTTTTACTGATGCTAAAGAACGCAGCCACTTTACTATGGACATTGTCGGGCATGGAAATGGCGAATTCAAACCGCCCGCAAAATGGGGAATCGTTAATCAGGATCTAGGGGATGGCATAGATTTAATCGGTCCCAAAATGCCGGCTGTGATTGCTTACCTGGAGACCATCGAAGCACCTACACCAGACATCGGTTCGTTCGATCAGGACCGAGCAGTAAAAGGACAGGAATTGTTCATGGGTAAGGCCAAGTGCGCAGAATGCCATACACCGCCTCTGTTTACTAACAACCAAAAAGTCAAACCAGAGGTGGTAGGGGCTGATCCTAAACATGCCGACTCACCTGTTTTTAAGGACGGAACTTACAAGGTTCCGCAGCTGCGTGGTGTATGGGCGGTCGGTCCGTATTTTCACGACGGCAGCGCCAAGACTCTGAAGGATGTGGTGAATCATTATAACCAGCAGTTTAAACTGAACCTGGCTGAAAGCGAAAAGGACGACCTGGTGGAATACCTTAAATCATTGCACTAAACGAACTATCAACGACCGGTCTCGCGTTTTACGCACCAAAAATCAATGCTCAACCCCTTCTGTAAAAGCGGAAGGGGTTTTGCTATCGTCTATATCCCCATACCGCTAATGCGGGATAAAAATGGTTTTCTTCGACCGGAACAACCGCACCCTAATTATCATATAATACCTATATTTACCAGGAGATTTAGTTTTTTAAAAGGTGGGATATAGGTATGACAGATGATGATTTTAAAAAAGACTGGTATACCCAAAAAGAAGTGATTGAAATGATTTTCGATGTAAAAAGTGCGTTAATCGAGACTGCTCAGGACCTTAAAAGTGAAATCGGGCAGAATCGGCTTCAGATAGGAGAACTTAAAGTCCTTATTAGAGATTACAACAATTACCGGGCCAGAATTGATTCGATTGAATACACGATTGGTGCTATGCAAAGCCACTTGGAAACCAAAGAAGAAACTCAAAAGGATTCACGTATGAACATTTACAATTTGCTTAGCATTTTGATTGCTATCGCTGCCATTATCACGACGATTATCTTCAAGTATTTATTAAAGTAAAACAGCAATATCTGGTTGTTAATATCTCTTCCGGAAAGTTGAGGCTGACTATAGAATTTATCTGCAAGAAAGTCAATTCTGGCAACTGAGAAAATCACTGCTTAAACTGTGTTGAACTGGGAGAAAACACGATAGGGGAGCCGTACAGGCAACAGCTCCTCTATTTTCCTTTGGAGCGGAGTGGAGATGTGTTAGAAGTTGAAGGCTATCATAAGTAATTCGTCGGTCATAGGCAAAAGAGGAAAAACTAGCTTGCGGACATACTCTGGTGTACGTAACCATAAAATACAGTAAACCGTGGGCTGAAATTTTCAATACATCGGCAAGTAGGTAATGGCTTAAGTGATAAATGATCTTGAGAGGTAGAAAATGAAAGATCTTGTGGAAGGTGTCATCAGGTTATTAGAACAAAAAGAGAGTTTTGCACTGGCCACCATTGTAAAACAGCGGGGATCTGCACCGCGGGATTCGGGCGCTCATATGGCGATTCGCGCGGACGGGGGTATATTGGGAACCATTGGCGGGGGGTTACTGGAAGCATTGGTTCAACAGCATGCGGTGCATGTCCTTCAAGAGCATAAGATGCATGTGCTGGAGCTGAATCTTACTTGCCGCCAGGCTGCCCAAATGGATATGATCTGCGGTGGGCAGGTCGAAGTCCTCATTGATTTTATCGATGTGCAAGAAGCAGGATATCTGGACATTTATCGCGGGATATTGAGCAGCTCTAAATCAGGGCAGCGAGCCTGGCTTGTTACCTCGCTTTCACCCAATGAATCGGTGTGTCGAACCAGGCAATGCCTGGTCAAGAATAGTAGTGAGATTATTGGGTGGGAAGGCTGTCCATCCGGTGATTTAGAATCTCTCCTTCCCCAGATGCCTAATATTCGATCATTTACGGTCTTCGATGACCTGCAGCTCATGATTGAGCCCCTTGGCTGTTCGGGAACCACTTATGTATTTGGTGGTGGCCACATTGCTCATAAACTGGTGCCCTTGTTAAACATGGTGGAATTTGCAACTGTAGTTGTTGATGACCGGGTGGAATATGCCAATATAGAACGTTTTACCACTGCTGACCAGATTATCGTGAGTGATTTTACCAGCGTATTTAACGAACTGGACATTGATGAGCAGA
>DATMYR010000001.1:0-12263 GCA_035560815.1 Syntrophomonadaceae bacterium | reverse complement strand
AAGTCATCCTTATATACTATCATGCGCAGATAGGACAGGGTGTCTTTGATCTCCATACGGCCGAAGAACTGCACCCCGCTGTATATTCTGTAGGGCAATTCTTCCTTCAAGAAAACCTCTTCCAGTTTACGGGTAATGTAGTGGGCACGATACAATATGGCGATGTCGCTAAGTTTTACACCTTTGTCGGCCAGCTCTTTGATTTGAAACGCAATCCACTTGGCCTCCAATTCCGAGGTTTTGGCGTGGTGGTAAACAACTGGCACGCCCTCCGGCAGCATGGGCAGCAAATCCTTTTTCATTCGATTTTTATTGTTTCCGATCAAAGAGTTGGCCACGGCCACAATCTGCGGTGTTGACCGGTAGTTTTGCATCATCATAATGGTTTGGACATTATGGAAATCCTGGTCAAAGTTTAATAAATACCGTACGTTGGCTCCCCGCCAGGTGTAGATAGTCTGATCAGGATCGCCGACAATAAATAGATTTTTGTGATAGGCGCACAACACTTTCATCAGCCGGTACTGCAGATCGTCGATATCCTGATACTCATCGATCATTATGTACTCCAAGCGCTGCTGCCACTTTAACCTGACCGCATCATTGATGCTGAAGATATACAAGACATATTTGATCAGGTCGTTGTAGTCCAAGCCGAAGCATTTCTTTTCCTGATAGAGATATCCCCAGAATATAATGTCCTCCACTTCCGAGGCATCCAGGTACTTTTGATGCAGCTCGTCCAAAGGCAAAGCTATCATATGCTCGTAGTAATCCGGTATTTTCAATATCTTGCGAATTTCGATCATGTCGCGGGCTTTGGAGAAGGTCATATGGCGAAGGGTGAGACTACACTCCTCATAGATAATCTTCAGCATCGTGTCTATATCGGCATTGTCAAGCACCAGGAAGCTTTTCGGATACTGTACAACATTGATATCCTCCTGCAAAACGGACACACAAAAGCTGTGGAAAGTGCTGATATAGCCGGTATCGCTATCGCCGGTAAGACGGCGAATACGCTGTTTCATCTCATTGGCGGATTTATTGGTAAAGGTGACACAGAGGATGTTGGAAGGCATGATCCCGATCTCATTGACCAGGTAGGCAAAGCGATGCGACAGCGCCCGCGTCTTGCCGGAGCCCGCACCCGCAATCACGCGGATGAAACCTTCCGTGGCAGTCACAGCCTGTCGTTGCTTCTCATTAAGTCCATCTAATATACTACTCATCCTGAAGAAACACCATCTTAGCTCGTAGATTTCTTAAATGTTGCCGCGCTTCGCCCATGAGAAGCAACCAGTTTCTTGGTCGTCTAAGCACAACATTGTAATGTGAAACAGACGCACCTGAACACCATTCTTTGTGGATCTTAGGTGTGGGACGCAAGGCCTGGTCCCACGTCCCTTTGCCTACCTCCTCAGAAATAAGGGTGTATGAGCGTCTAGGTTAATACTATTATAGAATCGAACATGCGTTCTGGCAATGCGAAATCAGCAGGCGGCACATAAAACCGGAGTTAAGCATTTATGTGATTCGTAGGCAACAGCAATTTATTGAATTGAATGTGTGAAATACGTCAACGCTAAAAGAAAACAACTATTTTCGATACTACTTTAAATTATGCAGGCAAAATAAGTAGCCATACTCAAGCCGAGTGTGGCTAGCTTTTTAAGTTCTTATAAGCAACATCTTCGTCTAACAAAGCTAAAATTTAATACGGATAATCTGTCCAACCGGCTGGAGCCAGGTTGTCAGATATTAAATGGAGCCACCGAAACCGTCCTTATAGTGTGCCCAGCCGCTAGAGAGGCAGCTCACCCCAGTGTTGGGCTGCCTCCAAACGGCGGCACCTCTCGCAGAGCGGGCTTTCCGCCAGCTCCTGACTTTTCGCGGCCGTATACTGGAGCTGCTCCCGGGTGGCGAAGGCTTCGCCGCAAAGCGGGCAGTGAACCAGTTCAAAGCTCTTGTTCCATATAAAACGCTGGCCGTTTTCCACCCGCACAGGGATGGCCCCGGTGGGGCAGATATGGGCGCAGGTGGCACATCCTATGCAGTCCGGGGATGGCTCATCGTAGGGCGTGGTAACGCGTTTCTGCGTCCCTCGCAAAGAGGCCGAGATGGCGCTGGGACCCAGGCTCTGGCAGGCGTTCACACACAACCGGCAGAGAATGCAGCTTTCCATGGGGTCTTTAACCCAAAGCTCAGCCCGCGCGAGATAATCCGCCTTCAAACGGCCCATCAGCTCGCTGGCCGGTGCTCGCCGGTACAGCAGCATTACCAGGGTCTGACGGATTTTTTCCAGAGTGGGGCTGGTGGTCCGCACTATCATTCCATCGAAAACCGGGTGGGCGCAGGAGGCTACCAGGCGCAGGGGGGGCTCCACCTCCACCATGCACATGCGGCAGTGTCCCTGACCGCCGAAAGCAGGATGATAGCACAGGGTGGGGATAAAGATGCCCGCCGCCTGAGCGGCTTCTAATATGGTTGATTCGGGTTGGGCTTCAATCTCCCGGCCGTCAATGACTATCTTCATGTTATCGCCCCCCTATCACGACCGCATCCTGGCGGCATTGTTCAAAGCATTCCCCACACCGGATACAGCGGGTCTGATCAATGACATGCACCTGTTTGGCAGCCCCCTCGATGGCATCCACCGGGCAGAATTTCAGGCAGAGGGTGCAGCCGTTGCAGAGATCGGGATCGATGGAGAATGTGGTCAAATCGCGGCATATCCCGGCCGGGCAGCGGTGCTCTTGGATATGAGCCAGGTATTCTTCACGGAAGTATTTTACGGTTGATAACACCGGGTTGGGGGCGGTTTTGCCGAGATTGCACAGGGAAGCCGCCTGCAGGGTAGTGCATATATCCTGCAATCGTTCTAAATCGGCTTCCGTACCCCGGCCATGGCATAGGCGGGTGAGAATGCCCAGCATGTAATCGATGCCTTCCCGACAGGGCAGGCATTTACCACAGGACTCGCCGGCCAGAAATTCCATGTAATAGCGGGCTACTTCCACCATGCAGGTGCGGTCATCCATAACGATAATCCCGCCTGAGCCCATCATGGCACCGGCTCCGGTAAGGGAATCGAAATCCACTTCCAGATCCAGCATGGCTTCCGGGATGCATCCTCCCGAAGGTCCGCCGATCTGTACCGCCTTTAGCTGGCGTCCCCAGGGCGCCCCGCCGGCAATATCATCAATTATATGTCGCAGGGAACTCCCCATGGGTACTTCCACCAAGCCGGTATGGACTGCCTTCCCCACCACGGAAAATACCTTGGTGCCTTTGCTCCCGGCTGTTCCCAGGGAGGCGAAGTGGGCAGCACCTTTATCCAGAATGTAGGGGATATTGGCCCAGGTCTCCACATTGTTGATAAGCGTGGGCTGCCCCCACAGGCCCGACTCGGTGGGATAGCGGTATTTATCCCGGGGCTCGCCGATACTACCTTCAATAGAGGCCATTAGCGCTGTTTCCTCCCCGCAGACAAAAGCTCCCCCGCCCCGCACCAGTTCCACGTCAAAGGAAAAATCGCTGTTAAGGATTCTATCACCTAAAAATCCGGCGTGGCGGGCGTCTTCAATGGCTTTTTGCAGGCAGATGATAGAACGGGCATATTCATCGCGGACGTAAATGAAGCCTTGGGAGGCGTTCACCGCCCGGGCACCGATGATCATTCCCTCCAGAACGCTGTGGGGATCGCCTTCCATCACGCTTTCATCCATAAAAGCACCGGGGTCGCCTTCATCGCCGTTGCAGATGATATAGCGCGGCGCCCCGGAGGCCTGGGCGCAGGCACGCCATTTGACCCCGGTGGGGAAGCCGCCTCCGCCCCTGCCGCGTAAACCGGCGGAAATCACTTCGTTTATTATGTCGTCAGGCTCCATGAGCAGGGCTTTCTCCAAAGAGCGGTAGCCCCCCCGGGCCAGGTAATCCTGCAGGGATGTGGGGTCGATCTCCCCCACATTTCGTAAAACGATCTTGTGCTGCTGCCGGTAAAAGGGGAAGTCTTCCGGCCGGGTGAGAACCTGTTTGGTTTGGGCATCCCTGAACAGCAGGCGTTTGATAGGCGGCCCGCCTTCAAGGGTGGAAGCCACAATCTCGGCCACGTCGCCGGCCTGCACCTGGCAGTATACGATGTCGTCAGGCAGGATGCGCACGAAAGGCCCCCGGGCGCACAGGCCGTGGCAGCCGGTGGCCACTGCTTCCCGCACAGGGTGAACACTGGCCGGTTGTCCCTGCAGGCTCGAGCGCAGAGCCTGGTACACCTCCCAGGCTCCGTTGGCCAGGCATCCTGTCCCGCAGCAAACCAGGATGCGATGTGTGGAGAGCGAAGCCTCAGGAATGGTCATGCGAACACCCCCCGTATTCCTGGATAATCTTACGTACGGATGCCGGCGTCACCCGGGGATAAACCTTATCATCAGCCAGCAAAGCCGGCGCTATGGCACAGGCACCGATGCAGTTCACCGTTTCCATGGAAAACTGGCGATCGGAACTGGTTTCTCCGATTTTTATGCCCAGGTGTTTTTGCAGTTCGTCGGTGATTAAACGGGAACCCTTGATGTGGCAGGTAGTGCCGTCACAGACCTTGAAATGATGGCATCCCCGGGGAACCAGGCTGAAGGCTTTGTAGAAAGTCGCCATACTATAAACCTGGCTGAAAGGAACCCCGGTATGCTGGGCGGTTAGCTCCAGGGCAGGGCGGGGCAGATAGTGATAGTACTTGTTCAGGTGGTGCATTATGGGAATGATATAGCGTTTTTCGCCGGGATATTCCGAGATGATAGCTAAAAAAGCGGCCTGGCTTTCTTCCGGAAAAGACGTGATAGGCATTCTTACCAGTCCTCCTTTGTGGAGACCTTTGAATAAATCGCTGGTGTTTGACGGCCTGGGTTTCTAATTCAATTGGTCTCCTGTTGATAACAAGCGAGCATCAATTTAAAGGATTTTCTCTATTATTTGTTCCAAGGTTCCGGCCACGGCCGCAAAACTGCGGTCCATAACCCCGGTGCGGGATTCCTCCAGCAGCGATGTATTAAATGGCATGCAGCCCAGAAGATTCTCCCCGGCCAGGGCCTGGATCAGGTATTCACGGTCGTTTTCATCCCTGATTTTGTTCCCTATATAAGCGATGTGTTGGACGCCGATATCCTGGCTCAATTCTTTGACCGTGCGGGCCGTGTTCAGGCTGACCCGGCTGGGCTCGGTAACAATAAGCATCCAGTCCACCCCCCGGGCGGTTCCCCGGGTGAGGTGTTCGATGCCTGCTCCCATATCCATAACCACATATTCTTCCTGCTGCACCACCAGCACGGTCATGAGAGCGTTTAATACGCTGTTCTCCCGGCAGTAGCAAGAAGACCCGCCTTTTTTCACGGCTCCCATTTTCAAAAAACGCAGTTGGCCGGAAGCCAGGGTAAAATCGCGTATAATATCGTCAACTTCCGGGTTCATAGTAAAAAAACCGGTGTTGCCGCCCACCTTTTCGGCGATCAGGTCGCGCATTTCCACTATAGGCTTCAGCCTGGCGATGGTTTCTTCCGAAAAACCCAGGAGGGTGCCCAGGCTGAGATCGGGGTCGGCATCCACGGCAAACACGGGAAAACCCTTATTCAGAAGAACCCGGATCAAACCGGCTGCCAGGGTGGTTTTTCCTACGCCCCCTTTGCCGGAAACCGCTATTTTCAAAAGGCCCACCTCTTTCCTTAAGCCGGTCTATCAAGCCAGGCCCAGGCTCTGGCGTTTTCCTTCTATATGCTTGATGATGAGATCGCCGGCTGCTTCCGGATTTTCTTCCACCGCAAATGCGGCTCCCACCACCCCATTGGCCCCTTCGGTCAGGAGTGCGGTCAGATTCTTGCTGCCCAGAACCGGGGGTACGGTTCCCAAGACGGTAAAAATACCGCTGCCCACGGCATAAGCGCCAATCGATACCGCTTTCTCGGACATCCATTCCGGCGCCGCGGCAGCCAGGGGAAGATCGGGTATATCCACAGACAGAGCGTTGGCTAAAGCGCTGGCCACCACCAGAATGCGGCTGATGTCCACGCAGGAACCCATATGCAGTACCGGGGGAATACCCAGGGCTTCGCACACCGGGCGCAGCCCGGGTCCGGCCAGAGTTGCCGCTTCCGGACGTAAAAGCCCGGCTTTGGCGCAGGCGATGGCTGCGCAGCCGGTTTGCACAACCAGAATGTTATTCGCTATCAATTTTTTAGTCAGGGTGACATGGCCGTTGTCCTGCTGGATCTTGGGGTTGTTGCATCCCACAATTCCGACGATGCCGCGAATGGCACCATCTTTGACCGCGCCCAGGAGAGGGTCCAGGGTTCCGCCCAGGGCAGCAATGATGGCTTCGGCGCTGAATCCGGCCATATACTCCATGGTTTCTGCGGGTATCTGCACCTTTTCCGGGCGGCGGCGCGGGTAGTTGTCGATAGCTATGCTGATAATATCACGCGCCGTCTGCAGGGCGTGGTGTTCGTCAAAAGGCACATACTCGCTTCCGGCAATCCTGGCTTTTGGGGAGGTGGTTACCAGTTTGGTGTGGTAGCAGGCCGCGACCTGGCTTAAAGAAGGCATGATGCATTGCACATCCACCACCATGGCTTCCACCGCCCCGGTTATCAGGGCCAGTTCCTGCTGCAGGAAGTTGCCGGCAACGGGCACCCCGTGCCGCATGAGAATTTCATTTCCGGTGCAGCACATCCCGCAGATATTTATGCCCTGAGCACCAGCCGCTCTGGCTTTTTCCAAAAGCTCCGGCTCCCGGGCGGCGTATACGATAATATCTGATAAAGTAGGTTCATGACCGTGCACTACGATATTAACCTGGTCTTCTTTAAGGACTCCCAGGTTGGACATCCCTTTTATGGGCTGCGGGGTTCCGAAGAGAATGTCGGAAAATTCAGTGGCCCACATGGAGCCGCCCCAACCGTCGCTCAGGGAAGTGCGCAAACCGTGCAGGATCAGGCTGACATAATCGGCGTCCACGCCCATGTGGGTGCGGTGCAGGGATTCCACCACTTCGCGGTCAATACCGCGGGGATTAATTCCCAGTTTGGCCCATATATCCTGCCTTTTTTGCGGAGCCCGCTGCAGAAAAGCCAGGGTGTTTTTCCGGCAGCCAAACTCATCCAGGGCCATGTCGGCCAGATCCCCGGCCACATCTTCCGGGCTGCGCCCCTCCCAGGGAATGCCCAGCTCGGAGGCCAGAGCCTGTAATTTGTTCTGGTCTTTAATCTGATAATCGGAAGATCCTCCCCGGGCTACGGCATGAAGGGTCTCCACAATATCCCGGCCGTGGTCGGAATGGGCCGAAGCCCCGGCCGCAATCATGCGCAGGAGGTTGCGAGCCGCAATGGTGTCGGCATTGGCACCGCACACCCCGGCCTGCGGCTCCCCGCCGAAGGGATCTATCCGGCAGGGTCCCATATTACAGTTGCGGCAGCAGATACCGAGCAGGCCGAAACCGCACTGGGGCTGCTGCTGATCGAACCTTTGCCAGGCGGTGTTTATGTTCTCGGCTGCTGCCTTATTGAGCATCTTTATGCTGGCCAGATCTATACTTTTTTCCACTACCATTTCCCCCTTTGCAGTCTGTCCTAAACAGCTGAGCCCTGGTCCAACAACTGCTGCGCTAAAGCCTGACGCTTCCCCTGCATAAGCACCTCGGAATCAACATAGAGCAAGGCCTGGGTCGGGCAGGCCTTAACACAGGCGGGAACTTCCCGGTCAGGGCAGCCGTCGCATTTGACGGTTTTTTTACTTTCCAGATAACGGGATATGACGCCGAATGGACATGCCAGCTGACACATGCCGCATCCTATACAGCGCTCATCTGCCTGCACAACCTTCCCTGACGCGGGATCTTTGGACATTGCCTGAGTGGGGCAGACCCGGGCGCAGAGCGGCTCTTCGCAATGGCGGCAGTTAATGATAAAATTGCGTCCCTGCCAATAGTCAGTGTAAATACGCTTTCTCGGAGTCGGGCTTTCACCCAGAGATGCAAAGAGGCTTTCACTGCGTGAATGGGCTACCGCACAGGCCAGTTCACAGGACTTACACCCCAGACAGCGCTCCTGCCTGACAAATACCTCCTTCAAAACAACCACCCCCTGTTTGATCTCCTCTTCATAAACAGCCGAGTTACAACAGATGTTCTAGACGTTCAATGACGCCTGGGTACTGGTACCAACAAACAACCCGCTTCTAAAACCAGCGCTGCTGCCAGAAATACAAGCCCTCACATTAAAAGCCGATATTCAAGATACAGCACCGCTCCGATTCCACCGGAATAAAGGCACAAAAATAAAAGGATTACGCTCTTATTGGCTAATACACTCAAAACAATGGCCCTTCGAATTGGAGGGCTTAATTGTTGTCAGTGTATATACTAGCGTAATCCTCTTATTAAAACCGTCATTTACCCGACGAATTTGTACCGCAATATAAAAACTTTTCTGTTAATATTTTCACTAAGTCAATAACATGAGGAAATTTTTTTTAGGTGCTGTATGTTCGTTATTAAGACTGTCCGGCGGTTTACTTTGACTAAAGTACCTGACTTATATAGATCATTGAGCAGAATTGAAACGGTTTGTCTCGATGTGCCAACCAGCATGGCAATCTGTTCATTATTCAAGCCAAGCTCTATGAAAATCCCTTCATCAGTATTTTCGCCTTTATCTTCAGCCATTTGAACCAGCAATTCCGCTAACCTTTGATGTACTTCCTTAAAAGCAAATCCGTTTATGATGCTAAAGGAATTTTTAAGTATATCTCCCAATACATTAATAGCGGTTAAGGTAAATGTGGGATATTGCGCCATAATTTTCGTAAAATTTTCTATGCCGCATACCAGAAGTTCGCAATCTTCAATGGCTTCAGTATAAGCTCTGGTATGGGTGCTGTATAAGTCTCCTTCTTCCAGGATTGACAAGGTGAACTCCTTATCGTAAAAAGCAAGATAGACCCTGACTCTGCCCTTTTTAACGATAAACATTAGATTCTCATCCGCATTTGGAGGAAATATGATGTCCTTTTTTTTAACTCGTTTTTCCCGAAAGTTCCGCATGATATGTGAATAATCAGGTGAGTTTAAAATGCTTAAAAGATCGGAATTGGTTAATTTCATCCTGCCAACCATAATCAATACACCCTCCTTGGGTTCTACCAGATAGTTATCATAATTCTAATCCTCTGGAAATAAAATCGCGAGCCTGTTTACAACAATAAAATAGCCTGCAGCGAAAAAACCCCCAATAGGGAGTTGTATAGTGCTATTTCATATCGTTATGGGACATTATTTATTATCAACAAATTATTCAAATAGCGGCTTAAGGGATTTTTCCATTGTCTTACCCCGCAGTTGATACATACTATGTAATGGAAAAACGTGGCGGCTTCTGATAATATGTAAAAAATAATCTATAATACCAATGAATAGGTGGTTTAAGGCTTTATGCCTATTTATGTAGTGGGATTCATACCTGCCTCTGCCGTCTAGAATACCAAGGTTTTTAGGGGTATCGAGATGAAAACATTTTTTCCATCAAAACGCAGGGGGATGGGTACCTCCTGATGTGAACGAGGTACCCGTCCCTATGTTTCTTCTGAGTATTTTTCTCGAAATGTCATTAGAGATAAAAAGGAGCATTGTTATGAACGCAGATTGCAAAAAACCAATTTCTTCTAAGACTGAACGTAATATAGATAAGAATCATGCCAATCATGGAATTGGTTTTTACATAGCAATTATGATTGTTGTCATTATTCCTCCGATTATCATTGGTTTGGCAATGAATAATAGCACCAAGCCCCCTGTATATTCTATTAGCGGGAGAACCTTTTCTATATCTACAGAATTTGGAAAGAAAGTTGACTTATCTAATATTAAAAGCGTGCAGCTTAAGAATAATCCTCCTAAAATTGGTTCAAAGTTAAATGGTTTAGGTTTAGGTAATACTTATAAAGGAGAGTATTCATCAGATATCGGTGATATAACCCTTTATGTTAATACAGATATAACACAGTATGTCTATATTGAAACCACATCTGGATTGATTATTCTTAATGATCAATCAGTCGCAAAAACGCAGGCTCTTTATAATGAGTTGAATATGGATATTAACAACAAACAAAATGAGTAATATGCTAACAATGAGGCTATGGGCTATTAAGTCCGTCAATTCTTGGACAATATACACTGTCTACCGCTGGACAGATATGAAGTAGCTGTAACAATAAGCCTCAAATTGTTGATGAAGAAGCAAGGGAAATCATAAGAAGTGTGTGTCAGACTATGAACCCATAAGATTTGCAAACAATTGAAATAGGTGTTTGACCTTGCCCGTGTTTGATAGACACAGAGAATACCCCTAAAATAAAAAACGGGAGGTATTCAAATGGCACAGGCAAAGTATGATTGGAAAATTGCCTGAAAAAAATCACATTAGATATGGATATAGATAAACAAAATATACCGTTAGTAATTCAGAAACTTATTATACCAATAGCTGCAAAGGGACATTTATCTAATGAACGACGTTGTTACGAAGAAAAAAGGGATTGGTTAGGGGAATTGGAGGAAATCAGCGCAAAAACAGCGTTGCCAGATAAGTTTGAAATTAGTTTAGGGAATATCAATCTTCGTAATTGGAGAAGAAAAATATCAGCAGAGAAATATACAAATGAAACATTGGGATGTAATCTTTCATCACTTATCTCAGAAGTTCTAAAGATACCAGCAACATGGGCCTACATAAGAAATGTGAGACTTCATTATGAATGGTGACCTTACCCAGAACCCGTAGACAGGGTGTATCCCGAACTTTGTGTAAAGTCCAAATCAATGTAGAATAAGGCGATAGATTTTAGGGGCCAGTTGGCCGAAATAGGCAACTGGCTCCTTTAAAATTGAATTATACCCTTGGTTTTTCCGATGTCAATCCTATTTGATCCGATCTTCGAAGTAGATTTCCAGTTGAGAATGGATTCTGCCCCAATCCTGCCGTCGGCCGGTCCATTTCTTGGTGATATCAATCATGGCCAGGTACAGCATTTTCAGGAGGCTATCATCAGTGGGAAATACCGATTTGCTTTTGGTTACCTTGCGGAGCTGACGGTTGAATCCCTCAATGGCATTGGTGGTGTAGATCAACCTTCTGACCTCTTCGGGATACTTGAAGTAGGTGGAGAGATTAGCCCAATTGCTCCGCCAGGAGACGGAAATCTTCGGGTATTTAGAGCTCCACTTTTCTTCGAAATTGTCCAGTTCATAGAGAGCGGTCTGTTCGTCAATGGCAGCATAGACCTTTTTCAGATCGGCCATTAGCACCTTGATGTCCTTGTAGGAAACGAACCTGGTCGTATTGCGAATCTGATGGATAACACACTGTTGTATCTCAGTTTGGGGGAATACAGCTTCAATGGCACTGGAGAAGCCGGTCAATCCATCGACGCAGGCGATCAGGATATCTTCAACGCCTCGATTCCTTAAGCCGTTCATGATCGAGAGCCAGAACTTGGCGCTTTCGTTTTCTCCGACCCACATGCCCAGGACATCCTTTATTCCGTCCATGTTAATACCGATGGCTACGTATACGGCCTTCTTTACGATCTGGCCTTCACTGCGTACATGGAAATGAACAGCGTCCATAAAGACTACAGCGTAGAGGCTCTCCAGGGGGCGGCTCTGCCAGTCTTTAACCACCGGCAAAATCTTATCGGTAATCCTGCTGATGGTGCTGTCGGAGACTTCTATGCCGTAGATATCTCTTATATGGGATTCAATATCTGCAGTAGTCATGCCTTTGGCGTACATGGATATGATTTTCTCTTCGATGTCACCTGAAAGTGTGGTCTGCTGCTTCTTAACGATTTGGGGATCAAAGTCACCCTTACGATCACGGGGAACAGAAATGTCCATATCTCCGAAACTGGTTTTCATGGTTTTCTCGCTGAATCCGTTACGGCAGTTGTCAGTCTGTTTGTTGCGGTAATCGTATTTACTGTATCCCAGCTCTTCGTCCAGCTCCGCTTCTAATCCGTTTTCGAGAACGGTGCTGACCATTTCTTTAAATAGTTCCTGCACACCTGCCACATCATTGATACCAGCATCCTGCAACATTTCTAGCAGCTTTTTTCGTTGGGCTCTTCTTTCGGGGGTAATTCTCCTCTTCGCCATAATTAAAACCTCCAAGTGATGCTCTTATTCTACATCTCTTGGAGGTTTACACAATATCTGAAACAGTCTC